>NZ_CDSAWY010000001.1:0-215725 GCF_977109285.1 Rhizobium yanglingense
TGCTGTTCATCGCGCGCGAAGGCGGCGACCGGCAGGTCTTCCATGATCTTGGTCCGGAGGAGATCGAGCTCGTTCACGCTCTCGTGCCACCCGGTTTCAGCGGGCGATGCTTTGCCTCCGTTTCGATAGGCCCAATCGACGATCAGCGGGCGGCCGTCGGCATCGGCGAAAATGCCGACCGGATGATCGAGTTTTTCCAGCGTGGCACGGACGCGCTCGAAATCGGCGAGCAAAGCCTGATCCGGCCCCGAGAAGCACCGTGCCGCGGGGCTGCGCGCGCGCCTCGAAGATACCGAGCATAGGCCGTCTTGCGATGATGAAAGCTTCTATTGGATCCGCTCATGCTCGGTTGCGGCGGCATCGAAGCAGATGGCGGTTTCGGCGCCGAAGACGAGCGCGCGGCGCTCCTTGTCTTCACGCTCCTCCCTTCCGGACGATCGAGAATTTCGCGGGCTCCGGTGGCCGTCAAACTGGAATTTGCCTGCCGAAGAAGCGGCATAGGCTTCGTTGACGGCAACGTAGCGAAGCTCGCTGTTCTCTACATAGGCAGGCGTATCCAGATCTGCGATCCGGCTGCATGCCAGTTCGAGAAGGTTCCCGCTCGATGTCAAAAGATGTCGCCTCGCTCGCAGAAGGAGTTTTGTTCTGGCATCCACTATAGGTGTAAGCCGTTTAACAAGGTTTTAACGATCACAAGTTCCGGAAATCTGAAGCCGGGACAACGAAGTTCGGCCCAAGAAGATCCAGGAACTATGCTATAATCTCCCACGTTGTAAGACTGAACTCGATCAGTTGGCCGCGTTTCGCCACGGTTTCCTAATCGGCTTCAAGAAACAAGTTCGTCTATGAAAGGAGACGATCATGTCCGTACTTCACAAAAGCATGGCGGCGGGGTCGTATGGCGTTGACTTTGACTGGCACCTCCCTCATTTCGGCAAATCGGCGGACGCCGGTTCGCGCGATGGTTTTGGGGCGGTGTTGCGGCCGGAGCAATCGGCGGCATCCTGCTCTCGCAGGCTGCGCGTCCCTACCCTGGCTACGGCTATTATTATCCCGGATCTTACTATGGAGCCTACTTCGGGACCTTATTACGGCAGCGACCATACACCTGATGACAGGCCCTACTACAGGCCTTATCCGGTCTATCGGGAAGCCACCACCGGCCCTACCGGCCTGACTATCGCTCCGACGATCGGCCTTACCCCTCCTATTACCGCAATTATGGATATTGCGGCGTGGAACGCCGCTACGATCACCGAGCGGACGTATGGGTGAGAGTTCAGGTCTGCCCCGGCTATTAAGGAGTATGTGTGCGGCACGCCGCCGCTCGTTCAGGCGGCGGCGCATCACCTTTCTCTAGCATGTCTGACTTTCAACCTGACTAATCAATGAGGCCCAGCTTTCACCTTCCGGCCGCCGCGTGAGCTGCCCCGCGAAAAGAGACGGTACAAGAAGAAGGATAAAAGCGCATTTCATAGGACTGCTATCGAAGCGCGGCGAGAGCGTGGAAAGTTTTTCCAACACACAAGTTCCCACTTCACGCGGGGTTCTTGACGCCAGAACGAGACCGGACCGCATGGTGTGATCCGGCACATCGTTTCGGCGCCCGAAAGGTTATGACTTGACTAATTTTGAATTGCTCTGTGTCCAGCCGATCGTCGCCACGCTTTTTCAGCTCGGCATTGAAACGCCAACGCCCATTCAGGCGCAGGCAATCCCTCTTCTCCTCGAAGGTCGCGATCTGATCGGCCTCGCCCAGACCGGCACTGGCAAGACGGCTGCCTTCGGCCTGCCGCTCATTCAAAAACTGCTCGCCCATGAAACAGGCGTCCCGAGATCGACGACGCGTACGCTATCTCGCTCCGACCCGCGAGCTGGTGAACCAGATCGCCGAGAACCTCAAGAACTTCGTCCGCAAGTCGCCGCTGCGCATCAATGTCGTTGTCGGCGGCGTGTCCATCAACAAGCAGCAGCTGCAGCTTGAACGCGGCACCGAGATTCCGCGGCCAGACCCGGCCGCCTCCTCGACCTCGTCAACCGCCGCGCCATCACGTGAACCACGGTGCGCTATCGCGCGCCGACGAGCGACGCTTGATCGGCCTGGCCCTTGGCGAAGACCTGGAGAACATCGCCAAGCTGTTTTGAGTTACCCGCCAGACCATGCTCTTTCGGAAGTCACGCCGAAGGCGATTGCCAATTCCGGGCGAATACCTGACCGATCCGATCAAGGTGGAAGAGGTTTCCGGCAAGGCTGCGGACAAGGTCGAACAGTACGTCCACTTTGTCGGCGGCAAGAATGACAAGACGGAACTGCTGAAGAAGTCGCTTTCCGAAATCCGGATGGCCGCGCGATCGTGTTCCTGCGCACCAAGCACGGCGCCGAGAAGCTGATGAAGCATCTCGATCACGTCGGCTATTCGGTCGTCTTCATCCACGGCAACAAGAGCCAGGGCCAGCGCGAGCGCGCCCTGAAGGCATTCCGCGACGGAGGCATCAAGACTTCGATCGCAACCGACGTTGCCGCCCGCGGCATCGATATCCCGGCCGTCAGCCATGTGTTCAACTACGATCTGCCGGAAGTGCCGGACGCCTATGTGCACCGCATCGGCCGCACGGCTCGCGCCGGCCGCGACGGCATCGCAATCGCCTTCTGCGCGCCGGATGAGGCACGCCTGCTGCGCGATATCGAAAAGCTGATGGGCATCGAGATCATCGTTGCCAGCGGCGAGGCGCCGGCAGACATGCGCGCGGCTCCGCGCCGCGGCAACGGCAACGGCAACGGCAACAACCGCAATCGCGGTGGCCAGGGCCGTGGTGGCGAAGGTCGCGGCGATGGCCGTCCGGGTGAAGAGCGCCTCGGCAATCGCCAGGACCGCCGTCCGCGCCGCGAAGGCGAAGCCGGCCAAGGTCCGCGCCAACAACGAGGAACGCCGCGAGCGCCGTCCGCGTCCCGAGCGCGACGGCCCGTACGAGGACTTCCGCGGCCATAACTGGCGAAGCGACACCCCAAGGGCCTGGACAACGACCTCGTATCGACTTCCGATTTCCGACTGGCCAAGAAGCCGCAACAGCGCCACGGCAGCGCCGATGCGAACCGCCATCATCCCGGCGGCGCCCGTAATGCGCACGGCCGCCCTGGCCGCAAGCATGGCGAGCCTACCGCGGCCACAGGCTCACGCGGATCCGTCCAGGACGGCGCTGGAGGCATACGTCGCAAGGGCCCCCGCAATGGCTGGTCAGCGTCGCGAACAGGTCTTGAGCATACGAAAGAGGCCGTAAATTTCCGGCCTTTTTTTGCTTTAAGCCTAGGTGAAATTAGCGTCCGGCCAACAGTTGAAAGGACTGCGCGCCCGCGACATGTGACACTATCGCGGACTGCATTGCTATTTTCCGGGCATATCTGCCGATCTTAGCAATTTCCGGTTGCATGCCAGCGCCTTCGCGACACTGGCCCTCATTGAGTGCATTCAACGACAGACTGCTTATTCAATAAGAGAGATAGACCTTGCGATCACCCGTAGCGTCCGGCAGCCGCCGCTTTCAGCTCATTCTGCTCAAGCCGTCGCACTATGACGACGACGGCTATGTGATCCGCTGGTGGCGGGCCATGATCCCTTCGAACTCGTGGCGGTCTTCTGGATTGCGGCAGACTGCGCGGAGCGCGAAGTGCTCGGCCCCGGCGTCGGCATCGACATCAAGGTGATCGACGAAACCAACACACGCGTGCATATTCCGGCAACTGCTCTCGCGCTGCTGAGGCAGCACGATAATTTTGGCATGGTCGCGCTGGTCGGCGTTCAGTCGAACCAGTATCCGCGGGCGCTCGACATTGCCCGGCCGTTTCGCGCCGCGGGCATTCAGTCTCATGGGGCGGCTTTCACGTTTCCGGTTGTCTTTCGATGCTCGACGGCAAGGCGGTCGAACTCGACGCCTGCCGGGAGATGGGCATTTCGATGTTCGCCGGCGAGGCCGAAGGCAGGGCTCGACAAGGTCTTGCAGGACGCGGCCTATGGCGAGCTCGAGCCGGTCTACAATTTCATGAACGACCTTCCGGGCATCGGCGGCACGCCTGTCCCCTTCCTGCCCAAAAAAAATGTCGAACACACGCTCGGGCTAAGCAGCAGCTTCGATGCCGGCCGCGGCTGCCCCTACCAGTGCTCGTTCTGCACGATCATCAATGTGCAGGGCCGCAAATCCCGTTCGTTCACTGACGATATCGAAGCTGGTGCGGATGAACTGGGCGCAGGGCATCCACAAATTTTTCATCACCGACGACAACTTCGCCCGCAACAAGGACTGGGAAGCGATCTTCGACCGGCTGATTGAACTGAAGGAAGGGCATGGCATCCCGCTCGGCCTGAATGATCCAGGTCGATATGCTCTGTCGACAAGATCCCGAACTTCATCGAAGGCAAAACGCGCCGGCGTCACGTGTTTTACCGCCTGGAGAACGTCAATCCCGACAATTTGACGGCCGCCAAGAAGAACCAGAACAAGATCACCGAATACCGGAAGATGCTGCTCGCCTGGAAAGCGCAGGGCATCATGACGCTGGGTCAGAATCCCGGCTTCCTTCCGACACGCCGGAAACCATTCGCCGCGACATCAAGATCATTCAGCACGAACTGCCGCTCGATGTCATCGAGTTCTTCCGTCCTGACGCTGCTGGTCTGGAGGATCACCAGACGCTCTGCGAGGGTATCCCGATGGATGCGATCCTCGAAGACCCAATGATGTTGAAGATGTCTGCGGACTGCGCACGAGAAGATGAGCCGGCAGGAATGGGAGAGCATCTATCACGAGGCGGTTGTCTACTATTCGCCGGAACATGTGAAGACTGCTGCGCTGGGCCGTCGGCGCTGGCTTGCCGCTTGCAAGCCTCGTCAAGGTGCTGGTGTCCTTTGCAACGACGGTGCCGCTCGAAAAAGTGCATCCCCTGCAAAGCGGTCTGCTGCGGCTGAAGCACCCCTCGGAACGGCGGCCCGGATTGCCGCAGGAGCATCCCCTCGTCTTCTGGCCGCAATTCGTGTGGGAAACCGTTGCCAAGCACGTCGCGTTGGCAGGCTCCATCCTGCGCATGAGCGCACCTGCGTTCCTCATCAAACGAAATCCGGCATCAAAAAACTACATGGACCAGGCGCTGACGCCGGTTGATGACAGCGAGGAAGAGAAGCTCGATCTGTTCACCAAGACAGCCGGCGGTACCGCGGCCGTCACGCATGTGCGCAAAATCGCGCGGTTGACCCATGCCAACCATTAGGCTTGATCAAGCCTCAGCCATCCGGGCGCTCTTCCGGTTCGTCAGAGAGACGCCGGTGACGACCACGATCGTTCCGATGATCAGCGGCACGGTCAGCGGTTCGCCGAAAGCGATGAAGGCCTCGATCGCGACCGTCGGCGGCATCAGGTAGATCAGCGATGCGCCCGCGAGACCTGGCCGCGGCGGATCAGGTAAAGAAGCAGCCCGATCCCGCCCATCGACAGGCCAAAGACCGACCAGATCAGCGCGCCGAGAGCCTCTGGCGTTGCATCGAAATGCAGCCGCTCGAAGGCGAGCGCGAGCGGCAGGGTGATGATAAGCGCCCCGACATATTGCATCGTCGCGATCGTCTTGAGATCACCCGTCTGCAAGTGTTTCTTCTGGTAGATCGTGCCGTATGTGACGGAGACCATGGCGATTAGATTGATCGCGAGCGGCACCGCGGCGTGAACGAGGCTCGCGGAGGCTGGATCGAAAAGTTTCGGGGAAACGGCGATCGCTATGCCGAAGAAGCCGAGGAGAAGTCCGAACTTCTGGGTGGGCTGCAGGCGTTCGCCGATCAGGAAGGGCGCCACCATCGCCGTCAGCAGCGGCTGCAGCGCGGCGATGATCCCGGAAATGCCAGCCGCAACGCCATTGGCAATCGCCCACCACAGGCCGGCAAGATAGAATCCGTGCAGAAAGAAACCGGAATAGATCGCGCGCAGAACAGTCGCGCGATCCGGCCATTTCGCCTTCAGCACCCAGCAGAGAGCGAAAAACGCCAGCGCCGAAAGCGCATAACGGATGCCGAGGAAGGTGAAGGGCTCCGAATGGCGTGCCGCATATTTCGCGACGACCCAGCCGGTAGACCAAAGGAGGACAAAAATGGCGGGAGCGAAACGATCAAGGGTCATGGGAGGCCTGGGGGGCAATGCGGTATCGGGCGCTGATAGTCCCCAAGCGCCCTCGCGTCAAAGGCGAAGCATTGATACTTATTTCAAGTTTCGCTGATGATTGGCGCAAAAGGCAGAAATGACCGGGCGTATGCCCGGCCATCTCATGCGCGGCTTCGCGGCCGGGAGTTGCCGTCAGCCGATCTTGATGAGCTTGCCTTCCTTGACGGACTGGACCGCCGCATCGGCGAGCGCCAGCGCGGCAAGGCCGTCGGCGCCGGAGGGGGAAATCGTTGCGTCCTTCTCGACCGCGGCGATGAAGCTTGCGATCTCGGTGGCGTAGGCTTCCGTGTAACGGGTCATGAAGAAGTCGTGCAGCGGCGGGCGCGTGTAGCCGTCACCGTTGGCGACTTCGATCGAGACCGGACGCTGGTTCTCGGCCGCTACCATGCCCTTTGAACCGTGCACTTCGATGCGCTGGTCGTAGCCGTAGGTGGCGCGGCGGGAGTTGGAGATGATCGCCTGCTTGCCGGACTTCGTCTGCAGAATGACCGAAACACTGTCATAGTCGCCCGCCTCGCCGATTGCCTTGTCGACAAGGACAGCGGCCGCTGCGGTTACGGAGATCGGCTCCTCGCCAAGCAGGAAGCGGGCCATGTCGAAGTCGTGGATCGTCATGTCGCGGAAGATGCCGCCAGAACGCTTGATGTAGTCGACCGGCGGGGCGCCGGGATCTCGCGAGGTGATCGTCACCATCTCGACCTCGCCGATGCGCGCCGTCGTCGATTGCCTTGCGCACGGCCATGAAATGCGGGTCGAAGCGGCGGTTGAAACCGACCATCAGCTTGCGCCTTAGTCTCATCGACAACCTTGATGCAGGCCTTGACACGGGCAACGTCGAGATCGATCGGCTTTTCGCAGAAGATCGCCTTGCCGGCGCGGGCGAAGCGCTCGATCAGATCCGCGTGCGTGTCGGTCGGGCGTGCAGATGACGACGGCGTCGATATCCTTGGCGGCCTCGATCGCCTCGATGGTGCGGAGCTCGCAGCCATAGGCGGAAGCGATCGCTTCGGCCGCCTGTGGAAAGCGCGTCGGCGACGGCGACGAGCTTCGCATTGGCGTTGCCGCTCACGGCTTTCGCGTGAACCTTGCCGATGCGGCCGGCGCCGAGAAGACCAAATCTGACTGTCATGAGAACCTCCCTGGAATTCGGAACAAATAAACCGAATTGTAACAATTGTGGAATTTTCATTCCATTTTCTGTTCGAGCCGTCAAGCCCGTTGCCCTTTCGCATTCTCAGAAATCCATCCTAAAGACAAGTGATCGAAATATGACCGGGGGACACATGCGAGCTGGATTCGATCCAAACCATCCGGCCTACCGCCGCGTCTGGGTGCGGGCGCTGATCGTGCCGGCCTGTGCCTGGGCTGGGCGGCGCTGGAGTTCATTACCGGCGACCCGTTCTGGGGCGTGCTGTCGGCCGGCGCCGGCGTCTATGCTTTCTACATGCTCTTCTGGACTTTCAAGCCGCAGCCACCCGCCGAGGCTCCCAAACAGGAAGAGACGGACCCCGAATAATCAGCGGCCGCGGCGCCGCACGGCTTCATCGATCAGCAGGTTCGCGAGCATCATGCGCTTCGTTGCATTCTCCCGGAATGCAGGCGCGACGCGATCGGGATGGTTCGACTTGGCAAAGGCACGGCGCTTTTCGTTCAGCGTCTGCAGTGTATCGGCGGCTGTGATGGAGAGCTCCGCAGCGATTTCGGCAGGCGCGGTGCGCGCAAGATGTTCCGGCATGACGGCTTCCGGTTCAGGCTCGGCAAGGGGCTGCGGCTGGATGTTTTCGTCTGCCGCGGCAACATGCGTCTCCGGTTCCAGATTATCGAGATAGGCTTGACGCGCGCCGTTGCGAGGCCGCTGATACGCCCTCCATCACGTCGAAGGCGAGACCGGTGGTGAAGCCGTGGACGCGATGCGCGACGGACGCCTCTGCCTCGTCTTCGCTTTCTTCTTCTGCTTTCAGCCGCTCCAGAACGGATTGAAAAACCGATTGCCCGAACAACATGCCCCTTCCCTTCGAAGTAGCGCATTGAACACCGCCAGCATGGCGCCGGGCTTGCGCTCAGCCTCCCTGCTTCCGGCTTTCCTCGAGGATGAGGTCGTAGAGAAGCCGCGCGCTCGGAGGCAGGGCGCGCTCGCGTGCGGTGATGAGGCTGTAGGGCTTTACGTCGATCTTGAAATCGGTCGGCAGCACGCGCACGTCGGATGCCTTCGCGTCCTGGCCGGCGAGGAACTGGGCAACATCCAGCGCAACGGGTGCGATCGCGTCCGTCTCGCAGATGATCGCGCAGGTGAGCAGCAAGGAAGACGTATTGACGATATTTTCCGGCAACGGCACGCCCGCCGCCAGGAAGATATCCTCCAGCGTCCGCCGCAGCAGCGTGCCCGGCGGCTGGAAGACCCACCCGTAACCATGCAGATCGGCGAGGCTGCTCGCATTCTTCTTGAGGAGTGGATGGTCCCTGCGCACGATCAGACAGGCTTTTTCGACGCCGATCTCGCGCACTTCGAAGAGTCGCGGATTAACGTCGTCGGGAATGCGGCCGATGATGAAATCGTGCCTGGCGGCGAGCAATTCCCGCGCGAGAACATTGCTGGTCTCGACCTCTATGTTGATCTCGATACCGGGAAACGCCTTGCGAACCTTGTCGATGGCCGGAACAACCAGGCTCATGGCCGGCGCTGTGACCGCGCCGATGAAGACGGAACCGCCCTTGCCGCTCTTCAATTCACTGATCTCGCGGCTGGCCTCGCGCAGTTCCAGCAGAATTTTTCGTGCACGCTTGGCGAGTGCTTGTCCGAAAGTCGTCAGCACGACACCGCGGGCGACTCGTTCGTAAAGCGGCGTCTTAACGATCGATTCCATTTCAGCGAGCATTCTGGAGGCGGCAGGCTGGGAGATGTTCAGGATCTCCGCCGCCGCGGAAATCTGTCCGCTATCTTCGATTGCGACGATCATGCGCAGGTGATTCAGCTTCAAGCCCGCACGCAGAAAGGCATCATCGCCGATATTGTCGCTGTGGATATCGATCCGATCCTCGGAAATCGACCCGGAAACAATCGCCATGGTTGCGGCCTCCCATCCGCCTTCCATCAAAAGTAATACTTTTTAACGATATACCAAATTTGTTATGCACTTTACCACTTATTCTATTTGACAGTTATAAGATTCCATACGAGTTTGCGGCCGTGTGCTGGTTGGCACTCAACACGTGTGAGATCGTGGAGGAGACCTACTTCGTTTCTCACCATCTGAAGTAACTATCCAATCTACGGAACCTGCCACAGTTTCGTGGCGGGCGAATATTCGTCCGCCGTCTATTAACAAGGGAGAGAGAAATGAAATCCATTATCTCATTGATGGCTGCGGCCGCCTTTGGCGTCGCTTCATTCGTTATGCCGGCACTGGCGCAGGACAAGGGGACCGTCGGCATCGCAATGCCCACGAAATCTTCCGCTCGCTGGATCGACGACGGCAACAACATCGTCAAGCAGCTTGAGGCAGCGGGCTACGGCACCGACCTGCAGTATGCAGACGACGACATTCCAAACCAGCTGTCTCAGATCGAGAACATGGTCACCAAGGGCGTTAAGGTTCTCGTCATTGCCGCCATCGACGGCACGACGCTTTCCGACGTTCTCCAGAAGGCTCATGACGCCGGCATCAAGGTCATCGCCTACGACCGCCTGATCCGCGACTCGGCCAACGTCGACTACTATGCAACGTTCGACAACTTCCAGGTTGGCGTTCTGCAGGCAACCTCCATCGTTGACGCCCTCGGCCTCAAGGATGGCAAGGGTCCGTTCAACATCGAACTCTTCGGCGGTTCGCCGGACGACAACAACGCCTTCTTCTTCTACGACGGCGCAATGTCTGTCCTGCAGCCCTACATCGACAGCGGCAAGCTCGTCGTGAAGTCCGGCCAGACCGGCATGGACAAGGTCGGCACGCTGCGTTGGGACGCCGCAACAGCCCAGGCCCGCATGGACAACCTGCTCTCGGCTAACTACACCGACGCCAAGGTCGACGCCGTCCTGTCTCCGTACGACGGTCTCTCCATCGGCATCATCTCGTCGCTGAAGGGCGTCGGCTACGGCACTCCGGATCAGCCGCTCCCGGTCGTTTCCGGCCAGGACGCTGAAGTTCCGTCCGTGAAGTCGATCATTGCTGGCGAACAGCACTCGACAGTCTTCAAGGACACGCGCGAACTCGCCAAGGTCACCGTTGCAATGGTCGACGCTGTCATGTCCGGCAAGGAGCCGGAAGTCAACGACACGAAGACCTACGACAACGGCGTCAAGGTTGTTCCGTCCTTCCTGTTGAAGCCGGTAGCGGTCGACAAGACCAACTACGAGAAGGTTCTCGTCGAAGGCGGTTACTACACGGCTGACCAGCTGAAGTAACTGTACCAAGTTGGCCGGAATCCGCTGGTTGCGGGTTCCGGTCTTCACTTTTATGATCGTCGCGCCGTATCTCCGGCTGTTGGCGTTGGATTTTGACTATGGACAATACAATCCTCGAAATGCGGAACATCACCAAGACGTTCCCGGGCGTTAAAGCGCTTGAGAATGTGAACCTCAAGGTTCGTCAGGGTGAAATTCACGCATTGGTGGGCGAGAACGGGGCCGGAAAATCGACCCTCATGAAAGTTCTCTCCGGCGTCTACCCGGCCGGCACGTACGATGGCGAGATCGTCTACGAAGGCGAAATGCCGCAACTTCAAGGTCCTGAAGGATTCGGAAGAAATCGGCATCGTCATCATCCACCAGGAGCTGGCGCTCGTGCCGCTTCTGTCGATCGGCGAGAACATCTTCCTCGGCAACGAGAATGCCAAGAGCGGCATCATCAGCTGGCAGGAAACGTTCAACCGCACGCGGCAGCTGCTCGCAAAAGTCGGCCTGCGCGAATCTCCGGACACGCTTGTCACCGACATCGGCGTCGGCAAGCAGCAGCTCGTCGAGATCGCCAAGGCGCTGTCGAAGAGCGTGAAGCTCCTGATCCTCGACGAGCCGACGGCATCACTCAACGAAAGCGACTCAGATGCGCTGCTGAACCTGTTGATCGAGTTCCGCAACCAGGGCCTCACCTCGATCATCATCACCCACAAGCTGAACGAAGTGCGCAAGGTTGCCGACCAGATCACGGTTCTGCGCGACGGCATGACGGTCAAGACGATGGACTGTCACACCGAAGAAATCAGCGAAGATATCATCATCAAGAACATGGTGGGCCGCGAGCTTGCCGATCGTTATCCGCCGCGCTCCGTGCCGATCGGCGAAACGATCCTCGAAGTCAAGAACTGGAACGCCTATCACCAGCATCACCGCGACCGGCAGGTGCTGCACAATGTCAACATCAGCGTCCGCAAGGGCGAAGTCGTCGGCATCGCCGGCCTGATGGGTGCCGGCCGCACCGAATTCGCCATGAGCGTCTTCGGAAAGTCCTATGGCCACAAGGTCAGCGGCGAAGTGCTGATGCGATGGCAAGCACGTCGATGTCAGCACCGTCCGCAAGGCGATCGACGCCGGTCTCGCCTATGTGACCGAGGACCGCAAGCATCTCGGCCTCGTGCTCGGCGAGAACATCGTTCACAACACCACGCTCGCCAATCTAGCCGGGATCTCGAACGCGAGCGGTCATCGACAGCATCAGGGAATCGAAGGTCGCGATCGGACTACCGCTCGAAGTTGCGCATCCGCAGTTCCAGCATCTTCCAGGAAGCGGTCAATCTCTCGGGCGGCAACCAGCAGAAGGTCGTGCTGTCCAAGTGGCTGTTCTCCGATCCCGATGTCTTGATCCTCGACGAACCCACCCGCGGTATCGATGTCGGTGCAAAATACGAAATCTATACTATCATCAACCAGCTCGCCGCCGACGGCAAAGGCGTCCTGATGATCTCATCGGAAATGCCGGAACTGCTTGGCACGTGCGACCGCATCTATGTCATGAATGAAGGGCGTATCGTTGCGGAACTGCCAAAGGGAGAGGCGAGCCAAGAAACCATCATGCGCGCTATCATGCGCTCAGGGGAGAAGAAACAATGACTCCGGTCAACCCTCCAGCCGCCGAGGAAAGCAACGTCGTTTCCGTTGCCGACTATATCCGTGGCAATATCCGTGAATACGGCATGCTCATTGCGCTCGTCGCGATCATGGTTTTCTTTCAGTTCTACACCGGCGGCATTCTCTTCAAGCCGGTCAACCTGACGAACCTCGTTCTGCAGAACTCGTTCATCGTCATCATGGCGCTCGGGATGCTGCTCGTCATTGTGGCCGGCCATATCGACCTGTCCGTCGGCTCGATTGTCGCCTTCGTTGGCGCCCTCGCCGCCATGATGATGGTCACGTGGCAGATGAATTTCGTGGTGGCGGGCATTCTCTGCCTGATCATCGGCGGCATCATCGGTGCCGCCCAAGGCTACTGGATCGCCTATCACCGCATCCCGTCCTTCATCGTGACGCTTGCCGGCATGCTGGTCTTCCGCGGCCTGACGCTCTTCGTACTCGGGGGCAAAAACATCGGCCCGTTCCCGAAGGATTTCCAGATCATCAGCACCGGCTTCCTACCGGGCAGCATGATCGACATCGCCGGAACGCCGGTGCAGTCCACCTCGCTGATCCTGACACTCATTATTCCGGTCGTGCTGTTTTACCTGGCCTGGCGCCGCCGCAAGGTGAATGAGAGCCACGGCATCGATGTCGAGCCGATGGGCTTCTTTATCGCCCAGAACGCCGTCGTTTCCCTGGCGATCCTCTTCCTTGGCTATCAGCTTTCGACTTACAGAGGCCTGCCGAACGTTCTCGTCGTCATGCTCGTGCTGATCGCAGCCTATGCATTTGTCACCCGCCGCACGACGATCGGCCGCCGCATCTATGCGATGGGCGGCAACGAAAAGGCCACCAAGCTCTCCGGTATCAACACCGAGCGCCTGAGCTTCTACACCTTCGTCAACATGGGCGTTCTTGCCGGTCTCGCAGGCATGATCGTGGCGGCTCGACTGAACTCGGCAACGCCGAAGGCAGGCGTGGGTTTCGAGCTCGACGTCATCGCGGCGTGCTTCATCGGCGGCGCTTCGGCCTCCGGCGGTGTCGGCAAGATCACCGGTGCCGTCATCGGCGCGTTCATCATGGGCGTCATGAACAACGGCATGTCGATCGTCGGCCTCGGTATCGACTTCCAGCAGATGGTGAAGGGCCTCGTGCTTTTGGCCGCCGTCTTCTTCGACGTCTATAACAAGAATAAGGGCTAAGCGCTCCGGCGCCAGTCCTGGCATTTGCAGTCATGAGTAAGACCAGTTCCGGCTCCCTCGGGAGCCGGAGAGGCGGAGCTTTTCCGCACCCAGCTAAAGAGGATGAAAGCCGTGCTTATTTCGCAGATCAAGGGTTCAAACGGAGAGATCATCGTCGCCGTGCGTGAGCCGGGCGGTGCAGCGAAAGCCGTGCAGAATGCAGGCAGCGTATACGCGCTGGCAATGGAAGCTGCAGACGCCGGCAAGTCGCTCGTTTCCATCATCGAGGCGCATGGCTATGGCGATGCCGTCGATCTGGAAAAGGCCTATGCCGAAGGCAAATTCCTCCCGCCGATCACGCATCCGGATGCTGCTCACCTGCATCTGACGGGTACCGGCCTCACGCATCTTGGCTCAGCGGCGACCCGTGATTCCATGCACAAGAAGACCACCGAGGCCGCAGAAGAAACCCTCACGGACTCGATGAAGATGTTCAAGATGGGCATCGAGAACGGCAAGCCGAAGGCTGGAGAAAAGGGCGTCCAGCCCGAATGGTTCTACAAGGGCAACGGCTACGGCGCTGCAGCGCCCGGCGCTCCCCTCGTCTCCCCTTCCTTCGCGCTTGACGGCGGCGAAGAGCCAGAAATGGCCGGCATCTACGTGATTGCCAAGGACGGTACCCCGTTCCGCATCGGCTTTGCGCTCTCCAACGAATTCTCCGACCACGTCACCGAGCGGATCAACTATCTCTATCTTGCCCACTCCAAGCTGCGTCCCGCAAGCTTCGGTCCGGAAATCCGCATCGGCGTTGCTCCGGAAGACATTCGCGGTACCTCGCGCATCAAGCGCGGCGACAAGGTGATCTTCGAAAAGCCGTTCCTCTCCGGTGAGGCGAACATGTCGCACACCTTCGCGAACCTCGAATATCACCACTTCAAGTATGGCCTCTTCCGCGTCCCGGGCGACGTTCACGTCCACATGTTCGGCACGGCGACGCTCTCCTTCGCAGATGGCGTCAAGACGGAAGAAGGCGATGTTTTCGAAATCGAGGTTGCCGAATTCGGCCTGCCGCTGCGCAATCCCCTGAAGATTGCCGCCGAGGAAAATATCGCTGTGAAGCAGCTTTGAATTTTGCGCTGGGCTGGCCGCGATCTGCGGCCGGACCACTCTGTAAAGGGTAAAGGAGGCTCGTTCAGCCCATGACCATTTATCAAAACCTGATCGCCGGCGAATGGACCGGCGCCGACGCCGTCGAAAACATCAACCCGTCCGATACGAAGGAGGTCGTTGGCCTCTATGCCAGCGGCTCCGCCGCCGACACCAAAAACGCGATCGCCGCCGCCAAGGCCGCCTTCCCGGCCTGGTCGCGTTCCGGCATCTGGGAGCGCCACGTCATCCTGAAGAAGGCCGGCGACGAGATCATGGCGCGCAAGGACGAACTCGGCGCGCTGCTTGCCCGCGAAGAAGGCAAGACACTGCCGGAAGCCATCGGCGAGACGATCCGCGCCTCGCAGATCTTCGAATTCTTCGCAGGCGAAGCGCTGCGCCTGGCCGGCGAAGTCGTGCCCTCCGTGCGTCCGAACATCGGCGTCGAGATCACCCGCGAGCCGCTCGGCGTCATCGGCATCATCACGCCCTGGAACTTCCCGATCGCGATCCCCGCCTGGAAGATCGCCCCGGCGCTCTGCTACGGCAACACCGTCGTCTTCAAGCCGGCCGAACTCGTGCCCGGCTGCTCCTGGGCGATCGTCGACATCCTCAACCGTGCGGGCCTGCCGAAGGGCGTTTTGAACCTCGTCATGGGCAAGGGCTCGATCGTCGGCCAGACAATGCTCGACAGCCCCGACCTTGCCGGCATCACCTTCACCGGCTCCGTCGGCACTGGCAAGCGCGTCGCGGTTTCCTCGATCGAGCATAATCGCAAGATTCAGCTCGAAATGGGCGGCAAGAACCCGATGGTCATCCTCGATGACGCCGATCTTTCCGTCGCCGTCGAAGCGGCGGCCAACTCGGCCTTCTTTTCGACCGGCCAGCGCTGCACGGCATCGTCTCGCCTGATCGTGACGGAAGGCATCCACGACAGGTTCGTGGCGGCCATGACCGAGAAGCTGAAGACACTGAACGTCGATCACGCGCTGAAGACCGGCACGCATATCGGCCCGGTCGTCGACGAGAGACAGCTCAAGACCGACACCGATTACATCGAGATCGGCAAAAAGGAAGGCGCCAAGCTTGCCTTCGGCGGCGAGCTGATCGCGCGTGACACACCCGGCTTCTACCTGCAGCCGACGCTGTTCACCGAAGCGACCAACCAGATGCGCATTTCCCGCGAGGAAATCTTCGGACCGGTGGCATCGGTCATCCGCGTCAAGGATTACGACGAGGCGCTGGCTGTCGCCAACGACACGCCGTTCGGCCTGTCGTCGGGCATCGCGACCACCAGCCTCAAGCACGCGACGCACTTCAAGCGCAATGCCGAAGCCGGCATGGTCATGGTCAACCTGCCGACCGCCGGCGTCGACTTCCATGTTCCCTTCGGCGGACGCAAGGGCTCGTCCTACGGCTCGCGCGAGCAGGGCAAATACGCCGCCGAATTCTTCACAACCGTCAAGACGTCATACACCCTGGCGTAACGACATCATCGGCTTCCGGGTCGCGCGAGGCGAACTGGAAGCCGTGAAGGACAGAGACTATGAAAAAGAAAGCTGAATGGCCGCGTAAGCTGCGGTCGCAGGAATGGTACGGCGGCACGAGCCGAGACGTGATCTATCACCGCGGCTGGCTCAAGAACCAAGGGTATCCACACGACCTGTTCGACGGACGGCCGGTTATCGGCATCCTCAACACCTGGTCGGATCTGACGCCGTGCAACGGTCATTTGCGAGAGCTCGCCGAGAAGGTGAAGGCGGGCGTATGGGAGGCAGGCGGCTTCCCGGTCGAGGTGCCGGTGTTCTCGGCATCCGAAAACACCTTTCGCCCGACCGCGATGATGTATCGCAACCTTGCCGCGCTCGCGGTCGAGGAGGCGATCCGCGGGCAACCCATCGATGGCTGCGTGCTGATGGTCGGCTGCGACAAGACCACGCCGTCGCTTCTCATGGGGGCAGCTTCCTGCGATTTGCCCTCGATCGTCGTCACGGGCGGGCCGATGCTGAACGGCTATTTCCGCGGTGAACGCGTCGGCTCAGGCACGCATCTGTGGAAGTTTTCCGAAATGGTGAAGGCTGGCGAGATGACGCAGGCCGAGTTCCTCGAGGCGGAGGCCTCGATGAGCCGTTCGTCGGGCACCTGCAACACCATGGGGACCGCCTCCACCATGGCTTCCATGGCCGAGGCGCTCGGCATGGCGCTTTCCGGCAACGCCGCGATCCCGGCGGTCGATTCCCGCCGCAAGGTCATGGCGCAGCTCACCGGCCGGCGTATCGTTCAGATGGTTAAGGACGATCTGAAGCCCTCTGACATCATGACGAAAGAGGCCTTCGAGAACGCCATCCGCACCAATGCGGCTATCGGTGGATCGACCAACGCCGTCATCCACCTGCTCGCCATGGCCGGCCGGGTCGGCGTCGATCTTTCGCTGGACGATTGGGACCGGTGCGGCCGCGAGGTCCCGACCATCGTCAACCTGATGCCGTCGGGCAAGTACCTTATGGAGGAGTTCTTCTATGCCGGCGGCCTGCCGGTGGTGCTGAAGCGCCTCGGCGAGGCGGACCTCCTGCACAAGGACGCGCTGACGGTATCCGGCGAAACCATGTGGGATGAGGTCAAGGACGTCGTCAACTGGAACGAGGATGTGATCTTGCCTGCCGAAAAGGCGCTGACCTCTTCGGGCGGCATCGTCGTGCTGCGCGGCAATCTGGCGCCGAAGGGCGCGGTGCTGAAGCCTTCGGCCGCCTCCCCGCACCTGATGGTGCACCGTGGCAGGGCGGTGGTGTTCGAGGACATCGACGACTACAAGGCCAAGATCAACGACGACAGCCTCGACATCGACGAAACCTGCGTCATGGTCATGAAAAACTGCGGACCAAGGGGCTATCCGGGCATGGCCGAGGTCGGCAACATGGGCCTGCCGCCCAAGGTGCTCAAGAAGGGCATCACCGACATGGTGCGCATCTCCGACGCCCGCATGTCCGGAACGGCCTACGGCACCGTCGTGCTGCACACCTCCCCGGAAGCGGCGGTCGGCGGGCCGCTCGCGGTGGTGAAAAACGGCGACATGATCGAGATGGACGTGCCGAACCGTCGTCTACATCTCGACATTTCTGAGGAGGAGCTGGCCCGGCGGCTCGCCGAATGGCAGCCGAACCATGATCTGCCGACGTCCGGCTATGCCTGGCTGCACCAGCAGCATGTCGAAGGGGCCGATACCGGCGCCGACCTCGACTTCCTCAAGGGATGTCGCGGAAACGCGGTCGGCAAGGACAGCCACTAGCGGAGCGCATCGAGACAGCAAATCGATGAGGCGGGGGTGAAGCCCCGCCTTTTTTCGTTGGTTGGTTGGAAAGAAAAGGCGCTTCAGCGCCGCGCCGCCTGGGTCAAGCCGCAAGTGCCGATCGAGGGCGGCTATGGCCAGCTTACATTAGACGGTCATAGAGGCCGATAAGGGTGCCGACGTCGATTTCCTGGTCGGCCCGCGCGGCTCGAAGATCCCGATGGACCGCGCAGCCCCTGGGGCCAAACGGTCCCGAGCGTCAAAAGGCGGTACGAAAGTTCCGCCTTTTTCTTTGCGAGCCTCATTTCTTCCGGAACGTTCTCGCCTCGCCGCCGTTACCGCGGTAGGGAGGGAACCATGCCTGGAGTGCAAAAATCGATTGTGCTCAGCGCCTTTAACAAGGATGAGCACGGTATCCTGATTCCGGCATTCGAGCCTCGGCAGATGAAGAGGGAAGAAACGGCCGTCTATGTCGCCCAGACGCTCGTCAAGGATTATGATGGGGTCGTCGTCTGGTGCAGCGAAAACCATGCGATCGGCGAACAAGGCCCATCGGTAATCCTGTTCCGCTCAGGTCTGGTGCCGGAATTCGAGTAGCCACAGCCTTTGTCGTATCAAAGCTCCGGGCGGGCGAGGCAGGATGACCGTTTATTCCGTCAAGCACATCACGCATTATTCCTACAAACGGCCCGTTGCCTTTGGCCAGCACCGCGTGCTTTTCCGCCCGCGGGACAGCTTCGACCAGCGCCTTCTGGACGCAACGATGACGATCGATCCGGAACCGGCAGGAATCCGCTGGATACACGACGTCTTCGGGAATTGCATTGCGCTCGTGGATATAGACCGGCCGGCCGATCAGTTGCGGTTCGAGACCAATATTCGCCTCGACCACACGCCGCAGGTGCCGCTCGATCTCGAAATCGATCGAAAGGCGCTGACCTACCCTTTTTCCTACGACGACGAGGAGATGACAGACCTTTCCTGCACGATCACGCGCCACTACGAGGATCCGGGGGGTGCGGTCGCACACTGGGCGCATCAGTTCGTCGGAACAAGCTCGTCGGGCCAGACAGGCCACGTCCTGATGACGCTCTGCTATGCGATCCACCAGAGTTTCGTCTATGCCCGCCGCTCTGAACATGGAACGCAGGCCCCGATCCAGACGCTGATGATGCGGCAGGGAACTTGCCGCGACTTTGCCCTGCTGATGATGGAAGCGGCGCGTTCGCTTGGCCTGGCCGCCCGTTTCGTCACCGGCTATATCTACGTGCCGGATCGCGACGGCTCGACGACGCTCGGCGGCGGCTCGACGCATGCCTGGTGCCAGGTTTATCTCCCGGGCGCCGGCTGGGTGGAATTTGATCCCACGAACGGCATCGTCGGCAACCACGATCTGATCCGCGTCGGCGTTGCGCGCGATCCTCGCCAGGCGGTTCCGCTCTGGGGCAGCTATGACGGAGCGGCGGACGATTTCGACGACCTGGTTGTGCAGGTCAACGTCACCACCCAACAGTAAAATATGGCGAAGGGGCCCCTCCCTGTGGAACCGAAGTGTTCTGCTGGCGTTCCTTGATGGCCTGCGGGCTTGCTGGACGAAGGAGCTTCCATGAAGATTCGCGCTGGTTTCACGATCGGCTATGAATGTGTGCAGCCAACGCCAATGCTTCTCGTCCTGAATGTCCACCCCTCGCGGCGTCCCGACCTTCTGACGGATCAGGTGCTGTCGTTCAGCCAGCCGATCGCGGCGTGGAACTACACCGATAGTTTCGGGAATTCCTGCACACGCATCGTCGCCCCGCCGGGACTGACCACGATTTCGACCGTGTTCGAGATCTACGACAGCGGCCAGCCCGATGCGGTGCCGCTGGATGCGCAGCAACACGAGATCAAGGACCTGCCGGACGACGTGCTCGTTTTCCTTCTTGGCAGCCGTTATTGCGATACGGACCGGTTGAGCGATTTCGCCTGGGCGACGTTCTCGAAGACGAAACCCGGATGGCCGCGGGTGCAGGCCATTGCCGATTTCGTGCACGGCCATATCGAATTCGACTACCTGAAAGCCGATCTACTCCGTACCGCGCATGGTGGCTATTGCGACAAGACCGGCGTGTGCCGCGACTTCGCGCATCTTGCCGTAACGCTCTGCCGCTGCCTGAACATACCAGCGCGCTATTGCACAGGATATCTCGGCGATATCGGCGTGCCGCCCGATCCCGCGCCGATGGACTTCAGTGCCTGGTTCGAAGTCTACCTGGGTGGCCACTGGCATACGGTCGATGCCCGGCACAACGTCCCGCGCATCGGCCGCATACTGATGGGAACCGGCCGCGATGCGACGGATGTGGCCATATCGACCGCTTTCGGCCCGGCTTTATTGAAGCAGTTCGATGTCGTGACGGAAGAGGTGCCCAGCGATAACGGCGCCATCTCCTGAACCTTTTCACGATCAGCGGAAATCCCGTGCGGTGAGCGTCAGATTATTTCCGCGCCGATTTGCATAGGCTCTGACGGCTGCTTCCTGGATCGTAGAGCGTGCGGCGTCAAAGGCATTGAGACAGGCAAGCTCCGAAGCGTTCGCCGCAGCGGATTGTCCAAGCGCTGCTGCTTCGACGAGAAACCTGATTTCGAACATGCCGTCGTAGCCGGTAAAGCGTACAGCCTTCCTCGTTTCGTCGAAAGTACGGCTTCTGTTGGGAAAGATAAGCGTCATTCGGCTAGTCCTCCAAATGAGCGCGGTCAGCGCGAAGAGCTGCAGCGATCAAATCGCATTCGAAAGTGTGGGCACGCAGTTGCTCATTGAAATCGACGAGCTGTTCTGTGGCCAGCGAGCTCGGTTCTCCCCGCAGCAAAACACCCGCAATATGGGCTTCCTGCGCCGCGATGTGCTTTCTGTCTTCCGCCACGCGCCGGCGGGAAAGCTCCAGATCTTTCGAAGAATAAGCCATAGCTTATTATAGCACGGCTTTGAGCCGAAATCTAAGTAACGCCAAAATGAAAATCTTCCGATCTTCCTTTCTGCGAATAGTTTTTAGCCACGTTGGCCATCAGCTCTGGCTTTGCATCTGGCCCTGATCTTCGACCTTGACCATGACAGAGAGTTTCTCGCCCGGCGTGCCGATGCGCATGCCGGAAACAGGGGCTGCGTCGCGGTAGCACAGGCCGGAAGCGACGCGGACGTAGCGGGCATCGGGGCAGATGTCGTTTGCCGGATCGAAGCCGACCCAGCCGAGGCCAGGAATGTGCGCTTCGCCCCAAGCGTGCGTCGCGGCCTGCTCCGCCTTCCCCTCCATCATCAGGTAGCCGGAGACATAGCGCGTCGGCACCTGCAGGGCGCGAGCCGCCGAAACGAAGATATGGGCGTGGTCCTGGCAAACGCCGCTCTTCTTTTCCATCGCCTGTTCGGCGGTCGTGTCCGTGTTGCTGGTCCCCGGCTTGTAGTCGACCGCTTCGTGAATGGCCGCCATCAGCGCGTGCATCAGCGCGAGCTCATTGTCGCCGTTTACGGTCCGTATGAGTTCCCTGATGAGCCTGCCGGGCTTGGTGCGCGGCGTGTCGCGCAGGAACAGCCAAAGCGGGCAGAAGCCTGTATGCGGGCCGGTCACTCCATTGCGATCTTCGGTTTCCACTTCACCCTCGGCGACGATGCGCGTCACCCGCTGTTCGCCTTGCAGCGAGACGAGGTTCACATGGTTGCCGAACTGGTCGTCATACTCCACCTCTGGCTTGGCGCCTTCGACATGCAACGACCAGTTCAAAACGTTCTGACCGAAGGCTGAGGGCGGTGTCAGGCGCAGCCGCTGCAGGGAGAACTGCGACGGCTCGTCGTAGTGGTATTCGGTGACATGGCTAATCTTCAGTCTCATCTCATGCCCCGCTTATACGTAGAACCGATAGCCGTCGGAAATTTCCATGCCCAGCTGGTTGTTGCGATTGACGAAATCCTCAAGGAATTCGTGCAGCCCCTGGTCCATGACGTCCTTGATCTGCCTCGTTTGCAATGATGTCCGGATGGCGTCGGCGGTATCGTGGGCCGACAGGCGTTCACCACCGTAACTGCTCGATATGTAGCCGAGGTTGCTGACGATCTTTTCGTAGCAATAGGCCAGCGACCGCGGCATCTGGCCATTCAAGATCAGGAAGTCGGCGATATTGGCCGCCTTGTACTCCTCATCATAGGCCCAGCTATAGGAACGGTGCGCTGAAACCGAACGCAGGATCGATTCCCACTGCACATTGTCGATCGAGGACCCCACCTGCGAGATGGATGGCAGCAGCACGTAGTACTTCACGTCGAGAATGCGGCTCGTATTGTCCGCCCGCTCGATGAAGGTGCCGATGCGCGCGAAGTTATAGAGCTCGTTTCTCAGCATCGAGCCATGAAAGGCCCCGCGGATAAGGCCCGCGCGCCGCTTGATGACATCGATGACCTCGGGCATTTCGGCCGCCTTGAGGCGCTTGGAAAGCAGGGCCTTGAGCTCGATCCAGCATTCGTTGGTCGCCTCCCAGGTCTCGCGCGTCAGAGCCGTGCGAACCATGCGGGCGTTGTTGCGGCCGGAATCGATGCATGACATCACGCTCGACGGGTTCGAATGGTCGCGCAGCAGATAGTCGATCGCATCGACCCTGGTGAGCTTGGCGTGCCCTTCGTCGTAGGCTTCGCGGACACCCGCACTCTGCAGCACGCCATCCCAGTCGTCGTCGCCTGTGCCGCTTCGGGTCAGCGACATGCGCAGGCCGGCATCGATAAGACGCGCGATATTCTCGGCGCGCTCGATGTAACGGAACATCCAGTAGAGTCCGTTTGCAGTTCTTCCGAGCATCAATCCTCCAATACCCAAGTGTCTTTGGTACCGCCGCCCTGGCTCGAATTGACGACCAGCGAGCCTTGCTTCAGCGCGACGCGGGTCAAGCCGCCCGGAATGATCTGCACCTTGTCGGAAACCAGCACATAGGGCCGCAGGTCCACATGGCGCGGTGCGATGCCCTTGTTGACGAGGATCGGCACCGTGGAGAGCGACAGCGTCGGCTGGGCGATGTAGTTATTCGGCCGGGCCTTCAGCTTTTCGGCAAAATCGGCCCGCTCCTTCTTCGAGGCCGTCGGGCCGACCAGCATGCCGTAGCCGCCGGAGCCATGCACCTCTTTCACGACGAGTTCTTCGAGGTGTTCCAGCACATATTTGAGGCTGTCGGCCTCCGAGCAGCGCCAGGTCGGCACGTTTTCGAGAAGCGCCTTCCGGCCGGTATAGAACTCGACGATCTCCGGCATGTAGGAATAGATCGCCTTGTCGTCGCAGATGCCGGTGCCCGGCGCATTGGCGATGGTGATGTTGCCGGAGCGGTAGACATCCATGATGCCCGGAATGCCGAGGGCGGAATCGGCACGGAATGTCAAAGGATCGAGGAAGTCGTCATCGACGCGGCGATAAAGCACGTCGATCGCCTCATAGCCGCGGGTCGTGCGCATCTTCACCTTGCCGTCGATGACGCGCAGATCCGCCCCCTCGACCAGTTCCACGCCCATCATGTCGGCGAGGAACGAATGCTCGTAATAGGCGGAATTGTAGATGCCGGGCGTCAGCACCGCGACGCGCGGCTTGCCCTTGCAGCCGGGAGGGGCGAGCGAGGCAAGCGATTGGCGCAGCAGATACGGGTAGTCCTCGACGCGCTGGACCTTGTTCTCGTGGAAGAGTTCCGGAAACATTTGCATCATGGTTTCCCGGTTTTCCAGCATATAGCTGACGCCGGACGGCGTGCGGGCATTGTCTTCCAGCACGTAGAACTGATCCTCGCCGGTGCGCACGATGTCGGTGCCGACGATATGCGTATAGACGCCGCCGGGCGGGCGGAAGCCGATCATCTCGGAAAGAAACGTATCGTTCTTCTCGATCAGCTCGCGCGGAATGCGGCCGGCGCGGATGATCTCCTGCTTGTGGTAGATGTCGTCCAGGAAGGCATTCAGCGCAATCACGCGCTGCTCGATGCCCTGAGCGAGCTTGCGCCATTCGCGGCCGGAAATAATGCGCGGGATGATGTCGAAGGGAATGAGCTTCTCGGAGGAATCCGCATGTCCGTAAACTGCGAAGGTGATGCCGGTTTTCCGGAAGATGTTTTCCGCGTCGCGAGATTTGGCAATCAGATGCGCCCTGTCCTGGGCATTGTACCACTCGAAATATTTCTCATATGGCTGACGGGGATTTTCATCCCCGGTGATCATTTCATCAAATGCCAAAGGTGTGGCTCCCCTTCTTTTTGTTCATTTGAATACAATGCAAAAGGCAATGCAAGAACCATGCACAGTTCGAAGAGAAGATTCCTAAAATCACCCTCAGCGCCAAAAACAGCCGAAAAACCGTGCATTTAGGCGGCAGCATCGCGAGGGCCCGGACGGCCGGTCGAGCGAGCGCGACCAAAAAGTGGGCATGTGATTATTTTCCGCCCGCCCCGTCGAGGCAAATCGCGCCAGTGGGCTTTGCGTGGAGTGCGCCCGCAAGGGCCGATCGCTGCAGCCGTGCCCCGGTCCGCCTGCATTGACGATATCTTCATCGATCACGCCAAGCGCCCGGTTCAGATGTCCTTCGAAGACAAGGTTCTGCTCGTCTGCGACCACGCGCAATTCCGGCATGCCTTCCATGCGCACGATATGCGATTGCCCAAGCCCCTCCTCAATCCCCTGCCGCAGCAGATCATAGTAGCGCGTGCCCGGCCCGGTGATTGCGACCGGCATGCGCTCCGTCAGGCTCAGCACGCGCGACAGCCCGTTGCCGAGCGCAAGGCCCGCCTGGCGGAAGGCGAAGGCCGGCATGCGATGCCCCTGGCGGGCCTGCGCGGCGATCTTGTCGAGTTCGGCGACCGGCACGAATTTTGCCGGGATCGTATCGAGCGGCACCTCGAAGGCCGTTCGAAGGATCGCATAGAACCCGGCATGCGCCTCGATGCATCCCTTGGCGCCGCAACGACAGAGACCGCCATTGGCCATGTGCAGCATATGCCCGAAATTCGGCGCCGATATCTCGTGGCCGCCATGCGGCGTGCGCCTGACAATGCCGAGCCCGATGCTGTGGCCGAGCGAGAGTGCGCCAAGCGAGCGGAAATCCTCGCCCTTTACATTCTCCTCACGCGCGCCGAGCGCGGCGGCGACGAGCAGTGTTTCATTGTCCAGAATAATCTTCGCCTGCCATTCCGGACGCAGCGCCGATTCGAAATCGATCTGCTCGCTGCCGAAGATCGGCGACCAAACGAGCACGGGCTCGAGCGAATTCACCAGCCCCTTGCTGCTGATTGAGATCAGCAAGACTTTGTTGCGGCTGATCCTGGATCGCTCCAGAATACGTGACAGGCCCACCTTGACCGCAGCGGCGAAGCGCGCCGCCCCGGCAGGGTCATGCGAACGTTCCTCGCTGAAGCGATCGATCAGCTTGCCGGCGTAATCCACCAGCGAATATTGCACGGCATCCGACGAGATGATGACCACGATCAGATAGCCGCAGTCCCGCCGCTGCCGGAAAAGCACGCGTGGCCGTCCTCTTCCGCTTGCCGCCTGGTGCTCCGATTTCTCGATGATCTGCGCCTTTTCGAGATCGGCGGTGATCGCAGAAACCGTAGCGGAGGACAGGCGCGTGTAGTCGGAAATCTCGGTATGCGCGACCGCACCGTGGCGGCGCAGAGCGGAAAGCACCAGCACGCTATTCCTCTGCCGGACCAGCTCCGTGCTCGATTTGGTCAGCATGAATGCCGCCCTCTCCCCGTATTTCCGCCCCGCTTTCACACCGAATCTCCAGCCGATTTTCGCAATGGAATTTAGCCGGTAGTGCGGTGTTGACAGTTGAAAAAATCTCTGACACTAAATTTCTCGACTGTCGAGAAAATAATTCATCGATTTCTGGACAGCGATCCGCGGCGGCCGGAGGAAACATTCGGGCTGGGTCGACCGCAATTCATTCGGGAGGACAATATGAAGTCTATTTTGAAGCTGATGGCCGGCACGGCCATCCTCATTTCCGTACACACGGCGGCCATGGCTGCCGATCTCGTCGTCGGCGTTTCCTGGTCGAATTTCCAGGAAGAGCGCTGGAAGACCGACGAAGCCGCCATCAAGAAGGCCCTCGAGGCCAAGGGCGCAAAATACATCTCTGCTGACGCCCAGTCGTCTGCCGCAAAGCAGCTGACGGACGTTGAATCGCTGATCTCGCAGGGCGCGAACGCCCTCATCGTGCTTGCGCAGGACTCCGATGCCATCGCCCCGGCCATCGAAAAGGCCGCCGCCGAAGGCATCCCGGTGGTCGGTTACGACCGCCTGATCGAAAATCCGGCAGCCTTCTACATCACCTTCGACAACAAGGAAGTCGGCCGCATGCAGGCAAAGGGCGTCTTCGACGCAAAGCCTGAAGGCAACTACGTCTTCATCAAGGGTTCCTCGTCCGACCCGAACGCAGACTTCCTGTTCTCGGGCCAGATGGAAGTGCTGAAGGCCGCAGTCGACGCCGGCAAGATCAAGAATGTCGGCGAGGCCTATACCGACGGCTGGAAGCCGGAAAACGCGCAGCGCAACATGGAACAGTTCCTGACCGCCAACGACAACAAGATTGACGCCGTTGTTGCTTCGAACGACGGCACGGCCGGTGGCGCAATCGCCGCTCTCGACGCACAGGGTCTCGCCGGCTCCGTCCCGGTCTCCGGCCAGGACGCCGACAAGGCAGCACTCAACCGCGTCGCCCTCGGCACGCAGACGGTCTCGGTCTGGAAGGACTCGCGCGAGCTCGGCAAGCGCGCTGCCGAAGTCGCCCTCGATCTCGCCGCCGGCAAGACCATGGACAAGATCGAAGGCGTTGAGACCTTCAACGGCGGCCCGAAGGGCGTCGCTATGCAGTCCGTCTTCCTAAAGCCGCTGCCGATCACCAAGGACAACCTCAACGTGGTCATCGACGCGGGCTGGATCAGCAAGGCGGAAGCCTGCCAGGGCGTCAAAGCCGGTTCGGTTGCTGCCTGCAACTAAATCGCTGACGCCAGGTTGAAAACAGTGCCGGCGCCGCAACGGCAAACCGTTGCGGCGCCGGATGCGGATCGAGATCCGGCGCCAGCCCAGGTAGCGACCGCTGATCGACCGCCATTACCCATCCCGACCCGATGCCGTTATGGCCGCTGAGACCGGATCTGCAGAGATCGGTGATGGTGATAGTTTAAGAACTGGGCGTAAGCGGCGGCGGTTGACTGAGAAGAACGCCGCAGCCTGCCCAAACGATGGGGGAACGGCAAACCCATGGCCGAAACGCTACATTCCACGACTTCCAACGGGCCGCGCAACGCGGAAGCCAATCCGGTGACGCGCTTTTTCCGCGCGACGGAGATCGACACCCGCCTTCTCGGCATGGTCGGCGCGCTGCTGATCATCTGGATCGGTTTCCAGATCATGACCGGCGGCCTCTTCCTGACGCCGCGCAACCTCTGGAACCTCTCGGTCCAGACCTCGTCCGTCGCCGTCATGGCGACCGGAATGGTGCTGGTGATCGTCACCCGCAACATCGACCTTTCCGTCGGCTCCATGCTCGGCTTCTGCGGGATGGTGATGGGCGTCTTGCAGGCGCAGGTGCTGCCGCAGTATCTCGGCTTCAACAGCCCCGCCACCTGGATCATCACACTTGCTGCCGGCCTCATGGTCGGCGGATCGATCGGCATGCTCCAGGGCATGATCATCGCCTTCCTGAACGTGCCGTCCTTCATCGTCACCCTCGGCGGGCTTCTGGTCTGGCGCGGCGCCACCTGGTTCGTCACCAGCGGCCAGACAGTCGCGCCGATGGATATCAATTTCCGCATCATGGGCGGCGGTACGGACGGCTCGATCGGCGCCACCTGGAGCTGGATCGTCGGCGTCATCGCCTGCCTCGCCATCATTGCCAGCATCATCAATTCCCGCCGCCAGCGCCGGCGCTTCGGCTTCCCGCGGCGCCCGCTTTGGGCCGAATACTTCCTCTCGGCCCTCGGCTGCGTGCTCGTGCTCGGCGCCATCGCCGTCGCCAACAACTATTACTGGCCGACAAACATCGCCAAGCGATATGCGGAGGCAAACAGCATTCCCTGGCCAGAGTCCGGCCTCGATATTCCCTACGGAATTGCCGTGCCGGTTCTGATCGCCGTCATCGTCGGCGCGATCATGACTTTCGTCGCGACGCGCCTGCGCTTCGGCCGCTACGTCTTCGCCATCGGCGGCAACCCGGAGGCAGCCGAGCTCGCCGGCATCAAGACCCGCTGGGTCACGGTACGCATCTTCGCGCTCATGGGCCTGCTCTGCGCCATCGCCGGCGCAATCTCGACCGCCCGCCTCAATGCCGCGACGAACGCGCAGGGCGAGCTGGACGAACTCTATACCATCGCCGCTGCCGTCATCGGCGGCACGTCGCTTGCGGGCGGCACCGGCACCATCGCCGGCGCCATGCTCGGCGCGCTCGTCATGCAGTCGCTGCAGTCCGGCATGGTACTGCTCGGAATCGACAGCCCGCTCCAGAGAATCGTTGTCGGTGTCGTCCTTGTCGTCGCCGTCTGGCTCGACACGGTCTACCGCGCCCGCGCCAAGTAAGAGGAGGCCAAACCATGACACACCAAAGCACTCCCCTTGTGGAATTGAAAAACATCTCGATCTCCTTCGGCGGCATCCACGCCGTCGACAACGCCTCGGTCGACCTCTACCCCGGCGAAGTCGTCGCCCTCCTCGGCCATAATGGCGCCGGCAAGTCGACGCTGATCAAGATTCTTTCCGGTGCCTACAAGCGCGACGGCGGCGACATCCTGATCAACGGGGAACCCGCCGACATCCGCAACCCGCGCGATGCGAAGAAATACGGCATCGAGACGATCTACCAGACGCTGGCCGTTGCCGATAACGTCGATGCCGCCGCAAATCTCTATCTCGGCCGCGAGATCCGAACGAAGTGGGGCACGCTCGACGACGTCGCCATGGAGGCCTCGGCCCGTGAGGTGATGGGGCGCCTCAACCCGAACTTCAAGCGCTTCAAGGAGCCGGTAAAGGCGCTTTCGGGAGGCCAGCGGCAGTCGGTGGCGATCGCCCGCGCGATCCTCTTCAACGCCCGCATCCTGATCATGGACGAGCCGACGGCAGCCCTTGGTCCCCAGGAAACGGCGCAGGTCGGCGAGCTCATCAAGCAGCTGAAGAAGGAAGGCATCGGCATCTTCCTCATCAGCCACGACATCCATGACGTCTTCGACCTCGCCGACCGCGTCTCGGTGATGAAGAATGGCCAGGTCGTCGGCCACGCCCGCACCGAAGACGTCACCAAGGACGAGGTGCTCGGCATGATCATCCTTGGCAAGGTGCCGCCAAAGGCGATCCCCGGCCCCGGCGCCATGCAGGTCTGAACGAATAGACCCGTGAACACCGAAGTCCGCCGCTCGCAAGAATGGCGGACTTTTCAATTTTGGAGATTGAAGCGCGGGGCAAGCTAGGCTAAGAACCTGCCATCGGACAGGCGATTCAAACCGCCTCAGGCATGCACCCGTAGCTCAGCTGGATAGAGTGTTGGATTCCGATTCCAAAGGTCACAGGTTCGAATCCTGTCGGGTGCGCCAATTTACAACTTTCTGCGTCGTCATATAATGCATGGTAAGGCGATCCACGCTTTCGCCGCAGCGCCGGATGTGGAAGCTACTCGCCGCGGTCTGGCGGCCGATCCTCCACGGCCTTCCCGAAGCGATCCAGTTCGAGCGAGTAGCAGAATAGTCCGAACAGCGTCCCCGCGACATACAGGCTCTTCACGAACGTCTGGGCGAATGGCGGAAAGGCGTCTAGTTCCGGCAGATGCCTGAAGAAGATGGCCGAGAAGAGCGCACCGCCGAAGAAGAAGCTCACCCGGCTGGCGAAGAAGAGCAGATGCGCCACGAAGACGCTGTGAAACGGCGGGGTAACCGGCACCCATTTCAACCGCGTCCAGTAACAGCAATGAAGCAGCGCGGCGCTGGCAACAATCCCGACCTGGTCCGAGAGGTCCAGCATCTGCCGCTCCCCGAGGTGGGTGACCAAGCCATGAAAGATGGGGAACACGATCCAGAACAGAATTAAGGCCGCAGCGGTCTGAGCTGCGAGGAGACCCACGTAGATCCATGGTGCCGACAGCCCTGATTTTGACTTCAAGCTCCGCCTCCCAATGCAGTCCTGCTGATCGTTGCTCTGGTGAAAACACGAGCCAGAAGGCGCAAGCCGCCGTGGCTGATGCCGGCGACGCTCTCATGCACGGCGCAACTTTCCGGGCAATGCCTATCCGACATACCAGTCGGATCGGCATTGGAGGTGAACCCAGCAGGCGGGCGGACGCCCGTGGCGCGGCGATCCGTTCATCGCGTATTCTGGCGTCACTCGACCGGTTCGAACTCGCCCGGCTTCCAGGTCTTGTCGAACCATGACTCCAGCGGCCCATAGAGGCGAAGAAGGACGTTCCAACCCTTGCCAGGCACTGTCTGGACCCAGTTGGCTTCATGGCCTTTCGGCGCCGTCGGACCGAACCAGACGTCGACCGACGAGTCCGCGTTGATCACGATGTCCTTCTTGTCGCTTCCGATGCTGGGGAATTGCCGGTCCGTCTGCAGCATCGAACGCGTCTGGTTGTCATACGCCACGAACGACCAGAATTCCTTTGCAGGAATGTTTGGCGGCAGGTGAATCTTGTAGGTCTTGCCGCCGTCGAACGGCTTGCCGTCCTTGTCGGTCGTTGCGCCGGCATATTGCGAGCCGATGCCGACGCGCTTTATCGCCATGGCCGGCGTGATGCCCGTCGCATAGTAATGAAACAGAACACGGGCATCCAGATAGCGAACGCCGGGCTGCAGCAGAAACTCGTAGCTCCCGCCGACAAAGCCGGTGAACCAGGCGCTGTTCGGGTAATAATAGGCGTCCTTCATGCGGGTCTTGAAGGTGATGGTGCGCGCCGTCGCATTGCCGACGGCCACGGCTTCGGTAAGGATCTTCGTCATCCGCTCGTCGGGCGCGAAGGCTTTGCCCTTGACGATTCCGATGGCTGCGAGCTGTCCCAGCACTTCAGGGTGATAGGCGTCGTTCGGCTCGTACTGGACGATGTCGTTCACTTCCTCGTAGAAATGGAAATCGTTGGCATGGATGGTGTTGAACTCCTTGCCTGAGACGTTGATTAGCTTCATCGGCGGCGGATTGTCGGCTTCCGAAAGCGGATAGACCTTGGCGAATTTCCTGGTGTTTTCGACGGCGGTCGTCGTGCTGCCGTTCTCGAGGAAGCCGCGCCAGAAGAACAGGTTTCCGTAGGTCGACGTCCGCAACACGTGATAACCTTCGGGGACCTCGCCCTCGTAGCCCGGCGGCAAGAGCAGGTATTTTCCACCCTTGCCCTTGTCCGGACCGGCATTGCCGACGTCGCCGACATATTCGAACCAGTGGTTGTCGATCATGCCCAGGATATTGGGCGGCGTCTCGATGACCAGCGGACCCGCCTTGGTGTCGAGCCACATGAGATTGTAGATGCTTTCGGTGTTGCCGGTCAGGAACAGCGAATGCGAATCCATGAGATTCTCAAAGATCAGGATGGTCTGGTTGTTGTCCGCGCCCTGGCTGGCCAGTCCAACCCGCATAGCTTCGACGGATGCACCGGGCATGGCGTTGAGAAAGGCGTCGACGCCACGCATGAAATCGAGATTGTCGTAGATCTTCTCCGAAGTGGCGTCGTCCGGAAAGCCGTCGAAAAAATTCAGCTTGCCAATCCTGGTGTCGACGCTCTCCGGCGTGACGATCGAACCCGGGATCTGCGTCGCCATCTCCATCTTCGGTGCTGTCTGCCCGTGCGCGACCCCGGCAAGAAGGACCAGCGCCGAAGCCGCTCCAAGCAGGTTTTTCATCGATGAAATCATCATGTGGTTCCTCCACTAATGTTAATTTTTGGGAAGACAATGAGCGGTGGCCGGACGCCGGCTAGAATTTCACGGCCAGTCGCGTGAAGATGCCGTGCTGGGTGGCGTCATAGCGGAAGCCACCTTCCTCATAGTCGGTGTAAAGGGCCTTGTAGCCGAAAGACGAAGCGAGCGTGTCCGTCCAGTTGTAGCCGACAGTTGCCGTTCCCTGCAGAGTGATGTCGGATGCAACGCCGAAGCCGCCGACGTCGGCCATGACGTCCACGAACCATTTGTTGTTGACGTCATAATGCATGGTGAGCCCGACTATCGGATCGGCCCAGCTTTGCGAACCGCTGCGGTCGATCGCCGGGAAGAACACGGGATCGATCCCGAGTTCCACCTTGTTGTGCTGGTAGCGAAGTCCGCCCGTCGCGTAGAGCTGCATGTTCGCCACGTTGACCGGCAGCGCGTAGCCGACAAGCGCCGTCGCCACGATCTGCGTCTGCTCGAAGTCGGCGGTTCCGCCGAAGGGGCCGACGTCGGCGTCGGTCGAAATCTTGGCCCACATGACATCCGTATAGAGAAGCCAGCTATCACCCGCTGCTTGAAAGGATCCTGCGAAAACGCCGTCCAAATCCTCGAGCACGTCCAGAGGCGAGACGTCGACCGCCGCCGCCGGGAGGCCGCGCACGCCGATGTCGCCATTCAAACCTGCCAGCCAGCCGTCGAACGTGACCTGGAACTTCCATCCGCTGTCGACGACGACCGGTCGAGGTTCCGACATGTCTGCGGCGGCCGCAGGTGCCGCCGCCAGGGCCAGAGCCAACCCGCAATAGACGCTTTTCATTTCAATCATGCAGCAGTCCCCGATCTCCCATGGCTCCGGCGATTGCCGGAAATGATTCCCGGCGCAAGGATGGCCGATCACGCTGGAAACACCCGTATGTTACCGTATCCGTTTGTTCCCGCGGACTATTGGCGTGACCATTTCTGCGACTCGCAGACGACCTTCATCACACAGCCTTTGAGGGTGACCGTGTCGCCGGAGACGCTGATGGTGCCGTTGTAGGTCTTCTTCGCGGCGGGATCGGTGATCTTGCCAGAATAGCTGCCGCCGTTGCCTTCGAATGCGCCGATCTTCTCGCCGGTATGCCTGCCGCTCTTCAGCGTGATGCAGAAACCGCCGCCGCACGGCTCGATCGCGGCGGTGTCGCCGAGCGTCGTCTTCCAGTTTCCGACGATCGGATCGGTTGCGCTCGCCAGTCCGGTCGACATCAGCAGCGCTGTGACGGAGATCAGGATGGGTTTCACGGTAAGGTCCTCGCATGGCTAGCCCGCCAACGGGCCGATGACCGAACGGACCACACATGCGCTGCAGACCGCAAGAAACTCGCCGTGTGTTACTGTAACCTACATGGTGCCGGCCGGGTTCTGTGTCATCTTCACGACGACTACGCGGATGTGCGGGAGCCCTCGCGTCGCCTGGCCGGGAGCCGATGCAATGGAATACGACACGGAGTTCGCCAAGCGCAGGTTTCCCGAGCAGGCGCTGGAGATCGAAGCGCTTGCCTCCCGCAATGAAAGCTTCCGGGAACTGTGCAACGACTTTTCCATCGCGGACCAGCACATGCGGGACTGGGAGTCGTCTACAGCTCCTGAGCGAGATGAACGTTACGCCGAGGCGCTCGAACTCATGGATTGGCTCGGCAAGGAAATCCACACCATGCTGGATCTTGCCAAGGTCGTGCCATTCCCGGCCGCCAGATGAACGCGCGATCTGCATATCATCGGCACTTCGGCGGCTACGGAAAAGGAACAACATGCCTCGACTGATGGCGATCATCTTGATTTTCGCGGTCGCCCTGATCGTGGCGGCTTTGACAGCCTGGGGTTCCCTCGCCCTGTGGTATCGCCTGTCCCTGCCTGATTCCGGACGGGCAATTGGCGCTGGCGTCTTCCTCGTCTTCGGTCTCTGCACTGTCGCGGCGCTTGCCAGCCGGCTGCGCATGAGAGCCATCCTTTCGTTCGCTGTCGTCTTTGCCTTGGTTCTCTTCTGGTGGAGCTCGATCAAGCCGGAAGCGGACGCTGCATGGGCGCCGGACGTCGCCCGCCAGGTCACAGGTCGTGTCGACGGAAATTCGCTGACCTTGACCGATGTCCGGGATTTCGAGTGGCGAAGCAATTCCGACTTCACGGAGCGTTGGACGACACGAACCTATGATGTGAGCAAGGTGAAGACCGTCGACCTGTTCATGTCATACTGGGCGGGGCCGAAGATCGCGCATGTCATCTTCAGCTTCGGCTTCGAAGGCGGCGAACAACTCGCCTGGTCGATCGAGGTGCGCCATAAGGTCGGTGGCGCGTTTTCTCCCCTTGCCGATCTCTTCAAGAACGACCCGCTGGTGGTAGTTGCCGCGGACGAACGTGACGTTGTCGGCGTCCGCTCCAACGTGCGTGGCGAGGACGTCCAAATCTATCGGCTGAGAGCCAGTCCGGAGCAGGCGCGAAAGCTGCTGCTCGAGTACGTCGCGGAGGCCAACGCCCTCGCCCGGACGCCGCAGTTCTACAACTCGATCACGACGAACTGCACGACGACCGTCGCCAAGCTGATGCGGGTCGCCGGAGACAAGGTGCCGTTCGACTGGCGATTGATCGTCAACGGTTATCTTCCCGACTACGCCTATGACCGGGGAGCCATCGACACGTCGATGCCGCTCGACCGCCTGCGGGAGATTTCCAAGATCGACGAGCGGGCGCGGGCGGATGGATTGTCGCCCGACTTCTCGAAGGCAATCCGTCTCGGCGTGCCCTTCCCGGTCGCCGTCGCTACGCCGTAACGTACAGTAACATACGAAGGGAATCGCGATGATTGAGGCATGGTGCGCCCTGTCAGGAATTTGCTGGGCGATGCTTCGCCTATGCCCTCAACCAGGACCGAACTCATGAAGCTCATCAAGCACTTTCAGAACGTCGCCACGGCTGCGGCCCTCCTGACGATGGTGGCCGTACCAATGCTCGCTCCGACCCCGGCCGAAGCCCGCCGTGCGGTGGCTGGATGCGGACCTAGAGGATGTGCGGCCGTCGGTGGTCGCGGCGCAGTCGTAGTCCCTCGCCCGCCCGTCATGCGAGGCGTCGTCGTGGTGAACCCTCGCCGTTATTGGCCCGCGGGCGGTGCGGTTGCCGCGGGAGCTGCCATCGGCTTCATCGCAGGCGCAGCGGCGGCCTCGGTCGCCGGAACGCCGCCGCAGTCCGGCATGTGCTGGTATTATACCGATAGCACCAAGAAGACGGGTTTCTGGGATGTCTGTCCGCGATAACATGCTATGACGTCGGCATGTGGTTTGAGGACGGCGACCGATTTGAACAGACAAGGGGTGATGCAGGCGGCATCACCCCTTGTCTGACGGCAAGGACGTCAGAGCGTCTTTGAAGTTCACGGAAGTTATCTGATCGAGAAGATCCTCGCCTCCTGATGTGGCGACGGAACATGCCACGCGAACAGCACGAGTGTCTGTCGCTTCTACGAGCTGCTGTCTGCCTTCGGGCACATGACTGCGTATCGATGTCGGAATGCTGATGGGGGATGACTTGCGCTTGTTTGGTTCGTTGACTGCTGGTCGTATCCGGCGACTTCTTCCATGCCTCGCGCTGGTCGTGCTCACAGGCTGTGGCGGACACCCGAAAGACGTGCTGTCGCCCGTTGCGGATACCGTGCCGGATACCAGCCGCGTCGATATGCTGGTCGCGACCACACGCGCCCGATCCACGGTTCCCGGCCAGATGTTTACGGGCGAGCGCGCCCGGACGCCGTCCTTCGCGGAGATGAGAGTTTCACTGCCCAAGATCCGCAAGGAGGGTGACGTCGCCTGGCCAAAGAAGCTGCCTTCAAATCCGGAAACCGATTTCGCCACACTTAAGGCCGACGAGCTCAGTCTCGACGGCGCGAAAGGCTGGCTGAACGCCTCGGTTAGGAAGAACCCCGACCACAGCGTCCTCGTCTTCATCCACGGCTTCAACAATCGCTTTGAAGACAGCGTCTACCGCTTCGCTCAGATCGTCCACGATTCCAATGTCCGCAGCACGCCGATCCTTGTAACCTGGCCATCGCGCGGCAGCCTGCTGGCCTACGGTTATGACCGCGAGAGCACCAACTACACGCGCAACGCACTTGAGACGCTGTTCCAGTATCTCGCCAAAGACGGAGAGGTGAAGGAAGTCAACGTGCTGGCCCACTCAATGGGCAACTGGCTGGCGCTGGAGGCGCTCCGGCAGATGGCGATCCGCAACGGCGGTCTTCCGGCGAAGTTCAAGAACGTGATGCTGGCCGCCCCTGATGTGGACGTCGATGTCTTCCGATCGCAAATCGAGGACATGGGCAACCCGCATCCGCAGTTCACGCTCTTCGTATCGCGCGACGACAAGGCGCTTGCCTTCTCGCGCCGGGTATGGGGCAACATCCCGCGGCTCGGTTCGATCGATCCGGAAACCGCACCGTACAAGGCTGAACTCGCCGACTACAAGATCTCGGTGATCGACCTGACGAAGATCAAGGTCAGCGACGATCTCAATCACAGCAAGTTCGCCGAGTCGCCGCAAGTCGTCCAGCTCATCGGCGCGCGGCTATCCGAAGGGCAGACGCTGACGGACAGCCGGGTCGGTCTTGGCGACACGATCCTTGCGGGGACGACCAATGTAGCGGCGGCGGCCGGAAGTGCCGCGGGTCTCGTACTGACCGCCCCCGTCGCGGTGCTTGACGCCGATACGCGCGGCAACTACGCCAATCATGTCGGCGGCCTGACCGGACAAGACGGCGGAAGCCAGAAGATTGCGGTCAAGAACTGCGCGGCGACGCCGACCGACCCGGCGTGCCGGAAGCCGAGATAACAGGAGACGTCCGCTTGAGCTCGATCGCCCTGGGCGCACTCGTTTTCATCTGCCTGTTCGGGGCCTCGCTGATCGGCATCCTCATCCGTAACCGGCTGCCAGCCCATCACCTCGATTCCGAATCCAAGGACGTGATCCGCCTGTCGACGGCGGTTGTCGGCACGTTGTCTGCCCTTGCCCTCGGACTGCTGATCGCCTCGGCGAACAACGTCTACAACAACGCCGAAGCCGAACTGCGGACCTCCGTTGCCCGTTTGCTGCTGCTTGACCGGGTGCTTGCGCACTACGGCCCGGAGACGGCGGATGCGCGCAGCCGGCTGCATCTTCTCGTCGAGAACAAACTTGTTCAGGGATGGGGGACCCCGGCCGAGCGGGCGGGCATCGAACCATACGATGAAAACCAAGGCATCGAGCCTGTCCAGGGCGAACTTCGCAACCTGGTTCCGGCGACCGAACCACAGCGCCTGCTTCAGGCTCGAGCGCTCGAGATCAGCGGCCTTCTGGCCGAAGCCCACTGGATGTTCGTCGAAAGCAGTTCGGAAGGGCTGCCGACTGCGTTTCTCGTCATCCTCGTCTTTTGGCTGGCGTGGCTGTTCCTGACCTTTGGCCTCCAGGCCCCGGCCAATTCGACCGTGATCGGCGTCATGCTGGTCTGTTCGCTGTCGGTTGCAGCAGCGATCTTCCTTGTCGTCGACATGGCGCATCCGTATCTCGGCGTCATCTATGTCTCGGACGGGCCGCTGCGGGCTGCGCTTGAGCACATTGACTCTCGGTAACTGCGCGGGCGGACCCAGCGCCTCCGTATGGTTCACCCGGAGGATCCTTCCCCACAGTGCCACATTTGCCGGCTGCGCAACCTCTTTCAGGTGGACGAAACGCTCCTCGGGAGCTAGGTTGCATCAGGGAATTCCAATACAAGCTGTAACTGTCGCGCATATGCTGTGACGGGTGAGGAGGATGCAATGCAGACCTCGGTGCCTACGCCTGACGATCGGGCCGAGCGCCCCTGTCCGACCCATGAGGAGGTCAGGGCGCAGCTTGAACGGATTCTGTCCAGCCGCGAGTTTCCTAGCGCCGGACGTGGCGCTGCCTTCCTGAAATATGTTACCGAGGAGACGCTTGCGGGCCGGGCGCGACGTCTCAAGGCGTATTCGGTCGCCATCGAAGTGTTCAACCGAAGCGCGGACTTCTCTCAGGACGATCCCGTCGTTCGGATCGAGGCCGGACGTCTGCGCCGGGTCATCGAACGCTACTATCTCATTGCGGGCCAGCACGATCCGATCCGCATCGACATCCCAAAGGGCGGCTACGTGCCGACCTTTACGTGGAACGACGCGCCGACAGAAGCGGCCGGGGATGAGCTGAACGAAGACGTCGGCGGGGCCCCTGCTTTCGCGTGGCGGCGTCTCGCCTGGCCCGTGCTGGCCGTGCTCGTGGCATTCGTCTGCACGGGGCTTGGCTATTACGCGGGCGTTCTGACGGGGCCGGCCACCGGTCGTTCCGCCGGGCAGATTCCGGGCGAGCCGACCCTTGTGATCGCACCCTTCGCAGACCTGGGCGATGGCCCGCAGGCTGCACGCTATGCCGCCGGGCTGACCGAGGAGCTTCTAACCGCCCTTCCCCGCTTCAAGGAGATCACGGTCCTCGGTCGCGAGACGTCGAAGGCACTGCCTCCCGGTGTCGAGGCATCGCAGGTGCGCGAGGGACTTGGCGCCCGTTACCTAGTCGCAGGCGGGGTCCGCGTCGCGGGCGACAAGGTCCGTGTGACCGTGCGCCTCGTCGAGACCTCCAACGGATCCATCCTGTGGTCGCAGGACTACGACGAGAATCTGGACACGCACGAGCTCTTCTTCATTCAGACGGATGTCGCGAGCAAGGTGGCAACGGCGATCGCCCAGCCTTACGGCATCATCGCGAAATCGATGGCGGCCAACCCGCCGCCGGACGATATGGGCGTCCATGACTGCACGCTGCGCTACTACGCCTACCGCGAGGAGCTGAACCCGGAAACGCATCTGATCGCGCGCGACTGCCTGCAGAACGCCGTGGCGCGTTTCCCCGCCTACGCGACGGCTTGGTCGATGCTCTCGATCATCCATCTCGACGAGGGCCGGTTCGAGTTCAATCCGCAGAGTGACAAGGGTCCCGCGATGGAGCGCGCGCTCGGTTCGGCGCGGCGGGCAGTCTCGCTCGAACCCGACAACACGCGCGCCCTGCAGGCGCTCATGACGGCACTGTTCTTCAACAACGAGACGAAAGAGGCGTTCGATGTCGGCGAGGAAGCGCTCGCCGCCAACCCGAACGACACGGAGTTCCTCGGGGAGCTCGGAACGCGCGTCGCGTTCTCGGGGCAATGGAAGCGTGGCGCGGAACTGCTGGATCGTGCGATCAAGCTCAATCCAGGCGGAGCCGGATATTACTTCGGGACGCGCGCACTGATCGCCTGCATGCTCGACGAGCATGAGATGGCGGTGCGGCTGATCCGCAAAGCCGACCTGCAGAAATTTCCGCTCTTCCATGGCGTTGCGGCGGTCATCTACTCCCAGGCCGGGCTGTTAGCAGAAGCAAAGCGCGAGGGCGAGGTGTTCATGAAAATGCGCCCCGACTATTTGCCCAACATTGTGGCCGAGAACCGGAAGAGAAACCTGCCGCCGAAGGACAGCATGCGCATGATCGCAGCGCTTCGACGGGCTGGACTGCCAGTGCCCAGCGCGACGGATGTCGAAGCTGAGTTCAGGGTTTCCGACGCCTCATACGGCCCGTGAAGGCCGTATGCTACGGTAGCATACGTTTCTTTTCCGGCGTGTTCCGTCATTCTTCCGGCGCATGACCCCAGTCTGGCTCACCGCCAGCCTCGGCATCAGACGGAGAATAGTGCAAATGGCCAGGACCGCATCGACCCGCATCCTGCCGCTGACGCTCGTTGTCGCGGCGACGTTCGGCATGGGGGCGACGGCCTACGGCCAGGATTCCAGCGCCGATCTCGCCAAGAAGCTTTCTAATCCGATCGCCTCGCTCATCAGCGTACCCTTCCAGTTGAACTATGACCATGGCTATGGACCGCTCGATGGCGACAAGACGACGCTGAACATCCAGCCCGTGATCCCCATCTCGCTGAACGCCAACTGGAACCTGATCTCCCGCACGATCCTGCCCGTGACCTACCAGGACGAGATCGCCGGGCCATCCGGATCACAGTTCGGTCTCGGCGACGTCGTCCAGAGCTTTTTCCTGTCGCCTGCCAAGCCGACCGATGGCGGCCTCATCTGGGGCGCGGGACCTGTCTTCCTGATCCCGACCGCGACTGACGATCTGCTCGGCGGCGAGAAATGGGGCGCAGGACCGACGATTGTTGCGCTGAAGCAGGACGGCCCCTGGACCTATGGCGTACTGGCCAACCACATCTGGTCGTTCGCTGGCAATGAGGACCGCAACGACATCAGCAACACGTACCTGCAGCCCTTTCTCTCTTACACGACACCGAATGCATGGACGTTCGCGCTGAACACGGAATCCACATACGACTGGAAGGCGAATGAATGGTCGGTGCCGATCAATCTGACCGTCTCCAAGCTGGTCAAGGTGAACGAGAAGCCGATCAGCCTGACGGCCGGGCTCCGATACTGGGCGGCGGCTCCGGACAACGGCCCCGAAGGGCTGGGCGTCCGGTTCGGGCTGACATTCCTATTTCCGAAGTAGGCGCAAAGAGCCGCGAAGAGACATCGTACTCATAACTGGAGCTCGTTCGGCGCAGTTTATCGATGTCCGCAGTCGGATAACCTTCTCCTGCTACCTCTGCGTGCCTGACCGCGCTGCGAACCGAAAGGACGTTCAAATGCTTACGAAACGCGATCTGCTTCACTCTGCGGCGATGGCCGCACTCGCCGCCGCGACGGCGAAATCCACCCAGGTATTTGCGCAGAATAAGGCCGAATGGCCCAGCCTGCTGGAGGCCAAGGACATCGCCGAAGAAGGCTTCATCTACGGCTTGCCGCTCGTGATGAACTATGCGGTCATGCAGGAGTTCGCTGTGGACAGGAATTCCGGACAGTTCAAGGCACCGTTCAACGAAATCAACAACATGCATCAAGTCGCCACCCCGGCGGACACGGCAATCATCACGCCAAACAGCGACACTCCTTACTCGATCCTCTGGCTGGACTTGCGCGCTGAACCGATGGTCATCTCGGTGCCGGCGGTCGAGAAGGACCGCTATTATTCGGTCCAGCTCATCGACGGAAACACCTACAATTTCGGCTATATCGGCTCGCGCGCCACAGGGACCGAGCCGGGCTCCTATCTCGTTGTCGGACCCGACTGGAAAGGCGAGAAGCCCAACGGCATCGAGCAGGTCTTCTCCTCGACCACCCCGTTCGTGTTCGCCAACTTCCGGACCCAGCTTATCAACGCCGAAGATATGCCGAACGTGGAAAAGGTGCAGGCGGGCTACAAGGCGCAACCGCTTTCAGCCTTCCTCAAACAACCCGCCCCGCCCGCCGCACCGACGATCGAGTTCGTTCCTGCCACCACTGCCGGGATCAAGAAAAACTTCTTCCAATATCTCGACGTGGCCCTGCAATACGTCCCTGAGACGTCAAGGGACGAAGCAATCCGAGCCAAGCTTGCAAGGATTGGCATCGGTCCCGGCAAGACCTTCGAGTTCAAGGATCTGTCGCTCGAACATAAGGCAGAAATGCTGGTCGGCATGAAGCAAGGTGACGATAAAATCAACAAATGGTTGGCCAGCGGAAACGAACCCATCAACGGCTGGAACGTCAGTTCGCTGCTTGGTGATGAGGCCTTCTTCAACGGCGATTGGTTGATGCGGGCTGGGGCCGCCAAGGCCGGTCTCTATGGCAACGATGCCGCAGAGGCCATGTATCCCTTCACTCGAACAGATGCGACCGGGGAGCCGCTCGACGGCAGCAAGCACAAGTACACGATCACCTTTCCGCCAGGTCAGTTGCCGCCAGTGCATTCGTTCTGGTCCGTGACCATGTACGACGGCAAGAGCCAGTTCCTGGTCAAGAACCCGATCAATCGCTACCTCATCAACTCTCCGATGTTGCCGGGGATGAAGAAGAACGAGGACGGCTCGCTCACCCTCTATATCCAAAAAGACAGCCCGGGAGAGGACAAGGAAGCCAACTGGCTTCCGGCACCGGACGGCACGATCTATCTGGTGATGCGCCTGTACTGGCCGAAGACGGAAGCGCCTTCGATCCTGCCGGCGGGGAAAGGGACATGGCAGCCGCCCGGCGTGAAACGGGTCTCGTAGAAGACGGGTGAACGCCGACGAGAACCTGATTTCCCGCACAATCCTGCCCGTTTCTATCATGTGCAAAGGATGCCTCAGATGGGCCTGACAAACACAAAGCTGCTTTTGCTCTCTCCGCCGCTCGGCATCGCAATCGTGGCCGCGGAGCCTCGAAACTCGGCTGCGAGCGGCCGCATCATGTCGACCAGGGGATCCACAAATTCCGAGAGCTCTTGCGGCCCCACCCTCGTCTGAGCGGAGACGGCCAACCGAGCGGCCCTCTGCGCCAAATAGGCTTGGGCTTGAGGACTTAGAGTCGTCGGCACGGAATCACCTGCTCTGGCCTTTTAAGCGCTGTCGGATCACTCACCATATGTCCTTCCTCGATGGTTTTCTGATTTAGCTGAAAGACAGGTGCCCATCTCGCTCTTGAAATGCCGGCCCACTATTCATCACGAAATTAGCTGATGGCTTCTCGCCCATCGCGTGATCGCATCTGGGGGTGTAGGCGCGGGTCCGAAGAAGTGCTCTTGCTTCGAAATGTTCGAAACATAGACGCCCTTCTTAAAGAACAGGAACATCTGGATCAGATCGTAGCCAAGCTCGGAAAACAGCTTTACCGGGCGTGCGAACAAGCGGAAAACCAGCCAGGGGACCACCCGCACCTTGAGACGTTTCTTTATGACCTCGGAGATGAGATCGGCGATCTCTTGCTGGCTCTTGGGGCCATCGCGCCAGCCGACATCGATCGTCTGGTTGTTGATCTCACTGCCAGGAAACGTAGCTGCTTTGGCGAGATATGTGGCCAGATCATCTGTCAGAACGTAGGACCATCTCGTGGTCTTATCGCCCATCGCCAAGAACCGGCCAGCTTTCACACCCTTTGCAATAAAGTCCGTACTCTGGTCGAGAAATGTGGGCGCGCGGACAAATACATATGGCACCCCGGAGGCCTTGATCAGATCTTCGGCCACTTTCTTGGCATGGAAATGCGGCACTGCTGACGCAGCCTCGCAGCTAACAATGCTGAGAAAGACAAATCGGCCAACGTTGGCTCTTGCTGCCGCCTCTATAAGATTCTTGTTGCCCTGGAAATCCGTGTCGAGGCTTCCCTTCATGTAACTGTTAGCCGAGCTGACCACGACATCCACGCCCCGCAAAGCACGATCCAACGACCCTGGATCCATCATGTCGCCGCGCACCCATTCGACATCGGCGCTTTCATTTGAGGGCGCGCCCTTACGCGACATCGCAACGACGGCCACATTCGCCTCATGCACAAGGTTGCGGAGGATCTTGGCTCCGAGGAACCCTGTTGCGCCGACGACCAGGACCTTCTTTTTTGTTGTCGCGCTTGAGCCTTCGGTTTCGGCGAGTGCCTTCTTATCCGAGGCAGCCGACGGATGTGGTGATTGAGTTCAATCTAATCTCCTGTCATGATCTGGTTTCGGTCCGGGCGCTCAGGACGGGGTAATCGATGTAGCCCTGTGCGGTGCCGCCGAAGAAAGTGTTGTGGTCTGCCTCGTTCATCGCTGCATTAGCCTCCAGCCGCACGGCGAAGTCCGGATTGGCAAGGACCATCTGCCCATAGGCTTCGAGATCGGCCAGTCCCGAAGCCACGTCGGCGCCGATTTGGTCGCGCGGACGACCGGGCCGATTGAGGATCAGCGGTTGGTGCCAGAGCTTGCGGATGTCGGCGAGCAGCGGCTCGTCGCCTTGGTGCATGATGTGCACATAGGCGAGCCCGAGCTTATCGAATTCGGCGACCAGATGACGATAGAGATCCGGCCCGTCGGCGCCTTCGTCGATCCCCCACATCGTCGTGCCGGGGGACAGTCGGATTGCGGTTCTGTCCGCACCGATCTCCTCGGCGATCGCCGTGGCGATCTCGATGGCGAAGCGGGCGCGGTTCTCGATGGAGCCGCCATATTCGTCCGTGCGCGTGTTGGCACTCGGCGCGAAGAACTGCTGGACGAGGTAGGCGTTTGCGCCGTGAATCTCGATGCCGTCGGCGCCGGCCTCGACCGCTGAGCGGGCCGCGTGGCGGAAATCGGCGACGGTCTGGCGCACCTCTTCGGTCGTCAGCGCGCGCGGCGTGGGAATGTCCTGCATCCCAGTCGCCGTGAACATGGCCGTCCCCGGCCCGATCGCGGACGGTGCGACGCCTTGGCGATGATGCGGCGTGTTGTCGGGATGCGACATACGCCCAGCGTGCATCAGCTGGATGAAGATGTGGCCGCCTTTCTCGTGCACGGCGGAGGTGATCTTCCGCCAGCCGGCAACATGGGCGGGCGTGTAGATGCCCGGAGTGGTGAGGTAGCCCTGCCCGTCATCCGAGGGCTGGGTGCCCTCGGTGACGATCAGGCCGAGCTCGGCGCGCTGGGCATAATATTCGGCAGCCAGCTCTCCCGGCGTACCGTCGAAGGCGGCGCGGCTGCGGGTCATCGGCGCCATGACCAGCCGGTTGGGAAGCGTGTAGCGGCCGACGCGGACAGAGGTGAAGATGGGGTTCATTGGGATCTCCATTGGCTGGAGCCCTTATCCACTATTCCAATCTAAGGATAAATCCGGCAGAACTGAAATCAATATTCCATCCATGGAGCAATAAGGTGAGTCATTTGAACGACATGGCGCTGTTCGTGGAGGTCGCTAGAGCCAGGAGCTTTCGGAAGGCCGCAGAGGCTCTCGGCATGCCAAACTCTACTCTGTCGCGACGCATCAGCGAACTGGAGAAGGCAATCGGCTTGAGGCTCCTGCATCGCACGACGCGCAAGATCGAGCTCACCGAGGCCGGCCAGCTCTATTATGAACGAAGCAAGCGAATCGTTGACGAGGCACGGCTCGCGCACGAACAGCTCGGCGCGATGCTTGAGCAGCCCAGCGGCGTCCTGCGGGTTTCGCTCCCGGTCGACCTCGCTACTTTTTACCTCACGCCGATCATCGGCGATTTCGCGCGGCACTATCCCGGTATCACGTTCGAATTCGACCTGACCCCACGCCGTGTCGATCTGGTCGCCGAGCCGTTCGACCTGGCGATCCGCATAGGCAAACTGGAAGATTCCAGCCTGATCACCCGCCTGATCGGGCGGCATTCCCGCCACCTCTATGCGTCTCCTGGCTATATCGAAGCGTCAGGCGAGCCCGCCACACCGGCGGAACTGGCGAAGCATGAATGCATCGGCATGCTGCGGAGCCCGACCTGGACTTTGCACCGGGAGATGAACAAGGTCGATGTCGCCGTTAGCGGCCGCTTCACACTCAACAGCGTCGGGATGATCCGCGCCCTGGCGGTCAACCACCAGGGCATCGCCCTGCTTCCCGAGAAGATCGTTGCTGAGGACTTGGCCTTCGGCCGGCTCCGACGCATCCTGCCCGAATGGCAGGGGTCGACGGTCAGCATTTACGCCGTCACCGAAACTCGCCTTATTCCAGCCAAGACCCAGCGCTTCATCGAGTTCCTGTCCTCCAGGCTGATGGAAGCTTGAACTGGAGTTTCTTATGGAAGCACGCGGGTTCGGCAGCTTTCGGAAAGATGCGGCTTGATGGTCTACGACCGGCAACGCCGCTGTACGGCAAGCTCGGAACGTCGGAGGCAGACTCGAAGGCCATGGCCAGCCAAATCCAGAGCCAGATCCCCGCCGGCCGCTTCGGCGACGCAGCCGAGGTTGCGAAGACGATCATCTTCCTCGCTTCGGACGAAGCTTCCTACATCGTAGGCAGCGAACTGATCATCGATGGCGGGATGAGCAACCTCTGAGGGGTACCCATCTCGCCAGCGTGCTCGGGGAGTTGCCCGGCCTCACTGAAAAAAGGCCTTCTCGTCTGCGGGCGTAAGTTCGCGTTCCTCTTCGACCGCCGACAACCGGGCGTTCACGGCGTCGAGGACTGTGGGCAGCGGGTCCAGCCGACGAGTGAGCCTTCTCCACGAGGATTTTGACGGCGTAGTCGACAGTTTGGTCGAGCTCGACCCTTCGTTCCGGACTATCTGGCTGGGCACTCTGTGGATTGATCATGGCGAGGTTGCCTTTCAGCGGGTCGCGGCGGACGGGTTAGATGCTCGCCTGGCGTTTCGTTGCCCGCACCGAGAAATCGGAAAAACCGGTGCGTTCATTCGTGTCCGATTGACACACCGCGACCTCGCGCAATTAACCTCCGTTCCAAGCGAAGGTTCCAGCAGAGACTATGATAGCGATCCCGGCCTCGTTTCGCGGAGATGCCGGCTAGAAGATCAACGTCGCATCCCCTCCGCGCCCTTGAAACCAACACAATCATCGACTATCTGCAGGTCATCGGCGTTGCTGGTGAGCGCTCCACGCGAGCGTTCGCGACTGCCGAAGTCGCTTATCTGCTTTTGACCACGGATGTACTGGCACTGGTGTGAAGAGCGATGTCGAGAAGGTCGGTGCGGTTTCGCCCCGGCCTTTTTTATTGCCTGGTGCTCAGCACTGAGCGCCGGGCCAGTCGTTCGACGCTTCTCCTCGGCGGGACATCGATTCCCGGAGACCAGCCACTTAAGGTTTTAGATCGAGCAGAGCGCGACCGCTTCCATCCATGGCAAATGGCACGGATGCATGTTGGTGGGACACCATCCAGCGGCCATCGCGCTTCACCAGGCCAAGGGTTTGACGAAACCAAAGATCGACCTCGGTGCCGTCAGTTTTAGTTCCCGTCATGCGCGTCAGACCACTCCAGAAAGCAACGTCTCCGCCGACCGTTAGCTTGGCATCGCAAACATCGCCGCCGATCGGACCTTCCCAGGTATTGAACCACGCCTGCAGGCCTGCTTCGTCCTTGCCGTGATAGACGAGCGGCGGTGCCAGCGAAAACTCGACAGAATCCTCGGTTTCGTAGGAAAGTGCACCCTTGGCATCTTTTTCGCCGAGCGCGGAAGCGCGCATCGTTAGCATGGCGATAATCGCCTCTTCTTCGATATTGACTTTGGTTTCGTTGCTCATTGGCCGTTCTCCTGTGCTGTTCAAGCAGAGGACGAACGGGGGAACGACAATCCGACACCGACACACGAAGCTAGTGGAAATTTCGCGCCTTCACCTTCAAAGTGTCGATATGGAAATCCGGGATTTATCCCGAGCCAGATACTATGCCGAGTAAGTTCCTCAAAGCCCGCGATTTCCGGTAAACCCGGATAGCAAGCTCGGCACGATGCCCAGATGTGGGGCGCAAAGTAGGTACTCGGCTCCGGGAAGTGATCTTAAAAATCAATAGCCGCAACAACGGCATAGTGGTGCCAGTTTTCATCTCTTCGGGTGCGCCAGGTGCCTTCCCGGTGAATCCCGAGCGTGCCGGATCAGGAGCCGCCCATAGCAGCGGTGGGTCTCGCTGCGTTGATCGGCTATGTCTGAGGGATGACCCGCTACCCAATCCTCTTTACCTAGTTGAACGATTGGCTATTCAGGCCCTTGCGGCCGATCGGCAGGACCAGAGGGCGGCTGTAGAGCAGTGCCCGTCCCGGTTTTGGGTCGCCTGATACGGAGCCTCCGAGGGCTTACCAGAGACGGCGGCGCATCGGAGAGCATCTCACGCGCGGCGGTGGTCAAGGTGGAAGCAATGAAATCAGCCTCCGGAAGCTTGTGCAGTTGCGTGTCATCATCATTTTCAGACCAGAGCACTGCGCCTACGCGCGTGGTGGGATACATGCGCTTGAAGCGGCGTACAAGTATGCCGGCATGCCTGACAGAGTCAAAGTTCAGGAAGCAGACGACGATGGCATTTGCTCCATTCGGAACGAGATCGCGGCTGCGGCGGCTGGCGATGTCGGAGTGCCTTGCTGCCACCACTTCCGCTCCTTGCACTTGGAGAACCTGGGCCAGCATCACCGCTGATGCATCATCAAGAGGCCCCCTGCCACCAATGCAGAAGACCGTTTTCCCGGTCCCGTCCGGCAGTTCCTCGTCGCCTTCTCCCTCGTCCTTCGTGGCCGTCAAGGGTGTCTCGTCGGCGGTTTTGTCCTCCTGCTCTTCTTCCTCCTCCTCCTCCCGAGCGATCTCTTCCAGATTCGAGACCAGCGTGATGGCGGTACCGAACACTTGTTCCATTTGCTCCGCTGTCAGGACGCCTCTACGGCGGTCCTGCTCGGCGAGCAGAAGGGCTGGAATAGCAACCTTGCCATAGTATTCCTCCAGATAATCTTCCTCGAGGATCTCCTCAGCGAGATCGGTGGCCTCGTCGGGATCCCCAGCTAAAAGTCTTTGATAAAGGCGTTCCTTGGGATCAAGCACCGGTTCGCTGCCAAACAGGACTTCCAAGAATTCAAACTGCGGGACATAACGCCCTAGAACTGCCAGGCACACGGTCAGCGGCGTCGACAGGATAAGGCCGACCGGTCCCCATAACCAAGCCCAGAAAATAGCCGCAACGATGATGGCAAGGGGAGAGAGGCCTGTTCGGGAACCATACAGCCATGGTTCGACGATGTTGTTGCTCGTCAGCTCCAGCGCGAGAAAGAGCGCGGCGACCCAAAGAACAAGGCTCCAGCCCGGATCGACTGCGAACGCCAGGAAGAGCGGCAGTACGGCCGCTATTACCGGCCCGATATATGGGACGAACCGCAGAACGATGGCGAGCATCCCCCAGAGCACCGCATTGGGAATTCCCACCGCCCAAAGCCCCAGCGCCAAGGGGATGCCGTAAGCGCAGTTCACGACCAACTGCATGAGGAGATACTGCGCAACGCGGCTTCCCGCCTCCTGCAGGGCTTCGGTGGTGCGATGGAGGTCTCCGTAGCCGACGAGCCGGATAAAGCGGTCGCGAAGCTCCTCCCGCTCCAGGAGCATGAATATGACGACGACGATGATTAGTCCCAATGACGCGATCGGACCGACCAAGGGGCCGATCAAACTTGTCAGCGTTGCAATGGGGCGGCTTGGCGCGAATATCTCTACGAGCAGAGGCTCCCTAGATGATGGCCCGCCCACGGGAGCAGTCGGTTTCTGCTCCACACTGTTGAGTTCCCGTCCGACACTTTCGACGACTGAAGTCAGACGCTGAACGATACCCTTATCGCTTCCGCTCTCCTGGAGCGCCCGGATCTTTCCCACAATGTTGGTCTGATAGGCAGGGAGGTTTTGCGCGACTTCAGCAACCTGTCCGGCCACCACAAGACCGAACAGGAGGAGAACAAGGAAGGCGAGCATGACGGTAGTTATTACCGCCAGAATGCGAGGAAGCCCCAGCTTACGAAGACGTGAGGAAATTGGTGCCAGTGCGAACGTCAGCAGAACAGCGATTGCCAGAGGAAGGAGGACTTCCTTTGCAAAGTAGAGAATGGCAATGACTGCGAGCACACTCGCAAAGGCAGGCATGCGTGAGGGTGATGAGGGCGGAATTGAGTATATACGACGAGAACCCCCGAGGTCGTTTTTCAATTCCGCCTCCTTGCTGTGGTCGTGACGTGAAGGCGTCGATATGCCAATTGGTCCCAGACTCAGGGAGGTAGGGCGCAGATATGACTTAGCAAATGATTGCGCTGCTGCACTGGGCCGAGCGGCAAGGTGCCACTCTCCAAGATGATGGTGATCTTGCGGGACTCGGGGCCCACGATGAATGCGCATCCTGCCTGGGCAGCGCTCCAGGCCGCCCCTCGTATAAGGATCGAGCTTGGGTATTCAGCAACGGCAAGCCTAGTTTGGTCGAAGCGATCCCATGCTCAAGCTCAGAACATCAAGCCTTGCGGGTTCGAACTACCCGCCTGGCTATTTTCGCAGGATCTTCTCCATCGCTTTCCCCTTGGCGAGTTCGTCGATCAATTTGTCCAAGTAGCGGATTTCACGCATCGTGGGTTCTTGTATGTCTTCCACGCGAACGCCGCAGATCACACCGGTAATTAGCGATCGCGAGGGATTCATTTGAGGCGCTTGCGCAAAGAAAGTCCTCAAATTTTGTGTCATTCGCCAACTGATTATCTAACGTCTCTTGGGTATGTCCCGTCAGCCAACAGATGATCTCATCGACGTCAGCTTTCGTGCGCCCCTTCTTCTCCGCTTTGGCGACATAGTGCGGATAGACGCTCGCGATACTGACTGAATAGATTCGATGCTTCGTCATGCATCCCCCCGGCGGAAGCGTTGTGAGCTTTTGTCACCGCTAACCTTAGACAACGGACACTCAACCGCAATCCTTTGCAGCGCGGGAGGCTTAAAGAGCAAGTCCGGCATGTCCGACGAGCGGCGCGAACGTCCGCTCTAGGGCCGATAGCGGAAGACTGTGCACTTCAGGATGGGTTCGTCGCCTGCGCGACGCCATGCGCAAATCAAGCGTGGCAGCAATCGCGCGGGCGGTGGGGTTCCGCAAGATGACGGCCCTGCTCCGCGCTCATAAAAATGGCCTCATCGCCATCGCGTTGAACTTCGACTACGAAGTCATGTCGTCCGCGAAGGCTTTGAAGAGATACCAAAGCTGAAGATGGAGGGCGAAATGCTCGATCTCGCAAAACACATCATCTGCACCAAGAAGAAAATATTCAATCCGGCGGAGGTCAACCACAGCTACAAAATCGCTGTCGCCGTGAGCCCAATAATGCCTGCGTTTCCTCTCCCTCCCAAAGAAATTCTTGTTGGCCGCATGCATTTCACATTTATATGCAATCACGTGCCTCCGCTAAATTAGGCCATTCGGCAACGTGTTTCAGGGTATGCGCCACTCTTGAGAATTCCGGTTATCGTCAGTCATTTCGCGCCCTCGGTCTGGTACCTGGCGAACGCGGCCGGCAGCCTGATCTCTCTGACCGGCACTGTCGGCCTGGGCGTCTCGACTAGCTCGGATGGAAACTTCATCAGCGTCCGGCGTGGTATCGCCTGCACCGGAAAATCTTGCGTCCTGGCCGTACACAAGAAAACTCTGCGGCGCCTTTTCCACAATTTTCAGGGAATTGGCATGATTGATTGCGGCGACTTTTCAGTTATGTCGGCTGAGTTTTGCAGGATTGACCGATGAAATACCGCGCAGAAATTGATGGCCTCAGAGCCATCGCCGTCCTATCGGTGATCCTTTTTCATTCAGGAGTTTCCTTTCTGCCGGGCGGCTTCGTCGGCGTCGATGTCTTCTTCGTTATCTCGGGATATCTGATCACGGCGATCATCATCGGCCAGATGAAGGAACAGACGTTCTCCGCGGCCGATTTCTACCTTCGCCGAGCAAAGCGCATTTTGCCTGCTCTTTTCGCGATGATGTTCGTAACAGCCTTGGTCGGTGCCGCACTTCTCACGCCTCCAGCCTTCGAGCGGCTGATGCGGAGCATCGGCGAGGCCAGCCTGTCGATCTCCAATTTCAGTTTCGCCAGGGCGGCCGGGTATTTTGACGAGGGCACCGCCTGGCGGCCGATGCTGCACACTTGGTCTCTCGGTGTCGAGGAACAGTTCTATCTTTTCCTGCCGCTCTATTTGTTCATTGCCCGCTCCCGAACCAGCTGGTCATGGCAGCGGATCGTCTCCCTTCCGATGGTCATCTCGTTCGCAATTGCCGTCGTCATGGTCCGGCATTGGCCGACGGCCGCCTATTATCTTCCGTTCGGCCGCTTCTGGGAGCTGCTGGTCGGAAGCCTGCTGGCGACAGGAACCTTTGGCGCCATTCGGGACGACCGTAGGCGTCAAGCAGCGTCGGCCGCCGGGCTCGCTCTCATCGCAATTCCTGTTCTCTTCTATGGAGAAAACACGACGTTCCCGGGCGAGACGGCACTTCTTCCCTGTCTCGGAGCTTTCCTGATCCTGCATTCGGCGCGGTCCGGACGAAGTTTTGTCTCAACGGCCCTGGCTTTTACCCCGCTCGCGTTCATCGGAAAACTGTCCTATTCGCTCTATCTATGGCATTGGCCTGTTCTCTACTTTGCCAGAATCATAAAAGGACAAGCGCTCACGTCCGGTGAAGGGCTCGCCCTCTTGCCTCTCACCTTTGCTGTCAGTTACGCCGCCTGGCGGTTCATCGAGAACCCTGCTCGGCGATCCGACGTCAGCTTCCGTACTGCCGCAAAGTTGGTCTCAGCGACCGTTGCAACCTGCATCGGCCTGTGGGTCGTCACCGAACAATTGGGCGGCATGCCCGGGCGGTTTTCCGGCGTCGAACGACGCATGGCGTCGGGTGCGCGCGACACCAATCCCGACCGTCGTGCATGTGACACCCCTTCGCTCGAACGCCTGAGGGCTGGCACGCCCTGCGTTCTCGGCGCCGACAAGGTGCCCGGCGTGGCGCTGATGGGCGACAGCATCGCAGATGCGCTCGCTCCGGGTGTCGTCGCGGCCGCCGAGCAGGCCGGGCAGAGTGTCATGATCCTGACGAAAGAAGGCTGCAGACCGATCATCTGGTCGAGAAGCAATTCCAGCAGCTGCCAGCGGTTTCTGGTGGAAGCCGAACAACTGCTGAAGCGAACGGAAACCATTCATACCGTCGTCATCATCGCGCGCTGGGCAAACATCGCCAGCGGCTATCGCTATGGCGCTCCCATCCTGGTACCGCCGTCGATGACGCATCCCGACGACGAAGCGAAGCTTTCCAGGCTTGCCGCGGCTCTTTCAGATCAGTTCGCTCACCTCGACCAGAAGCGGATCGTCGTTGTCGGCTTCGTTCCGGAGCAGCCGTTATACGTACCGCAGACCGTCTTGGTCCGGCATCGGCTGGGCCAGCCGCTGCCTTCGGGTGTGTCGAGGGATGTGTTCGAGGAGCGGCAGAAAATCGTCAGGCGGCTGTTTTCGAGGCCCAACTTCGCGAAGGTGACGCTGATCGATGCCACGCCATTCTTTTGCAATGATGAAACCTGCCCCGTCCAAAACCAGGGAATTCCGGCTTTCGTCGACGACAATCATCCAAGCACGTCCAAGGCGCTGTCCGTCAGCGCAATGTTCGCGCCGGCATTCGTCACCCGCGAGCGGCTCCAATCGAGGGCGAAGGCTCCTCCAGTTTCTCAGAAGCCCTCTTAGGTAAGCCTGGGCCTTCTTACCGAAGACCTCTAGCATTCCGTCGATTTTCTCACCCGAGATAGAACACAACCTCGTCTCAAGGTCTTGTTTTTGTCTCTGGGCCGTATCGTACTCATCGGCCATGCGCATCTTCCGCATGCTCCGTAAATCATCACTCCACAGTCAAAGCACGGAAGAAATCCGACACGCGCCGCCCGGGCTTTTCACCGGAGGAATACGAACAGCTTCTCAACAAGAGCCTGGAACGGATCAGCGAACCCCAACGGTCGAGTGAAACTCATCAAAGCCAAGACGGACAGAGTCTGGGCGCAACGCGGCCCCACTAACCGCGTGGGATGCCCGCACCAGGAGCGACACCGATTCCACGTAAAAGCGCGCAGGTTACGGGCTGCGCTCTATAGATTTCTCATTGCTGAAGCGATCAACCGTGGAAAGCCGTTCACCTCCGACGGGCGTCTCTCGAGACCCGAGATGTTGCTGCGATTGGAGGGAGAACCGAGCAGGAGGTTTGCCCATCGCTTCTAGGTGCAGCAATCGCGAAAATTGGGCACCTCCTCGAGCAGAATATCGCCCAATCGGCGACAAATGGCGGGGAAGGTTTTTGAAGACGGCTCGTCATCGCCGGCCTTGAAATAGGATATGAAAGCAAACCTATAAAGTGGCGACGGCGTGAGGCAAAATTGCTTGAAACCGAAGCCTAGGATTGGACCCCATCAAACGATCGCCCATCCGCGGCCGGTCGATTTTATCTGCTGGGTTCGGCCGCAGAGGAACCCCACCCGCGTGCCCGCTTCAGGCGAACAAACTGCCTCGACACTCGCATTTGAACAAAACCCCGCTCCCGCTGGTTATTCTACAAAATCGCGAGAGAACCACGATGGATTTCCTAGAGGCGGTCAACGCTGCCGGATCCTGGCTGCAGACTTTCCTTCTCAATGAGTGGACGCTTTATCAGTGCGCCCTGATTGTCGCCGGTTACCTGCTTTCCGGCTTGCTGGCAAAACGGATCGAGCCGGCATTGGAATCGCGCGCCCGCACCATCAAGGGAAATCCGGATCTACTTCGCGTCATCATCGCATTCATGCGGCGAACACGCTGGCTCTTTCTGATTGTGCTGCTGGCGATTGCGGATGTGGTGCTGTTGCGATTTGCGTGGCCATCGCACCGGTGGCTGGTAGCAACAGCCCTCACTCTCGTGGTGGCGTGGTTCGTCATCTCGGTACTCACGCGCATCATCCGAAACGCAGATGCTGGCGCGTGTCGTTGCCGCCGCCGGCTGGCTCTACTTTGCACTTTACGCGCTTGGGCTGGATCGCGCGCTTCTGGCGGCACTCGATGGTATAGCCGTCAATCTCGGCGCCGTTCGCCTTTCAATGCTGCTCGTCTTAAAGGCCATCGTCCTTTCCGTTGCGCTGATATGGCTTGCGGTTCTGATCGGCAACATGTCGTCGAACTGGATCCAGAAGTCCGCGGATCTCACGCCCTCCTTGAAGGTTCTCATCAGCAAACTGATCAAAATTGGGCTCATTGTCTTTGCGGGCACGATTGCCTTGTCTGCGACAGGCATTGACCTGACGGCGCTCACGGTTTTTTCAGGTGCTGTCGGCGTCGGCATTGGTTTCGGCCTGCAGAAGGTCGTCTCCAACTTCATATCCGGAATCATCATCCTGCTCGATAAATCCATCAAACCGGGCGACACGATCACGCTGGGGGAGACCTTCGGCTCCATCCGCGACCTGCGCTCCCGCTTCGTCTCCGTCATCACCAGAGATGGCAAGGAGTACCTCATTCCAAACGAAGACTTCATTTCCCAGCAAGTCGTCAACTGGTCGTTTTCCAGCGATTATGTCCGCATCGAGGTGGATTTCGGAACCTCTTATGACAGCGATCCGCACGAGGTCGCCCGCATCGCGATCGAGGCGGCCAAGACCATTCCGCGGGTTGCCGGCACCTACGCCCAGCCGGTCTGCTGGATGACGGCCTTCGGGGCATCATCGGTCGATTTCAAGCTGAGATTCTGGATCTCCGACCCGAGCAACGGCCTTACCAACGTACGCGGTGAAGTACTCATGGGCATTATGGGATGCATTCAAGGCAGCCGGCATTTCGATCCCGTTCCCGCATCGCGAAATCATCATGAAGACACCTGTCGAGCTTGCCCGCGCACTCTCCTCGGCAACGGCCAGATGATGATTGCGCTTCCGGCAGCCGCAAATCCGGGAACTGAATTGCCTCAAAGACGTTCGGCAATATCCGTTCACGAGGTCATCGCCATGCGCCGCGCCGTTTATTTGCTCTCCCTCGCACTCGCCGGCTCCCAGCCGCTTGCGGCAGTCGCTCAGGAAGCCAATTTCCTCCAGTCGCTTGCCGGAAACTGGCAAGGCGCAGGCCAGGTGCTGATGCGGATCGGCAGCGATCCGGTCAACGTGCGGTGCAGCTTCGCAACGACGGCGGGCCGAGCCAACTTCTCCATGAACGGCAGCTGCCGGGGCTTTGTCGTCGTGCGCCGCGCCGTTTCGGCAAATCTGAGGGTCAGCGGCGGGCGCTATACCGGGACCTATGTCGGACCGATGGGCCTGCCGTCTGCGCTTTCTGGAAGCCGCCGCGGAAACGCCATCAATCTTTCCGTACGCTGGGCCCGCCCCGTGAACGGCGACCGGAACGCTACCATGACCATCGAGAAGGTCGGGGCGGATGGCTTGCGCCTGCGCACGGTCGATCGCGACCATGCAACCGGAGGGTCGGTCGTCACCAGCAACATCGATCTTATGCGTCAGTGAACTTGCGCTAGTCTGTCCAGCCGGCTTCGTCAGTTGCTCGTCCTGCGTCGCGGCCGCTTCCGAGGCCGATCCGTTCCTGGCGAGCTGCCCGATGGCTACCAGAACCAGCACGGCAAGGACGCCTGCCGCCGATGTCAACCCCAGCGACCAGACGACGCCGATGCTCCCGATCAGGTAGGCCAGCGCAAAGGGTGCGACCGCCGACACGATCAGCCGCGCCGCCATCACCCGGCCCTGCATCTTTCCATAGCCGTCGCTTCCGAAAAGCAACAGCGGAAGCGTTCCCGTGACGATGCTGAAAAGGCCGTTTCCCAGGCCGAAGACGACTGCGAATGCGATGGCGCCGGCAACGGAAGGCGCGGTCGGGATGAGCAGGAATACCGCTGCCGACATAAGCGTGGCCGCGATGATGGCAAGCTTGAGCGGCGGCAGGTTCACGCCGAAGAGCATGTTCGTCAACCTGCTGAGCACCTGCGAGGGGCCGAAGAACGTCCCGACCAGCGCCGCTGTCGCGCCGAGCCCGAGGCCGGAAAGCAGCGGCACCATGTGAACGAGGATGTGCCGAGCTCACCAGCGACTGGAGGGAGAAGGAAAGCGCCATCAGAACGAAACCCATCCTGCGCGCCGATGCGGCAAGCGCTCCTTCCACGCGTCTCGCCGGCGAAGCCTTGCCGCTTCGCTCCCGGTTTCGGCGCATCTGCCGCGAGAGCACGGCATGGATAGGCAGGCAGATGATGAGGTTGAGGCCCGCGAATACCAGATAGACCTGCTGCCACGACATCTCAGCGTGCAGCATTGTCGTGATCGGCCAGAAGATCGTCGAGGCAAACCCGCCGATGAGCGTCAGGTAGGTGATGCTCCGTTGTGCCGCCTGCGGCCGGATCTGCACGAGCAGCGCGAAGGCCGCGCCATATTGAACTCAGGTTCGACGCCGCCTCGATGCCGATCAGCGCCGCCACAAAGGAAATCCTGCCGGGCGCCAGCGCGCAGGCGACAAGTGCCGCCGCCGCGATCGCCGATCCCGCCGTCACGATCCGTCCGGCGCCGAAGCGGTCGATCCATTTGCCGAGCGCAGGTGCCATAAGGCCGCCGATCAGGAGAGCCGCGGACAATGCGCCGAAGACAGCTTCGGACGACCATCCGAGATCCCGCGACATATCGGGGGCGAGGATGCTGAAGCTGTAATAGAGCGTGCCGTAGCCGATGATCTGCGTGATGCCAAGGGCGATAATGGCAGCAATCGGCGCAGGTTCGGTCATATGGATTTCAGGCTCACGCGCTGTTCGAGCTTATCGGCCTCTTCCTTGCGCTCGCTGTAGCGATCGGTGAGATAGGCGGAGGCGTCGCGGGTAAGCCAGCGTGAATTTCACCAGTTCCTCGCAGACGTCGACCACCCGGTCGTAGTAGGACGAGGATCTCATGCGGCCGTCCGCGTCGAACTCCTGAAAAGCCTTGGCGACTGACGACTGGTTGGGAATCGTGATCATGCGCATCCAGCGGCCGAGCATGCGCAGCTGGCTTAACGGCATTGAAGGACTGCGAGCCGCCCGACACCTGCATGACGGCAAGCGTCTTGCCCTGCGTCGGCACGCACCGAGCCGACGGAAAGCGGAATCCAGTCGATCTGCGCCTTCATGATGCCGGTCATGGCGCCATGGCGCTCCGGGCTGACCCAGACCTGGCCCTTCCGACCACTGCCGAAAGTTCGCGCAGTTCCTGGACCTTCGGATGGCTCGACCGGCTCCGCATCAGGAAGCGGCAATCCCTCCGGATTGAAGATCCGCACGTCGCAGCCGAAGTGCTCGAGCAGGCCGCGCGGCCTCATGGGCGAGCAGCCGGCTGTAGGAGACCGCGCGCAGCGAACCGTAGAGGATCAGGATACGGGGCTTATGCGTCGAGAATGGCGGCCTGCAGCGCCCGCCAGATCGAGCGGCCGCAGATGCATCGCGGGAGGCTGCCGGAAGATCAGACAATACGCCTGCCTTCCGCATCGAGACACCTTTCGCCGTCTTCCTTGGCGAAGGCGCCCTTATGGGTGTCCGGCAGGATATCGAGAACCGCCTCGGATGGGCGCGCCAGCCGCGTGCCGAGCGGCGTCACGACGAAGGGCCGGTTGATGAGGATCGGATCTTTCAACATCGCGTCGAGAAGCTGATCGTCGGTCAGGGCCGCGTCATCGAGCCCGAGCTCCGCGTAGGGCGTACCCTTCTCGCGGATGGCCTGCGCGCACCGTCAGGCCGGCGTCGGCGATCATCTTGACCAGCTCCGCGCGCGACGGCGGGGTCTTCAGATACTCGATGATCGTCGGCTCGATCCCGGCATTGCGGATCATCGCCAGCGTGTTGCGCGACGTGCCGCAAGCCTGGATTGTGGTAGATGGTGGCGTTCATAGCTTTGCCTCAGGTGAAAGGGTTGACGATGCACCCGGCTGCAGCAGCCAGGTGAACAGGAAAGAGCGCCGCGACCGCGCCGGCGATTTCGGCGACCCAGAAGCCCGGAAGATCGACCGGACGGATGCCGGAGAAGGTGTCGGTCAGCGAGCGGGCGAAGGCGACGGCCGGATTGGCGAAGGAAGTCGAAGCGGTGAACCAGTAGGCGGCGGTGATATAGAGCCCCGACCAGCCATGGCACCGCCTTCTGCTCGAAGCGGATGCCGGCGAGGATCACCGCCACGCAGGCCGAAGGTCGCGACGCCTTCGGAAAACCACTGCCGCCGCCGGTGCGCACCTTTGTCGACAGCTGGACGAGCGGAAGATCGAACATCAGATGGGCCGCGATCGTCCCGATGGTGCCGCCAGCAACCTGGGCCAGGACGTAGCAGAAGAAATCGCGCTTCGGCAGCTACGCGCGATATCGCGAAGACCAGCGAGACCGCCGGATTGAAGTGGGCTGCCGGAAACCGGCGCGAGGATGGTGATCAGCACCACCAGGATCGCGCCGGTCGCCAGCGTGTTGCCGAGCAGCGCCAGTCCCACATCCTGCGTCAGCGATGTCGCCATGATGCCCGACCCGACCACGGTCGCGACGAGAAGTGGCTGTGCCTAGGCCCTCGGACACCAGGCGGCGCGGCAGATCGAACATCATCGTTATCCTGCCTTCACCGGCTTGCTCGTCGAACCTTCCATGGCGCCGATCTGGCGCAGGTGCTGCTCCAGAGCGAGCTTGTCGATCGACGACAAAGGCAGGCTCAGGAAAGCCATGATCCGGTTCTTCAGGAACCGTGCGGCCTGCGCGAAAGCCCGGCCCTTCTCGACTTCGCTGCCCTCGACAGCGGCCGGATCCTCGACGCCCCAGTGGGCAGTCATCGGATGGCCGATCCAGACCGGGCAGGCTTCGCCCGCGGCGCTGTCGCAGACCGTGAAGATGAAATCCATTTCCGGCGCGCCCGCCTCGGCAAACACGTCCCAGCTCTTCGAGCTGAAGCCGGTCGAAGGATAGCCCAGCGCCTGCAAGCTCCTTCAGCGCATAGGGATTGACCTTACCCTTGGGTTGGCTCCCTGCCGAAAACGCCCGGAAGCGGCCCTTGCCTTCGGCGTTGAGAATGGACTCCGCCAGGATCGAGCGGGCGGAATTGCCGGTGCACAGGAACAGCACATGGTAGACACGGTCGGCAGTCATTGCAGTTTCTCCTCCACTTTAGGCGCGCAGCATGCGACGACCGCCGCCACAGGTGCGCAGATTTCAGGGTTCCCGGCGCAGCAGTCTTCCATCAGGAAGCGGATGCAGACCGCCCAGCGCATTCGTAATTGGCGGTGTAGATGATCGAGCGGGATTCGCGCTTCTGGCTGATGAGGCCGGATCGTTCGAGCTCCTTCAGATGGAAGGAGATAGTTCGACGGCGAGACGGCCGTCTTCTCCGCAACCATGCCGGCGGCCATGCCGTCTGGACCCGCGACCACCAGCATGCGGACGATCTGCAGGCGGGTTTCCTGGGCGAGCGCGGCGAAGGCGCTCAGCGCTTGACGTTGATCCATATTTCAATAATCCTTGAACCGTTGAAATTAGGATTAATGCAAATGAACGCGATCGACAACAGCAAAATGCAGGACCGCGACATCAGCCTCGGCCTGCTTCTCGACTTCCTGGCAGGCGCCAAGGATTTGCCCTTGGTTTTCCATTACGACGGCCGACCGGTGAAACCGGGCTACCACGTCACCGAAGTCAAGGCCGGTGAGTTCGCAGCGCTCGACTGCGGCGCCAACCCGGAAGCATGGCGAGAGATTTTCATCCAGCTATGGGACATCGACGAGGACGACCGCACGCATATGCCGGCTGGAAAATTCCATGCAATCATCCGCAAGGTGACCGAGCATGTGAAGCTTGACGGTTCTGCAAGGCTGACATTCGAAGTCAGCGACGGCGTGCGGCCAATGCAGCTTTATTGCGCGGCCATGCCGGCCCTTGTGGGTGGCATCGGTGCACGTCGCAACTTGCAGCCTCGCCCGGCAAGCTGCAAGCCGCGCGACCGCTGGCTCAAAGAGGAAGCACGAAAGACTGAAGCCTGCTGCGGGCCCACGCATGGCAAAGATACCTGCTGCGCCTAGAAGGCACTGAAAAGCCAACGGCCCACATCAGCGACAGTTATCTCCGGCCCTTCCTAATCATATTGGGCAGGTTGATATGTCGTCGGGACACTGCCGTTATACGTGCCATGAGGTTTGTACTGTTTTACATTGTAACGTGCGTTTCCGTCAGCCTTGCTGTGGGCGTCGCCATATATCCGATCTTTGAACCGCCACCCGGGCCGACGCAGAGATTCGTCGCGGCAAAGCTCCCGTCCTCAAGCAGCCAGGACGGCGGGCAAGACCTCTCGCCTGATGCCTTGCACCAATGCCTCGTCCTGCCTCCAGGCGCCGACGAGCGCCTGTGTCGACCCGAACGACGCTTTTCGTTTCCGTCGCACCGGTTTTTGCGCCGGCCTCTCCGCGCACCCCGTCGGCGGGTCTACCCGCCAGACGTGAGCTTTAGATGGTTGCCCCGGCCCCAGACCAAGCCCTCCGCATCGGCGCATTCCGGCCGCAGGTCGAACCGAGCGCGCAGATGCAACGCTTCATTAACCACGTCCAGCGTACTTTTGGCAAAACCAAGGAGGTCGGCAGGTTGAGGGGGCGAACAGCACTGCTCGTAGCGCAGCGTATTTCGTAATCGCGTCTTTGCTGGCGGGCTGCGTGAGCGGACCGGACCACACGCCTCCGGAGATGCCGCTGCCGGCGAAATTCGGTGAGGGCAGCACCAAGAATATCGGTGATGTTGCGACGGTGGCCTGGTGGTCGGCCTATCGCGACAAGCAGCTCGACAGCCTGGTGGCGCGCGGCATCGACCAGAACCTCGACGTGCTGCAGGCGATGGAGCGCATCAATTCGGCGTCCTCGAATGTGACGGTCGCCGGGGCCGGTTCGCTGCCGAGCCTGGTGGTCGGCGCCTCGCACACGGTCTCGGGCCAGATGGGCTCGGAGCGCACCCGGGTGGGTGCTCTCAACACCTCCGGCGGCGAGGCCAATGTCTCCTGGCTGCTCGATCTCTTCGGCCAGTACCGCCGCTCCAAGGAAAGCGCGCTTGCCTCGCTCGATTCGGCCTATGCCAGCGCCGACGTAGCCCGGCTTGCCTTCCTGCAGGATCTCGTCTCGACCTATATCGACGCCCGCTTCTACCAGGAGCGCATTGCGCTGTCGAAGGCCAACCTGCAATCGCGCCGGGAGACCTACGACCTCACCAAGTTCCAGCTGGAAGCCGGGGCCGCCTCCAGGCTCGACGTCGTCCAGGCCGAGGGCCTGGTGCAGTCGACGCAGGCCGAAATCCCCGGTCTGGAAACCAACTTCCGCGTCTCGGCGCATCACATCGCCACGCTGCTCGGCCTGCCGGCCTCCTCGCTGATGGCCGAACTGCAGAAGGGGGCCGCCCAGCCGGTCTACCGTGCCGGCATCATCTCCGGCGTCCCGGCCGACCTGATCCGCAACCGTCCCGACATCCGCGTGGCCGAGCGCAATCTGGCAGCGGCGACCGCCAATATCGGCGTCGCCCAATCGCAGCTTTATCCGTCGATCGCGCTGTCCGGCTCGATCTCGCCGACCTGGGTCAACCCGGCCGGTGGCAGCGGCGGCGGCCTGACCACCTGGTCCTTCGGCCCGACGCTCAACCTGCCGATCTTCGACGGCGGCCGCCTGCGCGCCAATGTCGACATTGCCAAGTCGGACGCCAAGACCGCCTATCTCGCCTGGAAGGCAGCGGTGCTCAACGCCGTCGAGGAGGTGGAGAACGCGCTGTCGGCGGTGCGCCGCGACGCCCAGACGGTGGAAGCGCTGCGCGCCCAGGTCAAGACGACGCAGGAATTGCTGGAACTGTCGACGGCAAGCTACAAGGACGGCGCCTCCTCGCTGCTCGACGTGCTCGACGCCCAGCGCCAGGTGTCGCTGGCCCAGGCAAGCCTGGCGGCGTCCGTGCAGCAGATGGCCAGGGACTACGTCTCCCTCAACGTCGCCATCGGCGGCGGCTATGCCCCGGGCGGCAAGGTCAACTCTGTCTCCGCCACCGTGGCAAAGGGACCCACAAAGGGCTGATAAAGCCGAATCACGATGAAAAGAAATGCGGCGCGACCGCTCGCGGTCAAGGAAAAGGACCCGTCCTGCCTATTGACGAGCCCTTCTCTCTTCATCGGAGGAGTAACGAGACGGTCTCGCAAGGATGATACCGCTCTCAAGCATCAGACCACGAATTCCCGGTCTTGAACATTTCTACAAACGGATAAGCCGGCCCTACGCCCGATACGCTCTATGACGATCGCGCAAACGCGCTTTCTGTGCCGGAAGAAGACAAGAACCGGCCCGCCCGGTTATCACCCAAAGGGATTAGTTGATTTCGTGCAGTAGTATGGCATCCTTGCCTCGGGATCGGGGGCAGTACCGAGTAGAGCCAATTCCAAATGCGGCAGCTAATACTCGCGGGCTAATGACCGCGAAAAAGCTCCTTGCGGAAGGGCTCGCTTCATTGCTGAAGCGAGCCCGGCTTTTTCGGCCCCCAAGATATCGAGCAGTCTTCAGTCTTATGAAGAATAACAGCGTCCCCGCTTGTAGGGGCGCCGGGGATACTCAGATCCACTTCCTTCTTAGCCATCAAGCATCAAAACTCGGCGCCTTCGGGGAGAACCGCGCATTCCACCCCTTACCCAGGTGGCACTCGAGACGGCCCTACCCGCGAAAGCATGCGAAGCCTTCACAGCAGTTCGTGGAGTTCAGCAGCAACCACGCATGATCAATGCATGAAATCCCTGATCTTGTAGGCGACCTCCGTCCGGTTGGTTGCATTCAGCTTTTTCATGATGTTGCGGATGTGAACCTTTACCGTACTTTCGCAGAAGCTTCATTTCATACGCGATGATCTTGTTGGCCTTGCCACGCAGCAAGGCTTCCGCCACGACCGCTTCACGCGGCGTGAAGAGTTCATCGGTGCAGTTCATGCCGTTGCTGACAGCACTGATCACGTGCCTCGCAGCAAGAATGCTGCTCGCGGGAATGAAAATTCCCCCGGCCTGGGCCAGGCCGATCGCTTCTGCAGCAACGCCAATACTAACAGTGGTGGGTATGTAGCCTCGGGCGCCTAATTCCAGCGCTTTGAGGATTTGCGAAAGTTCGTCGCTTTCCGCCCCCACGACGACAGGGCTGGATTTGAACTTCTCGGTCAATTTCGCGATCGCTTGGCCCACATCGGCATCCGTGATCTTCTTTCCGCCGATCATCAAAAGGATGACGGCGGGATCATGCTGGATAAGCTGGTTCTGCCAGTCCTCCAGCGAATTGGCGGAAATGATGTTCAAGGCCGGTTGATACTCGCGAAGGCTGCGTGACAAGCACTCCCGGTCAAGCGCCCGCGAATTGATCAGCAGCAGATACTCCGCATGCTCTTCCGTCGTGACGAAATTCGCCGACGACAAACTCCGTACCGGATCCCTCGCCTTCAAGGAAATGAGGCGGGTTGCCCTTGCGATACCAGTATTTTCGTTGGTTATTTGTTGCCCGTTCATAGCCGACTCCTACTCTCAACAAAATTGGCAGCCAAAACTAGAGACCAATTTGAAATACATACGCTTTACTTGCAAATCATACGATTAGATCAAACTTAAGGGCTCGATCTAAAGTACTTTTACAGTCGTATGAAATCCAAACGCCCAACATTAAACTTGCATTAATTATAAATGTCGGCATTAACATATGTTAACCACTACTCATAAAAGATCACATCTAAAACTTATTTCTTACCGCACAACAACATTGCCCCTAATCACTTTAGCCACAAAGAGCTACGATTATTGTGAATAATCCTCATATTTTATAGAATTATCCACAGAGATGCCCTGTCGGCTCTTCTTTCGAATAGCCCCCAAAACACCTGGAAGTATTTCAGGAATTTAAAGCCGGCGCTCCGCCGGCGGCGCCAGGTAGCTTGGGTCGAAATCGACAAGTTCCTCGAGTTTCTTCCTGTCGAGGAATTCGACGACGCCACTTTTGAATACAAGCAGGCCGCTGAGCCGCATATCTTTCAGCACGCGATTGATATGGACGGTCGAAAGACCGACGGCATCACCGATTTCGGCCTGTGTCAGCGGACACTCAAAACCGTCCGCCGACTCGTGCTGGAAGACACCCAGCCGAACGGCCAGCTCGAGAAGAAGATGCGCCGTCCGGGCAAGAGCATCGCGGCGCCCGATATTCGCCATTCTTTCGGTCAGCCGGGCTTGACGGCGCACCATCTCCAGGAGCAGCGCGCGGTGCAGGTCGTTCGAAGCGCTCTCGGGCTTTCGATCGCCGAGCGCCGGCAGTTCGTAAATGCGGATGTTGGAGAGCGCCTGCATCGTCTCGCGCGACAATTCCGCCGAAGCAGTCCAGACGATATCGCCGGGAAGCGAAAAATCGGACACCATGCGTGTGCCATTTGGAAGCAGCTTCCAGGATATTATCCAGCCGCTGACCAGATAGAAGATGCGAGCCCGGCGATTTCCGACCTCGAAGATCGTTTCGCCAGCTTGATAACCGCGGTACGCTCCCCCCGCAAATTCGCGACGCTTGAGATGACGACTTGCCGAAAGCTCATATTCCGCGGTGGTCAGTGTTACCATTCCCCAAACCCCGTAAGCGAACATCCGCTTTGATTGAACAAAAGTATAATCTTAAGGTTGGAAAATACACAATATCATGCGTCTTTTGCCGTGTCGCTTACTCCATATTGCTTAAGTTGCTTGGGAGTGCGGTGTTGCAGCCTGCCGCAGGACTTTACGCGCATACATTGAATCTTTTGCGGACGACGGGAAACACCGCTTTGCTGTGATCGGCAAGCCAGGGAACCATCTGTTCTTTCAATGAGGAATTCAACGAGGGCCGGCCGCAATGCCTCGCACGTCGTCCGACATCGGATATTCGCTGATAAGGCCTGGCCGCAGCGCAAATCGCAAGCGCCGCATTCCCGTTTCGGCGCAGTCGATCGTCAGATTATATCTTTCCTGATCAATACCTTGGGCGAGCGCGGCTTTTAGAAGAGCGGGAATTTCGCTCACCAGTACATGCTCTTCATCCACAAAATAGGCTTCGCGCCCGACGGAGCGGAAAGCCCTCGACCTTTTTATCCCAGCTAAGTCCGACATGCGCAATGCGCAGGGAATAGGCGGCGATGCAGGCGTGGAGGCGATGGGAAACGATGGCATCCGCGGCATTCAGCAGCCGCAGCAACTGCCCTACGTCCGCGGGCCGATCGGCAAGATGGAGTACGCCTGAGGTCAGATGACGTACCATCGAACCTTCGTTCACGATCGTCCTCGCGAAAATGTGATCTTCCGTGGCGCCGTTGCAAAACAGTATGACGCTGAACCCGTCCTCGATCAGCGCGTTTATAAGCTTGCGGTACCCAGCCGCATCCCCAAGCGGTATCGGGCCTGTCTGGCTGGCATGGCGCGTGAGTACGACCGGTTCCGTGACGCAGATGGCGACCATCTTCCCCGCGCTCGGTCCGCGCGTTGTATCGGCTATCTGGGCGATCAGGAGCCCCGGATCAGGAATGATGTCCGGAACTGGACCAGCCGGAAAATGACGGCGCCAGCTATCGTAAGCAAACCTGTCGCGCACCGAGGCATGCAGCAGCCGCACGCCGCCGATGCGGGCGAACAGTCGCCTGGCTGGCTCTGACCAATCGGAGCTTACGCCGACAGCATAAATCGCAAGCGGGCGGTCGAAGCGCCGAACGCAATCCAGAACTGTTCCGATCTTTAACGGAAAATTCAGGTCGTCGTCCTGGAAAAGATTGCCGCCCCCGATGACGACTGCATCCGCCGCGGCGATCTTGCGTTCCCATTCCCCACGCTGTCTGCGGAGCGCGCGCCGGACGACGAACCCGACAGCCAGCCGCCGCGCGGGCTTTGGCAACCTTTGAAGCAGCTTGAGCAGATACCGACGCCGGCTGCTGCTTGCACCGCCGAACCCGCGACGGCCGGCAAGATCGACAGTCTCCACCTCGATGCCGCCGCCCGTTTGCGAAAGGCCGTGCTCAATGCAAAAAGCCAATATGCCGTCGCCAAGGTTTTCGCTGTATTTGACGTTGAAGACGACGACCTTGAAGGGCATCCTGCTCATGACCGCCTCTCCAGTAAGCTCATGGTATCAGAGGCAGAGGCCCTCGCGCGGAGCGGATAGGGCGCAGTCAGGGCGGTCGTGGCGCCGGCAAGAATGTAGATCATCAGCCCGAGATCATAGACGGTTCCGGATGTGGAAGCCGTGACCAGCACCGCCAGGATCCCCATTTTCGCGGCGCGTATTGCCGCACCGCATTCATTCGGCTGCGACGATCCAACAGCCGGCTTCAGCGACAGTACGGACCAGATGAACAGCGCGAACAAAAACGCGCCGAGCACCCCGATATTGGACAGCAGCACCAGCACGAAGCTGGAGGCCCGCGCACTGCCCAGCCCCGCACCGAAACCGAACGTGTCGAGGAACGTCTTGTAGGCAACGGCATTCCATTCCGCACGCTCTTGTCCCGACTGGCTGTCGACTTTGGAAAACAGCATCTGGTCGAAGAAGCCGGCAACGCCTGCCGAAAGGCCGGGCAGCGTCGCCAGGACAAGAAACACGATGAGCGGGGCCGCCGCGACCGAGCCGGCAATAAAGAGCGCCGGCTGGCGAGATCGGTCAGCGGGCGACCCGAAAAACGACCGCAAAACAAGGACCGGAACAATAATCGCAAGACCGATAAGCCCCGTCGCCGATGTCGAAAAGAGCAATGCGATGAACAAAAGCCACGTCAAAGGGCCGATAGCCCGGCCACGGACGCCTTCGAGCCAGAGGCTGGCGATGATGGCAAACAGCACCAGCGTATAGCCAGCAAATGCCGATGCTTCCGGAAAAGTCCCCGAAATCCTCTTCAGCCCGCCTTTTTCGGCAGCGGTCAGCAGCGCGTAGTTTGCCGTCCTGACGAAGCCGAGCAGATATTCGGTTCGCGTGAAATAGGTGACGATGTCGGCCAGTGCGAAGCTCAATGTCACCGTCGCGGTGACCAACACGGCTTTGATGAGATCTTCGTGCGCGCCAGCGCGCCTGAAGAAGGCAAAGGTGCTGGCGAACGCCACCAGGCCACCCACGGCATAGACGGTCTGCGTTATATTGCTCGACGAGGCACGCAGCGGCACGAGCGAGATTATGTTTCGCAGGCCGACTGACCGCTCGACGATCATGGTTTCCGTCATTCCTTGAAACAACCGCGGAAAGAACAATGCCGTAAACAGACCGAAGACCGTCAATACCAGCAGGATGAATCCAGCGCGCGAGGGAGAGACTGCAGCGAAGATCTGTCCCTCGCCGAATGCCATGAAGATGCGCAGAACGAAAAACAGCAGAAAGAGGTTGGGCACCAGGATTGACGCTCCGCCCATTCCGGGCAGCGCAATGGCAGCCGCCGCGCCGAATGCAGTCGACAGCATCATCCATGTGAAAGAATGCCTGACCGGGGCGAACACCAGAATTGCCCCCAGCAGAATGGTCATCAGCCCAATGAATTCGACCCGCATCCGCCGCACCCAGTTGCCTCAACGGGAAAGCTATCATGCGCCGAAGCGGCTTGTATTTACGTCCGCCTTAAGCCCTTTGCGGTAGTCCTTCGGTCGAATTGAGCCCTTTCCCGCCAAAGTGCGCGTCGGTACGGTCCGCGGCATGAGAACGTTTACGCCCAAAACCTGTCTTCGTCGTACAGGCTGGCCGCGATCGTCTGGCCGGCGGCTTGGCATCGTGATCGCTGCCGCGCTTCTGTGCGCCGGCCTGGCACATGCCGAAGACTGCGTGCCCGGCGACACCGGCGATCAAATCGATACCGAGGAGATGAAGCTGACTTTCGAAGACAACTTCGACGATCTCAGCGTGTCGGCCTGGGGGCCTGGGACCCGCTGGATCGCTCATACGCCGTGGTCCGGCGATTTCGGCGGTGCCCGTTTTGCCAATCCCGAACTCGGTTTTCCGTTTGTCGTCACCGACGGCGTTCTGCGCATCGAGGCGGCCCGCAACGCCCAGGGCGATTGGCGTTCCGGGCTGCTTGCCTCCGTTGACCCCAAGGGAAATGGGTTTTCGCAGTGCTACGGATATTTCGAGACGCGCGCCCAGCTGCCCATCGGGCCCGGCGTGTGGCCAGCTTTCTGGCTGATTGGCAAGGATAGGTCGAAATCGACCGCCGAGATCGATGTTCTTGAATTCTACGGAGACAAACCGGAAGGATATTCTTCGACCGTCCATGTCTGGCACCGCGGTGGCGGGCATTATTCGGATTTCTCGCGCATCGAGGTGTTCCGCGACGCAAGGCCCACCGACTTTCATACATATGGCGTGAAAATAGATTCCGAATTCATCCGCATGTATTTCGACGAGAAGCTGGTCTGGAAAACTAAAACCCAGCCGGAGCACCGCCAGCCGATGTATATCCTTGTCAATCTGGGACTGGCGAAAGACGCTGGCGAAATGGACGTTCCCGATCCTTCGCGTATGTTCGTGGATTACATTCGCGCTTACAGCGTCAGGTGACGCTCCGCACTGACCGCAGGCTCACCCCCGCATCCGATCAATTATCCGTTCGCACTCTTAAAAAACGCATGTGTCACAAGGCGTTAGCAGGGGTGCGCGGGCGCCTGCCACATGGGACAGGGTATGGGAAAACCGGCCCTCTAAGACTTTCGTGCACTTGCAGTCATCCCAATGATCAACTGGCGATTTTCCTCGATCATGAAATCCTGTCTCCTCATTCTTTCGATTGGACGATCTCCTGCAGGGCAATGATTGGGGGCAAATCAGTGACTGATCCGGCGTTTCTTGAAACGAACGAAGCCGATGTTGTTGTGTCTTATGACCGGGACCGCTCTCTCCAGGACATCGTACGTCAGCAGGCTCGCATCGCTCCGCAGGCGACGGCGATTGTCTTCGGCGACGAGCGTCTCACCTACGATGAGCTCGACAGATTGTCCGACGCCCTGGCGGGACGCCTTGCGGAGCTCGGAATCCGAAAGGGCGATGTCGTGGGCATGCTGCTTCCGCGCGCGCTCAATACCGTCATTTGCATGCTTTCGATCCTGAAGGCCGGCGGCGTCTATGTACCGCTCGATCCGGCCTATCCCGAAGAGCATCTCGCCTATGTCGCCGCCGAGTGCGCCCCCAAGGTTGTCTTCGTCGATGCGGCATCCGCTGGAAGGGCCAACTCCGTCCCCGACCTGCGCGGCACAATCATCGATGCAGGCGTTGTGATCGGAAGGCTCGCGCACGGCGCCGTCGCCAAACGGCCGGCCATCGAGGTCACTGGCAGTGACCCGGCTTACATCATGTACACGTCCGGTTCCACGGGCCGGCCGAAGGGCGTTACGATTGCCCACCGCAGTATCGCGCGGGTCGTCCTCGATCAGAACTATATCGATTTCAGACGTGACGACGTCATCCTTCACGCCGCTACAATCGCCTTTGACGCGACGACTTTCGAAATCTGGGGCGCGCTGCTGAACGGATGCACGATCGCCGTCATGCCCGATGCCGATTTCTCCCTGGCGCGCCTTGCAGGGGTCATGCGCGACACCGGCGTCAGTATGACCTTTCTCACCACGGGGCTGTTCAATCTCTTCGCGGACTATGCAGGGGGCGATCTGCCGAGGCTGCGCCATGTGCTTTTCGGCGGCGACGTGGGCTCTCCGGTGCATGCCCGGCAATTCCTCCAGCGCTATCCCGACTGCCGGCTGAGCAACGCCTACGGCCCGACCGAAACTACTGTGTTTGCAGCGGCCTTCACCGTACCGCCAGACTTTGCGCAGGCGGAGCTGCCGATCGGCAAGGCGATCGCCCATACCGGGATCTGCATTTTGGACGAGGAATTGCGGGAACTTCCGCCCGGCCGCGAGGGGCAGCTTGCGATATCCGGCGACGGCTTGGCGATCGACTATTTCCGTTGTCCGGAGCGCACCGCGGAGAAATTCGTCATGGTCGCCACGCAGGCCGGCCCGAAACGCTGCTATCTGACCGGCGATATCGCCCTTCTCCAGCCCGACGGCACGGTGAAGCTTCAAGGGACGCCGCGACCGCCAGGTCAAGATCAACGGCAAGCGCATCGAGCTTGACGAGATAGAGACCGCACTGAGGAACGACCCGGCACTTTCCGACGCCATCGTTCTCTGCCACCTCCAGGGTCCCTCCCTGAAACGTATCGTCGCCTATCTGCGCCCGCGCGCGGAAATTGCGCTTAGCGATCCGGCTTTCGCACAAGAGGTCATGTCGAGGCTGCGCACCACACCTCCGATCTACATGATTCCGAGTGCGACCGTCGTGGTCGATGCATTCCCGCTCACCCCGGCCGGCAAGGTCGACCGCGCGAGCCTCCGCCCACCGCCGGTCGGGGCCGCTCGGCCCGATGCGGAAGCCGTGGCAAGCACGCAAGCGGAAACGCTACTGACGCAGCTCTGGAGCGAGGCGTTGGGTGCCGAAGGGATCGATCTCGACAGAAACTTCTTCGATCTCGGTGGCACCTCTCTCCAGCTTCTGCAGGTGCATGCGGGCCTGGAAGCAAGGCTCGGGCACGCCGTGGATGTCGTCGCACTGTTCAAGCATTCGACCATCCGCGAGCTTGCCCGCCATATCGAGGGGAAATCCCAGAACACCGCGCGATCCATCGCCGCTGCCCAGCGGGCGGCACTTCAGAGGAAAACCATGTCCCAGTTCCGAAGGAGCGCTTCATGACGGGAATTCACGAAACCGCCCACGCCGATCTCGATCGAATTGATATCGAGGACGATCAGGGTCCGGGCGGCATCGCGATCGTCGGCATGTCCGGGCGCTTCCCGGGCGCACCCTGCCGTGGAAGCGCTTTGGGAGCTCGTCCGTGACGGCCGGAATGCCTTTTCGATATTCGCGCCGGACGAAATCGAAGATTGCTTCACCGACGAAGAACGCGCCGCCGCAAATTATGTCGCTGCCCGCCCGCATCTTCCGGACGTGGACATGTTCGACGCCGAATTCTTCGGCATGTTTGCACGTGAGGCAGCACTCACCGATCCGCAGCATCGCGTCTTCCTGGAAATCTGCTGGGAAGCGCTCGAAAACGGCGGCTACGATCCGCATCGCTATGCGGGCATGATCGGCGTCTTTGCCGGCTCGTCGATGCCGACCTATCTGATCAACAACGTCCTTGGCGATCGTGCCAAGGCGGAGGAATTTGTCTCCAATTATCAGATCGGCTGTTTTCAGCAGCTGGTAGGAGCGCTCAACGACGCGCTCGCAACTCGTATTGCCTACAAGTTCGATCTGCGTGGCCCCGCCTTCACGCTGCAATCGGCCTGCTCGACCTCGCTGCTTGCCGTGTCGCAGGCCTGCCAGAACCTACAGACCTATGCTTGCGACATGGCGCTCGCTGGCGGCGTGTCCATCACGCTGCCGCAAAAACGGGGATATATCTACCAGGAAGGCGGCATGGCTTCGGCCGACGGCACCTGCCGGCCGTTCGATGCGAACGCGGATGGAACCGTCTTTGCAAGCGGCGCAGGCGTCGTACTCCTGAAGAGGCTGGAAGACGCGCGAAGGGACCGCGATCGCATCTTCGCAGTCATCCGCGGCTACGGCATCAACAATGATGGCTCCGACAAAGTCGGTTTCACCGCACCGAGCGTCCGCGGACAGGCCGAGGCGATCTCCGCCGCCCTGGCAAATGCAGGAGTGCCAGCCGCATCGATCGGATACGTCGAATGCCACGGGACAGCGACGCCCCTGGGCGATCCTATCGAGTTCGGCGGCCTGAAGGAGGCCTATCTCGACATTGCGGACGCGCGGGAGAGCTGTGCGCTCGGTTCAGTGAAGGGCAATGTCGGGCATATGGACTGTGCTGCAGGCGTATCCGGTCTCATCAAGACAGCGCTGATGCTTCATCGCGGCAAGATTCCGCCGATGCCCAACTACAGCCGCCCCAATCCTCGGCTCAATATCGAGGAGAGCCCCTTTTATATTCCCACCGAAATGACGGACTGGCCGGCACAGGGACATCCGCGCCGCGCAGGCGTAAGCGCCTTCGGCGTCGGCGGCACGAACGTCCACGTCATTCTCGAAGAAGCGATTGGCGAAGACCGCCAGGCATGCTCAGACGTCACCAAGCCGTACATCCTGCCGCTGTCGGCACGCAATCAGGCAGCCTTGTCGGCTATGCGCGCCAATCTCAGCGCTCACCTGAGCGAGCGCCCGGAGATTTCGCTCGCAGACGTCGCCGCAACGCTGCAGAACGGCAGATGTGAGTTCAGCCATCGCTTTGCGATATCGGCCCGAACCGTCGAAGAGGCGCGGGAAAAGCTCGGTGCGGAACGCACTGCGGATTGCATCGCCTCGGACGCCCCTCCGGTCGCGTTCATGTTTCCGGGACAAGGCGCGCAATATGTCGGCATGGGTGCTGGACTCTATGACAGCGAACCGGAATTCGCACGCTGGATCGACAGGGGCGCCGAACTCTTGAAACCTATGCTCGGCCTTGATCTTCGGATTTTCATCTGCCATTGCGGACCGGTGCCGGAGTCGATGGCTGACGAACAGCGCAACACTCGCATCGCGCAGCCCTGCCTCTATCTCGTCGAATATGCGCTGGCACGGCTGTGGATGAGCCGAGGCCTCAGGCCCTACGCGATGATCGGCCATAGCGTCGGCGAGTTCGTAGCGGCAACGCTTGCCAACGTGATTTCTTTCGAAGACGGACTCCGGCTTGTCGCAAGCCGCGGGCGTCTCATGCAAAGCCAGCCGCAAGGCGCGATGGTTTCGGTTCGGGCCGACGCGCAAACCGTCTCCGCTTACCTGAAAGGCGATGTCGAGATCGCCGCCGTCAATGCTCCGAAGCTGTCGGTTATCTCCGGCCCGTTTTCGGAGATCGACGAGGTTTGTTCAGCGCTCGAAGCTGGCGGCATTGCCTTCAGCCGCCTGCACACGTCGCATGCCTTCCATTCGCCGATGATGGACGAGGCGGCAGCCGCACTTTACGAGGAGACAGCCAAGGTAACCTACGGAACCGCAACGCTTCCCTATATCTCTTGCGTGACCGGAGACTGGCAGACGGCGCAACAGGGCACTTCGCCGGATTACTGGGCAAGGCACTGCCGCGACGCCGTTCATTTCGCCGCTGGCCTCGCAAAGCTTTGCGACGGGAAGAAACCCATACTCCTGGAGGTTGGTCCAGGGCGGACGCTCTCCGTATTTGCTTCGCAGACCGTTGCACGGGACAATCTGAATACCGTGATCCAGTCGCTGCCCGAACACGATCGCGCGCCCGAAGCTGCCGATGTCTTCGCCGGCGCCCAAGGCAGATTGTGGATGGCTGGCTGCGTCCTCGAATGGCCAGAACTGCCCAACGGCGCAACGGCACACCTTGATCTGCCGGTCTACCCGTTCCAGCGCCAGCGTCACTGGATCGATGCGCCTCCATCGGCGCGCCGCAATGCAGGCTCTTACGCGCTGCCTCGCTCAGAGCTGCAAATCGTGGTCGAACCTTCCGCTGCGATCCAAGTGCCGGCAACTGTCAGCGTCGCTCCAACGAGCGCCCCCTCTTCCGCCGATCGTATCCCTGCGCTTGAGTGCGAATTGCTGGCCACTCTCGCCGAGATGTCGGGCAATGCATTGAGGCCGGCCGACGTCGCCGCGACATTTATCGAGCTGGGCTTCGATTCCCTCTTCATCGGGCAATTCGCGCAGAGGATCGAGAAGGACTACCGGGTCAAGATTTCGTTCCGCGATCTTCTGAGCAACATTCCGTCGATCGCCAACCTGGCGAAACATCTCGATGAGAAAATGCCGGAGAAAGCGCCGGCAGCATCGCCTCCTGCGGCGCATCTTCTTGCACCAGCGGCGGTTTCTGCCGCGTCGCAGATGCCTCTTGCGCCTACCCCTTCGCCGTCCGCATCGATGGGCGAAGTGCAGGCCCTCATTCAATCGCAGATTCAACTGCTCCAATCACTCTTCGCCCAGCAGCTCCAGTTGATGCAATCGTCGGCGACCTCTCCACCGGTGGCGGTGGCAGAAGGCGCCGGAGCCGTAAGCCTGGCGCAGGCGGTACTGTCAATTGCTCCGGCTCCAGCTGCTGCTGCCCCGCCCGAAACGGTAGATGCGCCGGTCACGCCCGCAGAAAGGCTGGGTTCCGTCCCGCTCACGGAAGCTCAGACGGAAATCTGGCTGGCAGCCCAGACCGGCGATGAAGCGTCCTGCTCCTTTAACCTGTCCATTTCGCTGATGCTGGACGGCGAGTTCGACAAAGCTGCCTTTTCAAAGGCACTGAGCCTTGTGACGGATCGCCATGATGCGCTTCGAATCCGCTTCAGTCGCGCTGGCGATTACTTCCGTTTCGCAGACGATTTCGCGCTGAAGGCGCCGCTGGTGGATTTGGCCGGCCGGCCCGACGGCGAAGCGCAGCTTCGGGAGATGCTCGACGAGGATGCAAGGACGCCCTTCGACCTCGTCGACGGCCCGCTTGCCCGCGCCTTCATCGCGCGTCTGGCAGTCGACAAGCATGTCTTCGTCTTCAGCGGACACCACATCATCTGCGACGGCTGGTCGATCAGCGTGCTTCTCGACGAGCTAGCGATAGCCTATGCGGCTTTCCGCAACGGCGAGACGCCGCAATTCGAGCCGGCGCTCTCCTTTGCCACCTATGCGACGAAGCTTGCGCCCACACCCGAAAAATCCGAGAAGGACGAGCAGTTCTGGCTCGATCAGTGCAAGGAGATTCCGGAACTGCCGGAACTGCCGTTGGACCGGACGCGGCGCGAACATCGCAACTTCGCCAGTGGCACCTGCACGGGCTACATCGAGGGCGATGTCTACAAGGCGCTGAAAAAAGCTGGAGCGCAGTCCGGCGCAACGCTGTTTTCAACCTTGCTGGCAATGCTGCAGGTCGTCGTCTCCCGGCTTTCCAGGCAGGAGGACATCGTGATTGCGGTTCCTGCAGCCGGTCAGAACCTGATCGGAGAAGCGATCCTTTTCGGCCATTGCGTCAATCTCCTGCCAATCCGCCAGAACGTCGCATCACAGACATCCTTCGGCGAGCATCTGAGGGCAACGCAGCGGCTTGTTCTGCAGGCGGTGGAGCATCAGTCCTGCACCTATGGCACGCTCGTGCGCAAACTCGGCGTAAAGCGGGATTCGCGCCGCCTGCCATTGACAGAAATCCAGTTCAATCTGGACCACACCGCAGCAGATCAGCCCTTCGGGAACCTGACGGCAAACATGGCCAACAACGTGAAGGGCTTTTCCAACTTCGACATGTTCTTCTGCGCGTTCGAAGAAGAAAACGCCGTCCGCATCGATGTCGAATACAATGCGGAGGTCTTCGACCGATCGACAATCGAGCGCTGGATCCAGCATTTCGCAACGCTCGCCGAAGCCCTGTCCAGGAACATCGACGTCGAGATCTCGAGGCTGCCGTTATTGAGCGACGACGAACGCGGCTGGCTGATCGCCGGCTTGAACGACACGGCGGCAAACTATCCGCGCGATGAGGACGTGGTCTCCCTCTTCGCCCGCAAGGCGTCGAAGCAGCCCGATGCGGTTGCAGCCGAACATGGCGGCCACTCCATCACTTACGGCAGGCTGGAAGCCCGCTCCAATCAGTTTGCCCGGTATATTCAAGAGGCGATTCCCGAGCCCGGCCAGCGCATCGCACTGCTCGTCGACCGGTCGCTAGAGATGGTCGTGGCGCTGCTGGCGATCATGAAGGCCGGGCACACCTACGTGCCCATGGATCTTTCCCATCCTGAAGAGCGCCTTTGCCAGACCCTCGACGTCGCGCGCGTCGGCGGCCTGATATGCGACAGCGATGCCATGGCGTCGCTCGCCCCCGCAGACATTCCCGTTATTCGCATCGACGAGGAAGCAAAGGCGATAGGCCGAATGACCAGCACTGCGCTTGACGCTCTGCCGCCCAATTCCGCTGCCCCTGCATATGTCATCTTTACCTCCGGCTCGACCGGGGCACCCAAGGGCGTCGAAGTGTCCCATCGGGCGCTGACGAACTTCCTCCTCTCCATGGCGAAGGAGCCCGGTTTCACCGATCGGGATACGATCCTTGCGGTGACGACGATCTCGTTCGACATCGCCGGGCTCGAGCTCTACCTGCCGCTCGTTACCGGTGGGAAGATGGTGATTGCCGACCGGCAGCAGGTGCAGGATGGCTTCGCCATTGTCGATCTCGTGGAAAAGAGCGGTGCGACCGTGCTTCAGGCGACCCCAACGCTCTGGCAGATGCTTGTCGAGGCCGGCCTAGAGGACAAACCGCACCTCAAGATGCTGTGCGGCGGAGAGCCTATGCCGAAAGAACTGGCCAAATCCCTGCTGAAAATCGGCGGCGAGCTCTGGAACATGTACGGCCCGACGGAGACGACGGTCTGGTCGTCCGTCGCGCGCATTACCGACGCGGAGGCACCGATCACCATCGGCCATCCGATTGCCAATACCCAGCTTTACATCGTCGACCGCAACAACGACATCGCGCCCATCGGCGTCACCGGCGAGCTGTGCATTGGCGGCGACGGCCTGGCGAACGGCTACTTCGACCGGCTGGATCTGACCGAGAAGGCCTTCGTTCCGATCTCCTTCGGCCCGAACCAGCCAACGCGGCTCTATCGGACCGGCGATGTCGGACGCCGCCTTGCGAACGGTTCGCTGCAACTGCTCGGACGCCGAGACCAGCAGATCAAGCTCCGCGGCTTCCGTATCGAACTCGGCGATATCGAAGCCGTCGTTTCGAAGGCTCCCGGCGTGCGCCAATGCGCGGTCGTCGCTGCGGAGAAAAAGAGTGACGGCAAATTGCTCGTTGGATACATCGTACCGGAAGCAGGCGCCGAGCCGAGCGCAACCGAGCTCTCGGACTTTGTCACGGCGAAGCTGCCCCGCTACATGGTGCCGACCTACTGGGTGACCGTCAGCGAATTGCCGCAGACAGGCAATGGCAAGCTTGATCGCAAGACGTTGCAGCAGCGTGGAATTCCTGCCCACAGCACCGAGGTTAAAAAGACCAAACCGCGCACTCCGATGGAAGTGCAACTTGCGGCTATTTGGCAGGACATACTCGGCAGCCAGGATATCGGCGTGGACGACAATCTCTATGCGCTTGGAGCCGACTCCCTCACGATTTTCCGCATGGCAGCGCGCATGCTGGACGCCAATCTCCCGCTGGAAGCCAAGCACCTCTTGCGCTACCCGTCTATCGCGCAATTGGCCAGGTTTGCCGAACAGCAGATCCGGCGGCGAGAGAAGCTGTCCAAACGCCTGTCCTCAATATGGTGCAGCGTCTTGAACGTTGATCAACTGCGGCCTGATGACGATTTCTTTGCCGTCGGCGGCAACTCCGTTCTCGCAGCAAAACTCCTGCAAGAAGTAGAGGCGGCCTACAAGATCGTTCCAAATCCCGAAATGATTTCCAAATTTCGGACATTCCAGGATTTCACGGCAAAAATCGCCAAGACACTCGACGGCGTTGACACGGATTCGTCCCTTTGGGAATTGGTGACATGCAAGACAGGCAGCAGCGATGCTGTTGTCTATACGTTCAATCATCCATTCCTGTATTACGCGCTCGCCACCGAGATCGACGACAGCATTTCCGTTCATAACCTGAACATGTTCAGCGCTGATTTGACGAGCGCACCGGCGGATATGTCGGTGGAAGATATAGCCAGACAAGCGATCGAAGCGATGAAAATTCCGGCGGGAACCCGTCGTTTGGCCCTGGTCGGTCTGTGTGTGAACGGCATTTTGGTCATGGAGATCAGCCGGCAGTTGCGCGAAATCGGCATAGACGTACGCTGTACCGCTGCCATCGATAGCTGGTGCCCCACGTTCGTATCATCGCTGACCAAGAGCCGCCTAATGTGGTGGCAGACGGAGAGGCGCGCGAAGCGGGTCTTGCACTTCACCAGCAAGCTCGTGAGAGGGGACATTACCGCCCAGGATTACTTCAGGCACTTCAACATCTCATGGAAGCTGATGCAGCTTCTTCACGTGAAAAGTGCCGAACCTTTGGAATCGGATCGCGCCAATGCGATGGTCACTGCGTTCATGAATTCCGCAGCCGCGCAACACAATGACCCGGCGATCAGAGAAATTCATCAATTGTCCTGGTGCGCAGTCAGGCGCACAATAACCGGGCACGAAAGTTGAGGTTCGGCTGGAGCAACGCCGTCGCCGAGGACACGCCAGTGCTCGACCTGGAAGGATGGCATGAGGACTCGCTGGTAGATTCCGGCAAGGCCCTGGCAAATCTCATATCTGCGCGCCTTGGAGTCTCCTCGGACGTGTCATCAGGCGGAATAGCTCACTGAGCGCAATCCGTCAGACGTTCGTCAATTTTGGGAGCACGCGTGGATGGGAATGGCAGCACACAGACCTTTGAAAGTTGCGGTCCTGGCAAAGTCGAGGGATCGGCTCGAAGCATGGCAATTGATGGTGCTTGACCGGCTTGCTTCCGAGCCTCTTTTTGACCTTGCAAGCATCATCGTGCATCAGGCGGCACCTAAGGTTCGGGTGCCGAAGCTCTTCGCACTCGAGGCCCGCCTGGAACGCAGGTTCCTTACCCATGAGACCCCTTATCTGCCGAAATCCTTTTCGCCGGAGACCCAGCGGTTCGACGACATGGGATCGCGCGATTTAGAAATGGCGGAGAGCCAGGACATCCTTCGACGCCTCATGCAGGACCTGGAAGTGGACATCGTCATTCGTATGACGCCCTCGGGCCTGCCATCAGGCGTAAGTGATGCCTTGCCGTTCGGAGAATGGGCGTTGAGTTGCAGCGATCAGGTCTCGGACAATGTCGACTGGTTCGCCTATCGTGGCACTATTTCGAAGGCGGCATCGGTCGAGCTCTTGCTTTATAAATCCGCAGGACCGGGTGGAAGCGTTGACGTCATCGCGTCGTCCCTCTTCAATACCAAGACAAGTGCTGCGCGCGTTGCCGCCTCCATAAAGGAGCGTGGCGTGACCTTGCTTATGCGCGAATTGAGACGCCTTGCCGAAACACGGCAACTGCATGTGATCGCCCGCCGGCCCATCCCGGCAATCCCCCCGCCGTCCACTTCAGACCTTGGCCGCTACGTTGCTACGCTTGCTGGCGACCTCGCCGCACGTTGCATCAAAATGCTGAGAAAGAAGCTTCATTCCGGTTCGTCCGTTTGGGCTCTTTATACCGGCGGGGGTCACATCGAGGATTTCGACCCACACCAATCCGTTGAAATTCCGCCAACGATGAACGAGATCAAGGCGGATCCGTTCCTTTTCGAACACGAGAACGAATGTTACCTCTTCTGCGAAGCCTATGCGGATGGCCAGAAGAATGCCCACATTGCCGTCGGGCGCTTCCGCGGAGACAAGCTCGAACACCTCGGGATAGCCTTGCGTTGCGAGCACCACCTTTCCTATCCTTTTGTCTTCAGGGATGGCGAGGATATTTTCATGATGCCCGAGCGGCACCAATCGCGCCAGATCCAGATCTGGCGCTGCGTCGAATTTCCGCTGAAATGGGAATTGTACTCGACGGCGCTCGAAGGCAGGTCGGCCGCCGACAGCGTGCTGATGAGTTAGTGGAGGAAAATGGTGGCTTTTCACCAATCTGTCGGATTTCCATGACTATGAAGATCACTGCAGCGAACTCTATGTTTTCGAGGTCGACGGTCCAAAGCTCGAGCGCGTGACGCCGCATCGGCATAATCCGGTCGTCATAGACAGCACGCTCGCGCGAAATGCCGGACGCATGTTCGAACGCGGCGGCCGCCTCTATAGGCCGTCGCAGCGCAATGCCTATGGCATCTACGGATATGGACTGAACATCATGGAAATCGACGAGCTGAGCCTCGACAGCTACAGCGAGCGGTGCATACGAACGATTACGCCGGACTTCAAGAAAGGCCTGCTTGGCTGCCATCATTTTGATGAGGTGGCCAATCGTTACGTTCTGGATGCGCGCTTGACATGAAGAACAGGGCGTTTTCGTCTCGATAGTTCAGGCGGACATGCCTTCCGCCGGTCAGCGCCGCAAGCGTCCCGACAAATGGAGTTGGCATTTCGAGGTCGAACAGACTCCAATCCCCCGGCGTATTTCCGTCTGCATCCAGGCGCTCAAGGCGCGGCGGAAGACCATCGCCAACGGTGACGTCGAATGCATCCAGAGGAAACGAGAGACCGACGCCGATCGCCTTGACGAAGGCTTCTTTGCGTGTCCAGACGGAATAAAAGGCCCGACGATACTCTGCGGCCGGAAGTGCAGCGAGGGTCATTTCCTCCTTCGGCGACAGGAAACGGCTGACATTGTCTTCCTTCAGAGGCCGAACCTCTTCTATGTCTATCCCGACCTGGTAGCAGCTTGATACCGCAAAGGCCGCCATTGCGCCGCAATGGCTGAGGTTGAAATGCAACATCCTGCCGTTCGACGCTGCGATGCGCGGCTTGCCATAGGCATTGTAGCTCAGGTTGAGGCGGTTGGGCTCAATCCCGAGGTAGCTGCCGACAATTCGGCGCAGCCCCGACCGGCCTGCAATAAACCTGCGGCGATCACGCTCGTGAACAAAGCGCGCTGCCGCATCGAGCTCGCGGGCCGTCAATGGCGTTGCGAGATACGGTGCCTGCGAAGGGCTCGCCTCCTCCAGGTTCCATATCCAGATATCGATGACATCAGCGCTCAAGCCGTCACGCATTACCCCCACCCCCCTGCCGACAGTTCATAGAGAGCGATCAGGACCGCCGTTTGTCTGCCAGCCAAGCTCAGAATGGCAGCAGGCGTCACCTGCACGGAGCACCAGTTTGTCTGGTCTGCGGCCCGACAGGCAAGCTATCCAAAGTCGGTAGAGAGTTACGCTTATAGGCACCTTGGCCATGCTCCGGCCTTCGCCGTATTTTGGTAATCTTCAAAGTGCCGGCACCGATGGAGTAGTATTTAATGAGTTCGCGTGAGCCATCGTCGCTATCCAGCCGGACGGCAAAAGCCGGCACCTGGACGGTCGGCAGCAAGTTGGCTTCGAAGGCACTGGATTTCGTAACGCTCCTGTGTCTCGCCCGGCTGCTCGGCCCATCGGATTTTGGACTGGTGGCTATGGCGATGTCCTCGGTTCTCATAGCCGAGGCGATTTTCGAGATGCCGGTTGCCGCCGCACTCATCAGAGACCCGTCGCCAACCAAGGATATGTTCGACACAGCTCTGACGATCGGTCTGACAAGGGGTCTGATCGTTGGCATGCTGCTGTGTGCGCTCGCCTATCCGCTCGCATTGTTCTATGACGAGCCGCGGCTGACCACCCTGATCTGCGTGCTTTCGCTGGCGCCTGTCATGCGCGGACTTAAGAGCCCGAAGCTGATACTTTTTACACAGCGCTTCGATTTTCGCCCGGACTTCATCCTGGAGGCTGCGGGCAAGCTAGCCTCCTTGTGCGCTGCCGTAGCCATGGCCCTGTATACCGGAAGCTACTGGGCGATCGCGGTTGGCACGGTTGTCGGCCCGATGCTGATGATAATCGTCTCCTATATCTACGCGCCACAGCGGCCAGTTCTGTCACTCAAGGACTGGTCAATGTTTGCGCCCATTGTCGGATGGTACATGCTGTCGCAAATCCTCCAATCGGTGAACTGGCAGCTCGAAAAACTCCTCCTGCCACGCTTTATGGACCTGGTTTCCTTCGGCCGCTATTCCGTTGCAAGCGACATTACTGCCGTTCCCTATCAGTCGGTGGTCCAACCGCTCTTCAGGCCGTTTCTCGTCGCATTCTCGCAGATTCCGTCGCATGAAAAGCTCGGTGAAGCCTATCTGCGCGCCACAAGCACGATCGTCTTCCTGGTCGCGCCGGCGCTCGTGCTTCTGTCGATCCTCGCGGATGTGGTCGTCACGATATTGCTTGGGCCCTCCTGGCATGGTGCCGCCTTCATCCTCACATGCCTGCCGCTGATCGCCATCATCAGCCTTCCCACGGCACTCGTGAATTCCATTTGCTTCCTGGCCGACAAGATGCATCTGATCGTCGTCAAGAACGTCATCGAGCTTTGCACCAAATTGATGCTGATCTGCGCGCTCGGATATGCTTACGGGCTGTATGGCATACTGGCCGGACAGGCGATCGCCGCCGCGATAAGCCTCACCACTTCGCTTGCCATCGTCCGTGCATCGATCGGCCTGAGCCTTGCCCGGCAAGCCAAGGAAGGGGTCAAATATTTCGCTCCGATCTTGCTGATGGCGCTCTGCCTGGTGCCGGGAATCTATCTCGGCGACTCCGCTGACCATCCTCTGCGGCAGTTGTGGCTATCGATTGCAACGGCTGCCGCTGCAGCGCTTGTCTATCTTGGCAGCATGTTTTTCATGGCCCGCATGCCTTCGTCCGAAGGACTGCATGAATACGACTTCGTCATGCAATATCTGAGAAAGAGGTTCAGGCCGGCCATTTAATGGATGCAGTTCGGCCTGTTCATAATCTATCGGTTTGCCTGATCGAAGGCGCAAGCCGCTGTCAAAATATAGCCTCTGCTGCCCTTATGTTTCAGGCTATAAAACCGATCGGAAAGCCAAGTAGACTTGCGAGATACAGGAGAATCGCCATAAAAGGGGCACCAACCGGACGCATAATTGGCATGTCGATTGACATTCATGCTTGCTGTTGTCTTCGTCGAAGCGACGAACGTTTTGCGGGCAGTTCAGTTTGAAGTTGCGCGAAGCAAGGCGTCTAAGCCCAACCAGTTTCGAAACCAAGGGGTCTTGGTGTTGAAACGTCGGCAGGAGGCCGGACGGATGCATTCAAAAGTCCCTTTCGAACACACGCGTTATCCCACCGCAAAATTCGTTCTGCGGTGGGCGGCTATTCTCTTTTGCCTGGTGATATGGGGCGCCGTGATGGCCTTATTCATCTGGTAGATTCGTTGCGCGCGAAAAGAACGATGCCGATCGTTTTCCAGATAATCTTCAAGTCAGCCGACATCGAGCAGCTGTGATAATAGTCCACGTCGAACTGCACCCGTTCATCATAGGTCGTGTCCTTGTTCCGGTGCACCTGCCATAGACCGGTAAGGCCCGGCGTCATGGCGAGATAGTAATGGATCCGACGGCCGTAACGCTCCATTTCATCGGCCACGATCGGCCGCGGCCCGACAAGGCTCATATCGCCGCAAAAGACGTTCCAGAGCTGCGGCAGCTCGTCGAGACTCGTCATCCGGAGATATTTTCCAAGCCAATGGACGCGCGGGTCGTTGACCAGCTTCTGGGTTTCATTCCATTCGGCGCGCCGCACGGGATCGGTGGCGAGAATGCTGGCCAGCCGCGCATCGGCGTCCTTCCGCATCGAGCGGAATTTCAGGCATGGGAATGAACGGCCGTAGCGGCCGACACGCTCGTGTCGGAATATGAGCGGCCGCCCATCAACCAGCAGCAGGGCCACCGCGATAAGCGCAAAAAAAGGCAGAAAGAAAACCAGCGCCGATCCGGAAATCAGGATGTCCCCGGCACGCTTCAGGCGATAATCTCTCGACGTCGGCCGTCGTAGCCGAGCCGATTGCCCGTCCTGAGCAACGCCATCAAAGAACGATAGCATTTTGAAACCCCGTTTGTATCTCAACCCACAGTTAAGGTTGGCAGTGTCGGCCAGAATAGACAATTGACCAGAACGGCTAAGCCTTAGTCAGATAGAAGTAGGCCCCGAATACCGATGGCCGGACCATTGATTGGTTCACCTCTTAAAACTGTCGATACACGAGAGGACACAACCGCTTTCAATAAGGGTATCTGCTTGATGCCGTTCAATTAAATGAACGGGTGGCGGTAGGCGGCGGGTCGATTGCCGGATCGTTCAGGTAGCCGGCCGGCAACGCCAGCCAAGCTCGTTCGCGCCAAGATCCGGCCGTAGAGAGCGATCAGTGCTTCGCCCCAGGTTTCCGGCGAATGGGCAAGCCCAGGCGCCTTGCTGAGGCCGTTCAAGCTCATGGAGCGTACCAGCGCATCATCGGCTGCGAGCCGTCGCATCGCCGTCGCCAGCGATCCGATATTCCCCGTCCTGAATGTCAGCGCACAACCGAATTCCTCAAGCTCGTTTCCCAACAAGGCGGCGTCCGGCACAATGACGGGAATTCCGCTTCCGATCGCTTCGACGGCTGCAAGCGCGAATGGTTCCGGCACGCGCGACGACACGACGATGGCGCGCGCATTGCGCAGGAGTTCGTGCATCTCCCCTTTCGCTTTCCAGCCGTGGATGACGACTTCAGGATAGTCGCGTTCCAATATCGACCGTCCTGCGCCATCGCCAACGATCTGGAGCCTCACATTGGCAAGCCGCGCCGCCCGCGCGGCATCCTCGAACCCTTTTTCCGGCTCGAGCCTTCCCACGAAGAAGAAATCCCGCATCGTCCAGGGTTCAGCCCCTCTGCGCAGAAACGGCTCCACCGGATTGCGAATGGTCTCGATATGATCGGTGCAGATGCCGGCGCGCTCGAAATATTCACGCATCCGCTGATGCACGATGACGATATTGGCCGGGAGCTCGTCCGTCGGATAGAGCCGCTCACGCAGCAAGTGGCGTGCAGAACGCCAGATCTTCTCGTGATAGCCGCGTTTGTCGCATTGCGTCATCATGCACGGCACCGACATCGGCGTAAGCGTGCAGACGGTGTTTTTCCGGTAGTTCGCAAAGCCGCCGTTTGGGCAGCACAGGAAATAATCGTGCGCATGCAGAACCACGCGCTGGCGGACGGACCACAAGGCCTGGAAGATGGAAGGCGAAAGGATCTTCGACCAGCCATGAACGTGATAGATGGTCGAGGCCGTGTCGGCACTATCGATGACCTCGCGCACGGCCTCGAGCGCCTGCCTGTTGTAAAGCCCGTTGATCGAGGCTGCGATCCGCCCCTGGGCGGTCAGCGGTGCGCCGCCGAGATTGATGGTGTCGTCCGCCGGCAGCTCGCTTCCGGCCGCGTCGCCCGCCAGATAGGTTACGGGAATGCCGGCGCGTTTGAGCAAATTCGCCGACAGAATGGCAAGGTTGGAGGCTCCCCCGACCTTTGTCGAACGGTCATTGATGACGACAACACGATCGGGATGGCGCTGAATCACGATCCTACCCCATCGTCCTGATATTCTGCGGGGCAAGCCTGCCCATCAGAAGATGGAAAATTGCGATCGCATTGCCCTTCAGACGCCCTTTCCGGTCGACCCAGGGTTCGGGGCGCCAGGCTTTGACAAGATTGGCGGCCAGGTTCCGGCCCATTTGCGCAGCCGCCCGTCCCGAACTCAGGGTGTTCTTGCGCACGAGATAGATGGGATTGGCGATCTGCGAATATCCGAACTTGATGCCGGTCGTTCGACCGGCCTTCGTGCCGAGATGCACGCCCTGCAGATGGTCGGCGCAAATGACTTCGCCATATCGCGCCATCATGCGGCTGAAGTCGACATCTTCAAGCCAGCCGTAAAACGGCAGATTCTCGTCGAACCGGACGCCTGAAGCCACGATCGCCGAAACACGGACAGCCATGTTGCAGCCATAGGCGTTATAGATCGGCTTGAAGGATTTCTCCCGTTTCTGCGGGCGGCGAACCTTCTGCACGAGTTTCAGGCCGTCGCAGACCGAGATCCCCGCCCCGGTAATCCCGTCGGCGATGACCGTGCCCGTCGACATGACGATATCGCGCCGGCTGCGAAACAGCAGCTCAGTGTCCTCGATATAAGTGGGCGTCATCAGGAAATCGTCGTCGAGGAAGAGCACCACATCCGCATCGACGATGCTGTCAAGAATTGTATTGCGCTGAAGGCAAAGTCCGCGCTCTGAAACCAGTACCCTGACCGGGCATGCGAGCGAGGAAAGGCTCGTTCGCTCGACATCCTCAAGCGAGGGCACGCAGATGACGACCTCCTCGGGCTGACGCGTCTGGTGCGATATATGGGGAAGCACGGCAGAAAGGATTTCGCGCCTGCCCGAACTCGCGATGCCGACAGCCACCTTGAGCGGGCGCCCGCGCGGCTTGTCATTGAGGGCCAGATGGGGAGCGGCCGGCTTTACGGCAGGTTCGTTCGGCCGCGACGAAGCAGGCTTTCCCGGTGAACGCTTCGTGCTGCCGCTGCGATTGGCGATGATCCCGAGCAGGTTCACCCGCGACGTGCCGAAGCTCGCAAGCGCGGCCGACAGCCGCTCGATGGTCATTTTCTTCGGCTTGCCGACGACAATGGCGACGCCATCCAGATAGTTGAAGATATGCCGGGTATCCGCCGAGCCCTCGAATGCCGCAAGATCGACGATGACGACGCCGTAGTTCTGGCGGAGCAGCTCAATTTCCGTCTTGAGCGCGGCAAGATGACCGAATATCTGGTGGCATGCGGCAGACCGCCTTGTCTCCTCGACGGTCAGCACGGGAACCAGCGCGGAGGCTTCAGCATGCTCATCGTCCTTGTTTCTCCTGCTCCTGCGGCCGTGCTCATCGTGACCCGCCACGACATGTTCGGCAGCTTGCGGCTCATGCGTGCCGACATGATCCATCCGCAGCAAGCCGAGCCCGAAGTCCTCCCCGGCGGCACCGACCACTTTGCTCAGGAAGCCTTTTTGGAAATCGGCATCGACGAGGACGACCGGCGTGCCTTCATTCTGGTAGAGCTGCGCGAGGTTCGCCGCAACCGTCGTCTTTCCCTCGCCGCTGCCGACCGACGTGATGCCGATAACCATTGGCGAATTGGGGCGGAATGCCGAACCAATGGAGTTTTTCACGCCTCGCAAGGCTTCGGTGAAATCGGAATAGGGCGCATCGAGCACACCCCGCAGCGACATCGCGGCCTGCAGGTTTGCCGCCTTCGCCCCGGCGGGCAAAACTGCCGTTGCGCCCTGAAGAGGCAGGCTTCCGAGCGACGTTATACCGAGTTCCTGCCGCAGCCTGGAGTTCAAGTGAATCCCCTTGCCCCTTCCATCAAAAAGCACCGCGAGCAGGAGACCACCGGCCAGGCCCATCAGCGTGGTGAAGGGCAGGATGATGGAGGGTTTCGGCGAGCTCTTCGTCAGCGGCGCGGACGCGGCCGTCACGATACGGGCATCTCCGAGCGGGAAAGACTGCTTCTGCAACGTGCCGGTCAGTTGTTGGAGAATTCCTTCATAGATGCGGCGATAGGTCGTCGCACGGCTTTCCATTTCGGTGAGTTTCACACGCGCCAGGTTTTTGTCCGTGCCGGTAGCAGTCAGCGCCGCCATCTGGTCATTGAGGAGGCGTTCGCGAGTTTGCGCGACCTGCAGGTTCGTTTTGTATACTTCCTGGATGCGGACCAGTTCGTTCCTGATATCGCCGGTTAGCCGTGCAACTTCCTCTTTGGCGGTCGCGATCGCGGGATTGCCGGGATCGTAGCGGCTTATCAGATTGTTCAGCCTCGACGTAGCAAGGCTGACGTCCTCCTGGAGTTTCTGTATGCGGGGGTTGTCGATCGTCTCCTGAACGCTGCCGCCAACCGCTTCCCCCGCCATCAGCCGATTGAGGGTATCGAGCTTGGCGGACGCGGCAGCTGTCTCGGCGCTTGCGGACATGGCTTGGCTGCTGATTTCGGACAGTTGCTGCTGGTCCAGGGACGATGTGGTGCCGAGGTCCATGATGCCGTTCATGGCCCGGAATTCTTCTGCATCCAATGCCGCCTGCCGGGCTTGCTTCTCCACGTCGATCAACCGGGTTTCCAGCCAGTTCGCCCCGCTTTGCGCTGCTGCGGCGCGCGCGGAGACGCCCGAATCCATATAAGCTTGCGCAAGCGCGTTCGCGACGCGAGCCGCCTTTTGCGGATCGGTAGATTTGTAGCCGATTTCGAGGATATAGGATTGCCCTACCCGGACGACCGAGACCCGCGACAGGAACGACGCCATCGTCCTGCGCATGCGTATCTCCTCGTCCGACGCCTCCTGGCCGGGTGCGGCGGGTGCAGCCGCTTCGCCGATCATCGACTGCAGCCAGTCCTTGACGATCGACCGCCACGACGCATTGTCCTGGATTTCCGGATCCTCGGAGAGATTAAGTTTGTTGATGACTGCTTTGGCGATCGGCTCCGACTGGATGATCTCCACCTGACTGGCGATTTCAGCCGCCTCGATGATGATCGTTCCAGTGAAAGCATCCTGGGATGCGATCCGGCCCTGCTCGGGATCCATGACGAGGCGGGCAGCCGCGAAGAAGAGCGGCGGCTGGGTGGCGACATAAGCACCGCCCGCGGCAGCGCCTACCGCCGTGAAGAAGGCAAGTGTTAAGGTGTGGCGCCGCAGAAAGCGCCATATGTCGCCGAACGATATGTTTTCCGTGTCAGCTGATTGCTTCTTGCCGAACTGATCGCCGGGGATAAGCTTGCCGATGTCGTGAACAACCATATTGTTTTGCCCGATCCTCGAATTCATGTGATTTACTGCACCCGCGGCGGAGGATTGGCGGACGAAAGCATCGAGCCGTCCAGGTTCTTGGAGACATTGTAGCGAACGTCCAGAACATCCCCCGGCTCAAGCTCAGCGCTATCCGGAACCGGTGCAGAAGTGCCCGAGTCACCGCCGCGGGTCAGCCAATATTCAAGCGGTTGCACGTCGACGGCCTGGAGGCTTTCATAGCGTGCAACGGATGCGCCTGCGGCCTGCAGCAGTTGAATGGTCGTGGAGCGCTTTAACCGCACGTCTTCCAGCTCCGCTTCTGTTACCTGCAGTTCCTGCCCCACCTCTGTCTTGCGCTGGCCCTTCAGGTTGAGTGCTTCGCGTTCGGTTTCGTTCAGCTTCTGCTTGGCCTGCATGGACGCGACGACCAGATCGAGCTTGTCGCTCTGCATATCGGCGACGATGCGTTCGAGGGATGTCTTGCGGGAGGTGGTCAGGATCTTGGTGTCAACGAGTTTTGCGATGTCGACAAGCTCATCCTGGGCGATCTGCACTTGCCTTTCCTGCGCCACCATCTTCTCGTCGAGCACAGTGATCTCGCTTCGCAAGAGCTTCATGAGATCTGCTGCCGATTCCAGCTGGTGCCGCAAGGCGTCGGCTCTTGCCGTGAAGAGAGCGCTTTCGCTTTTCAGTATCTGGCTCACGACCGAACCTTCAGGGGCGCCGGTCAGTTCCGGAGGAAAATCCACCGAAGGCTTGTCGTTCAGCTCGGCGATCAGCCTGGCGCGGCGGGCCATGAGCTGTTTTGCCTGAAGCTCGAGGCGGCTGAATTCCCCGGCGTAACGAATCTGCTCGGCGTCGGCATATTCGCCGGAGCGGTCGTTACGGCGTTCCCGTCCGCCAGCCAGGGCAAGCGCCTGCTTGACGGTCAGTCCTGGCCGGAATTCGAACTCGTTCGGCCGTTCGACGGCACCCGTGACATAGACCATCGGATATTTGGCGATCTCAACCGAGGCGATGGGAGCGGTGGCAAGCCCCGTCAGTTTCTTGATCCTCTCACCGATCAGGAGCGCCGTTTCTTCCGTCGTCTTGCCGAGAACGGCAATCTCGCCGACCATCGGCATCGAGATATCGCCGCGCTGAGACACGGCAAATTCGCCGTTGAGAGCGGTCCATTCCTTGTACTCGCCCGTTGAAGTCACCCATTCCACGACCGAGACCTTCATCCTCGTCTGCGCTCTGATGCGGTAGCTGTCGTCTGCTGCATGGACGGCTTGTCCGGTGAACGCGGTGCCAATGAGCCCTGCCGCCATGATGAAGCGGAGGACACGACGGGCGCCGGGCAATGCGGTTCTTGAATTGCGTACGGCAGCAATGGGCATGGCGCGACTTGTTCTCCTCGTGATTCTGCAGCGGGCAAACCGCCGAATTCCGATGATGCGCCTAATGCAATTCGAGTAAATCCACCGTGACGCAGCCTTCTTTAGTCCAATCTGAGGAAGACGGAGTAGAAAACCACCGGCCGCTTCCCCCAGTTGCGGTATCTCTGGCCAAGTGCCCGCTCCACATAGGTCTTTCGGCCGTCGCTCTACACCGTATTAGGGCCGTTGCAGGCCAATCTAGGCTCTGTGGAATGTCCCCCGCTTCAACGATGATGGTCCGACTGGTTGGCGAGGGAGACATCATGCGTGTCGCGATTGTTCATTACTGGCTGGTTTCGATGCGCGGCGGCGAGAAGGTCGTGGAGGCCCTCTGCGACATGTTCCCAGACGCCGACATCTTCACCCTCGTTTACGATGAAAGCCGTGTCTCCGAAAAAATAAGGGGACATGTCGTCAAGACGTCATTTCTGCAGCGCCTGCCGGGTGCCATCAGGCATTATCAGTCGCTACTTCCGCTGATGCCCTTCGCGCTCGAAAGCCTCGACCTCAGCGGATACGACCTGATCATCTCAAGCGAATCCGGCCCCGCCAAAGGCATCATTGCTCCCCCGCATTCGACACATGTCTGCTACTGCCATTCGCCGATGCGCTATATCTGGGACCACTATCACGTCTATCGTTCGCATGCCGGCCTCGCTTCCAGAATAATGCTTCCGGTGATCGCTCCGCTTCTGCGGTCCTGGGATGTCAGCACCAGCATGCGCGTCGACCGTTTCGTCGCGAATTCGCACCATGTAAAAGCGCGCATCGGCAAGTATTACGGACGCTCCGCCACGGTCGTCTATCCGCCGGTAGCAGTCGAGGACTATGCGCCGTCCGATACCATCGAGGACTTTTATCTTTGCGCCGGGCAGCTCGTCTCCTACAAGCGGGTCGATCTCGCCGTGAGGGCCTTTTCCAAGATGGGACGCAACCTCGTCGTCATCGGCGAAGGCAAAGAGCTTGCCATGTTGAAGTCGATCGCGGGGCCGACCGTGAAATTCCTGGGGCGGGTGCCCTTTCCCGTTCTCAAGGAAAAACTGGCCCGATGCCGCGCCCTAATCTTCCCCGGAGAGGAGGATTTCGGCCTTGTCCCAGTGGAAGCCATGGCGAGCGGCCGGCCGGTCATCGCTTTCGGCAGTGGCGGAGCGCTTGAAACGGTCGTGCCGGGAGAAACAGGCCTCCTCTTCTATGAGCAGAACGTTGAAGCCATCGTCGACGCAGTGCGGTCGTTCGAAGAACACGCCGAGGATTTCGATCCCGAAACCATTCGCACGCACGCAGCGCGGTTCAGCACCAGGAATTTCAGGTTCGGCATGGACTCGATCATCCAGGAGGAACTTCGGGCGAGAAGAACGAGCGCGCTTGCTGCGACCTCCCATGCTGAGACCCGCCGGTTTCCTCTGGACAGCGTTTTCCCCGTCCCCCCGCCTGGAACGGATATCGTCCACTGACGGAGCGTCCGCGCTGGCAGGGCGCGCAGCGCTTTTTCGTGCTTCACGCCGAAATCACACCTTCAGTTCGCGCCGTTCGCGCTCGGTGATCATCGCAAGATCGATCACCTTCTGCAGGTTGGCTGCGTGGCGGAAGTTGGGGTCAGGCTGCAGGCCGCTCATCACCGCTTCGGCAAAGCGCTGGTAGTTGGTCGAAACCGGAGCGGCCTCGATCTCCCTCCAGGTGGCACTCTCGACATTCTCGCCGAGGCAGCCGCGCAAATCCGAGCCTGAAGGGCGATGGTTGACCTCAAGACTTCCCCTCTCGCCGTAGATGCGAAGCTTCAGCTCGTTCAAGTGGCCCGTCGCCCAGCGGCTGGCATGCACCACGCCGAGCGCGCCGTTTGCGAAATCGAGCGACATCGTGAAGCTGTCGTTCGCATCCAGAAGATATTCGCCGATCTGGCCGCCCGGTACCTTGTTGAAGGTCTTCAACCGGGCAAAGACGTGATCGATATCGGTCGCTGCACCATAAGCGGCAAAATCGAGGATGTGGATGCCGACATCGCCGAGCACACCGGTCGACCCGTGGCCGGTCGAAAGACGCCAGAGCCAAGTCGATTCCGTGCGCCAGTCGCCCCAGGCGCGCGACACGAGCCAGCTCTGCAGATAGGATGCTTCCACATGCTTGATGGTGCCGAGCTCGCCGGCGAGTACCATCTCGCGGGCGCGCTGCAGCGGCGCGACGTTGCGGTAGGTGAGGTTCACCATGTTGACGACGCCTGCCGTTTCAGCCGCTTCCGTCATCTCCAGAGCCTTCGGATAGTTTTCCGCCAGCGGCTTCTCGCAGAGCACATGCTTGCCGGCAGCAATCAGCGCCATGGTCGTCGGGTGATGAATGCGGTCCGGCGTGACGTTCGTCGCAGCGTCGAAATCACCCCAGGCTATGGCGTCGTCCAATGTCAGGAAACGTTTTTCGATGCCGAATTCATCGGCGAAGAGCTTCAGGCGATCGGGATCGGTATCGACCGCGCCGACGACCTCGACACCATCCATGTGCGCGAAATGGCGCAACTGGTTCTTCGCCATCACGCCCGTACCAAGAACGAGTAGTCGCATGGATGCTCCCTCAGCAGTGAGCGGCTTGGAAGTCCGGGCGGTTTCGGGCCGCGCTCTTTAATCGGCTCCAGTGCCTTCCTTACCGGCTCATTTGGGGCATCCGCGATGCTCGTCAACGCAGCCGGCACACAGACCTCTTGGCGCTGCCCTTGCAAAGCGAGGCAATTAACGGAGAAAATCGAGAGAAATCAATGAGAAATGGATTTCGAAAAGAGGTTTACGACCAGAACGCCGGTAATGATCAACCCGAGCCCGATCACGGCGGGAAGATCGAGGCGCTGCTTAAAATAGACAAACCCGACCACCGAAATCAGCACTATTCCCAAAGCGCTCCAGATCGCATAGGCAATGCCGACCGGGATCACCTTCAAAGTGAGCGACAGGACGTAGAAGGCAGCCGTGTAACAGACGACGAGAAGTACGCTCGGCCAGAAACGCGTGAGCTGCTGGGAGAGCTGCAGCGCGGTCGTGCCGATCACTTCCAGGATGATTGCGACGAAAAGCAGCGCGTAGACGGCAGCCGGGCTCATGGTTCTGTCCTTCGGAAATAATTAGCGCTTCGTGAGTTCGGTAAGCCGGGCAACCAGCGCGCTGCGTTCGGCAGTACCGATCAAGTTGCTTTCCGTCGCGTCGGCAAGCCAGAGACCGTCCGCAGCAAAGCGCACGATCTGAGCGTCGATCGACGAGTCGGTGCCGACATATTCTTCCGCCCGCTCCCGCACCCATTCCCGCCAACGCTGGCGCAGTCGCGGCTCGGCGAGCATTGCAATCGTCACCTGCGTCCAGTGGCGGGAGTCATCCGTCCTTTTGCTGATGTCGGCGCAAACGAAAAGATAGGCGCGCGTGAAGCGCCCTTGCGGCGCCGGATCGGCGCGCATCAGTTCATCGAGTTCCTGATCGAAGCGCTCGAGCAGACTGTCGAACAACGCATCCAGCAGCGCGTTCTTGGTCGGGAAATGGTGCAGCAAACCGCCCTTGCTGATGCCGGATGCCCCGGAGACGGCATCGAGCGTCACCGACGCCATGCCCTGCTCCGTCGCAAGGCGTGCGGCGACATCCAGCAATTGCCGGCGCACGAGAACAGGTTGTTTCTTGCGATGATGAGCAGTTGACATGTTACATAAAAATACCGTCTGGACGGTTTTGTCAATCATAATCTGCCAGCCACGCTCTGCCTCAATCATCCTGGGCGAAATGCCGCGGCGCATCGCAACCGGTTGCGAATAGCGCAGCAGCAGTGCATTAGGAGTGCATTTCAGGGGACGGAATTTGATGGAAGAGGTTATCACGCTCTATCAGGCGATCGGCGGCGGCCTCACGGTGCGGGCGCTGACGCAGCGTTTTTACGAGCTAATGGACACGCTGCCGGAGGCAAGGCGTGTCCGCGCGGTCCATCCGCCGAGTCTCAAAGGTAGCGAGGAGAAATTCTACGAATATCTGACCGGCTACCTCGGCGGGCCACCGCTCTATACTGACAAACGCGGCCATCCGCGGCTGCGCAGTCGCCATTTCGTCGCCGCGATCGGCCCGGTCGAGCGTGACGAGTGGCTGCTCTGCTTCCGCCGCGCAATGGACGAGACGATCGTCAACGAGAAGCTGCGTGAGATCATCTGGCCGCCGATCGAACGGCTGGCGTTTCATATGCAGAACAGGGAGTAAGATCAGCCATGATCTCGAACGCGCGTGCCGCACCGCTTTTCTTCGTTTTTGCCGGTCTCTTCGGCGCGGCAGGCGTGGCACTTGCCGCCCTCGCGGCCCACGGTGGTGGTGAAGCCGCGCTCGCAGCCTCCGCCTCCGCGATGTGCCTGGCACACGCCCCTGCCTTATTAGGTCTCGCAATTGGGATTAAGGAGATCAGAACCGCCCGGCTGGCCGGTTTTCTGATCATCGTCGGCACACTGCTCTTTGCCGGCGATCTCGTGATGCTGCGCCTTGCGGGGATCGGGCTATTCCCCTTTGCGGCGCCGACTGGCGGCTGGGCGATGATGCTCGGCTGGCTGGCGATCGCCGCCGGCGGTTTGATGCGCACCAAACGATAAGCTTAGCGCTGCGGCACCCGACCGAAGCGCAGCAGGTTGCCGTGCGGATCATGGATGTAGAATTCCTCCATGTTCCAGGGCCGCACTTGCATATCCGTCACATGCCTGACGCCCTTCGCGCGATATTCCGCATGGAGGGCCCCAATGCCCCCGCCACGCAGGTAGATCGACGTCTTCTCCGGCAGGCTGGCATCGTCCGTGCGCCAGAAATGCAGCTCCATCTCATCGCGCCTGACGATCAGATAGTCGGGCGCTTGGTGCACGATCTGCGCAAAGCCGAGTTCTTCACGATAAAAGGCAAGCGTCGCGGCAATATCGAGCGACGGCAGGACCGGCAGAACTTCGATACGGTCCGGATCGCTCATATGCCGTCCACGACGTTGAAACCTTCGAATACCGGCGGCCCCTTGTACATGACCTTATGGTCACCCGCATTGCGGTGCGCCGCGCGGAAGTTCTCGGATTTCGTCCAGTTCTGGAAATCCTCTTCGCTCTGCCAGACCGTGTGCGACGAAAATAGCGTATAGCCCTCCTCCGCATCCGTCTTGCCGCGCAGCAGGCGGAACTCGACGAAGCCGGGCACCTGCGCCAGACTGGAGTCGCGGTTGCGCCAGACATTCTCGAAATCCGCCTCGGCGCCGGTTGCGACCTTGAAGCGGTTCATCGCAATATACATCGGGAGCTCCTCACACCTTCGTGCCGTCCGCGCGGGCCTGCGGGAAGGCAACGACATTATTGCCGTTTGCCGCCTCGCGGCCAAGCGCTGCATCGGTCTTTTCTCCCGGCATGCGCGCTTCCCAGACGGGAAACTCCGTCACGTTCGGATAAAGCTGCTGGCGCTCGGCATTTTTCACCAAGAGATCGTAGAGCTCGGGCACGAGGCCGTCGCCATTCTGCGCGGCGAGCTTATGCAGGCCGATCATCATGAACCCGTCAGGGCGCTGGTCTTTCATCGGGAATTGTCTCGTTCGTTCATTGTCTGCAGCGCACGCTCGAGGCTCGATTTGCTGCCATTGCGCAGCGGAATGAAGGCCTTGCCGAACTTCTTGCAACCGGTCTTCACCCGCAGGCAGGCATCGTGGCTGATACAGTCGATCGGGCAGAACACGCAGTCGACGGAGGGAAGAACCGTATCGATCCGCGAGACCGCCTCGCGCAGCCCGCCGTCATGATGGATCAGTTCGGCACCGAAGCTGCTCGCGATCTGGCGAAGATGCGCCACCTGGCAATCGCGGCCGCCGACATAGAGGAAACTGCGGCCATCCAGTTTCGATCCGCCGGAAGATTGCTGCGCCGTCTGCGCTGCCACATCCGCGCTGACGCGGATTTCCCGGTTAGATCCCTTCTTCGCCTTCCGAGCCATTTATCACCCGTTCGCTCGTTGATCGTCACACGATTCTAACGTGTGCGAACGGACCTTATTAAACTTGATTTTTAGAGTAAAGTATAAAGTTGACATTTTTTGTCATATTTTATCGCCGGCCAGAGATCTGCACGTCCTGCGTGAAGGTCCAGCTCGGCTTGCCCCACTCGGAAGGCAGCGGCGGGAAAGGCGAGGCACGGCGCACGCCGGCCACAACCGCCTGATCCAGCTCGGGAATTCCGGAGCTGCGCGCGACGGAAAGAGACACCAGCGAACCGTCGCCGCCGATCGTCAGGCGCACGCGGACACTCATCGAAGCGCTCATCCGTTTATATTCCGTAGGCACCTTGACTGCGCGGCGAATGCGCGACTGAACCTTGCCGGGATAGTTGGCAACGGCTGCGCTTCCGGCCCCGCCGGAGCTCCCGGCACTGCGCGAGTTCTGGTCGGAATTTGCCGTCTCGCTTCCGTCGCTGGCCCCTCGCCTGGAATCCTGCTTGTTCTCGCCTTGGGAGCCGGCAACCTTCTTTTCCATCTTCTTCGGCGGCTGATTCTTTTCCACCGGCTTCGGCTTTTCAGCCTTCGGCTTGGCTGTCGGCGTCGGTGCCTCTTGCGGCTGCACCGGCTCCGGCAGCGCTTCGGCGGTCTCGACCGGCTCGACAGGCTTCAATTCCTCCGGTGTCTCCGTGGCCATCGGCTGCACGACCGAGGTCTCAGCAGGAACATTCGAAGTCAGCACCTCAGGTTCTGCCGCCGTCACCGTCTCGGGGGAGACGCGCGTAACCTCCTGCATTGGCGGCACGGCCTCCGCCTGGGTCGGCTGCACCGTTTCCGGTGGAACCTCCGTCGGCTGGACTTCCATGGGCTGGACAGCCTGCGGCTGCAGCGTTTCGGCGACAACTTCTTCCGGTTGCGGCTCGACCTGCAGATCCGGATCGCCGGTAGAGGCCTGGTCGGCTTCGGAATCGCCAAGGATGACGACGCTCACGGCCTCGCCCGCTTCCTCCTCCGGGTCGTGTGGCGTCACGACGAAGCCGATTGCCAGGGCTGTGAAGAGAATGGCGTGAAAGGCAAAGGACGTCAGGCAGGCAGCGGCGACGCGTCGCTTGCTCGGCTTCGCCTCGCTTGCCTGCTTTTCAAGGGTACCATGGTCCATCGGCGGCGCGTCTGCCGCGGCTATCTTTTGCGCCTGCGGATGTTCCGGGAAAGATTCGATCAGCGAGAGGCGCGCATAGTGGATCACGGCTTCTGCGGCGGGCTGGCGCTGCGCATTGCGCAGCTCGGGCATTTCATGACCGGGATGGATACCCGGCATATTGTCGTTCAAACCGTCAGCATCCTGCTCCACGATGAAATCGCGTCGCGACCTGGATTTCGCTGAAACTGCCATGTGCCCTGCCCCGGCCGGTTTGAAACTGAAGCCCGCCGGAGATCATCTCCGGCGCGAGTTGCTCACCCCTCAAAGGGAACGGAAATCTGCGAACGGGTAACGAGACCTTTCATGCATTCGCCCGCTGCCGGGCCGTCGCAGACCGGCGTATCGTTGATGAGAATGCGGGTCACGGCCTCGCACTTCACATTCGGCATGTCGAACTGCCGCACCCGCTTCTTGCCCTGCGGCAGATCGCGGAAGTCGAGCACGGTGATCTTGTCGACGGCGTTCTTGTCGTTGAAGAAGGCAAGCTCGAAAGAGATCTTGTTGACGGATGCGGCGAGCTTGTTGAGCGCCACGAAGGTCATCATGCAGCCCTTCTGCGAGGGCGTCAGGGCATTCAACTCGACTTCGAGGGTATTCGCGGGGACGGCTGCGGCGGCATCCTGCGCATAAGCGGGGCAAAGACTTCCAGCCGCCATAAATCCGCCTGCCACAAGTGCCGCAAATCTGCCCGCCGCCATACCGCTTCTCCATTAATTTCTAAAACTTGAGTTTTTAAGTCTTCTATTGCGTCTTTAAAAAATGGTGACTATGAAAGTCAAGATAATTGTATCAAGGCCGGAGGAAAACAAGCCCTCGGCACCAGCGGAAATTGCCAACCGAAATGATGGTTGAGAAGCCAGACACCTTTAAGCATGCACCTCTCCCGAGGGAGGCAGTCGAAATTCGCACCGTCGAAAGCGCGGACATTTTCCGCGGCGCGAACGAGATCATGATCCGGCATGACGGCGTGGTCTACCGCATGAAAATTACCCGGCAGGGCAAACTCATTCTCAATAAGTAAGGGTAGCAGATGACCGATGAGACCAGACCGGCACCGGCCGAGATTCGCGCGTTCCGCGCCGAAAATCCGCAGATCCGCGAGCGCGATATCGCAGCGCGGCTGAACATTTCCGAAGCGGCCCTCGTCGCCGCCGAAGTCGGTATTTCCGCGACCCGCATTGACGCCAGCGCGCTGAAGCTTCTGGAGCGCGTGGCCGAACTCGGCGAAGTCATGGCGCTGTCGCGCAATGAAAGTGCCGTCCACGAAAAGATCGGCGTTTTCGAAAACATCAAAATGGGCATGCAGGGCGCAATCGTGCTCGGCGAAAACATCGACCTTCGCATCTTCCCGAGCCGCTGGGCCTATGGCTTTGCCGTCACGAAGAAGAATGGCGACGAGGAACGCCTCAGCCTGCAGTATTTCGACAAGACGGGCAACGCGGTCCACAAGGTGCATCTGCGTCCGAATTCGAACGTCGAGGCCTACCGCTCGATCGTCGCTGATCTGAAGCTCGACGACCAGTCGCAGGAATTCGTCGAAGCCGAAATCTCCGCTTCAGAAGATGAGAGCGGCGACGTCGGCCGCGACGAGCTGCGCGACAACTGGAGCAAACTCACGGACACACATGAATTCTTCGGCATGCTGAAGCGCCTGAAAATCGGCCGCCAGGCCGCGCTGCGCACGGTCGGCGACGATTACGCCTGGAAGCTCGACAACACGGCGACGGCCGAAATGATGCACGCCTCCGTCAAAGCCGGTCTGCCGATCATGTGCTTTGTCGCGAACAACGGCATCGTGCAGATCCACTCCGGCCCGATCTTCAACGTTCAGGCGATGGGACCCTGGATCAACATCATGGATCCCACCTTCCACCTGCATCTGCGCCAGGACCACATCGCCGAGACCTGGGCCGTGCGCAAGCCCACCAAGGACGGCCATGTCACTTCGCTGGAAGCCTATGACGCCAAGGGCGAAATGATCATCCAGTTCTTCGGCAAGCGGAAGGAAGGTTTCGACGAGCGTACCGATTGGCGCGAGATCATCGAAAGCCTGCCGAAGGCCGGAACGAGCATTGCAGCGTAAAGGAGCGGAACGATGAAAATACCTTCGAGCGTGCGCCGCCTCCGGCTTTGCGAACTGGCGCTGACGGCGGCCGTCATGGCGCTGCCTTTGCTGCCCGCTGCAACGGCGGAGAATAGCTTCATCCGGGCGGCGCAGGCCGAGGAACCGAAAAAGATCGACACCTCGCGCCTCGTCGCCGTCGGCGGCGACGTGACGGAAATCGTCTATGCGCTCGGCGAAGAAAGCCGCCTCATCGCCCGTGATTCCACCAGCACCTATCCCGAAGCGGCCATGAAGCTGCCGGACGTGGGCTATATGCGGGCTCTCTCTCCGGAAGGCATCCTTGCCGTCAACCCGACCGCGATCATCGCTGTCGAAGGATCGGGTCCGCCGGAAGCGCTGACCGTCCTCAAGAACGCCAGCGTGCCGTTCGAGACGGTTCCGAATACCTACGATCGCGCAGGCATCCTGACGAAGATCGACACGATCGGCACACTGCTTGCCGTGCCCGACAAGGCCAGGGCGCTGGAAACCAAGGTTGGCGCCGATCTGGATGCCGCGATCGTCGATGCCGGCAAGCGGCCTCAAGCGGAGCGCAAGCGCGTGCTTTTCATCCTCAGCACGCAGGGCGGCAAGATCATGGCCTCCGGCACGGACACGGCGGCTGATGGCATCATCAAGCTCGCGGGCGCCATCAATGCCGTCGGCAGCTTCTCAGGCTACAAGCCGGTGACTGATGAGGCGATCGTCGAGGCAAAGCCCGATGTGATCCTGATGATGAACCGTCAGGGCAGTCACGCGGCCGCCAACGACGACCTCTTCAAGCAGCCGGCGCTGGCACTGACCCCCGCGGCCCAGAAGAAGGCCGTCATCCGCATGGATGGCCTGCACCTGCTCGGCTTCGGCCCGCGCACCGCAGGCGCCGTCCGCGAATTGAACGCGGCAATCTACGGGGGCTAAGATGGCTCTGCTGGACGCCATGACGGGACAGAAACGATCACTTTTTTCGATAGCCGCGCTTCGCGAGCACCGCAAGGCAGGCGATCGGGGGCGGCTGGCGCTCCTCGTGATCGGCCTGCTCGTGGTGGGTTCCGTCTTCTCGCTGCTATTTTCGGTGACGACCGGCGCCTCGGATGCCTCGATTGTCGACGTGATTGCAAACGTGGCGGGTTCGGAGACGGCGCTCAACATGCGCGACCGGATCATCATCTTCGACATCCGGATGCCGCGGGCCATCCTCGGCTTTCTCGTCGGCGGCTCGCTCGCCGTCTCCGGCGCTGTGATGCAGGGACTGTTCCGCAATCCGCTTGCCGATCCCGGCCTCGTCGGCGTGTCGTCCGGAGCGAGCTTCGGCGCCGTTGTGATGATCGTGCTCGGCGGAACGATCGCCATGCCGTTCCTTGCGCTGCTCGGGATCTATGCCCTGCCGGTTGCAGCTTTCGGCGGTGGCCTTGTTACGACGTTGCTGCTTTACCGGATCGCAACGACCAATGGCCAGACCTCGGTCGCCACGATGCTGTTGGCGGGGATCGCGCTCGGAGCTCTGACGGGTGCGATGACAGGTCTTTTGACCTATATCGCCAACGACCAGCAGCTTCGCGATCTCACTTTCTGGTCCATGGGCTCGCTCGCAGGCGCAACCTGGATGAAGATCGCCGCCGCCGCGCCGATCATTCTGGCATCCTTCGCAGTCCTGCCCTTCATGGCGCGCGGACTGAATGCCATAACACTTGGTGAAGCGGCGGCGTTTCATATGGGCGTCCCGGTTCAGCGGCTGAAGAATACCGCGATCGTAACCGTTGCCGCCGCAACCGGCGCATCGGTTGCCGTCAGCGGTGGTATCGGTTTTGTCGGCATTGTCGTGCCGCATCTGCTACGCATGATCATCGGCCCCGACCATCGCTATTTGCTGCCAGCCTCCGCTCTCCTCGGCGGCTCGCTCTTGATCTTCGCCGACGTTCTGGCGCGCACCATCGTCGCGCCCGCCGAATTGCCGATCGGCATCATCACGGCTGCAGTCGGCGGTCCCTTCTTCCTCTGGATATTGTTGCGGCAGCGCTCGCGGCTTGCGCTCTAAAAGTGAATTTCGATGATCGAACTTTCCGGCATCTCGGTCCGCCTGTCGGGCAAGACAATCGTGCATGACATCAGCCTTACGGCGAAGGCCGGCCAGTTGACGGCGATCGCCGGACCGAACGGCTCCGGCAAGACGACCACAATGAAGGCGATCTCCGGCGAGCTTTCCTGCGACGGCTCCGTGCGCATCAACGGCGAAGAGGTCAAGACAATGCAACCCTGGCAGCTGGCCGCCATTCGCGGCGTGCTGCCGCAGGCAAGCGCCATCTCCTTTCCCTTCACAGTGCGCGAGGTCGTGCGCATGGGACTGACGACAGGGCTGAACCTGCACCCCGAACAGTCAGAGCAGATCGCGGCACGGGCGCTCGCCGCCGTCGACCTCGGAGGCTTCGAAGGCCGTTTCTACCAGGAGCTTTCGGGCGGCGAACAGCAGCGCGTCCAGCTTGCGCGCGTGCTGTGCCAGATCTGCGAGCCGGTCGTGGATGGAAAACCCTGCTGGCTGTTGCTCGATGAGCCGGTCTCCAGCCTCGACATAAGCCATCAGCTGACGATCATGAGCCTTGCGCGGAAGTTCTGCGACGCAGGCGGCGGCGTGATCGCGGTCATGCACGATCTCAACCTGACCGCTCTTTTCGCGGACCAGATCGTCCTCATGAAAGCCGGGGGCCTAGCCGCTGCCGGCAGCGTCAGCGACGTGCTCACCGACGAGCGCATGCGATCTGTATTTGGATGCCCGCTGCGCATCAATCAGGTTCCGATGGACGGAACACCCTTTGTCCTGGCTCACAGCGCGCTTGCCGGCCGCTAACCCGCCGGAACTTTTGATTGGCCAGCGCGTTGTCGTGTCGATGATTTGGATCAATGCCGGGCGATACGACTTATTGCAATGATCGGTGCTGACCTCGTTTAAAACCGGCCCGCGACTTTGCGCGCGCCCATTCCAAGGAGAGCATCATGGCTTCAATCCTCCCGTCCATTCGCGGCCGGCGCCATGGCAACAATACGCTTCACGACATCGAATCCACGATCGAGGACCAGATCGAAAGCCTACGCGACGAAATCGCGACCCTGACGAAGCTGGTTGCGAAGAATTCGCGACGGCGCGGCGAAAAGCTCCGCTATCAGGCGGCTGCTGGCTATGACGAACTCCTTGGCCGCAGCGAAGACCTCCTCCACGATCTGCAGGAGAGCTATCTGCGCGGCGCAAATGAAGTTCGCCATACGGTACGCAGGCATCCGATCGCAACGATCGGTGCGGCGGCCGCCTTCGGCCTCGTGCTCGCGCTCCTCGCACGCCGCTAAGGAGGATCGATGCTCTTTCCGATCCTCAGCCTTTTGATAGGAAACAGTTTTCACAGGACCGTTGCGCGAACCAAGCGCAACGGTATTTTCATCGTGCTCGCCGCAATCTTCCTTCTGAGCGCCTATGTGCTTGCGGTGACAGCCGGGACAATCTGGCTCGCGGACATCTACGGCGCAGTGGGTGCTGCGCTCTTTCTTGCGGCATGCGCGCTGCTGATCGGCATCGTCGTGCTGATCGTCATGAAGATCATGAACGCACAGGAAGCGCGTCGCGCGCAGGAGCGCCGCCTGGCGATCGAGTCGCTGGCAGCCGTCGGCATCAGCCTTGTCCGTTCACAGCCGCTTCTGACGGCCGGCGTGCTAGCCGCGCTCGTTGCAACAAACCTGATGGGCTCCAAACACCGCGACTAGGGATCCTGACCTCTAGCCAGTTTCGCTCGCACTTTTGCGGGATTATGTAGCAAGTGCCACAAGGGGTCTGTAGCGCGTTAGGAGGCGGAGTCAGCTAATCCGTTTGATCATGATAGGTGACTGCTCGTGGTGGTCGACCATTTCCCAGCCTTGCTTCTGGTAAAACCCTACTGCATCCCGTGCGGCGTGAACCTGTAGACGACGTAGTCCTTTCCTCAAGGCCAGCTTCTCCAGTTCAAGCATCATCGCAGCCCCGACCCCTTTCCCTTGGCGCTCTGGCAGAACGGCAACGAGGCGGACTGTTCCGGCTAATCCGTTGTCATGTGCGATATCTAGGCGAACCGTACCGACTGCATTTCCATCGATCTTGTACAATAGGGGAATGTGCCCATCTCGATACTCATCGGGGTGCAACGGATCGTAGTCATTGCGACCACGCAACTCAAAAAAAACTCGACGGCGAATGGAGTGATAGGCTTTCCAGTCCCCCTCATCCTCCACTCGCACAAGTCGTTGCACCATCAGACACCTCCCGCTCTCATTGAACTAAGAGTCGCAAAATCCTCGGTCGGGATCAACAGCGGCTCTCTTCGAGTTTTCAGGGCTAGTCTTCATCTCTTGCACAACAAAAAGCCGGCGCCTGTGAACTGATCCCATAAAGGTGGACAGTTGACGGTCCATGACTGGCGAGAGATCACCCATTTCTGATTGATCGCCTTTGCGCTGAACTGCCGTTTGATGAGATCGGGAGCTCTGCGCCCCAGACTGCCCTTGTAGGAGCGATACTTCTTCGGCCGCACGACAGCCCATGCTCCCACATCCGCTGGAGAACTGATAGCTTGAACGCGGCGTCGTAGTGGCTGAACTTCTTTACAAGGCCTTCAGCACCATGAGCTTTATGGATCGCCACCCATTTACTCACCGTCGCATGATCGACGCCGAAATGCGCACCGACCTCCCGAAAGCCACGATCGCCCTTCTGAAAAAACTCCACAACAGAAAACTTAAAAGCTTCGCTGTGCTTGGACATGCAAAACCCCCGAAGGTTGATGTCCAACTTTCGGGAGTCAGTTCAATCGAGGAGGTTTTTTCCTCCCATTCAACGCGTGGATCAGAAGGCGAAGGCCTTTGACGTCAGCGGCGCGGACGTCGAATCCGGGCCGAAATCCGCTTCGCCGGAGATCTGCAGCAGTTCCTGGAGCCGCTGGCGTGCACGATTGACGCGGCTCTTGATGGTGCCGACGGCGCATCCGCAGATCTCCGCGGCTTCTTCGTAAGAGAAGCCTGATGCGCCGACGAGAATGATCGCCTCGCGCTGATCCGGCGGCAGTTGGTCAAGCGCCTTCTTGAAATCCTGCAGGTCGAGCGCGCCGTATTGGGCCGGATGCATCGCCATGGATTCGGTGAAAAGGCCGTCGCTGTCCTGGATCTCGCGGCCGCTCTTACGCATCTGGCTATAGAGTTCGTTGCGCAGGATTGTGAAAAGCCAGGCCTTCATGTTGGTGCCCATCTCGAAGTGATCCTGCTTTGCCCCAGGCCTTCATGATGGTGTCCTGCACCAAGTCGTCGGCTCGATCGTGCCGGCCGATCAGCGAAATCGCGAATGCACGCAGACTCGGCAACGCCGCCAGCAGTTCGCGTTTGAAGCTTGGTTTAGCCTTATCCATCAGCTCGCCCTTATTCGGCCAGTTTGGCCGAAGCCATCATCTCAGCCTGGTCCAGCTTCTCGAGCAGATCGAGAAAACGATCGGGGATCGCCTCGTCCTGTGCGGCTGCATAAAGGGACCGCAGTTTGACGCCGATCTGGTTGTTTGGATCGAGGATATCGCTCGCGCGCATTTCCAGCCGCCGCTGGTTCTGTTCTTCGTTCTGCTGCTTTTTCATAAACTCGTCGCTTCTCGCCGTTGTCTTTGTCTGAATGGACGATACGTTTGCGCTGCGGCTTGATATGCCAACAGCACCCTCCGCCGCTCGAGGCGGTTGGTGCTCAGATACTTGCCGTTCATCGAGGCTCAAAATCGCGGTACGCCCTTCATTCGTCGCCACCATAATGCAAGGCTGTGAAAAAAGTTCCGCATATACTGGAACTTTTTTAATAGCGCGACGTTTCCACTACATTAGAGCCAGTTATGGCCTACGGACGGGAGTTTTTAATGACACTTTCTACTCGAATTGCGCCGCATCTTCCTTATTTGCGTCGTTATTCCCGCGCGCTTACCGGCACCCAGACTTCGGGTGATGCTTACGTTGCCGCAGTTTTGGAAGCGATCATCGCCGACATCTCCATTTTCCCGGATACCGAGAACGACCGCGTCGCACTCTACAAACTGTTCACGAAACTGTTTGGTTCCACTGCCATCCAGATTCCCGAGCCGGCGTCGCCTTACGCCTGGGAGCAGCGTGCGACCGTAAACCTCAGCAAGGTCTCGCCGCTTGCCCGCCAGGCCTTCATCCTCGCGTCGGTCGAGAATTTCCGCGTCGGCGAAATCGCCGACATCCTCGAGAGCGACGACCAGGAAGTGATGAGCCTGCTCGACAAGGCCTCGCAGGAGATCTCGCGCCAGGTGGCAACCGATATCATGATCATCGAAGACGAACCGCTGATCGCGATGGATATCGAGCAGATGGTCGAAAGCCTCGGCCACAAGGTGACTGGAATCGCCCGCACGCATTCCGAGGCCGTTGCTCTTTACAACAAGACCAAGCCGAACATGGTCCTTGCGGATATCCAGCTTGCCGACGGCAGTTCCGGCATCGACGCCGTGAACGACATCCTGAAGACATCAAGCGTGCCCGTGATTTTCATCACCGCTTTTCCAGAGCGCCTTTTGACAGGCGAGCGGCCGGAACCGACATTCCTGGTCACCAAGCCCTTCAATCCAGACATGGTCAAGGCTTTGATCAGCCAGGCGCTATTCTTCAATGAATCCACCAAGGTTGCGGCATGAAGCCGAACCGTCAAAGCGACGGAACAAAGCCAATTGCGAGGCGTTCCCAGCTAGCTGGGCCGCTCCGGCAACAGCTTTAACGGTTTCTCCAACGCTTGGTCATAATATGACCAGCGGGGTTCCTGAAATGGCAACCTCTTTCCAGCTGCGCAAGAAGGATCGAAGGAAAGGCGGCCTGGTGAATACGACAGAACCATTAACCGGCAAGCCTTTCGCGCTGGAGGGCAAGTCCGCGATGATGGAGCGGGCGCTGAACAGCGCCGGAATTTCGATTCTCTTCCAGGATCTCCACGCTGACACTTTCCTACGCCGAAAATCTTCCCCGCCATTTCGCCGAACTGTTTTTCGCCGGCGGCAGCGACAGCGACCTCTTCGGCAAGGCGCACGGCGATTATCTGAGGACACTCAAGTTCAAGGTGCTCGAAACCGGGACGGCGACGAATGCCGAGATCGATATGGACGTCGATGGCGAGGTCCGGACCTACGAACTCAAAGTACAGCGCATCAATAACGGTGGCTCGCTCGGGATTCTTTCGGTCATCTCCGAGGTCACCGAGCTGCGACACCGTGAAAAAGTGCTGAAATCGCTGCTGCGCGAACTGTCGCACCGCTCGAAGAATCTGCTCGCGATCATTCAGGGCATCGCGACGCAAACGGCCCGCAATACGCTGTCGCTCGACAGCTTCCTTGCAAAGTTCCGCGGTCGCCTTCAATCGCTTTCCAACTCGCAGGATCTGATTACGGATTCCAGCTGGCGCGGCGCCTATCTCTTCGACCTTGCGGAAAAGCAGTTCGCACCCTATTGGCCGGAAACGGCAGGCTCCATGCCGATCTTCGGAATCAATGCGCATATGACGCCGAATGCCGCCGTACATCTCGGATTGGCGCTTCATGAGCTCATCGTCAATTCGGCCTCCTACGGCGCAATTTCCGGCGGCGCGTCTTCGATCACCCTGAACTGCAAGGAAGCGACGCACAACGGCAAGAAGGCGATCGAGATCGCCTGGGTGGAAATCCTGCCGAACCGGACAGAGATTCACGAGTTCAGTGAAAACAGCTTCGGCAAGACCGTGCTGGAACGCGTCGTTCCCTCGTCCATGAGCGGCAAGGCGGAGCTCCGGCTCGTCCCTGGCCGTATCGAATATTTCCTGCAGATCCCCGAGACGGAATTCGAAATCCTCAAGCGCCCCTGAGTTTCGCCGTTGCTGGCCCAGAACAAAAAACAGCCAGTGCGAGGGCGGCGCACTGGCTGTTTTCACTCATCGGGAGGGGACCGTGAGTAATCCGGATGATGGGTTGGGGGCGCGCATGTTGGGTCGATGCGATCATCATCCGGATGCCGCAATAACGACCGCGTTGACCTTTGGTTCCGCCGGATCCGAAAAAAATTGAATTTTTATGAATCTTTTTTGCAAGGTGGCGAATGCCTGCCCTCATGGAGGATAAGCATACGTGCTCCACGCCGCGACCTAAAATAACAAAAACAGTCACTTATGCGAATATACGTTTCAAAATTTTACCGTTTGATAAATTTTTTATCCTGAGTTACGCTTTCTCTCACTAGCCGTTTACCAATAACGAGGGAACTTCAATGGAACGACTGGAAACTGGGATTCATTCCGGCCGGCTCTCGACCGCCGAGTATGAAACTAATTTTTCCGATCTGCACCCGCGCCTCGACAAGCATGAGGCGCTGGTGGCCGCCGACCGCTGCTATTTTTGCTATGATGCGCCGTGCATGACGGCCTGTCCCACCTCCATCGACATCCCGCTCTTCATCCGTCAGATTGCAACCGGCAACCCGATCGGTTCGGCCAAGACGATCTTCGATCAGAACATTTTGGGCGGCATGTGCGCCCGCGTCTGTCCCACCGAAGAGCTCTGCGAACAGGCCTGCGTGCGCAATACCGCAGAGGAAAAGCCCGTGGAGATCGGCCGCCTTCAGCGTTACGCGACTGATACGGCTATTCAGGCAGGCAGGCAGTTTTATGAACGCGCCGCCTCGACCGGTAAGAAGATCGCCGTTGTCGGCGCCGGCCCGGCCGGCCTTGCCGCCGCTCACCGCCTTGCGGTGAAAGGCCACGACGTCGCCATCTACGACAGCAAGTCGAAATCGGGCGGCCTGAATGAATATGGCATCGCCACTTATAAAGCCGTCGACGACTTTGCCCAGAAGGAAGTGGATTACGTGCTTTCGATCGGCGGTATCGAAGTCCGCCACGGCCAGCAGCTTGGCCGTGATTTCTCGCTTGCCGATCTGCAGTCTCAGTACGACGCCGTCTTCCTCGGAATCGGCCTTGCCGGTGTCAATGCGTTGCGCGTCGATGGTGAGAACCTGCCGGGTGTCGATGACGCGGTCGATTTCATCGCCGGTCTCCGTCAAGCCACGAACAAGGCGGACGTTGCCGTCGGACGCCGCGTCGTCGTTCTCGGCGGCGGCATGACCGCCATCGATGCGGCCGTTCAGGCCAAACTGCTTGGCGCCGAAGAAGTGACGATTTGCTACCGCCGCGGCAAGGAGCACATGAACGCCTCGGAGTTCGAGCAGGACCTCGCGACGTCCAAGGGCGTCATCATCCGCCACTGGCTGGCGCCGAAGTCCATCCTGTCGCAGGACGGCAAGGTCGCCGCGATCGAGGTGGAATATACCAAGCTCGCCAACGGCCGTCTCGTCACGACCGGCGAAACCGGCGTCATCGCCGCCGATCAGATTTTCAAGGCGATCGGCCAGACCTTTGAAGCATCCGGTCTCGGTTCGCTGCGCATGGAATCCGGCCGGATCGCCATCGACGGCGAAGGTCGCACCTCGCTCGACGGCGTCTGGGCGGGCGGCGACTGCGTCTTCGGCGGCGATGACCTGACCGTATCTGCCGTCGCGCAAGGCCGCGATGCTGCCGAATCCATCAACCGTACGCTTGCTGCCGGTGCGCAGCCAGCCGTCGCCGTCGCGTGAGGAGAATGAACAATGGCTGATCTCCGCAACAATTTCGTCGGCATCAAGTCGCCCAACCCGTTCTGGCTGGCCTCCGCGCCGCCGACCGACAAGGCCTATAACGTCGAGCGCGCCTTCAAAGCGGGCTGGGGCGGCGTCGTCTGGAAGACGCTCGGCGAGGAAGGCCCGCCCGTCGTCAACGTCAACGGCCCGCGCTACGGCGCGATCTGGGGCGCCGACCGCCGCCTCCTGGGTCTCAACAATATCGAGCTCATTACCGACCGCGACCTTTACACCAACCTGCGCGAAATGAAGCAGGTGAAGATGAACTGGCCGGACCGCGCCCTGATCGCCTCGATCATGGTTCCCTGCGAGGAAGATGCCTGGAAGGCGATCCTGCCGCTCGTGGAGGAAACCGGCGCCGACGGCATCGAACTCAATTTCGGCTGTCCTCACGGAATGTCCGAACGCGGCATGGGCTCCGCGGTCGGGCAGGTGCCGGAATATATCGAGATGGTCGTGCGCTGGTGCAAGCAGTACACGCGCATGCCGGTCATCACCAAGCTGACGCCGAACATCACCGACATCCGCAAGCCGGCACGCGCCGCCAAGGCCGGCGGTACGGACGCCGTCTCGCTGATCAACACGATCAACTCGATCACCGCGGTCAATCTCGACACGTTTTCGCCTGAACCGTCGATCGATGGCCGCGGCAGCCATGGCGGTTATTGCGGCCCGGCGGTGAAGCCGATTGCGCTCAACATGGTGGCCGAGATCGCCCGCGATCCGGAAACCTATGGCCTGCCGATCTCCGGTATCGGCGGGGTGACCACCTGGCGCGATGCTGCCGAGTTCCTGGCGCTCGGCGCCGGCAACGTGCAGGTCTGCACCGCGGCCATGACCTATGGCTTCAAGATCGTGCAGGAGATGATCACCGGGCTCTCCGACTGGATGGACGCCAAGGGCCACAGGTCGCTCGACGATATCACCGGCCGTGCTGTTCCGAACGTCTCCGACTGGCAGTATCTGAACCTCAACTATGTCGCCAAGGCAAAGATCGACCAAGACGCCTGCATCAAATGTGGCCGCTGTCACATCGCCTGCGAGGACACCTCGCATCAGGCGATCACGCAGTTCGTCAACGGCATGCGCCATTTCGAGGTGATGGAAGACGAATGCGTCGGCTGCAACCTTTGCGTCAACGTCTGCCCGGTCGAAAACTGCATCACCCTGGAAGCCCTGCCCGCCGGTGCGCTTGACAAGCGCACGGGCCGTCTCGTCGACCCGAACTACGCCAACTGGACGACCCACCCGAACAACCCGATGGCAAGACAGGCGGCAGAGTAGGTCGCGACCTCGCAAGACTGCGGCGATGCCCTCATCCGGCTGCCGCCACCTTCTCCCCGCAGGCGGGGAGAAGGAAGTAGGCCGCACCGTTTGGGCTTTCTCGACCTTGAGCATGGTGCCTACCCTCTCCCCGCATGCGAGGGTGAGGGTGAGGGGCAGCAACATGGCGCGCGCCCCGCAACTAAACCCCGAACGACTTCCTGTAGGCACTCGGGCTTGTCCCGAGCCGCTTGCGGAAATGATGCCGCATCGTCGCCAGTGTGCCGAAGCCGCTGGCGGCGGCGATGTCGTCAAGCGATGCGGCAAGTTCCTTTTCCAGGAGATTGCGGGCGTGGCGAAGCCGCTCTTTGAGCAGCCATTCGCCCACACTGAGGCCCGTCGACTTTTCGAAGCGGCGCTGGAAGGTGCGCAGGCTCATGCCCGCCTTTTGCGCCAGCAGGCTGATCGACTGCTCCTCGTCCAGCCGCTCCCGCATCCATTGGAGCAGCGGCCCTAGCCGCATTCCCTCCCGCTCTTCGAGCACGGGCGCGCTGATGAATTGCGCCTGCCCGCCTTCGCGATGCGGCGGAACTACCAGACGGCGCGCCACACTGTTTGCGGCTTCTGCGCCAAAATCACCGCGCACGACGTGCAAGCATAGATCAATGCCGGCCGCACTGCCCGCGGCCGTCAGGATACTGCCCTCGTCCATGTAAAGAACGCTCGCATCGAAGGCGATCTGCGGATAGCGCGCTGCGAGCGACGCGACATAGCGCCAGTGCGTCGTCGCACGCCGGCCGCTCAAAAGACCGGACGCGGCAAGCACGGCAACGCCGGAGCAGAGCGACATGATACGGGCACCGCGCTCATGAGCCTGACACAGCGCATCGATCAAAGGCGCCGGCACCGGCGCATCGATCGACCGCCAGCCCGGCACGACGATGAGATCGGCTTCGGCCAGAACCTCCAGGCCGCGATCGGCCGAAACGCTCAATCCGCCCGCAGCACGGAGCGGCCCCGGTTCGACGCCGCAGACCGAATAATGATACCAGCCCTCGCCCATTTCCGGACGTGGAAGACCGAAGACTTCGTAGGCAATACCGAATTCGAAAGTGCATAGCCCGTCATAGGCAAGCACGACGACATGCGGCCGTCTGGGCGAATTTGGCATGATCTTTACGCTAACCGTCATTAAAGCCAATTTCACCATGCCATAACATCGGCGATGGTCGGCGGCAACTCGAACCGTGAAAGGAAAACCATGCCGAGCCCCGTCAGCGAAACACCCGCCGCCTCCCCGGAGGAAACCGCCGCCTGCTACGCCCGCAAGCTCGCCTTCGAAACGGACTGCTGGGACGTCCAGGCCTCCATTTCCTCGGGCAAGGCTGACTTCGTCCTTATCGACGTTCGATCCCCGGCGCTCTTTTCCCGCTCGCATGTGCCGGGCGCGATCAACCTGCCGCATGGCAAGATGACCGCCCACCGCATGTCGGAGTGGCCGGCCGATACGCTCTTCGTCGTCTATTGCGCCGGGCCCCATTGCAACGGCACCGACAAGGCGGCGCTGCGCCTGGCGCGGCTCGGCCTCTCCGTCAAGGTCATGATCGGCGGCATGACCGGCTGGGCTGACGAGGGCTTCGCCTTTACGGACGGTGAAGCCCCAATGGCCGCGCAGTGACGGACCTCCTTTAACGCTATTGCGGATGCGTATTTCGCAAAATGGGGCTATGGTTCTTTGCGTTTGGGCAGCAATCGGCCGGGGATGCCGCAGTGGGAGGAATAGACGGTTTTGGAACGAACCAAAGATCTGAACAGCACCTTGGCTCGCGCGCAAACCGGCGCGGTTGCGCCGGCATCGTCGCCCTCTGCCCGTCCGGGGGTCGTGGCAGCTGCCGTTTACCAGCAGGGACAGCGCATCCGCGATATCCGGATAGAAGAGGCCGGCGAATGGCGAACGCACGAGAATGCAGTCGTCTGGATCGGCTTGCACGAGCCGGACGAGATGCTGCTGCACCAGGTACAGGCCGAGTTCAATCTCCACCCACTGGCGATCGAGGATGCTGCCCAGCCGCATCAGCGCCCGAAGCTGGAGATTTATGGCGACGCCATGTTCATCGTTGCCCGTACCGCCCACATGAAGGACGGCGAAATCGTCTTCGGCGAAACCCATCTTTTCGTCGGCCGGGGCTATGTCGTTTCCGTGCGCCATGGCGCATCGTCCTCTTACCTGGCGGTGCGGCAGCGGTGCGAGGCGACGCCGGCCGCGCTCGCCCATGGGGAGAACTACATTCTCTATTCCATCCTCGATTTCATCGTCGACAACTACATGCCGGTGATCGAAGTGGTGCAGGAAGAAGTCGAGACGCTCGAAGATCTGATGCTGCGCGAACAGCTTACGAAGGTCGACATCGAGCGCCTCTACATGCTGCGGCGCAAGCTGCTGCGGCTGCGCAATGCCGTCGTGCCGCTCGTGGACGTCTGTCGCCGCTATGAGCATATCGACCTTCCGGGTATGGACTCGACGCTTCAATCGCTGTTTCGCGACGTCACAGACCATGTGCGCCGGGTCCAGGAGGATATCGACGCGCTGCGTGAAGTCCTCGCCTTCGCCTTCGAAGCCAGCGTGATGATCGGCCAGACCGAACAGACCGCGATTGCCCGCAAGCTCGCCGCCTGGGCGGCGATCCTTGCTGTTCCGACGGCGATCGCTGGTATCTACGGGATGAATTTCAACGAAATGCCGGAACTGAAATTCCAGTACGGCTATTTCGTGGTGCTGGGCGTGATCGCAACCCTGTGCGTAACGCTCTTCGCCTTGTTCCGCCGGGCGAAGTGGCTATAGCCCGGGCTCCCGCCAGAATGCTCAGACGGGAGTGGAGAAACCGGCTCAAAACTCGATGACGATCTTTCCGAAGGGTCCGCGATTAAGGTGCTCAAGCGCCTTTGGCAGTTCGTCGAAGGTGTAGCGCTTGTCGATCACCGGCTTCAGGCCGGTGCGATCGACGGCGCGGACCAGGTCCTCCAGCGCGCGGCGGTGTCCCACACTGAGGCCCTGTACCGTCGGCGACTTCAATAGCAGCGATTGCACCGGCGCAGATAGATCGAAGCCATCCATGACACCGATCACCGAAATCCGGCCGTTGACCGCCACAGCCTTTAGGGACTCGCCGAAATTGGCGCCGGCTGCGATTTCGAAGACATGGTCGGCGCCATAATCCTCCGTCAGTTCGAGGACGCTTTCGGCCCAATTCTCCCTGCCGATCCCATGATCGGCGCCGAGAGCACGGGCGCGCTCGAGCTTCTCGGCATTTGCCGAGGTGATGATGACTTCGGCACCGTGCATCTTGGCAAGTTGAAGACCGAAGAGCGCCACCCCTCCGGTTCCCTGAATGACCACCTTGTCGCCCGCCTTCAGCCTGCCGAGTTCGATGAGCGCGAACCACGCCGTCAGACCTGCGCACGGCAGCGTGCTCGCCTCAACGGCATCGAGCGTCTTGGGCGCGTGCACGAACCAGTCCTCGCAAAAGGTCACATACTCGGAAAGCACGCCCGGATAATATCCGCCGAGCGTCTTGTAGGGCGGGTGGCGCGCATCGCCGAGGCCTGGCCCGTTGATGCGCCCGGGAAGAAAGGTCGTGATGACGCGGTCGCCCGGCTTGAAGCGCGTGACGCCGGGGCCGACAGCTTCGACCACGCCGGCAAGGTCCGATGCCGGAACGAACGGAAACTGCAGCGGCAGACCCATGCCGGTCTCCAGCACCAGCTTGTCGCGATAGTTCAGCGATACGGCCTCGGCACGGACCAGCACCTTGTTGCCGGTCGCCTCTTCGACCGCCGCTTCACGCACCATCAGGCTCGTCGGTCCGATATCGTCGATCGACCATTGCTTTGCCAACATTCTTCTCACTCCATTCGGTTGACGGAGCCGAAGCATATCGTTGAAATTTGATCGACAGTCGCGTTATTAATTCCACAGAATGTTTACCTAAAGGATACAATAATGGAACAGCTCAAAGGCATATCGGTGTTTGTCGAGGTCGCGGAAGCAGGCGGCTTTTCCGCAGCCGCCGAACGCCTTCATTTGACGCGCTCAGCCGTCGGAAAGACGATCGCACGGCTGGAACAGAGGCTTGGTGTGCGCCTGTTTCACCGCACGACCAGAGCGCAGAGCCTGACGGAGGAAGGCCAGTTCTTTTACGAGCACTGCCTGCGCGCGGTCGAGGAGATCACGCGTGGCGAAGCGCTGCTCGAAAGCGGCAAGCGGGAGGTACGCGGGCGCCTGCGGGTCACAATGCCGGTTCTTTTCGGCCGTCAGTGTGTGGCGCCGATACTCATCAAGCTTCTCGACGAACATCCGCATCTCGAACTTGATCTTTCCTTCAACGACCGGATCGTGGATCTGGTCGAAGACGGCTTCGATATTGCCGTGCGCAACGGCCCTCTCGGGGACTATCCCGGCCTGATGGTGCGCGTCATCGCCCAGCAGCGCATGACGGTTTGCGCCTCGCCGGGCTACCTGGAACGCCGCGGCATTCCAGCCAAGCTCGAAGACCTCGAAACCCATGACGGCATCGTCTATGGGAGGCAGGATCGAAACCGCACCTGGATATTCCCGACAAACGCCGAACCCTTCCGGCAGGTGTTGCCGCGATCCCGGCTGCGGCTCGACGATCTTGCCACCATCGCCGACGCCGCGGCACAAGGCGTCGGCCTTGCCTGGCTACCGTGCTGGCTCGTGCGGGAGCGCGTTGCATCCGGCGAGCTTCGCCGGGTCTTGACCGATATTGCCGCTGTTGCCTTTGACGCCAATGTCATCTGGGTAAAGTCGCCTGCAATGCAGCCGAAGGTTCGGCTCGTGATCGACACCTTGGCCGCGAAGCTCCCGGCTCTCATGAGTTAGCGAAGAAAGTCTCGGAACCCTCTGAATTTTTTGGTGTATTCACTGGAAATAGTGCGTTTCCGCCGTATATCCCTTTCCTTGTTACGCCGAAATGGGGTAACTGAAACGGAACCGGAGTCCCCTGTCTCGTGAGCAAAGCCTGCAACGGCGCCGCCATCCAGCCCTTCGGTTTCCTGCTTGCGGCTTCCGCCGACTGGAGAATCGTCCGTGCGTCGGCCAATCTCGAACAGTTTCTGGGCGTAGGCTGCGAACAGGTGCTTCGGCAGCCCCTCTCCGGCATCATCATGCCCAGGACGCTGCACACGATCCGCAACCGGCTGACCGTCATCCGAGGTCCGGTCATGATCGAGCGGCTGTCCGGCATCGCCTTTGCGGAAGGCGGCCCCATTTTCGACGTGGCTCTGCACTGCAGCGAGGGTGAGATCGTCATCGAGGCCGAACCGTCGCAGCGCGAGGGCCAAGGCGGCTCGACGCTGTCGATGCCCGCCATGATGGCGCGCATCGACCAAGCGCAGACCCTGGAAACCTTTTTCCGCGAGAGCGCCCGGCAAGCGCGCGGCATTACCGGCTTCGACCGCGTGATGGTCTACCGCTTCGATGACGAAGGGTCCGGCGAAATCGTGGCGGAAGCCGCGAGATCCGGCATAGGATCCTTGCTTGGCCTTCACTTTCCGGCCACCGACATTGCGGCCCAGGAGCGCGCCTTCTATGCCCGCAATCTCTTCCGCATCATCGCCGATGTCGATGCCGCGCCGGTTCCGGTCGTGCCGGAACTCGACGCGCACGCGCCGGGCGATCGATCTCTCCCTGTCGCTCCTGCGTGTGACGCCGTCGGGCCATATCGACCATCTGAAGGAAATGGGCGTCGCCGCCTCGTTTTCGGTTCCGATCGTCGTGGATGGCAGGCTCTGGGGCCTGTTTGCCTGCCATCATTATGCTGCCCGCCTGCTTCCCGTCGAACGGCGCTTGACGGCGGAACTCTTCGCCCAGATGTTCGCCTCGCGGCTCGAAACCCGGGAGTGCCGGCTAGCGCTGGAATTCGAAACCAGGGCGCGAAAGATCGTGGAGCGGCTGTTGGCCGCGGTTGCGGACAATACCGGCCTGCCCGATGATCCGGCCTGGCTGGCCGAAGTGCTCGCGGCCGCTGTTCCGGCAGACGGCATCGGCGTCTGGATCGGTGGCCGCACGGCGCTTTCAGGGCTCGCTCCCTCTCAAAAGCAATTCTCTGCGCTGATCGATACGCTGAACCGCAAGGCATCCGGCCATGTGTTCGCGACCGATCGTGTTGCCGAACTCTGGCCCGAGGCGGAACTGAATGGCGACGTCGCCGGACTGATGGCCATTCCGACCTCGCAGCCACCGCGCAATTACATCGTATTCTTCCGCCAGGAAATGCTGCGAACGGTGCATTGGGCTGGCGGTTCGCCAGGGCCAGCAGAACACGACGCCGACAGCCACGCCCTCACCTTCCACAAGAGCTTCCAGGCCTGGTCTGAACTGATGCGCGGACGATCGCTGCCGTTTTCCGCGGCGCAACGCCATGTCGCGGAGACGATCGGCGTGACGCTTGAAGCCATTTCCCGCCTGACCGGGTGAGGCAGCACCACTGAAGAGGGCTGTCAGGCCGGGCGAACCATCAGCCCGCCGATGAAGAGCTGCTCGAGGAAGCGCGCCGCATCCTCGAAGCGCCCTGCCCCGGCATGCTCCTGTCCGAGCACGGCGCGCACCTGGACGTCGAAGTCGGCATAATGCTGCGTTGTCGACCAGATCGAAAAGATCAGATGGTAAGGATCGCATTTGGCGATCTTGCCGGCCTTCGCCCAGGCGCGAATGACCTCGGCCTTCTCATCGACGAGCTGCTTCAGCGGACCCTTCAGCTCGTCTTCGATATGCGGCGCGCCCTGCAGCACCTCGTTTGCAAACAGCCGGCTTTCGCGAGGAAAGTCGCGCGCCAATTCCAGCTTGCGGCGAATATAACTGCGGATTTCAGTCTCCGGATTGCCCTCGGCATTGAAGGCGCGAAGCGGCTCAAGCCAAGTATAGAGCACCCGGTCGATCAGCGCCCGATGCATCGCCTCCTTGGTACGGAAGTAATAGAGCAGGTTCGGCTTCGACATGCCGGCCACCTCTGCGATCTGGTCGATCGTCGAGCCGCGGAAACCCCTGGCGGAAAACACATCGAGCGCAGCTTCCAGAATCTGCTCTTCCTTCTCCTCCTGGATCCGCGTGCGCCGCTGGGTCTTCGCTGCTCTCGGAATTGCCATCTGGCTCTCGTTTCCCCTTGAAATTCAATTGCTTCAGTCAAACGGTTCCTTCTGCCGTCCTTTTGAGCAACTCCCTGCAATTTTGTCTGAATTTTTCCTGATTTTCGTCTTGAGCCCGGCGCGGGAAGCTGTAATGTTTACCAATCGGTCAAATTATCTGTCAGATGCAAAACAAAGGCAACTGGCGATTTTCCGGCGTAACAAAACAAACAAGCGCGCCGGGAATTGACGATGGGAACAGACGGCGCATGTTCTTTGCATGACCGTAAAAAACAGGTGAGGATTTCAGACATGGTGGCAGCACCAGGCGAGAATATGCGCGTCAACGGAGACCGTCTCTGGGACAGTCTCATGGACATGGCAAAGATCGGCCCCGGAATTGCCGGCGGCAATAATCGCCAGACGCTGACGGACTCCGATGCCGAAGGCCGCAGCCTCTTTCGCACATGGTGCGAAGCCGCAGGCCTGACCGTCGGCGTCGACAAGATGGGCACGATGTTCGCAACCCGTCCGGGCACCGATCCCGATGCGCTCCCCGTTTATGTCGGCTCGCATCTCGACACCCAGCCGACCGGCGGCAAATATGATGGCGTGCTCGGCGTGCTCGGTGCCCTCGAAGTCGTCCGTACGATGAACGACCTCGGCATCAGGACGAAGCACCCGATCGTCGTCACCAACTGGACCAATGAGGAAGGCGCCCGTTTCGCCCCGGCCATGCTTGCCTCCGGCGTTTTCGCCGGCGTTCACACGCTGGACTATGCCTATGGCCGCAAGGATCCCGAGGGCAAGACGTTCGGCGACGAGCTGAAGCGCATTGGCTGGCTCGGCGACGAAGAAGTCGGCGCCCGCAAGATGCACGCCTATTTCGAATATCACATCGAGCAGGGTCCGATCCTCGAAGCCGAGGAGAAGCAGATCGGCGTCGTCACCCACTGTCAGGGCCTCTGGTGGCTCGAATTCACGCTGACCGGCAGGGAAGCCCATACGGGCTCGACGCCGATGAACATGCGCGTCAATGCCGGGCTTGCCATGGCGCGCATCTTCGAGATGGTCCAGAAGGTCGCCATGAGCGAGCAGCCGGGCGCCGTCGGCGGCGTCGGCCAGGTGCTCTTCTCGCCGAACTCCCGCAACGTGCTGCCCGGCAAGGTGATCTTTACCGTCGACATCCGCTCGCCTGACAAGGAAAAGCTCGACCGCATGCGCGCCAAGATCGAGGCCGAAGCGCCAAAGATCGCCGATGCACTGGACGTCGGCTGTTCGATCGAGGCGATCGGCCATTTCGAACCGGTGACCTTCGATCCGAAGCTCGTCACTGCCGTGCGCGACGCCGCCGAAAGGCTCGGATACAGCCACATGAACCTCATCTCCGGCGCCGGCCACGACGCCTGCTGGGCTGCCAAGGTGGCGCCGACGACGATGATCATGTGCCCCTGCGTCGGCGGCCTGTCGCACAACGAGGCGGAGGAGATTTCCAAGGAATGGGCGACCGCCGGTGCAGACGTGCTGTTTCATGCTGTTGCCGAGACGGCGGAGATCGTCAGATGACGGCCGATGCGGATGCCGATCTGAATACCATGACGCATGCGGAATTGCTTTCGGCAGCCCGCGCCATGCGCCATGCGATCCGCACCCACCGGGATACGTCCATGCACGAGCTCTGTTGGCATCACCCCGATATGTGGGCGCTTCTGCCGGATTCACCCACCGGCGGCCAGATCGTGCCGGATTGGCCCCAGTTCATGCGCGGCTGCATCCGCTACCGCCAGTCATTGGATAAACAGCTTGCGCAGGCACCGCGCAGCGCCAGGGAGTTCGGAGAATGAGCACAGTCATCAAGGGCGGAACCATCGTCACGGCCGACCTCACCTACACGGCCGATGTGAAGATCGAAGACGGCAGGATTGTCGAGATCGGGCCGAACCTTTCCGGCAATGAGACACTGGATGCGTCCGGTTGCTACGTAATGCCGGGCGGCATCGACCCGCATACGCATCTCGAAATGCCGTTCATGGGCACCTATTCCTCCGACGATTTCGAGAGCGGCACGCGCGCGGCCCTTTCCGGCGGCACGACGATGGTGGTCGATTTCGCCCTGCCCTCGCCCGGCCAGTCGCTACTTGAAGCGCTGACGATGTGGGATAACAAATCGACCCGCGCCAACTGCGACTATTCCTTCCATATGGCGATCACCTGGTGGAGTGAGCAGGTCTTCAATGAGATGCAGGCCGTCGTCCAGGATAAGGGCATCAACACCTTCAAGCATTTCATGGCCTACAAGGGTGCGCTGATGGTGGACGACGACGAGATGTATTCCTCCTTCCGGCGCTGCGCCGAACTCGGCGCGCTGCCGCTGGTCCACGCCGAAAACGGCGACGTCGTCGCGCAATTGCAGGCAAAGCTCATGGCAGAAGGCAACAACGGCCCGGAAGCGCACGCCTATTCCCGGCCGCCGGAAGTGGAAGGCGAGGCGACCAACCGCGCCATCATGATTGCCGACATGGCCGGCTGCCCCGTCTATATCGTCCACACCTCCTGCGAACAGGCGCACGAAGCGATTCGCCGCGCCCGCCAGAAAGGCATCCGCGCCTATGGTGAGCCGCTCATCCAGCACCTGACCCTCGACGAGACGGAGTATTTCAACAAGGACTGGGATCACGCCGCCCGCCGCGTCATGTCACCGCCCTTCCGCAACAAGCAGCATCAAGATAGCCTCTGGGCCGGCCTTGCCTCCGGCTCGCTGCAGGTCGTCGCGACCGACCATTGCGCTTTCACGACCGACCAGAAGCGTTTCGGCGTCGGCGACTTCACCAAGATCCCGAACGGCACCGGCGGCCTTGAAGACCGCATGCCGATGCTCTGGACCTATGGCGTCAATACCGGCCGGCTGACGATGAACGAATTCGTCGCCGTGACCTCGACGAACATCGCGAAGATCCTCAACATCTATCCGAAGAAGGGCGCGATCCTCGTTGGTGCCGACGCGGATCTCGTCGTCTGGGACCCGAAGCGCGCAAAGACCATCACCGTCGAAAAACCAGCAGTCGGCCATCGACTACAACGTCTTCGAAGGCAAGCAGGTCACCGGCCTGCCGCGCTACACGCTGACGCGCGGCGTCGTCGCCATTGAAGAGGACACGATCAAGACCCGCGAGGGCCATGGCGAATTCGTCAAGCGCGAACCGGTCACCGCCGTCAGCAAGGCGCTGTCGACCTGGAAGGAAGTCACCGCGCCGCGCAAGGTCGAGCGCACCGGCATTCCGGCAAGTGGCGTGTGATCGGGAAGGGATGTCGAGCGTGCGGGATACCCCCTTCTGCCCTTCGTGACATCTCCCCCGCAAAAAGGGAGAGCGGGAACATGCGGCTATCGCATCACCTCAGTTGAGCGGCACAATGCGCCCGGCGCTTTCATGGGGATCGACGAGCGTCCTCAATCTGATCTCCCCCCTTGTGGGGGAGATGCCCGCAAGGACAGAGGGAGGTATTTTTCACCCCTCCACCAGTCTATCCAGTTCCGGCAGCAGCACGACACTTTCCTGCTCGTTGGGATCTGTCCGCGCGATGATCGCGGTGCACGGCGTGCTGCTGAGGTTCGCCGGCAGGTGCGGGACGCCCGCCGGAATATAAAACAGCTCGCCGGCATGGACGACGACATGATGCTCCAGCTCGTCGCCGTACCAGGTGTGCGCTTCGCCGGACAGCATGTAAATCGCCGTTTCATGCGCCTCGTGCAGATGCGCCTTGGCGCGTACGCCCGGCGGGATCGTCAGAAGATGCATGCAGATGCCCTTCGCGCCGACCGTTTCCGCAGCGATGCCCTCGAAGTAGCTCAGCCCCTGCTTGCCGCTATAAGCGTGGCTGGGGCGAATGATGTGGCAGGTGGGCTTTGACTTCGCATCCATCGTCATTCTCCATGAATTTTGCCGCGGCAAGGAAAACCGGCGATCATCATAGCACGCAAACCGCGGCGACGCGGGGAAAACAGGACTGGTAAAGCATCGATGCAAGCATCCGTCGTATCCGCAAAGGATCTCTGTCTCACCTACCAGACGAATGACGGGCCGGTGCATGCGCTGAGCGATGTCAATCTCGATGTCCGCAAGGGCGATTTCGTTTCCTTCATCGGCCCATCCGGCTGTGGCAAGACGACATTCCTGCGCGTCATCGCCGATCTGGAGAAGAAGACCTCAGGCGAGATCACCGTCAACGGCATGACGCCGGACGACGCCCGCAAGGCGCGCGCCTATGGCTACGTCTTCCAGGCGCCGGCGCTCTATCCTTGGCGGACGATCGAGAAGAACATCGCGCTCCCCCTGGAAATCATGAGTTATGCCGCCGCCGACCAGAAAAAGCGCATCGCCGAGGCACTGGATCTCGTCAACCTCTCCGGCTTCGAGAAGAAATTTCCCTGGCAGCTTTCCGGCGGCATGCAGCAGCGTGCCTCGATCGCCCGCGCACTGGCTTTCGACGCCGACCTGCTGTTGATGGATGAACCTTTCGGCGCACTCGACGAAATCGTCCGCGACCACCTGAACGAAGAGCTTCTGAAGCTTTGGGCGCGCACCAACAAGACGATTTGCTTCGTCACCCACTCGATCCCCGAAGCCGTCTACCTCTCCACGAAGATCGTCGTCATGTCCCCGCGCCCCGGTCGCGTCACCGACGTCATCGACTCCACGCTCCCGGCGCAGCGCCCCCTCGGCATCCGCGAAACCCCGGAATTTTTGGAAATCGCCCACCGCGTGCGTGAGGGGCTCAGGGCGGGGCATAGCTATGAGGAGTAGGAGGGCAGGCCAATGAAACCCGATACCCTCAAGGACAAATTCATCCCCGTCGTGACGATCCTGCTGGCGCTCATCGTCGTCTGGTACGTCGGGGCGATCTTCATGAACGCGCCCTTCCAGCGGGACATGGATCAGCGCGGCAACGTCACCTCTACCGTGATGGAATTCGTCGAAAAGACGCTCTCGCAGCCGAAGCCGATCCTGCCGGCCCCGCATCAGGTGGCAACCAATGTCTTCGAGAACACCTTCCTCAGAAAACTGTCCAGCAATCGCAGCCTCGTCTACCACGCCGGCGTGACACTGTCCTCGACGGTTCTCGGCTTTGCGCTCGGAACCCTGCTCGGCATCGCGATCGCCGTTGGCATCGTGCATATCAAGACGCTCGACCGTAGCCTGATGCCGTGGATAATCGCATCGCAGACTGGTGCCGATCCTGGCGATCGCGCCGATGGTCATCGTGGTGCTCGGCGCCATCAACATCACCGGCCTGATCCCGAAGGCGCTGATTTCGACCTATCTCTCCTTCTTTCCCGTCGCGGTCGGAATGGTGAAGGGCCTGCGCTCGCCGGAGATCATGCATCTCGACTTGATGCGCACCTATAATGCGACCGCTTTGCAAACCTTCTGGAAGCTGCGCGTCCCGGCCTCGATCCCTTTCCTCTTCACGTCGATGAAGGTGGCGATTGCCGCGAGCCTTGTCGGCGCAATCGTCGGCGAACTCCCGACAGGCGCAGTCGCCGGCATCGGTTCGAAGCTGCTGGCGGGCTCCTATTACAGCCAGACGATCGATATCTGGGCGGCACTCGTGGCAGGCTCCGTGCTGGCGGCCATGCTCGTTGCGATCGTCGGCCTCGTGTCGAAGATCGTCGATCGCGCCATGGGAGGCAGGCCGCATGAAGAAGCTGAATATCTCCTGGCAGGCCTTGGTCGCTCTTTTTCTCTGCGCCGCGGCGCTGCTCTCGCTGCCGCTCCTCAGCGAAGCCGCCCCCCGCCCCTTCAGCAATGAAACGGTGACACTTGTCGTCGTCATCGTCGCGGCATCCGCCCTCTTTTCGGTAGCGCCTCTGCCGCGGCTCTATTCCGCGACCGTTCTGCTGATCGGCGCTCATGTAGCCGCCTGGATGCTGCTTTCCGGCATTGCCGGCAATGAAGGCATGGCGGCGAAATCCTTTTTCTTCCTTATCGCCGCCTGCTGGCTGCTTGCCTGGCGCTGCGTCACCGTGCTTTGCGAGATCAAGCCTGCCTCGAATTTCGAAAGCTCGTTCCTGCGCCTGCTGATCCCTGCGATCTTCGGCGCCTGGATCCTGATCCTTTGGGAAACGGCGACCCGCGGGGCAGGCATTCCCTTCGTGCTCCTACCGCCGCCAAGCGCTATTGGCGCACGTATCGCCGGGTCGCTGCAGATCCTCGGCGAAGACGTTAGAGCAGACGATCTTCAAGGCCGTGTTGATCGGCTACGCCGTTGGCTGTGCCAGTGGCTTTATCGTCGCGATCCTGGCCGATCGCGTGGCGTTCCTGCGCCGCGGCCTGCTGCCGATCGGCAATATGGTCTCGGCGCTGCCGATCATCGGCGTGGCGCCGATCATGGTCATGTGGTTCGGCTTCGACTGGCCGTCGAAGGCCGCCGTCGTCATCATCATGACCTTCTTCCCGATGCTGGTGAACACCGTCGCGGGCCTGGCCGCGTCCGGCAGCATGGAGCGCGACCTGATGCGCACCTATGCCTCGAACTACTGGCAGACGCTGCTGAAGCTCCGGCTTCCGGCAGCCATGCCCTTCATTTTCAATGCGCTGAAGATCAACTCGACGCTGGCGCTGATTGGTGCCATCGTTGCGGAATTCTTCGGAACGCCGATCGTCGGAATGGGCTTCCGCATCTCCACCGAGATCGGGCGCATGAATGTCGACATGGTCTGGGCCGAAATCGCCGTTGCGGCGCTGGCAGGCTCGATTTTCTATGGAGCCGTCGCCCTCGCCGAAAGGGCGGTGACTTTCTGGCATCCGTCTATCCGTGGTGGCTAGACGTCGCTTTATTCTCGCAAATGGGATTGGGCATAACTTCAGAGGGAAAAGAAAATGAAAAAACTGATGGTTGCAATGATGGCAAGCGCAATGGCGCTCGCGGCTGCCCATGCAATGGCCGCCGACAAGGTGACGCTGCAGCTGAAATGGGTCACGCAGAGCCAGTTCGCCGGCTATTACGTCGCCAAGGAGAAAGGTTATTACGAGGAAGAGGGCCTCGACGTCGACATCAAGCCGGGCGGTCCGGACATCGCACCCGAACAGGTCATTGCCGGCGGCGGCGCCGATGTGATCGTCGACTGGATGGGTGGCGCGCTGGTTGCCCGCGAAAAGGGCGTGCCGCTCGTCAACATCGCCCAGCCCTTTCAGAAGTCGGGTATGGAGATGATCTGCCGCAAGGACGGCCCGATCAAATCCGAAGCCGACTTCAAGGGCCGCACCCTCGGCGTCTGGTTCTTCGGCAACGAATATCCGTTCTTCGCCTGGATGAACAAGCTCGGCCTCAAGACCGACGGCGGCGCAGATGGCGTGACCGTCTTGAAGCAGAGCTTCGACGTGCAGCCGCTCCTGCAGAAGCAGGCGGATTGCATCTCGGTCATGACCTACAATGAATACTGGCAGGCGATCGATGCGGGCTTCAAGCCGGAAGAGCTGATCGTCTTCAACTATACGGAAATGGGCAACGACCTTCTCGAAGACGGTCTCTACGCAATGGAAGACAAGCTCAAGGACCCGGCCTTCAAGGAAAAGATGGTCAAGTTCGTCAAGGCTTCGATGAAGGGCTGGAAATACTCGACCGAAAACCCGGATGAAGCAGCCGAGATCGTCGTCGATGCCGGCGGCCAGGACGAGAACCACCAGAAGCGCATGATGGGCGAAGTCGCCAAGCTGATCGGCGACGGCACCGGCAAGCTCGACCCGGCGCTCTACGATCGCACGGCCAAGGCTCTTCTCGACCAGAAGATCATCAACAAGGAGCCGGCCGGCGCCTGGACGCACGAGATCACGGACGCGGCTGCGAAGTAATTCCAGCCAATCCAAAACGGAAACGCGCGGCGACGCCCGCGCGTTTTCGGTTTTTCAACGTCGCTTCAAAAAATTCAGGGGCGATGTCGCATCGGCAGGCTTTCGCACGTCATTAGGAATATACGGCTGCGATCAATCATCGGAATGACCACATAACCATGCGATGATTGATCTGGACGTAAACGGCAATTAGTATGTTCGGATAGGGGAATTATTTTCTGCCGGTCTTGCGCATCGAGCAAATCGATACCAAGTACAAGCCGGATTTGCCGGAGGAGTGACTTCTCTGTAATAGAGACGGCAAATAATGCGGGAATGCCTCTGAGAACACAGAGACGAAATGGCCTGTTCGCGAGCTGAGGGACAACGCGCGATTTTGGCTGACTATGTCATATCATTTGGATCACGACGCATGGCACGCACGCTGACTATACTACGCGCCTCCACCCTTTTGATCGCCGCGCTCGCGCTAACTCCCGCTTTCGCGCAGGAAACCGCAACCACGAAACCGCAGCAGAACCTGCCGGCGATCGTCGTGACCACCGCCAAAATTCGTACGCTCGTCGACCGTGTCGTTGCGACCGGCACCGTGAAGCCGGTCGAGGAAGTCTATATCCAGCCGCAGGTCGAGGGCCTTTCGATCCGCGCATTGAATGCCGATGTCGGCGACAAGGTTGCAGCAGACAGCACGCTTGCGACGCTGAACGACGACGCGCTGCTCTTGCAAAAGAGCCAGATGGTGGCAACCAAGGCAAAGGGCGAAGCAACGCTCGCGCAGTTGCGGGCACAACTGGTCGAAGCAGAGGCGAATGCCGAGCAGGCCCGCCAGCAGCAGGCCCGCGCGCAGGAAATGGGCAAGAAGGGCACGGTGTCCACTGCGACGGTGGAACAGGCAGATGCCGCTGCCGCTTCTGCCAATGCCCGTGTGAACTCCGCCGAGCAGGCGATCGAAGTTGCCCAGGCGGACCTCAAGGTCGTCGACAGCCAGATCGCCGACACGGATTTGAGGCTTGCCCGCACCGATGTGAGGACGCCAGTCGCAGGCACGGTTTCGGCAAAGAACGCCAAGGTCGGCGCGATCGCCCTGGGTTCGGGCGAACCACTCTTCACCATCATCCGCGACGACGATATCGAACTGGTCGCCGAAGTCGGCGAGAGCGATATCATCAAGATCGAGCCGGGCCAGAAGGCGACGATCTCGCTTGCCGGCAGCCGCGACAAGCTAACGGGTTCGGTGCGCCTCGTTTCGCCGACGGTCGACCCGACGACGCGCCTCGGCTTCGTTCATATCCTGATCGATGATGACAGCAAGGCGCGTTCGGGCATGTACGGCAGCGCCGAAATCATCATGAAGACGGCCCAGAACGTGGCTTTGCCGCTTTCGGCTGTCCTGACAAGCAGTGAAGGCTCGTCCGCCCGCAAGGTCGAAGACGGAGTTGTGAAATTCGCCGAAGTGGAAACCGGTATCCAGGACGGCGCCTATATTGAGATTGTGAAGGGCCTGAAGGACGGCGAGGAAGTCGTTGCCAAGGCCGGTGCTTATGTCCGCGACGGCGACCGCATTACGCCTGTTCGTGAACAGCCCGCTGCTTCCAACTGAGAGACGGCTCGATGAACTTTTCAGCCTGGTCTATCCGAAATCCCGTAGCGCCGCTGCTGCTTTTCGCGCTGCTGCTTTTTGTCGGCATTCAGTCCTTCAACAAGCTGCCGATCACGCGCTTCCCGAACATCGACGTGCCGCTCGTCTCGATCAACGTGACGCAGAGCGGCGCTTCGCCGGCCGAACTCGAAATGCAGGTGACCAAGGAGATCGAAGACGCCGTCGCCTCGATCAACGGCATCGACGAAATCCAGTCCACGGTCACCGACGGTCAGTCGCAAACCAACGTGATGTTCCGCATGGAAGTGCCGACGGAGCAGGCGGTCCAGGACACCAAGGACGCGATCGACCGCATCCGCAGCGATCTTCCGGCCAATGTCGAGGAACCGATCGTCGCCAAGGTCGATGTCGAAGGCCAGGCGATCCAGACCTTTGCCGTCTCCTCGCCGGACATGACGCTCGAGGAACTCTCCTGGTTCGTCGACGATACGATCAAGCGCGCCCTCCAAGGTCAGGCCGGCATCGGCCGCGTGGACCGCTATGGCGGTGCCGAACGTGAAGTCCGCATCGAGCTCAACCCCGACAAGCTGAACGCCTACGGCATCACTGCCGCCAGCGTGAACAAGCAGCTGCACGGAACCAACGTCGACCTCGGCTCCGGACGCGGCCAGGTGGCGGGCAGCGAGCAGGCGATCCGCGTTCTCGGCGACGCCCGCAACGTGGCGGAACTCGCCAATACGACGATCGCCCTGCCGAACGGCCGTTTCGTCAAGCTCGCCGAACTCGGCGCCATCAAAGACACCTATCAGGAACCGAAATCCTTCTCGCGTTTCGACGATACCCCCGTCGTTACCTTCGGCGTCTTCCGCTCCAAGGGCGCCAGCGAAGTCAGCGTCGCCGAAACGGTGGCGCAAAGCCTCGACAAGGTGCGTGCGGAAAATCCAAATGTCGGCATCGAGCTGATCAACGACTCCGTCTACTTCACCTACGGCAACTATGAAGCTGCCCTCCACACCTTGATGGAGGGCTCGCTGCTGGCGGTTGTCGTCGTGTTCCTGTTCCTGCGGAACTGGCGCGCAACGCTGATTTCAGCGATCGCCCTTCCCCTGTCCGCGATTCCGACCTTCTGGATCATGGACCTGATGGGTTTCTCGCTGAACCTCGTCAGCTTCCTCGCGCTGACGCTCGCGACAGGTATCCTCGTCGACGATGCGATTGTGGAAATCGAAAACATCGCCCGGCACATCAAGATGGGCAAAACCCCCTATCGGGCGGCGATCGAAGCGGCGGACGAAATCGGTCTCGCCGTCATCGCCACGACGTTCACGATCATTGCCGTCTTCGTACCGGTCTCGTTCATGCCGGGCATTCCCGGCCAGTACTTCATCCAGTTCGGCCTGACGGTCGCCTTTTCGGTGTTCTTCTCGCTCGTCGTGGCGCGTCTCATCACTCCGATGATGGCCGCCTACCTGATGCGCGCGCAAGATGGCCAGGACGACCATCATGACAATGACGGGCTCTTCTTCCGCGGCTATACGCGTCTCGTGCGCGCCACGACCGCCCGCTGGTGGACGCGTTATGCGACGCTCTTTGCGGCGATCGCCTTCCTGATCGGTTCGGTAGCACTGCTTGCCCAGGTTCCCGGCAGCTTTCTACCGCCGGAAGATGCGTCACGCATCGTGCTTTCCGTCGAGCTGCCGCCGAACGCGACGCTCGAAGACACCGAACAGACCTCCAACGCGATCTACAACAAGGTCAAGGACATCAACGGCGTCGAAAGCGTCTTCGTTCTCGGCGGCGCATCCCCCAAGGGCGACCTTGAACTGCGCCGTGCAACGATCACGCTTTCGCTCTTCAAGCTGGACCACTCGCTGGTGAAGAGGGTTATCAACGATGTCTTTGGCTCCATCCCGGTCATCGGCCCGCATCTGCCGAAGGTCGAGGTTCATGGCCGCGAACGTCCGCAATGGGATATCGAAAAGGAAGTCTTCGCCAGGGTGAAGGATATTCCCGACGTTCGAATCTTGAAGCTCAACGACCGCGGCGAGCGTGACCTGTCGTTCAACTTCCTCTCCAAGAACGAGAAGGACCTGAACGAAGCCGTCGGCCTTCTGGAATTGAAGCTGCGTGCAGAACCGCTGCTGGCAAACGTCAGTGCCGAAGGCGCCCTGCCGCGTCCGGAACTGCAGGTTCGTCCGCGCAAGGACCAGGCGGCCCGCCTCGGCATCACGCCGGAGCAGATCTCCGATACGATCCGTGTCGCCACGATCGGCGACGTCGATGCGGCGCTTGCCAAGATCAACCTCGACGACCGCCAGATCCCGATCCGCGTTCAGACCGCAATCGATATGCGGCGCGATCTTGCGGCCATCCGTGCGCTGAAGATCCAGACGGCGAGCGGCGCGATCGTGCCGCTCTCGACCGTGGCTGACATCGACTATGCGGAAGGCGCGAGCTCGATCAAGCGCAACAACCGAAATCGCGTCGTCGCGATCGGCTCCGACCTGCCGCAGGGCGTGGCTCTCGATACCGCATCGGCTCGCTTCCTGCAGATCGTCAAGGACACCCATATCCCATCGACCGTGCAGCTTGTCGAAAGCGGCGACACGAAGGTCCAGAAGGAAATGCAGCAGAGCTTCGTCAACGCGATGCTGATGGGCCTGATGCTGGTTCTGGCCGTCCTGATCCTGCTGTTCAAGGATGTGATCCAGCCGTTCACCATCCTGTTCTCGCTGCCGCTGGCAATCGGCGGTGTGGCGGTTGCTCTGATCATCACCAATAATCCGCTCTCGATGCCCGTTCTGATCGGCAACCTCATGCTGATGGGCATCGTGACGAAGAACGCCATCCTGCTCGTCGACTTCGCAATCGAAATGCGCCGTCACGGCATGACACGCGTCGAAGCTATGGTGGAGGCCGGCCGCAAACGCGCCCAGCCGATCATCATGACCTCGATCGCCATGTCGGCCGGCATGCTGCCCTCGGCACTCGGCGTCGGCGAAGGCGGTTCGTTCCGTGCGCCGATGGCGATCGCCGTGATCGGCGGCATCATCGTCTCGACGGTGCTTTCACTCGTCGTCGTGCCGTCCTTCTTCCTGATCATGGACGACCTCTCGCTCCTGCTCGGCTGGCTCTTCGGTCGCCTCGTCGGCAAGAAGGATCAGGAGGAACTGGCGATGTCCCGAGAGGAACTGACCGGAGCTGTCGGCGCTCTCAGCGAACGGGTAGAGGCGATCGAGAACCCGGAAGGCAAGCGCAAGAGCGCCAATGCCAACGACAAGAACGTGCTCCGCCTGCCGCCTTTCGCAGCGGAGTAAGCTTGCACCGAACCACATAAGGCCGGGGCGAACCCGGCCTTATGTGGAATTGGAATCGCGAAAGCTGCTTGCAGCGGCCGTTGTGAGCGCCTTTCCTGGCAATCGACGAAACAAAGGTAAGCAGCGAAAAGACAGGCGGCTTGATTGAGCCGCCTTGGATACGATCATGGACGGAAGCTCGATGCTCCCTGTGCCTCGGCCAGTTCGTCACCGGGGTCAGGATCGACATTAGGTGCGCGATCAAGGATGGCAAGCGCCGCATTGAGCGGCGGACTTGCCGACCACCGTCAAGCCGATGACGGCGCGTTTCGAAGCAACCGCCATTGGTACAATATCAAATTCAAATGCGAGGCCGCGCCGGCTATCGAGACGATCGTCGCTTTCGAATTTTCAGTTGGCGAAGAAATATCCGAAAGCGGGACGCGTCCGTTCTTAGAGCCCGCCCTGCTCCTTCAGGAAGCTTACGATCGGGCCGATGCCTTCGCCACGCTTCATGTCAGAGAAGACGAAAGGACGCGTCTCGCGCATGCGCGCCGCGTCGCGGTCCATGACGTCGAGATCGGCGCCGACATAGGGTGCGAGGTCCTTCTTGTTGATCACCAAAAGGTCCGACCTGGTGATGCCAGGCCCGCCCTTGCGGGGGATTTCCTCGCCCTGGCAGACGGAGATCACATAGATGGTGATATCGGCCAGATCGGGCGAAAATGTCGCTGCCAGATTGTCGCCGCCGGACTCGATGAAGACGACATCGAGGTCCGGAATACGCTCATTCAGGCCAGCGATCGCCTGGAGATTGATCGTCGCATCTTCGCGGATTGCCGTATGTGGGCAGCCGCCGGTTTCCACGCCGACGATGCGGTCAGACGGCAGCGCCTGCATGCGCATCAGCGCTTCGGCATCCTCGGTCGTATAGATGTCATTGGTGACGACGGCGATGGAATAGTCGTCACGCATCGCCTTGCAGAGCTTCTCCGTCAACGCCGTCTTTCCAGAGCCGACAGGCCCGCCGATGCCCACACGAAGAGGTCCGTTTCTTGATTTCATATGTCACACTCCAATTCGACCGATGATAGCGTCCGGATAACGGCGCTGCCACCGGCAAATAGCGCAGATGCCCCGATCAGGAGCGGAAGAGCCTCGTTGTCTGCGTCTCGTGCCGCAGCGAGGCGATATCCGCCTGAACCGCCGCCGAACCCAGATCGTCGAGCGTCGAGCCGGACGCACGATGAGCGGTCGCGGCAATCGCCTCTTCCAGCCGCGCCAGGATAGCCACGCCGTCCTTCTGCCCGGCAACGCCGAGCCGGATGCCCGCCGAGACCGATTGCGAGACATAGGCATGCAGGAAGGCTGCGAGCGCATTTTGCAGTTCGATGCCATGCGCGCCGGCGACTGCGCCGACGGCAACGGGATAGGCAACGGCCTGCGGCAGGCGATCAACGATGGTATCGGGCCAGGCGCGCGCCGCCGCCAGAAAGGCATCGCCGAGCAGCGTGGTCTCCTGATGGCGCTCCCGCGAGCCGGCAAGGGCCTGCGCCAGCGCGGCAAGCTCCGCAAGCACTCCTGCATTCGATTGCCCCCGCCAGCTCGCTGCAAAGAGCACGGCATCGTTCCAGATGCTCCCATGGGAAAGTAGCGTTTCGATCCATCCGTCCAGCGAGGCTGCATCCGTAACAAGCCTGTCATGGACGGCGCGCTCGAGCCCGCCGGAATAGGCAAACGAGCCGACCGGAAAGGCCGGCGAAAGCCATGCCATGAGACGCAGCAAGGCCTGCACGTCGCCGCTCTCGCTCATTGCAGTTCAATCATGCGCGTGGTGGCCGTGGTCGTGCCCATGTGAGTGGCTGCCGTGTGAATGGTAGGCGCCGCGGGCGGGCTGGAAAGGCTCGGCGACCTCGCTGACCGTCGCGCCGAGCCCTTCGAGCATCGACCGGATCACGTGGTCGCGCAGGATCAGGATGCGCTCCTCTTCGATCTGCGCGCCGAGGTGGCGGTTGCCGAGGTGCCAGGCAAGCTCGATGAGATGCAGCCGGTCCCGGCCCCTGATCTCGAAAAGCTTCTCGTCCGCAGCCTCAATTTCGATGAGTTCGCCGTCCTCGAGCACCAGCATATCGCCGCTTGCAAACAGCACCGGCTCCTTCAGGTCGAGCATGACCATGTCGCCGTTATCGAGATGCAGGAGCTTACGGCGCAGATGCCTCAGATCATGCGGCAGGACGACTTTGCCGATAGGATTGGAAGACGGGGTTCCGGCCGGAAGATAGGAGGTGACGCGCTGCATGACATGTCCGTTTCTGTGAGATCAAGACCATGCAAAATAGCGCCTGGCAGCGCAAGCGCCAATGCTCTCGCGCAGCCGTTATATGCCATAGGCGCGTTGCGTATCGTCGAAATCTGGCACTGCTCCCTGGACGCCAAGGCCGCCCTCGACCAGATGGTGATGCCATGTGTGGTCCAGCGCGTTCCGTTCATGAACGACGCGGTTGCGGCCGAGCGCTTTTGCCAGATAAAGCGCCTTGTCGGCGGACGCATAAACGGCCTCCTTGCTGCGCCCGGGCAGAAGGTCGGCAATACCGGCCGAAATAGTGATCGATATGTCGCAGCCATCGGCAGCGATCGACCGTCGGGCAATCTGCGTCTTCACCGCTTCGATCTTCTGCAGCCGTTCTTCGACGTCACCGCCCGAAACGATAACGCCGAACTCTTCGCCTCCGAGACGCGCAACGACCGAAGAACCGTCGAATGCCGAAGCGAGAATTGCGGAAACGGCTATGATGACGGCATCGCCGCAGGCATGGCCGAAACGGTCGTTGATCGCCTTGAAACGGTCGACATCGAAAATCACCAGCGAGGCGCCGTCGTCGATGCTGTCGAGCGCTTCCGCAAACGCACGGCGGTTCAACAGGCCAGACAGCATATCGATCCGGCTGAGCTTTTCGAACTCCGCGCGCGATACCGTCAGCTGATGCATTGCATGGCCGACGATCAGCGAAAGAATTCCGCAGACAATTCCACTGAGAAGCCAGGAGAGCGCGATGCTGTAGCTGATGGTAAGAGCGAGCGTGAAGGGCAGCACGCCGAGGAAGGCAAGCAGCGGCATCACGGCGAGGATCAACAGGATCGACAGGATAACGGCGGCAAAACTCATCTTCAGCGCAAAGCTGAAAATCGTGCCGCGATGGTGAAAATTGCCAAGTTCAGCCTGGAGAAAAATCCAGCTCCTCATGAGAATCAACCTCCAGCTCGGCGTCCCCGGAGATATCTGATTAGTGCTCAACTCCTGCCGGCTTCTTAAGCGGTTCGTTAAAATTGGAACGAGTTTATACGATTTAATGTTGTATTGTTTTTACGGGCCGAACGCACGCCGCAGCAAGCAAAATCGATAGCCTCGAATATAAATCCAAGTAATTGAAAATAAAAGGTTATTGTAAATCGAAAGGATTTCGGCATTTCAAACGGAAGCGACCGTTGCTTGCGACAAATTTTTATCGCTTTATACAACCTTGTGATGAGCAATTTTGATATGGCGCTTTAAGAGCGCCAGCGATCGAAGCCGGCGCTCCTGGTGCGCTAAAAAAGGAAGTAGCGCTGCGCCATCGGCAGCACGGTTGCCGGTTCGCAGGTGAGCAGTTCGCCGTCGGCGCGCACCTCGTAGGTTTCCGGATCCACCTCGATATGCGGCGTCAGGCTGTTGTGGATCATCGATGCCTTGGAGATGCCGCCGCGGGTGTTCTTGACCGCAACGAGGTCCTTGGCGACCCCCAGCCTTCCCTTCAGCCCGGCATCGAGCGACGCCTGGGAAACGAAGGTGACGGAGGAATTGGTGAGGCTCTTGCCGTATGAGGCAAACATCGGCCGATAATGCACCGGCTGCGGTGTCGGGATGGAGGCGTTCGGATCGCCCATGGGTGCAGCGGCAATTGAGCCGCCGAGCAGCACCATGTCCGGCTTCACGCCGAAGAAGGCGGGATTCCAGATGACGAGGTCGGCGCGCTTGCCGACTTCAATCGAGCCGATCTCATGGGAAAGGCCGTGCGCAATCGCCGGATTGATCGTGTATTTGGCGATGTAACGCCGGACACGGAAATTGTCATTGTCGCCCTTTTCTTCCTTCAGACGGCCTCGCTGGCGCTTCATCTTGTCGGCCGTCTGCCACGTGCGGATTGCCACCTCGCCAACTCTGCCCATGGCCTGGCTGTCCGACGAGATGATCGAGAAGGCGCCGATATCGTGCAGGATGTCTTCTGCTGCGATCGTTTCCTTGCGGATGCGGCTTTCGGCAAAGGCGATGTCTTCCGGGATCGACGGCGACAGGTGATGGCAGACCATCAGCATGTCGAGATGTTCGGCGATCGTGTTGACCGTGTAGGGCCGCGTGGGATTGGTCGAAGACGGGATGACGTTCGATTGGCCGCAGATCTTGATGATGTCCGGCGCGTGGCCGCCGCCTGCCCCTTCCGTGTGAAAGGCATGGATCGTGCGGCCCTTGATGGCGCCGATCGTGTCTTCGACAAAGCCGCTTTCGTTTAGCGTGTCGGTATGGATCATCACCTGCACGTCATATTGGTCGGCAACCGTCAGGCAGCAGTCGATCGCGCCGGGCGTCGTGCCCCAGTCTTCGTGCAGCTTCAGCGAGGTGGCGCCCGCAAGCACCATTTCCTCGAGCGCGCCGGGCAGCGATGCATTGCCCTTGCCGGCGAAGGCGAGGTTCATCGGGAAGGCGTCGGCCGCCTCGATCATCCGGGCGAGGTGCCACGGGCCGGGCGTGCAGGTCGTCGCCAATGTGCCATGCGCTGGGCCGGTGCCGCCGCCGAGCATGCAGGTAAGACCGCTCATCAGCGCTTCTTCGATCTGCTGCGGGCAGATGAAGTGGATGTGGCTGTCCATCCCGCCGGCCGTCACGATCTTGCCTTCGCCCGCGATCGCCTCGGTGCCTGGTCCGACGATGATATTGACGCCCGGCTGCGTGTCCGGGTTGCCGGCCTTGCCGATCGCGACGATCCGTCCGTCCTTGAGGCCGATATCGGCCTTCACGATGCCGGTATGATCGACGATCACCGCATTGGTGATGACGGTATCGACCGCACCGTTGGCGCGCGTCACCTGGCTCTGCCCCATGCCGTCGCGGATCACCTTGCCGCCACCGAACTTCACCTCCTCTCCATAGGTCGTGAAATCCTTTTCGACCTCGATGAAGAGCTCGGTATCGGCGAGGCGTACCTTGTCGCCAACGGTCGGGCCGAACATGCTGGCATAGGCGGCGCGGGAAATCTTGTGGGGCATATGTCAGGCTCCTTGGGAGGAAGAAAGAGACGTATCGGCAGGATGGCGCGCCAGCCGGCCATTGGCGATGTAGCTGTCGACAAGCTGCCGTTCGGCGGCGAAAGGATGCCACTCCCAGCCGGAATGACTGAAGCCGGCAAGGCCGATCTCGACCTCGGGAAACCTGCGGAAGGTCGCGGCAATCGCAATCATGCCGCTGCTCGGAACGACATAAGGTGCGGGATCAAAGGTAGCCAGGGCGTCGTCGACTGCTTCATGAATCACTTTCTCAACGACTATATGTTCCTTGCCAGCGTCCTTACAGAAGACGTTGAAGTGACTCGTATAATCGTCGCAGAAGTCGTCGAGCTCCGGATGCGAAACGGCGAGCGGCGCACGCAAGACGGCGAATTTTTCGGGATCGCGGACGCTCCAGATTTCCGACGCCTCCATGACGGCCGGGTGCGTCCGCCACGTATCCGAACCCAACATCGCCTTGGCCGGGCGCCCGGTGTTGCAGACGGCTACGACGTCGGTGCGGCCGGGGCTTGCGGCATAGGAGCGGCATTCGTTGAAACGGATGACGAAGTCCGCAGTCGTGATTGCCGCTGCTCCCGCCTCGCCGATTTCCCCATTGCCGACGATCATGATCTTGCCGCTCACCTCAGTCCCACCGCGTCGGAAAGCTCTTTGAGCTGCTTGGTGCGTTCATCGCTCAGGTTGGCAAGGCAACCTGCGACCAGCATAGGCTCCATCGTGCCGCCACGCGCCTGGAAGCCGTAAGCCTCGCACTGGGCGTCCCGATAGGAAATCCAGGCGCGCTGCGCGGTTAATAGCGCTTTTTCGGCTCCGCGATCCTTCTCGTCCAGATCCTTGTCGGTCGCCGCGAGCGCTGCGCGCGTCTTCTTCCACTGCTCGTTGAGCGCCGTGTCGGCCGCCTCGTATCGAGACTGCTCGCAGAAAGTCATGTCGGCCTGCGTCTTCGGGTTCTTGCAATCCGGCTCCTGGGCCTGCGCGGCACCAGCCACGATCATTCCCGCCGCAGCACCGGTCAGGTACAAATTCAACCGCATCGATTTCCTCCCGGTTTTTCTTCTCAGAGCTTGCCCATCACGAGCTGGCGGAAGCCATAGACCTCACGCTTGCCCGAGAGCGGGATCAGCGTCACGGAACGCGTCTGACCCGGCTCGAAACGCACGGCCGTGCCCGCCGGGATGTCGAGGCGCATGCCCTGCACCTTGTCGCGATCGAAGGAGAGGCCGGCATTGGTTTCGGCAAAATGGTAGTGGCTGCCGACCTGCACCGGGCGGTCGCCGGTGTTCGACACTTCAATGGTGACGGTCGGCGCACCGGCGTTTAATTCGATGTCGCCGCTTGCGGCAATGATTTCGCCTGGGATCATCTTAATTTTCCTCACGCCGCCTTCACGGGCACGCAGCCCTCGGCCTTCAAGATACGTTTCGTCGATGCCGGATATTTGGCGAGCATGGCGGCCGGGCGCACCGGGCGGCAAGTGAACTCACCGCCGCAATTGGGGCATTGGCCCTGGAGCACATCGCTTGCACAGTCGGCGCAGAAAGTGCACTCAAAAGTGCAGATCATCGCCTCGCGGCTTTCCGGCGGCAGATCCTTGTCGCAGCATTCGCAGTTCGGACGAAGTTCGAGCATTGCGACCTCCTCAGCGGATCGGTTCGTGGACGGTGACAAGCTTGGTGCCGTCCGGGAAGGTCGCTTCCACCTGCACATCATGGATCATCTCGGGAACGCCTTCCATCACCTGATGCCGGCCGATGACATGAGCGCCCGCTTCCATCAGTTCGGCGACCGGGCGGCCGTCACGCGCGCCTTCCACGACAAAGTCGGTGATCAGCGCGATCGCTTCGGGATGATTGAGCTTCACGCCGCGTTCGAGCCGGCGCCTCGCCACCATCGCCGCCATGGAGATCAGCAGCTTGTCTTTTTCTCTCGGAGTGAGGTTCATCGTCCATCCATCTGCTTTGAAACTAGAGATTCCAGACTTTCGGCACAGGCGCACCGTTGCGCAAGGCGGAAATAACCGGGATCAGGATTTTTCTGAGGGCAAAGCCGTCAGCGGCTGCAGCGCGCACGACGAGCTTGCCGTTCCAAGCGCTGGCGCCTGCCGCATGTCCGCCGAGCAACGGGCGCACGCTCGCGAGATAGGCTTCTGCAAGCGGCCCGGCATAGAGCAACGTTGCAAAAGCCACCTGTCCGCTGAGGACGGGCTGGCGAGCAGTCAGCGCGCCGATGGCGCCATCAAGCCGCAACTCCTCGGCATGGATCAGCTTACCAGCGCGGCGAATTCGCCAGCGATCACGGAAAAGGCCGGTCTCCATCTTCTCGCCCATCGCCTTGCGGCCGAGCAGGATCGCCTCGACGGCCAGGAACTCCGCCGTCTCGTCGAGATCGACGTCGAGGCGGCGGAACAGCGAGGCGCGATCGAACAGGATCGTCTCCTGCGGCAGCCAGTCGACCCGTGCATTCGCGCCGGCCTCGATCGTTGTCGTGACTTCGGCCGTTCCAGCGGATGCCTTGTAGATCTTCTCGCAGGCCTGTGTCGTCACATCGATACGCGTGGTCTGGACCTGCAACGACGCTCCAGTTCATCTGGTCGCCACCGGTCAACCCGCCCGCCGTATTGATGATGACCGCCTCCATGGAAGCATCGAAAGTCTCCGGGAGGCGTATTTTGGCGGCACCTTCCTGATAGAGTTCGCGGATGCGCGCCCGCCCGTCTAGCAGCTTCGCGGCCAGGTGCCCGCGCCCCTGTGCCCTTTGTGGCCTGGTGATTGCCGCTGCGATCGTCATTCCATCCCCTTGCGCCTTCGCCGTTTGCCCGGCCGTTCTCATTCAATGCCGCAAATAATTGAAAGCAAGCAATTTTTATGCCGCCTGCCGATCTTGAAGGAACGGCTGCAGACACGGTTGCCCAGAACATGGAAGCTGCCTTGGAAAGCGGCATATGCCGCTCAGACGGTCAGGTGGCGCCTGGCCTCGGGCGTATCGAGCGTTTCCGCCAAACCCTCGTGGACGATCTCGCCGCGGTCCATGATGTAGACGTAGTCGGCAAGCTCGCGGCAGAAGTCGAGATACTGCTCTACGAGCAGGATCGCCATGCCGGTCGAGTCGCGCAGATAGCGGATTGCCCGGCCGATATCCTTGATGATCGACGGCTGGATGCCTTCCGTCGGCTCGTCCAGCACAAGGATCTTCGGCCGCGTCACCATGGCCCGACCGATCGCCAGTTGCTGCTGCTGCCCGCCGGAAAGATCGCCGCCGCGACGGGACAACATCGACTTCAGCACCGGGAAGAGGCTGAAGATATCGTCGGGGATGTTGCGGTCGCGGCGGCCGAGCGGAGCAAAGCCGGTTTCGAGGTTTTCCTTGACGGTGAGCAGCGGGAAAATTTCGCGCCCTTGCGGCACATAGCCGATACCCTGCTTGGCGCGCGCATAAGGCGGCAGGCCGTTCAACGCCACGTCATTGAAGCTCACGGTTCCGGCCGACAGCAGATGCTGGCCGGTGACGGCGCGCAGAAGAGAACTCTTCCCCACGCCGTTCCGCCCCAGCACGCAAGTGATCTTACCCATCTCCGCCTTGATCGAGATGCCGCGCAACGCTTGTGCGGCGCCATAGTGCAGGTTTGCGTTTTCGACTGTCAGCATGAGGCGGCCTCCTGGCGCGTTGCGGGTTCAAAGGCCCCTCCCCAACCCCTTCCCACAAGGGGCAGTGTCTGACTGGAAGCGACCGTCTTGCTTTCCATCAACCCATGCAAAAGCGTGTAATCATGGCAATGAGGGAACGACCCGGTTAGACCCCTCCCCCTTGTGGGAAGGGGTTGGGAAAGGCTCAGCGCCCTGCCAACGACAATTAGATCAATCATCCCTCAGCGCCCCAAATAATTTTCGATCACCTTCGCATCGGAACTCACGAAATCGATCGACCCTTCTGCAAGCACCGAGCCTTCCGCCAGGCAGGTCACCCTGACGCCGAGGTCGCGGATGAAGCCCATGTCGTGCTCGACGACGACGACCGAGCGAGTCTTGGCGATTTCCCGCAGCAGGATCGCCGTCTCCACGGTTTCGGCATCGGTCATACCGGCAACCGGCTCGTCGACCAGCAACAGCTTCGGCTCCTGTGCGAGCAGCATGCCAATCTCCAGCCATTGCTTTTGCCCGTGAGACAGATTGGCGGCCAGCTCGTCGCTACGATGCGTCAGCCGCACGGTCTTAAGGATTTCCTCGATGCGCGCCTTGTCGTCGGCACGAGAGGCGATAAAAGAGCGTCGAGAAAACGCCGCGCTTGCGATTCAGCGCGAGTTCCAGATTGTCCCAGACCGTATGGCTTTCGAAGACTGTCGGCTTCTGGAATTTGCGGCCTATGCCGAGCTGGGCGATATCGGCTTCATCTTTCTTGGTGAGGTCGATGTCGCCGTTGAAATAAACCTCGCCCTCATCCGGCCGCGTCTTGCCGGTGATGATGTCCATCATCGTCGTCTTGCCGGCGCCGTTGGGGCCGATGATGGCGCGAAGCTCGCCGGGCTCGATGACGATCGAAAGCGAGTTCAGCGCCTTGAAGCCGTCGAAGGAAACCGAGACGTTGTTGAGGTAGAGCACGCTGTTGGGTTTGATGTCCGGGATCATAGCCGCTCACTCCGTCTGCCTGGATTTTTGCATCGACGCCTTCTTCCTGAAAAGCAGGCGGCGCGGTTTCCGTCCTCGGCTTCTTCTTGCCGAGGTACGGGGCGATCGTGCCGACGATACCTTTTGGCAGGAACAGCGTGACGGCAACGAAGAGACCGCCGAGCGCAAAGAGCCAGAACTCAGGAAAAAGGCCGGTGAAGATGGTTTTGCCGCCATTGACCAGAATCGCCCCGATGATCGGACCAATCAACGTCGAGCGGCCGCCGACGGCCGTCCAAATGACGACCTCGATGGAGTTTGCCGGTGCGAATTCTCCGGGATTGATGATGCCGACCTGCGGCACGTAGAGCGCACCCGCAATACCCGCCATCATCGCCGAGACGACAAAGGTGAAGAGCTTGAAGTGTTCGACGCGGTAGCCGAGGAAGCGCGTTCTGCTTTCCGCATCGCGCACACCGACCAGCACCTTGCCGAACTTCGAACGCACGATGGCCGAAGCAATCAGCAGCGACAGCGCCAGGAGGCTTGCGGTCGCGGCGAAGAGTGCTGCGCGCGTTGCGTCGGCCTGCACGTTGAAGCCGAGGATGTCCTTGAAGTCGGTCATGCCGTTATTGCCGCCGAAGCCCATGTCGTTGCGGAAGAAGGCAAGCAGCAGCGCATAGGTCATCGCCTGGGTGATGATCGAGAGATAGACGCCGTTGACCCTGCTACGGAAGGCGAACCAGCCGAAGACGAAGGCGAGCAGCCCAGGCACCAGCAGCACCATCAGCGCTGCAAACCAGAACTGGTCGAAGCCGTACCAGAACCAGGGCAGTTCTTTCCAGTTCAGGAACACCATGAAGTCGGGCAGGATCGGGTCGCCATAAACGCCGCGCGACCCGATCTGGCGCATCAGATACATGCCCATCGCGTAACCGCCGAGCGCGAAGAAGGCGCCGTGACCGAGCGAAAGGATGCCGCAGAAGCCCCAGACGAGATCGAGGGCCAGGGCCAGCAGCGCATAGGTCAGGTATTTGCCGAACAGCGCCATGATGTAGGTCGGGATATGCAACGGGTTCGCCGGACCTGTCATGAGGTTCAGAACCGGCACCAGCACGGCGACCGTGAGCAAAATGGCGATGGCAATGGAAATCTTGCGATCGAGAGACCGGAGAAGGAAGGCCGTAATCATGCTTCCACCGCCCTTCCTTTGAGTGCGAAGAGCCCGCGCGGACGCTTCTGGATGAAGAGGATGATGAGGACGAGCACGAGGATCTTGCCAAGCACTGCGCCAGCGAAGGGCTCCAGGAACTTGTTGACGACGCCGAGCGACAACGCACCCACCAGCGTGCCCCAAAGATTGCCGACGCCGCCGAAGACCACGACCATGAAGCTGTCGATGATGTAGCTCTGCCCAAGGTTCGGCGAGACGTTGTCGATCTGCGAAAGCGCCACACCCGCCATGCCGGCGATGCCGGAGCCGAGCGCGAAGGTGAAGGCATCGACCCAGCCGGTGCGGATGCCCATGGACGACGCCATGCGGCGGTTCTGCGTGACCGCGCGCATTTGCAGGCCGAAGGCGGAGCGCTTCAGGAGCAGCAGTAAAGTCACGAAGACGATCATTGAAAAGACGATGATCCACATACGGTTCCAGGTGATCGACAGCCCGCCGAGTTCGAAGGCGCCGGACATCCAGCTTGGATTGCGCACTTCGCGGTTGGTCGGGCCGAAGATCGTGCGAACCGCCTGCTGCAGGATGAGGGACACGCCCCATGTCGCCAGCAGCGTTTCGAGCGGGCGGCCGTAGAGATAGCGGATGACCATGCGCTCTATGACGAGGCCGACGAAGCCGGTGAATAGGAAGGCCGCCGGAATCGCAATCACCAGCGAATAGGTTGCGAGTTCGGGAAAGTTCGATGCGATATGTTCCTGCACGACGTAGGTCGTGTAAGCGCCGATCATCACCATTTCGCCATGCGCCATGTTGATGACGCCCATGACACCGAAGGTGATGGCAAGCCCGATTGCCGCGAGAAGCAGCACCGAGCCGAGCGACAGGCCGTACCAGACGTTCTGCACGATATCCCAGAGCGCCAGATTGCGCTTGATAGCGGCGATATTGGCCTCGATGCCGTCCTTCAGGTCGTCGGGTGCAGTCTCCATCGCGGTGGTCAGGATGGTGAGCGCATTGCGGTCGCCGCGCGCCGCGATCGTATCGATCGCCGCCTTCTTGTCTTCGGCGCTGACATCGCTCTTGAGCATCATGACGGCGCGGGCCGCTTCCATCGTGTTCTTGATTTCAGCATCCTTTTCATCGGCGAGCGCCGAGTTCAGAAGCTCGAGATTGGAAGGGTCGGAATCTTTCAGCAGCCCTTGAGCGGCGGAAAGCCGTGCGCCACGGTCCGGGCTCAGCAGCGTCAGCGTGCTCATGGCGCTGGCGATCACGCCGCGCAGGGAATTGTTGATCTTGACCTTGGACATGTAGTCCGGATCGATATCGGCGACAGCCTCGCCGGTGATCGGGTCGGAATAGGTCGGCTCGTCGTCGGAGCCACTCTGCAGGAGAACGGGGCCGCCTTCTTCGGAATTCACGTAAAGCTGGCCGTCACTCAGCTGCTGCAGGATCTGGCCGACATGCGGATCTCCTGAAGCCACAAGAGCCTTGATGGCAGCCTCGCGCTCCGGAAACCCGCCGGTGCCGAGTGCATCGACAAGGGCGTGGATATCGTCCTGCGCCTCGAGCGTCGTGGCGAACGTCGGCAGGGCAAGGCAGATCGTCAAAAGGAAAATCTTGATGGCGCGAAACATGGGGCTCTCTCGCCTGGCTTGTCGTTGGCCTTGTGGGCAGCAATCGCTCGGGACGGAGCTTCCGCCCGGACAAGGGATCCGGACGGAAGGCTTCAGGCAGTCAACGGATCGGGTTCGTACTCAGGAGCCCTTGCCGCCGCACTTGCCCGTTGCAACGTTGAAGTTGCCGCAGTTCATGGGCTTGCGCCAATCGGAGATCAGGTCCTTGGAGTCTGGCAGGAAGTCGGACCATTCGTCGCCGACGACGGCTGACGTTTCCTGGACGATTTCGAACTGGCCATCAGCCTGGATTTCGCCGATCAGCACCGGCTTGGTGATGTGGTGGTTCGGCATGACGGTGGCATAGCCGCCGGAGAGGTTCGGAACCGTGGTGCCGATGATGCTGTCGAGAACCTTGTCGGTATCGGTCGTTCCGGCAGCCTGAACCGCCTTAACCCAGGCATTGAAGCCGATATAGGCGGCTTCCATCGGGTCGTTGGTCACGCGCTTGTCGTTCTTGGTGAAGGCGTGCCATTCCTTGATGAACTTTTTGTTGGCCGGGCTTTCGACCGATTCGAAGTAGTTCCAGGCTGCGAGGTGACCGACGAGCGGCTTGGTGTCGAGACCGGCAAGCTCTTCTTCGCCGACCGAGAAGGCGACAACCGGGATGTCGGTTGCCTTGACGCCCTGGTTGCCGAGTTCCTTGTAGAAGGGAACGTTGGCGTCACCGTTGATGGTGGAGACGACGGCGGTCTTCTTGCCGGACGAGCCGAATTCCTTGATCTTGGAGACTTCCGTCTGCCAGTCGGAGAAGCCGAACGGCGTGTAGTTGACGATGATGTCTTCCTTCGGAATGCCCTTGGATACGAGGTAGGCTTCCAGGATCTTGTTGGTGGTGCGCGGATAGACGTAGTCGGTGCCTTCAAGCACGAAGCGCTTTACGCCTTCCTTTTCCATCAGGTAGTCGACGGCCGGGATCGCCTGCTGGTTCGGAGCAGCGCCCGTGTAGAAGATATTGCGCGAAGACTCTTCGCCTTCATACTGAACCGGGTAGAAGAGCAATGAGTTCAGCTCTTCGAAAACCGGCAGGACCGATTTGCGCGAAGACGAGGTCCAGCAACCGAAGACGGCCGCAACCTTGTCCTTTTCAATCAACTCGCGTGCCTTTTCGGCAAACAGCGGCCAATCGGAGGCTGGATCGACGACAACCGCTTCGAGCTTCTTGCCGAGAAGGCCGCCCTTCTTGTTCTGCTCATCGATGAGCATCAGCATGGCGTCTTTGAGCGTCGTTTCGGAGATCGCCATGGTACCGGAGAGCGAATGCAGAACGCCGACCTTGATCGTGTCGTCGGCAGCAGCGGCTCCGTGGAAGGCGGCTGACGCCGCCATGACGACGCCAAGCGCGGCGCCCGTTACATAGGACTTGAGATTCATCTGGTTGAACTCCCCTCTTCTTGTTCCGCAACAGGCCGGAAACGGAGATTAACTGTTGCTTAAAGAACTATCGGGGGCTGCAGCGCAAAACCGTATACGCAATATGACGTAGAGGTGGGGGCGAAATGGGAAGGTCGGCGCGAGACGCGGCGGCGATTTGGACCCTCCCCGTAAGGGGAAGGTCTTCAGCGTCACCGCTGCCGTGCAGCCGTTGAGGCGATGGCGCAACACAGACATAGTGGATTTCCGAATTTTTAGGAAGGAATGCCGGAGCGGTAGGATTTGGTTGTGACAGACGCGTTTCAAAAATATGGCTGTTGTGTGAACTTGCTAGGCTGCAGCTCTTGCGTTTTCCGTCATTCCTGCCAAAGCTGCCTATTCAATGATCATTTTATCGAGAGTGCTAGAAAATAGGCATGGCAGCGCGCCAACGCATCATTCCGGTGAGACGCGAATATAATCGCTGGGTCGCGAACCAGACGCTGGAAGACTATGCGCTGCGCTTCACCGCCAAGAGCGCCCGGCAATTTTCCTCGCAGCGCATCTCGCAGACCGCAATCGGTGCGATTTCTTTTCTCGCGCTCGAAGCGATCGGCGGTGCCATCACGCTTTCCTATGGCACGACCAACGCCTTCTTCGCGATCGTCGTCGCCTCGATCGCCATGCTCGCGATCGGCCTGCCGATCAGCCGCTATGCAATCAGGCACGGCGTTGACATCGATCTTCTGACGCGCGGCGCAAGCTTCGGCTATATCGGCTCGACGATCACCTCGCTGATCTATGCCAGCTTCACCTTCATGCTCTTTGCGATCGAAGCTTCGATCATGTCCGGCGCGCTGGAACTGACGCTCGGCATCCCGCTCTGGATCGGCTACATCGTCAGCGCCGTCATGGTGATCCCGCTGGTGACCTACGGTGTCAAGCTGATCAGCAGGTTCCAGCTCGTCACCCAGCCCTTCTGGATCGTGCTCAATATCCTTCCCTTCATCTTCATCGCGATCCTCGATTGGGAAAAATTCGATCTCTGGCGCGCCTTCGCCGGCATTCGTCACGCTTCGGGCCCGCCAGGTACAATCGCGGATTTCAATCTGATGGAGTTCGGCGCCGCTTCGGCCGTGATCCTTGCCCTCATGTCCCAGATCGGCGAACAGGCAGACTTTCTCCGCTTCCTGCCGCCGGACGGGCAGCGCAAATTGCGTCATCGGCTAGCCGTCTTTCTGGCCGGCCCCGGCTGGGTAATCATCGGCGCACCAAAGCTGCTTGCCGGCTCCTTTCTCGTCGTGCTGACGTTAAGTGCCGGCGTGGCCGTCGACCGCGCCGCCGATCCGGCGCAGATGTACCTGACCGCTTTCGGCTACATGATCCCTTGGCACAACGGGGCATTGCTGCTGATGGCGGCCTTCGTCGTCGTTTCCCAGTTGAAGATCAACGTGATGAACGCCTATGCCGGGTCGCTCGCATGGTCGAACTTTTTCTCGCGCCTGACCCACAGCCACCCCGGCCGCGTCATCTGGCTGATCTTCAACGTGGCGATCGCCCTGCTTCTCATGGAACTCGGCATCTACCGGCTGCTTGAGGAAACGCTCGGGATATTCTCGATCATCGCCATGGCCTGGCTCTGCACGATTTCGGCCGATCTCTTCATCAACAAGCCGCTCGGCCTTGCGCCGCCCGGCATCGAGTTCAAGCGCGCACATCTTTACGACATCAACCCGGTCGGCCTCGGCGCCATGGGTCTTTCGGCGACGATGGCGCTGATTGCGCATTTCGGCGCCTTCGGCGCAATCGCCGCTTCGCTTGCACCTTACATCACGCTGGTGATCGCGCTTACAGCCTCGCCGCTGATCGCCTGGGCGACGAAGGGCAAGTTCTATCTGGCGCGCAAACCGCGTCACAGCTGGAAGAACTTGCCGAACATCACCTGCTCCGTCTGCGAACATCCGTTCGAGCCGGAAGACATGGCCTGGTGCCCAGCCTATGCAGCGCCGATTTGCTCGCTCTGCTGCTCGCTCGACAGCCGCTGCCACGACATGTGCAAGCCGAAGGCGCGGTTCAACACGCAGGTTGGCACCGTCGCCAAGACCTTGCTGCCGGAGACGGTGATCGAGAAATTGTCGACCCGCCTCGGACGTTACGGCATCGCCGTGGTTCTGGCCCTGACAGCTGTCGGCGTAATCCTTGCGATGATTGCCCATCAGGTCGCCTCGGCCTCTCCCGAAACGGCGGAGGTCGTCAACGGCACGATCCTGATCGTCTTCTTCGTCTTCTCCGTGATCGCCGGCGTCGTCTGCTGGTTTTACGTGCTCGCGCATGACAGCCGCGTCGTCGCCGAAGAGGAATCTTCGCGTCAAAATACTCTGCTGCTGAGGGAAATCGCCGCGCATAAAAAGACCGACGCAGCGCTTCAGAATGCCAAGGAGGCGGCAGAAGCCGCGAACCGGGCGAAAAGCCGCTATGTCGTGGGCTTGAGCCATGAGTTGCGAACGCCGCTCAACGCCGTGCTCGGTTATGCCCAGATTCTGGAGCGCGACGAGACCATCCCTGCGCCGCGCCAGTCGTCCATCAAGGTCATCCGCCGCAGCGCCGAGCATCTTTCCGGCCTAATCGACGGTTTGCTGGACATTTCCAAGATCGAGGCGGGCCGCCTGCAGGTCTATTCGAATGAGATCAACATCCACGATTTCCTCGACCAGATCGTCGACATGTTCCGCCCGCAGGCGCAGGCGAAGGGTCTTGCTTTCAGGCATGACCGCTCTCAGTCCCTGCCGCAGTTCGTCCGCACCGACGAGAAACGCGTGCGTCAAATCCTCGTCAATCTGCTTTCGAACGCCATCAAGTTTACCGATGAGGGGAGCGTGACCTTCGATGTCAGCTATCGCAGCCAGGTCGCGACCTTCACCGTTTCCGACACCGGTCGCGGCATTGCCGAAAAGGACCTGAGCCGCATCTACGAACCTTTCCAGCGGGGTGAGGCCGATAGCATCCGTCCCATGCCGGGGCTTGGATTGGGCCTGACGATCACGCAACTCCTCACCAACACGCTCGGCGGTGAAATCGCCGTCGTCAGCGAGAAGGACAAGGGGTCGACCTTCCGCGTTCGCCTGATGCTATTTGCCGTGACGCGCGAAATGATCGCGCCGCCCCAGGAAAAGAAGATCGTCAGCTATGACGGCCCGCGTCGGACGATTGTCGTCGTCGACGACAACGAAGATCATCGCGAGATGATGCGGGAAATCCTGGTGCCGCTCGATTTCGTCATGCTGACGGCGGGCAACGGGCCCGATTGCCTTACTCTGATCGAAGGCATCCAGCCGGACCTCTTCCTCGTCGACATTTCGATGCCCGGCATGAACGGCTGGCAACTCGTATCGCGCCTGCGCGAAACCGGCCAGACCTCCCCGATCGTCATGCTCTCGGCCAATATCGGAGACGCGGCAGCTGCCGCCGACAGCGACGGCAGCCACAGCGATGCAATCGGCAAGCCGGTCGATATCAAGCAGCTTCGCGACAAGCTGGCGCTGCATCTTGGCCTGAAGTGGATCTATGCCGACGCCGCCCGGGGACCTATTCCCGTGGCTCAGCCGCCGATGAAAAGCCCCGGTAGCGCGCATATCGACGAATTGCTCCGCCTCGGCGAGATCGGCTATATCCGCGGCATCGAAGCCAAACTTGCAGACCTTGCCAAGGTGGAGGCAAATCAGCCATTTACGGATGAACTTTGCACCTATGTCGCCGCCTTCGATCTCGCCGGCTTCATGACCTTCCTGCGTGGCTTCGACGAAAAGGTAGAAACCATTGGCTGAACCGGCCCTCCCCCGCGATATCGTTCTGCTGGTCGACGACTCCCCCGAGGCGCTGGGCTTCTTGACCGATGCGTTGGAGCAGTCCGGTTTTTCCGTGCTGATTGCAACCTCGGGCTCTGCAGCCTTGAATATCGTCGAGCGCATCACGCCGGATCTGATCCTGCTCGACGCGGTCATGCCTTCGATGGATGGCTTCGAGACCTGCCGCAAGCTGAAGGCCAATGCGGCCGTCAGCCAGGTGCCGGTGATCTTCATGACCGGCCTCACCGAAACCGAACACGTCGTCCACGCGCTGGAATCTGGCGGGGTCGACTATCTGACCAAGCCGATCAATATCGACGAGCTTCGCGCCCGCATTCGGGTGCATCTCCGCAACGCGCGTTCGGCGCAAAGCGCCCGCGTTGCCTTGGACGCTGCTGGACGTCACCTGCTTGCCGTTAAAGGCGACGGTGCCGTTCACTGGTCGACGCCGCAGGCAACCCGCCTCGTCAATGCAGCGACGGGCAGCGACGACGGCATGGACATCGTCACCAATCATATTGCCGAGTGGATGAAAATGCGCGCTTCAGGCGGGCGCGATGCCGTCATCTCCATCGCAAACGCGGGCCAGGCAACGCTTCAACTCGGTTTCCTCGGCACCATCGGACCCGACGAATATCTCTTCCGCCTGACCGCCGCCAATCAACGCAGCGACGACGCCGTGCTTCGCCAGCATTTCTCCCTGACCCAGCGCGAATCCGAGGTACTGCTCTGGATCGCCAAGGGCAAGGCGAACCGCGATATCGGTGAAATTCTGGGACTGTCGGCACGCACGGTGAACAAGCACCTGGAGCAGATCTACGTGAAGCTTGGCGTCGAAAACCGGGCCTCGGCTGCGGTCAAGGCGGCGCATGTGCTGCATGAGATATGAGCGTCTGGGCAGCTTATCGAGATCCCGACACGGCAAAGGATGGAGATATTGATCCGGAAGGCGAAAGAACGCGATATCGCACGCATCGTTGAAATCCGAAACAGCGTTCGTGAAAACAGGCTATCCGATCCCGGCAAGATTACACTCGACGATCTGCGCTGGTTTATTGCAAACCCGGGAATATTCGTCTGGGAACAGGATGGCGAGATCTTAGGTTTTTCCGCCGGGGACCCGCGCAACGGCAACATCTGGGCGCTGTTTGTCGATGATGCTTACGCAAAGCGCGGTATCGGAACGGCCCTTCTTGCCAGCGCCTGTTCGGTCCTGAAGAATGCAGGCCATGATCGCATCTGGCTGACAACAGACCCGGGAACAAGAGCCGAGAAGCTCTATCGTCAAGCTGGCTGGGAACTGATTGGCGAGAAGGACAACGAACTGCTTTTCGAACTGAACCTGCCGGCCGGCAGTGCCTGATTGGCACGCATTTCAACAGTGGATGGGGATCCGCGTCGTCCGGAAGGAGAAATATTTTTACCAAGCTTAGGCAGCGATCCTTAAATCCTTTGCGCGTATGCAAAAGGCACCATAGGCGATTGAGCGGCAGGCGGCGGGCATGAAAAGCAGGCTTTACTATGTGGATCGGTTGAGGATCTTCGCCTTCGCCATTCTGCTCGTCTACCATTCGTCGGCGTCCTTCCTGCCCGACATCAACTGGCTAATCCACAGCGACAAGACAAGCACCACGCTTTCTTTGGTCATGGACTTCCCGCGCGCTTGGCGGCTTGCGTTATTGTTTTTCATCTCGGGCATGGGAGCGGCCTTTACATTCGGCTCGGCAGGCAGCCTGTCCTTCCTGCGCAAGCGCACGTTTCGTCTGCTGATACCCCTCCTCTTTGCCATGGCAGTGATCGTTGTGCCGCAGGTTTGGTACGAACGAATGTATGAGAACGGCTATCAGGGTTCACTTCTCGAATTCTGGACGACCCGCTACTTCACCGAAGGCCGCTACCCCAAGGGCAACTTCACGTGGGCGCATATGTGGTTCGTCGCCTATCTGCTGGTCATGTCAGTGATCTGCTATCCCATCTTCGGATATCTGGTACAGCCGGGAAACAAGATCGCAGCCTGGTTCGAACGCACTTCGAAAACCGGCTTCATCTACCTCTTTTTCCTGCTGCCGCTCGCACTCAACCTGGCGCTTTCGCCCTTCTTTCCGAAGCAAACGAATGCCCTTTACAATGACGGCGCGTGGTTTGCCGTCTGGGCAAGCTGGTTCGGACTGGGCTTTCTCATGGCCCGCCATCACAGTGCGCTAATCGAAACGATCATCGGCCGGCGCTTCGTCAGTGCTGCGATCGCCCTGGTGACAAGCGGGCTGCTCTATCGCTACGCCTGGATGGTGCCGGAGGACCAGGCGATCGGCAGCTACGCGCAAAATACGCCGCTATTCACGGCAGGGATCTTCTTGCTGGCCTGGAGCATGATCCTGTCGCTCGTCGGTTTTGCGGCGCGTCACTTCAATCAGCCCAGCGAAAAGCTGTCTGCGATGAACCGGCTGGTATTCCCGCTGTACATCGTGCATCAAACCGTAACGGTAGCCGCGCTGTACTATGTGCTACCGCTCGATATGCCGGTCGCAGTGAGCTATTCGATCGTCACGGCCGCCACTATCCTGCTTTCGGTGCTCTTCGCCGTCTGTGTCGACTTCGTGCCTGGCCCGGCACGTGTGCTGTTCGGCTTGAGCGGTCATGGCAGGAAGATTGCAGCAAGCGAGCCCGATCGGCAGCTCTCGCGATAGGTCATCCTGCGCCAAAGGCAACGAAATCAAACGACGCGATCGGGCGGCTCACGCCCGTCGAAAAAGGCGGTGATGTTTTCCACCACCTTCATGCCCATTGCCGTTCGGGTCTCCTGCGTCGCGCTGCCGAGATGCGGCAGCAGCACGACATTTTCCATCGACTTCAGCTTTTCCGGCACCTGCGGCTCCGTTTCGTAGACGTCGAGCCCCGCGCCGCGGATGCTGCCGCTCTGAAGGGCGCTGATCAATGCCGCCTCGTCGACAACGTCGCCGCGCGCCGTATTGATCAGAAACGCGCCTGGCTTCATCGCCGCAAAGCGCGCTGCATTCATCAGATGCCGGTTCTCCGCACCACCGGGGCAATGGAGCGAAACGAAATCGGAAGCGGCCAGCACCTCCTCCATCGTCGCCAGCTGGCGAGCCCCATAGCGCGCAGCCTCCGCGGCATCGATCGTCGAGCGATTGTAGAAGACGACGTCCATCCCGAAGCCGGAATGGCAGCGCTGCGCAAAGGCTCTGCCGATGCGGCCGAATCCGATGATCCCGACCGTCTTGCCGGCCACCTTTGTGCCGATCATGTGCGTCGGGCACCAGCCCTTCCACGCGCCGCCGCGAAGCTGGCGCTCGCCCTCCCCGCCCCGGCGGGCAACGGCGAGCAGGAGCAGCATGGCGATATCCGCGGTGCAGTCGGTGAGGACGCCGGGCGTATTGGTGACCAAGATGCCTTTCGCCTTGGCGGCAGCGATATCGATGTGATTGTAGCCGACGCCAAAATTGCCGAGAATTTTCGCGCGGATATCACCTTCGAAAACGCTGGCAGGCAGCTTGTCGGAAACGGTGGGAAGGACCGCATCATAGGCTGCCATCGCCTGCCGCATTTGATCGAGACCAAGCGGAATATCCTTCTCGTTGAAGGTTACGTCGAAACGTTCGGCAAGGGCGGCTTCTGCCGCGGCGGGCCAGCGGCGGGTGACGAGGATGCGCGGTGGGGACATTGGTGCTTCCGTCTCAAAATTCTACGCCTCAAAGAACTAGAGGATGACCGCAAGAATTGAAACGCCTGTCCAAAAGAAAGAAGCCCGGTCGAGACCGGGCTTCCGTAAACGGTAGAGGACCGTGCAAGCGAAGCTTACATACTTTGCGGGAAGTAGCTGTACTTGCCGTCCGGACCCTTCTTCCATTCGTACATGATGTAGCCCGGAATCTTCGGGTCACCCTTTTCGTCGAAGGAGATGTCGCCGAGAACGGTCGGGAACGGACCCTTTTCCTTCATCGCGGTTGCGACGGCTTCCGCATCGGTCGAACCGGCCGCCTTGGCAGCACCGGCGATCGCCTGCATGGCAGCGTAGGAGTAGAGAGTGTAAGCTTCCGGGTTGAAGCCGGCAGCCTTGAACTTCTCAACGAGTTCCTTGTTGGCCGGGTTGAGCGTCGGATCCGGGCCGAAGGTGTTCAGCGTACCGGCCACTGCGTCGCCAGCGATGGAAGCAAGTTCGTTCGAGACGATACCGTCGCCCGAAACGAGCGTTGCCTTCAGGCCCTGGTCGGCTGCCTGACGGATGATGAGACCGGCTTCGGTGTGCAGACCACCCCAATAGATGATCGAGACGCCGGCTTCTTTCATCTTTGCGATGAGGGCGGAGAAGTCCTTGTCGCCGACATTGATGCCTTCATACATGGCTTCGGTGACGCCAGCAGCGTTCAGGGACTTCTTGGTCTCGTCGGCAAGACCCTGACCGTAAGGTGTCTTGTCGTGAATGACAGCGATCTTGGCGTCCTTGAAATGATCGGCAAGATACTTGCCGGCAATCGCGCCCTGCTGGTCGTCACGGCCGCAGGTACGGAAGGTGTTCCACAGGCCGCGCTCGGTGAACACCGGGTTCGTTGCAGCCGGGGTGATTTCGAGGATGCCGTTTTCAGCATAGACTTCAGACGCCGGGATCGAAACACCCGAGTTGAAGTGGCCGATCACGAACTTCACGCCGTCAGCGACGAACTTGTTGGCGACCGAGATGCCCTGCTTCGGGTCGGAGACGTCGTCACCGAGTTCGAGCTTGATCTGCTCGCCGTTGATGCCGCCTGCGGCGTTGATATCAGCGGCTGCCTGCTCGGCACCCTTCTGAAGCTGAGCGCCGAACGCAGCGTTCGGGCCAGTCAAAGGACCGCCGACGCCAATGAGAATGTCGGCCCAGGCGTTGCCGCTGAAGGCGACCATCGCCGTCAGTGCCACTGCCGACAGAAGAGATTTCTTCATATTCTTACTCCCAATTTTTGGGCGGGTTCCGGTCCAAGACCCGGCGCATTACCCACCATTGACTGCGCCAGGAAAGCTGTTCCACTCTGAAGGCAATTCATGCCTAGTTTCAACGGACTGTCAATGTTTGTCCTTCCACGAGAACGCGGAAGTTTTTTCGTACAGCCAGTAATAGTTGTTGACCATCTGATTGGTGCGGCGATAACGGAAACCCGCTGTCGAGAAGACGAGCAGCAGCACGAAATCGATGATGTAAAAGAAGGCGCTGAGCATCGGCCCGTTGAAGAGCGCATGATGCAGGAACTGCATCACCCAGGCGAGCAGGAAGGTGTAGACGACGACCAGCGGATAGTTGCTCCAGCTTTCAGCTGCAGCCCTGCCGGCGCGCCATGCCGTCCAGAACCCGATCAGCACGACCAGCCCGCGGATGACCATCCGCACGCCCGTATCCGGTTCGAAGAAAAGTCCCTGCATATCAAACTCTCCCTTCTGCCCAGCTCAATGTCTTCCGCCTTCGAGATAGGCGGCACGGACTTCCGGATTGGCGAGCAGTTCCTTGCCGGACCCGCTCATCGTTACCTTGCCGTTCACCATCACGTAAGCGCGGTGCGAGAGCTTCAGGGCAGCAAATGCATTCTGCTCGACGAGGAAAACGGTGAGGCCTTCCTGCTCGTTGAGCTTCTTGATCGCCTCGAAAATACCCTTGACGATCAGCGGCGCGAGACCGAGCGACGGCTCGTCGAGAAGCAGGAGCTTCGGGCGCGCCATCAGCGCACGGCCGATCGACAGCATCTGCTGTTCGCCGCCCGAAAGCGTGCCGCCGCGCTGCGCGTAGCGTTCCTTGAGGCGCGGGAACAGCGTGAAGATCTTCTCGATGTCCTCGTTGAAATGTTTGAGGTTGTCGAGGCCCGCACCCATCTGCAGGTTTTCCGTGACGGTCATCCGGGGAAAGATGCGGCGGCCTTCCGGCGACTGCGCAATGCGAAGCCGCGCGATGTCGTGTGTCGGCATGCGGGTGATGTCGCGCCCTTCGAAGATCACTGCGCCGGTGCGCGCCTGCGGGCTGCCGCAGATCGTCATCATCAGCGTCGACTTGCCGGCGCCGTTGGCGCCGATGAGGCTGACGATCTCACCCTTGTTGACGTCGACATCGATGCCCGCGAGCGCACGGATATTGCCGTAATAGGTTTCAACGCCCTGAACCTTGAGAAGCTGTTCGCCGGCCATCAGTTTGCGCCCCCTTCGAGGCTCTCGACGGTTGCGATGACCTCTTCCACTTCCTTGTCCTCGACACCGAGATAGGCCGCGATGACCTTCGGGTCGTTCTTCACATGCTCCGGCGTGCCGTCGGAAATCTTCTGCCCGTATTCCAGCACCACGACATGGTCGGAGATTTCCATGACCACCGACATATCGTGTTCGATGAGCAGGATCGACGTACCGGTATCGGCGCGAATTCCCTGCAGCAATGCGTTGAGAGCCGCCGATTCACGCGGATTGAGGCCGGCGGCGGGCTCGTCCAGGCAGAGCAATTCCGGCTCGGTGCACATGGCGCGGGCGATTTCGAGACGCCGCTGCGCGCCATAGGGCAGATCGCCCGCAGGATCGTCGGCGCGGCTGATCAGATCGGCCTTTTCCAGCCAGAAGCGTGCGAGCTCAATGGATGCTGCAGCCTCTTTCCTGTATGGGCCGATGTTGAGCAGGCCGAGGATCGTATAGCCCGATGCCTTCATCAGCTTGTTGTGCTGGGCAACGAGCAGGTTCTCCAGAACGGTGAGGCCCGAGAACAGGCGGATGTTCTGGAAGGTACGCGCGACACGAGCTTCCTTGGTGATGCGGAAATCCGGCAGGCGCTCGAGCAGGTACTGCTTTCCGCTCTGCTGGTTCAGTGTGATCATTCCCATCGTCGGCTTGTAGAAGCCGGTGATGCAGTTGAAGACGGTCGTCTTGCCGGCGCCGTTCGGGCCGATCAGCGCGGTAATGTCACCGCGCTTGGCTTCGAAGGACAGGTCGTTGATGGCCATGAGGCCACCGAACTTCATCGACAGATGCTCGACCTTGAGCAGGGTATCGCTGGACATTGTCGTCATTTCTGCGGGGCTCATCAGCCATGCCCCTCCTTGATAAAGCTTCCGGAAACTGCCCTGCGCTCCTTGAGGAAGGCAGTCGGTTCACGCGAGCCGACGAAGCCGCGCGGCTTGAACAGCATGACGACGACCATGGCGAGGCCGAAGAGAAGCATGCGGTAGAGTTCCGGCGTGAAATCCGGACCGAAGACGGCTTTCAGGAAGTCCATCTCGCGCAGCAATTCCGTCCCGCCGACCATGACGAGCGCAGCAATCGCAATACCGGTCAGCGAGCCCATGCCGCCAAGGACGACGATGGCCAGGATGACGGCCGATTCCAGGAACACGAAGGATTCCGGAGAGACGAAGCCCTGGCGCACTGCGAAGAACGAGCCGGCAAAGCCGCCGAACATCGCACCCGTCGCAAAGGCGGTGAGCTTGGTCGTGACCGTATTGATGCCGAGCGAACGGCAGGCGATTTCGTCTTCGCGCAGCGCTTCCCAGGCGCGACCGATCGGCATGCGGCGAAGCCGGATCGTGACGTAGGCCGTCAGCATGCAAAGGCCCAGGATCAGATAGAAGAGGAAGATCTTGTAATAGGCCGACGACATCGGAAGGCCCATGAGCTTGGCAAAGCCGCCCGACGTCGCATCGAAGGGAATGCCGAACAGCGTCGCCTTCGGGATGCCGGAGATGCCGAAGGTGCCCTTGGTCACAGCCGTCCAGTTGATGAGCACGAGACGGATGATTTCACCGAAGGCGAGCGTCACGATGGCGAGATAGTCGCCGCGCAAACGCAGGACGGGGAAGCCGAGGATGACACCCCAAAGCGCCGCCAGGATGCCCGACATCGGCAGCAGAAGCCAGAAGGACAGGCCGAAATAGCTGGAGAGCAGCGCATAGGAATAGGCACCGACCGCGTAGAACGCGACGTAACCGAGGTCGAGCAGACCGGCAAGGCCGACGACGATGTTAAGGCCCCATGCGAGCATCACATAGATGAGAATCTGGATGCCGAAGTTGTCGACCCATTTTAGCGAGCCCTGCGCGCCGAAGGCCGCGTAGATGGCCACGGGATAGAGCAAAAGTGCGACCAGCGCGATTTTCAGGAAATGCTGGCGGAGAAAACCCTTCTCGGTCGAGATGTCGAGCTCGCCCTGTTTCGCCTTGGCAAGCTTGCGCTTGTCGATGTTCGGCTTGACGAAAACGACGATGACGAAGCGGCTGATCGCAGCGATCGCCACGAAGATCGCAAGCAAGCCCCAGCGCTGAACGATGATGAGCTCGTTGTTGATGTTCTGGTCGGTCTTGAGGCCGACATAGAGAACGAACAGACCGAGGGAAAGGAGGGCCGCGAATAAGGCTTCCGTAAGGCCTTTCTGGACAAGCCCGGGTGCGGGCTTGCCAGCAGGATTTTCGATGTTTGCCATGATGTTATACCTTCTCGACTTCCGGCCGTCCGAGAATGCCGGTCGGCTTGAAGATCAGGACGAAAGCGAGGATCGCAAAAGTCGCGACATCCTTGTAGGCGATCGTGAAATAGGCGGACCAGAGCGATTCGATGAGGCCGATCATCAGTCCGCCGAGAACGGCACCCGGCAACGAGCCGATGCCGCCGAGAACGGCTGCGGTAAACGCCTTGACGCCCGGCGTGAAGCCGTCGTTGAACGAAGCGACGCCATAATACATCAGGTACATCGTGCCGGCGACTGCGGCGAGCGCCGCGCCCATGATGAAGGTGATGGAGATCGTCTGATCGACGTTGACGCCGAGAAGAGCGGCCATCTTGCGGTCCTGCTCCGTCGCGCGCTGGGCGCGTCCGAGCGCCGTGCGGTTGACGATGTACCAGAAGGCGGCCAGCAGCACCACGGTGATGACGATGATGATGATCTGCTTCAGCGAGATCGAAATACCGCCGATATTGTAAACCGAACCGACGAGCGGCGGAATCGGCTTGTTGCGCGGACCCTGCGTCACCTGGATGAAGTTGGACAGGGTGATCGACATGCCGATCGCGGTGATCAGCGGCGCCAGGCGGAAGGAACCGCGCAGCGGTCGGTATGCAACACGCTCGATCGTCCAATTCCACAAACTCGTCATCAGCATCGCAACGATAAGCATCAGCAGCAGAAGAACTGCGACCGGAAAGCCTGCAAAGATGGATGTGAGAACGAGAAAGACGATAAGAGCGGCGAAACCACCGAGCATGAAGATATCGCCATGGGCGAAATTGATCATGCCGATAATGCCATAAACCATCGTGTAGCCAATAGCGACAAGGCCATAGATGGATCCGAGCGTCAGCCCGTTGAAGAGCTGCTGGACGAAATACTCCATATGTCATTTCCCCTGGATGCGAGCCAACATGACTGCATCTCTTTTTGGTCTGTAGTTCCCTTTTATCGGAACCTCATATGCGGCATCCATACCGTTTTCCGCGAAAATGTGAAGACAAAAAGGCTTTACTGGGTCAGATTCTTGGCGAAACGGACGTAAATGGCGCGTTTCGGCCCAAAATCCACATTAAAGAGGCATTCCCTGAGGAAATTTTAGCCAGAAACCGGCTGTGGATTAACCAAATCGCCTGCGAGGCGGGCAAGGCGGGGCTGCGTTAAGCATGGCACTTATTCCATAAAACCGGAACTTTCGGCAAATTCCTACGAAATTCGAAGGCCGGACGCGAAAAACGTTTCAAACGAACGGCCTGCCGGGCGTTGCAATTGGCAAATGCGCCAGTGCCAACTCTCACGGATTCCAGCCGCCGCTGCCATAAGGACGCGTGATGATTTCGAGCAGGTGACCGTTCGGATCTTCGAAATAGAGTCCGCGTCCACCGTCGTGGTCATTGGTTTCGCCTGGCTTTCTCTGGCCGGGATCGGCCCAGTAACGCAGGTTCCGCTCTCGAATTCGATTGAATATCGCGTTGAATTCAGCATCGCCGACCAGGAAGGCGTAGTGTTGGCGTACGATCTCACCTTTCGTATCCATATAGTCGAGATTGGCATCGTTGTCGGTCGTGACCATCTGGAACGGCCCCCAGCGCCGCGGCGGCGACAGGCCCAGCATATCGGCCAGGAAATCTGCCGAGGCCTTACTGTCTCGAGCCGACAGGATCGTATGATTGAAGTGGATGGCCATCTTGGTCTCGCGGAAATGAGGCGGAGCTTCAACGCGGTGGGTTTCGCCGGTTAACACGCCCGCCCGCCTCTTTGTTCCGGGCAGTCACACTTTGAGCTGAGAGGGGCGGATGTTGCACGATCACAAAAGTCGGCGGGAAACGTGCACCTTAGGTTAAAATCCGTCGCTTCTCTGGAGCTGACATTTGCATAGCGAGAAGTGTCGGCCGAATTCGATCCTTGCCTGTCCACGCCCTCTGACTTCAAATCTCTTTCGAAGCAACGTAAACTCCCCACCGGGGAAGGGCCTTGGTAGGCCCGGAGCAGATCGGGCGGGCGGGCATGAACGAGGTGAGCGGGAATTGGCGCGACAGTTCAGGCGCGGCGGTACGGCCGCCGATCGCCTGGGCGCTCGCTGTAGTTGCCGGGCTCGCGCTCGACTGGCTCTATCGGCTGCCGTTCATGCCGACGGCCATGCCGGCCGGCTGCGCTGGGCGGCATCGTGTTCTTCGCCGGCCTGGCGCTGCTGATCTGGGCGGCGGGGACCTTCCGCCGTGCGGGGACGCAGATCCAGACCACCCAGCCAACGGCGACGATCGTCGACGAGGGACCCTACCGCTTCACGCGCAACCCGATCTATATCGGCATGTTCCTCGGCCTCATCGGCTTGGCCATCGCCATCGACAGTCTGTGGCTCATCGTCCTGCTGGTGCCGTTCTATCTCGTCATCCGCTACGGCGTGGTTGCCCGCGAGGAGGCCTATCTCGAGCGGAAGTTCGGCGACGTCTATCTCACCTACAAAGCCCGCGTCGGGCGGTGGCTGTAGCGGGACGAAGAGGGATCAACCTGCTGGAACCGCAGAACGGGTCGAGACGCGACATTCGCGGCATCATTGGCAAGGTCGGGCTCGGTGGCGCAAAACAGATATGCCTTTGCAGCGACCCGTCGCCGCCGTCGGCACCGCCCTTACGATGGCAGCTGCTTGCCGGCCTGCTCGCTGACGATGTACTCGGCGTACCAGCCCGCCCAGCCCTCATCGTACTCGCCCGTCAGCTTCTCGTGCTCGCCATGCGCGGTAGCCGCACGCCGGAGGGCTGCCGCGAGCTCTGTCGACGAGGTGAATGTCGTGGCGTCGGCGTCCACGCGTCCGGGCAATCGGGCGGTAATCTCCTGGAGCAACCAGCCGTTACCATCTGGATCGCTGAATGAGGCGAACGAGCGGTAGCTGCGGTGCTCGGGATCCGGACCAGGGATCCGGAGCTGGCCAAACAGGTAGGGTTCGTCGGCGCCAGCGTAGACGCCGCTAGCGTCGTGAAACACCTCGCTGACCTCGACCCCACGCCCGAGCAACTCGCGTCGGGCGGCAGTGATATCGGAGACGATCAGGTACAAGCCCCGCGCGGAGCCGGGTGCTGCTGCAGTGACGTTCTGGCCGAAGATAACCGAGCACCCGGAGCCAGGCGGCGTAAACTGGATTACGCGAAAGCCTTCATCGGCGGCGAAGTCGGCGTCGAGTCTCCAACCCAGATCGCTGTAAAAGCCCTTAGCGCGATCCACGTCCGAAACAGGAATAACGACGATCTCCAGCTTCATGTCGATCGTCTGCGTTCTCGGCGTCTCGACAACCGTTTTGCTGTGCTCCTGGCTATTGCTCATGTGGAGCTCCTTAAGGTTGGCAGCCTTCAGGGCGGCGGCACATGCCCAAGCGAGTGGATCACAGCAAAGACGTGCAGTCGAATCAATTATGATGTGGTGCTAATGGACCCTGCGCTAACCTTCGTTGTGGAGAATTCCGATTGTTTTGATGAGGAACCACTTGCCCCTCTATGGCCCGTTGCCATCGCGGTCGCCAGCAATCTATTTTCTCGAATGACGGCTATGCCCCGCGCAAAAAGGTGGCTCGATCACCATATATGTCTTTATACTACTTCCGGATGCTGACATCCGTTGAGGGGAACATGTTAGCGATATTCGAAAAGGCGGCGCTTGAGGCGGGTAGAACGATCATCGCGATCTTCGACGAAGGGTGCGCTGTCGCGACGAAAGCAGATTCAAGTCCCGTGACCCGCGCGGATGAAGAAGCGGAGCGGATCATCCTTGCCCATCTTGCACGCAGCTATCCAGATATTCCGGTGATTGCCGAAGAATCGGTGGCGGCCGGCCACGTGCCGGATATCGAGGGTAAGGCTTTCTTCCTTGTCGACCCACTCGACGGCACGCGCGAATTTGTCGACAGGCGGCGGGAATTCACGGTCAACATTGCCTATGTGGAGCATGGCGTGCCGCTTGCGGGCATCGTCTATGCACCAGCACTCGGTATTGCTTTTGCAGGCAAGGCAGGACACGCGGAAAAACTCCTCGTCGGCGCCGATTTTACGGTGACTGAACGCATTGCAATCACGGTCCGCGCACCACCTGCCAAGCGCCTCGCTCTTGCCAGCCGCAGCCACAAAAGTCCCGCGACCGACACCTTTCTCATCGAGCAGGCGATCTCCGAATGCACCAATATCGGCTCTTCGCTGAAATTCTGCCTGCTTGCCGAGGGAAAGGCCGACCTCTATCCGCGCTTCGGCCGGACGATGGAATGGGACACGGCCGCGGGCGACGCGATCCTGCGCGCTGCAGGCGGCACGACCGTTACCATGGACGGATTGCCGCTGACCTACGGCAAAACCGGCGACAAGGCGGATTTCGACTTCGCCAATCCCGACTTCATCTCCTGGGGCGACAAGGAAATGGCTGTGCGGATGCAAATGGCTTCGGGCGAAAATCCTTAAAAATCAAAAAAGAATGGCGTGCAGCTGACCGTGACGGCGAAGGCAGCCCTTTCGCCCGCAACGACGTCGGAAGGGAGGGGTATCTGGTAGGCCGTAGACTCATAAGCGCGGAGCCAAAGCCGCATTGAGGCGAGCTGAACCATAGCGAGGAAGTTGGCGGCGTGCTTGTCGTATCGGGTGGCAACGCGGCGGAAAAGCTTGGAGAAGAAGCGCTCGATCACGCGCCATTCAAAGTCTATCAGGTCATATCGGCTCATGGTGAGCCCTGAAGCAGAATCCGGCGCGATGTGAAAGCAGCCAGTCGGTAAACGGCCCCCTTTTCCGTCTGCGACGCGCCCCCTTGTCGGTCGTTAAAACACCCGGTTTCTCATTCTGAGAGCTGCCGGTCGACTACGAAAGCGATAATGCCGCCTGTGAGCCGTTCAGGCGGCTAGCGTTCCCGCAATAATCGAGTGCTTCCCATCCCATTCACAATACTTTCAGGGCGTCAGGTGAGTTGAGCGAGGATATCGTCGACGACACTCGGGACGGTACCCGCCGTGTCGATATTGATGCCGGCAGGAAGATATTCCCGGGTATGATGGTAGCGGAGTACCAGCGCCCGCTCGGCCGGCTCGAAGCCCGGCTCATTTGGCCGCCCATCCAATCGTCGGTTCAACGTCTCAACGTCGATGTCGAGCACGAAAACCTTGTCGAATAGCTCTAGGAATTTATCGAAATTGCGCGAGCCGCCACAGAAGAAGGTGGCAGGATGGGTGGTGTCGGCAGCAATAGCCCGGACCTTGTCGACAGGCCAGATCCAGTGCGCGTATCCCCAAACGATGCGGTCCGCGCCTTCGGGTGGTCCTGCGAGTGCCTGGCCGTTCTCGGGGTCGCCGACATAGGCCAAGACCCGGTCACCATGGACGACATGGTAGCCCCGCCGCTCCAGTTCGGTAGCGACAGACGTTTTCCCAGTGCCGGAACCGCCTTCGATCAGATAGTTCTTGATTCCCATAGGCGCCGCTTATCATGGCTTTCGATCTAGTGAGAAGACACAATACCTGGGAACGCTTCGCCAACGAAATGACGGCCCCTCTCACTGCTCACATACGTTTTCCAAGCGGCCAACCTTTGGCCGAAGGAGAACTCAAATGGGTATTGCACAATACGATCCAACTGCACTGGGCCGTCCCGCATGGAACGCCGGCCGGAAGGTCGGCGTCAAAAAGCCGCTGAAGCAGCGCCAGATTTGGGCAATACGCTTCTTCCTTGACCGGGAGGGGCGCATGAGAGATCGCGCGCTGTTCGATCTCGCAATCGACAGCAAACTTCGCGGCTGTGATCTCGTTAAAATCAAAATCGGCACTCTCGTCACAGCTATAGAAATTCGAACCCGTGCCATGGTCGTCCAGCAAAAGACCGGTCGTCCGGTGCAGTTCGAGATCACGACTGACGTCAGGGCGAGTCTGACTGCATGGCTTGAACGCAGAGGTGGAACAGTTGACGACTACGCCTTTCCTAGTCGAGTCGACCGTGCCGATCATCTGAGCACTCGCCAGTATGCCCGATTGGTGGATGAGTGGGTAACAGCAATCGGACTACGTCGCGAAGACTACGGCACGCATTCGCTTCGGCGCACCAAAGCCGCGATGATCTACAAAGCGACAGGCAATCTTCGAGCGATCCAGATCCTCTTGGGTCATACCAAGATCGAGAACAGGTCAGGTACCTGGGGGTGGACATTGAGGATGCTTTGGAACTAGCGGAGCATACCGAGATTTGACATAGTGCGGCCCCGCATCCAGCGGGGCCGTACTTCTCGGCGCAAATGTTCTCGGTCTGAACAATTCGACCGAGCGCTATGCGCCCCCATGTCGGCCACAGAGGGGATCTTTGCCTTCGACCGGAAGCCGACATTGCGGTGACCACCTAGAGTTCATAGTCGCGCCACAACCGGCCATTCCCGCAAGTTCTGTGTGCGTCACGCCCGACTCGCCCGAACGCTCAGCCACCGATCATGGGGCTTTCCGACGCACCGACGTACCTCGCTGACGATCCAGCCGGCGTCTGTGAGTGCGGACCGCAGGGCAGACTCGCGCCAGTACGTCTCGACGTAGCGCCGCGGCGCTGCAGCACTGCCGTGTGTGGACACATCCTCGCCTTCGCCCTCTCTAACCGAGGCGTGCAAGCGGCCACCAGTCCGGGTCGCCTTGGCAAGCCGTCCAAGCACCGTGCCGAAATCCTCGCGCGCGACATGAATCAGGCAGGCACAGGCCCAGATCCCGTCGTACGGCGTGCCGGGACGCTGCGGGTCGGCCAAGTCTTCGGTCAGCGGGTCCAACAGGTCGGCCTCGAAGCCACTTTCGCGAAGCAGTTCGACGAAACCCTTTGCAATGTCGGTGCGCCGGACGCTAATTCCCCGCTTCTCAAGCTCAAGTGCATCTCGCCCGCCACCGCTTCCGATCTCCAGCACCCGGCCCGAGCCGCCCAGCTCGGTCACGAACGCATCGATCTCTGTCGCGACCCATTCGGGCATCGCCGCGGCCTCGGCAGCGTACTCCGCCGCGACCGTATCATAGCGACCGCACGGTATCCAGGTCGGTGCTCATCCTGAGCGCTCCTCCATCAAGACAAGAGGCCTGATGAGCGAGAGGCCCCATCAGTCCGTTGCGCCCTTCACACTTCGGCAGATTGGTGACATCGCGGGCGATTTGCTTCCCAGCCTTAGCAGAAATACGGTCAGAGACACTACCGACCGAGCCAATGCTGCCGGGCGGCAATGCGCCCTCATTCCCGCCGTTCACGAACCCCAGCACGACGTCTCCAAAGCTCTCGTCCGTCAATCTGCGCCAAAGTCTGTAATGGGGTGGGGTAAGGGCCAGCCGTCTTGTCATCGACTTGTCCTCAGCCGCGGGCCATCGGTTCGGGTCTCGCAAGAGCAAGCGCTATGGCGCCGGACAACAGCAAGACTGCAACGATGCCCCGCGTCGTAGGGGCGTGTAGGCATGCCGAGGCAATCTTTGACTGATGCTGCGAGAAGAACGGAGACGAGGTCTAGCGCTCATTCATGATGTTGTAGCGCTTATAAGGCCGCCCGCAAAATGTCTGTAATATCTATTCGGCATGGGAGTCATGCATCCGGTACAAATTGACGCTACGGCAGGCAGCCCGCCGCGGCGGGCGGTCAGGCAGCTAAAGTTGTTATCAAAGTCTTACTGTGCGCTTAGGCAATTTTTAAATGTGACAAGCTAGAGTGCCCGCGTGGTCTTGAGTTGTGTAGAGAGTCCAATGACCGAAATGATACGTCCCCGAGTAAAATATGTCATCGGCCCCGATGGCAGCCCGCTGACGATTGCGGATCTTCCGCCGCCGAATACCCGGCGCTGGGTTATCCGTCGCAAGGCTGAGGTTGTCGCCGCGGTGCGCGGTGGCCTGTTGAGCTTGGAAGAAGCCTGCGAGCGTTACACGCTCACCGTCGAAGAATTCCTGTCCTGGCAATCGTCGATCAACAGTCACGGCCTTGCCGGCCTGCGCACGACGCGTATCCAGCAATACCGTCACTGAACCATCTGCCTCAGGCAAAGACATTTATTTCGGGCCGGACGCATTTCCCTGAAGGGAGTGAAGAAGGCCCGAAATTATTGTTGACGCTGCGTAGCACCAGAGTCCCGGCTGAGTAAAAGCATCCGCCAGGCCCGTGGTCTTCGCCGCCGCTACCACGATCGCCACCAGTAATACGTCCATCATCGACCACTTGGACAGATACGGTACGGCGTGACGATAAAACCAGCTGCCGGTCCCGCCGCCGGCAGCTGTCGCCTCGGCGGCAATGCCGACGATCTTCAGGATCGGCAATACGATTGACACGATCCCGACGATCAGCGCGAGCGGGATATCCCCTCCGCTCCAGAGCGAAGCAACGATCTCCAGCAGCGACGGCGTTTCGTCGAAGAAGTAGAGTTTCTCGAATCGGATCAGAGGCAGTACCAGCCCAAGCGCCAGGAAAAATGGTGCTGCAGCAAGCAGTACCGGCCGGATTCCCACCAGTCTACTCATCGAATACCCCTTGGTTGAACACTGTGTCGTCACCTGCACCGGCTTGGCATGGCATGGCCGCCATGTCACGGTCTGCCTGAACAACATCGGTTTTCGGAGAAAATACAATGGATATTCGGAACGAAGACAATGCCTCGGGCGGGCGGTATGTGGCCAAGGTCGACGGCCACGAAGCCGAAATGAGCTATTCCCGCACGTCGCCGAAGCTCGTCATCATCGATCACACCGGCGTGCCGGATGCCCTGCGCGGCAAAGGCGTCGGCCAGGCGCTTGCGCTTCACGCCGTCGAAGAGGCGAGAAAGGGCGGCTGGAAGATCTTTCCGCTCTGCCCGTTCTTCAAGGCGCAATCACAACGCCACGAGGAATGGCGCGACGTGGTGAATTAACAACACCAAAAGCCATGTATGACGGACTACGGCCCGTCATACATGGCTTCTTCAGGCGATCTACAGGACGCCGCAGCCGGCGTCCGCTGCCAATCGATCAGGCGCGGGCCCGAATGACGCTATCTCGCTCTTCGAGCGCGGTAGCGCGGGCATATTCCGCCTGCATCTCCTCGAGCGCCTGCTCCAGTGACTCTTCCTGCATCTTCAATTCCTTGATGGAAACCTGAAGATTGTCGGCACGCTGGCGTGCCGCCTTTGCGAAGGTCGGGTAGGCGAAGTGATTCGGGTCGGATATGCCGGACTTCTTCTCTTCGATGACGATCTGACTTTCCAGATCCTTCGTCATTCGTTCGAATTCCGACATCATCATCTGCAATTGCTGCAGCTGACGTCGTTTTTCGTTCACCTGAAACTCCTTCAGGCGAACTAGGCTCTCACGCGACTTCATACGCATTACTCCAGTGATGCGAGATCCGGCTCTACTAAAATTGCCCTTGCGCACCGGTTTGAAACGGCCTGCCAAAAAAATTTCCATCGGTATTAACAAAAACCTACCGCTGGTAACCTTTCGTTTACGGGCATCGTTAATGATAGTGCCGATGATTTAAGGGTCGGTAAACATCACTACGCGATTTCCGGATCCTGTTCATTGGTGAGTCGAATAAATCGCTTACCGGCCATTCTTAATGTAAAAGTTAAGGAATTGGCGTTGCGGATTCTCATTGGAAAACAGAGAAATGGACAAATTGCTTAATAAATTCGTTACCTCTTGCCAGAGTGAATCAGAATTTGTTAACCATTTCGTGGCAGCTTCCAAATCACGCAGTGAAGTATTCGGTATCGCGTAGGGGGCCAGACCACCTTTCGGCGGCGGTAAAGGGGATAATAATGCGGGTACTACTTATCGAAGACGACAGCGCGACAGCGCAGAGCATCGAACTGATGCTGAAATCCGAAAGTTTCAACGTCTACACCACCGATCTTGGTGAAGAAGGCGTCGATCTCGGCAAACTGTATGATTACGACATCATCCTTCTCGATCTGAACCTTCCAGACATGTCCGGATATGAGGTGCTGCGCACTCTCCGCCTGTCCAAGGTCAAGACACCAATCCTGATTCTGTCCGGTATGGCAGGGATTGAAGACAAGGTCCGCGGCCTTGGCTTCGGCGCCGACGACTACATGACCAAGCCGTTCCACAAGGACGAATTGGTCGCTCGCATCCACGCGATCGTCCGCCGTTCCAAGGGTCACGCCCAGTCGGTCATCATGACCGGCGAGTTGATCGTGAACCTCGACGCCAAGACCGTTGAAGTCGGCGGCCAGCGTGTTCACCTGACGGGCAAGGAATACCAGATGCTGGAGCTGCTTTCGCTCCGCAAGGGCACGACCCTGACCAAGGAAATGTTCCTCAACCACCTTTACGGCGGTATGGACGAGCCGGAACTGAAGATCATCGACGTCTTCATCTGCAAGCTGCGCAAGAAGCTCGCAAATGCTGCCGGCGGCGCAAACTACATCGAAACCGTCTGGGGCCGCGGCTACGTTCTGCGCGAGCCGGATGGCGCCGAATACGCCGAAACCGCCTGAGAGACCGAATTTCCCCTTTCGATCATGAGATATCCCGCTTTTCCGGCGGGATTTTTCGTTTCGATGCATGGCCTCGCAAAAAACAAAGCCGCCCGGAGGCGGCTCAGGCCTTGAAGAATATAGGAAATCAGGCGGCGATGGCGCGGTTGCCGAAGACGGCCGTCAGGATCTTGCGGTCGAAGGGTTTCAGCAGGAAGTCGGTGGCCCCTGCCCGCTTGCCCATCATCAGCTTCTTGAGATCGGCCTCGATCACACAGTAGTAGATCTTGACGTCCTTGCCGCCTTCCATCGCCCGGATGGCGGAAATCAGTTCGAGCGCGCCGTCCATGCCGGAATCGACGATCATATATTCCGGGAGCTCGGCCTGGCAGCGCGAAAGCGCTTCGCTTGCATTGGACGCCTCACTGACAAGGAAATCGAGTTCGGAAAGGATACGCTTTCCGACTTTGCGGACGACATCCGAACTATCAGTGATCATGAACCGCTGCATGCCTGCTCCTTCGCTCCACTTTTACCCCAGTGGCGCTTCCTCAGTCCTTGAGAATAGGTCCATTAGGCTAAGGAAGTGTTACCTGTGACGTGCCAGGCTGCAGCGATGCAACCATGACGCTAGACAAAAACCGCCTCCGCGGTGAAGATAATTTCTTCGCCCGTCGCGCTGTGGCCGAGCTCCATGCCGCACTCTTCGGCAAGCAGGACCGTGTAGTAGGGCTGGATCGAATGCGCATCGATCGCCTCCTCGACTTGGCCCGATGTGATTTCCACGAACTTCGCCGGCAGGCGCATCAGCTTGCCCTTGGCGACGATCTTGAACTTGGCGTCGAACTCCGGATTCTCAAGCGTCACTTCCAGTGAGCCGCCACGCGGGATCGAGGAATAGGCAACCAGGAAGAGATTGAGCAGCAGCTTGACCCGGTTTTTCGCGACGATGGCGCGCGGCCCATTCCAGCTCACCTCGGTCTTCTTTTCGGCAGCTGCGAAATCCTTGGCTGCGCGCTCTGCCTCGCCGGTATCGATCGACGCGCCGACCGAACCGGAGGCGCCAAATGCGAGGCGTGCAAATTTCAGGCGAACCGAGGCATTGAGCGCGCTCGTGCGGATGAGGTCCATGGCGTCCGAATCGGCGCCGCCTTCGTCCAGCAGCTCGAGACCGTTGTTGATCGCGCCGACGGGCGAGATGACGTCATGGCAAACACGGCTGCAAAGTAGCGCGGCCAGATCCGGGCCGGTCAATGTGAGATTGGGGTTCTTGGACATCATCGTCTCCTAAAGGCGGCAAAGTTTCATCCCGCCTATCATGCTTGATCAAAATTGCACGAAGTTTGCGCCGTACTCGTCGCCATAATGACACCATATTTGGTAAACCGATTGTTAAGACGATCCGCGCAAAATGCATCCACGCCGGAAACGGCTCATCGAACCGACCATGATGAACGGATGACACCATGCGCCTTCAATCCCCCGGAAGATTTATGGGCTTTTGCCGACTCTTCGTCGCGCTGACCATTGCAGCATTTGTGCTCTCCCCGCAGCAGGCGGCAGCACAGCAGGCCAACAGCAATCAGTACACCATGCAGGAGATCGTCGACGCTGGCCATTCCTTTTTCGGATCGACCAGCGGCGGCCTGGCAAAGGTAGTTGAAGCGGCCTTTCAAAAATATGGTCTGCCCAACGGTTACGTTTTGGGACAGGAAGGATCCGGCGCCTTCATCGCCGGCCTGACCTACGGAGAAGGCCAGCTCAACACCAAGAACGCCGGCGCACATTCGCTCTACTGGCAGGGACCGTCCCTCGGCATCGACTACGGCGGCCAGGGCACGCGCGTCATGATGCTGGTCTACGACCTGCCTTCGATCGACAGCATTTATGCCCGCTTCGGCGGTGTCAGCGGCCAGGCCTTCGTCATTGCCGGCTTTGGCATGACGCTGCTCAAAAACAATAATGTTCTGGTGGTTCCGATCCGCACCGGCGTCGGAGCCCGCCTCGGCGTCAACGTCGGCTATCTGAAAATCACGCCCGGCCCGACCTGGAACCCCTTCTAATCCCACGATCCCGCGGCGGGTTTCTTGCCCGCCGTCACCTATCCGCCACTTGCTCTAGGCGCAGCGCGTGCTTTAATCATTGGCGCTGACGCAAATGAAACCTTAAAGCAATGGCCGCGCCGTGATCGAATATGCTCTTCTGTTCGGACTGGGTTTCCTGACGGCGGCGTTCCTCGTCTTCCTGATCTCTCCTGCAATCCATCGCCGCATCGTCTGGTATACGGAAAACCGCATGAAGGCGACAATGCCCCTTACCCCACAGGAAGTAAGGGCGCAGAAGGACATGGTACGGGCGCTCTACGCTGCGGAGAATGCCAGAACGGCACAGGACCTGATACGCGAGCGCGAAAAATCGCTGTCCCTGCAGCTTCGCCATGATTCCCTTGCGCTCGATGCCGGCCGCTTGTCGTCCGAACTCGGCGCATTGCAGGCGCAGATCGGCGATCTGAACGTCGAGGCCGCCGAAATGCGCTCCCACCGGCGCAAGGACGAAAACTATATCAGCCAGTTGAAGACGAGCCTGCACATTGCCGAACAGGCGACTTCTGCTAAGGAAAGCGAGATCGAGACGCTGCGCACGCGCCTCAACAAGCTCGCCGAGCAGGCGGACAACCTCAAAATCGACATGGCGGCGCGCGAAACCGAGATGGAAAGTCTAAAATCCCGTGCCAACGCGCTGCGCGACGAACGCGACACGTTGCGCCAGGACGTCAATCTTCTGCAGAAGCGGGCCAAGGATGCCGAGCAGAAGCTGACGCAGCAGGAGCATATGGTGATCCGCCTGGAGGACAAATCCGCCCGCGAGGCGGCTGCCGCTGCCGACAAGGAAACGCTGCTCGGCCGCCGCCAGCAGGAAATCGCCAAGCTCAAGGAGCAATTGAAGTCGCTCAATGCCGGCTTGCGCAAGGCAAACCACGCGCTTCGCGATGCGGGTCTGGCGACGGTCGAAATGAAAGGGGAGGAACTGATGCAGGAAGAATCTCCAGCTTCCGAACTTGATTCAGCAGCGGTTGCCGCCCGCCTTGCCGAAGAAGTTCGCGCGCGCAGTGCAGCCGTTTCCGATCGCATTTCCAAGGCGAAGGCGACGACGGGCAACGACAGCGCCATGCGCGAAGAGATCGCCTCGATCGCGGCCGGCATGGTGGCACTGACGGCGCTTAACGAGGGCCCCTCCTCGCCGATCCGCGACCTTCTGCCGGAGGATGCGGGTAACGAAGAGGGCGAACGCGTGAGCCTCGCCCAGCGCGCCGCAACGATCCTGTCGCAACCGGGCTGATTCAGAGGCGATCGGCCGCAGATGCCATCGCAAACAAAGCGATGCCGGTCGCCGTTGCGACATTGAGACTGTCGAGGCGGGCAGATTGCGGAATGCGCGCACTCCTGAAGCGCGCCAGGACAGCTTCCGGCAGCCCATCTCCCTCGGTACCGACCACCAGCGCCATGCGATCCGAAGATTTTATCGCACGGATATCCGTGTTGGCGCGCGGCGATAGCGTCCAGATATCGAAACCGCGTTCTGCCAGTGCGACGAGGATATCGAGAGCACTGCTGCTCCGCTGATAGGGAACGCTCAGCACGGAACCTACCGAGACACGCATCGCCTTCCGGTAAAGCGGATCGCAGGAGGTCTCGTCGAGGAAGATGGCGTCCGCGTTGAAGGCGGCCGCATTGCGGAACATCGAACCGGCATTGTCGTGATTGGAAATGCCGCAGCCAACGAGCACCAGCGCGCGCTCCGGCAGGTTGTCGAGCAGGTTCTCGCTGCCCGCGATGCGTCGGCCGAGCGCCAGCACGCCGCGATGCAGATGGAAGCCGACGATGCCGTCGAGAACATCCGCCTCGGCGACATAGACTGGGACATCGTCCGGCACGCGCGCAAGAATGTCTGCGACGCCTTCGGCGCGGTTTCGCAGCAGCAGGATTTTCTCGACCTCGAAGCCGCGTCTCGTAGCGTGGGCTTCGGCCAGCATGCGCAGCACGACGGTGCCTTCGGCAATGAAGCGGTTCTGCCTGCCCGTCAGGTCGCGTTCGCGGATCGCGCGGAATTCCGCAATGCGCGGATCGTCGGCGCTTTCGATCGTGATCGGCCCGGCAGCCATCGGCCTTAGTTGCCGGCGACGGTGATGTCGGCGACGAGCCGACCCGCCTCGATGTCGAAGACCAGCGCCTTGCGCTTGCCGTCGATCGATTGGCCGAAGAACAGGATCTGGCTGCCGGAGAGCGACGTGGACTGCACGGCGAACCCGAGCGGCAGGGAAACCGTGGATCTGGCCGGCGAATCCGAAGGAACGCCGGAGCCCGAGACAGCTGTCGTTTCTTCCGGTTCGGCCTTCATCGTCTTGTAGACAACGGCGCCGAAGACCGCCATAAGGCTCACGAACATGATGGCGCCGGAGACGATCTGCAGGCGGACCATCTTGCGCCGGACATTTTCCATTGCCGGATCAAGGGGCTGTTCTTCCTGATCGTCCAGCTCGATTTTCGTCATCGTGGTGTCCTATGAAATACTTCGGAGAAGAAGCGTCTTGAGCGACCCCTTTAAACAAGCATCCGGCATTAGGAAAGTCCTGACTGCCGATGAGAATGCCGAAGGCCGCCTCGACGCCTGGCTGACGGCCCAGCTCGGCGAGGAATTTTCCCGCAGCCGCGTCAAGGTTCTGATCAAGGATGGCCAGTTGCTGGTGAACGGCGCCGTCGTCCTCGACCCGCAAAAGAAAGTGCGCTCCGGCGACAATTACGAACTCCTGCTGCCTCAGCCGGAAGACCCGACGCCGAAGGGCGAAGTCATCCCGCTCGACATCCTTTTCGAGGACGACGACCTCATCGTCATCTCGAAACCGGCCGGCATGGTCGTCCATCCCGCTGCCGGAAACTGGACGGGAACGCTCGTCAATGCGCTGATCCACCACTGCGGCGACAGCCTCTCGGGCATTGGCGGCGTCCGGCGGCCAGGCATCGTGCATCGGCTCGACAAGGATACGACCGGCGTCATGGTCGTCGCCAAGAACGATATTGCACATCGCCACCTGTCGCTACAGTTTGCCGATCACGGCCGCACCATGCCGCTCAAGCGCGCCTACCAGGCGATCGTCTGGGGCCGGCCGCGCTCGCTCTCAGGCACGATCGATGCGCCGCTCGGCCGCTCGACCGGCGACCGCACGCGCCGCTCCGTCAAGCGTCCTGACAGCCAGGATGCCGACGAGGCCATCACGCATTACGCGGTGCTGGAACGCTTCCACGAGAGCCCGGATGCAACAGCGCTTGCAGCCCTCGTCGAATGCCATCTGGAGACCGGCCGGACCCATCAAATTCGCGTCCATATGGCCCATATCGGCCATCCGCTGCTTGGCGATACGGTCTATGGCGCGCATTTCAGAACCAAGGCCAATCTACTGCCCGATGAAGCACGTAAAGTCGTCAACAGCTTCGGCCGTCAGGCGCTCCATGCCTATATGCTGCAGTTCGAGCATCCCCGCACGGGTGAACTCATGCACTTCGAAGTGCCCCTCCCCGCAGATATGGTGGAACTCGCAGAAGCGCTGCGCCGTTAACGGTATAACGTCTTCGTGAAGGCTTTTGATGGACTTGAACCGCTGTTCCGCCATACTTATCTGTATGTTGACTTAGTGCGGGCTTGGATTTGAGCCGCACGTCCCGGTTCGCCAGTTCAGACGCGGGGACGCGTTCCATCGGGAACCGGAATCTGCATAGGAGGGTGCAATCATGGCCCGCAATACCTTGCCGTCCATTACCGCCGGCGAAGCCGGTCTCAATCGTTATCTCGACGAAATCCGCAAGTTTCCGATGCTGGAGCCGCAGCAGGAATATATGCTGGCAAAGCGCTATTCCGAGCACGGTGACCGCGAAGCTGCGCATAAACTCGTCACCAGCCACCTGCGTCTCGTCGCCAAGATCGCGATGGGCTACCGCGGCTACGGCCTGCCGATCGGCGAAGTCGTGTCCGAAGGCAATGTCGGCCTCATGCAAGCCGTCAAGAAGTTTGATCCGGAACGCGGTTTCCGTCTCGCCACTTACGCGATGTGGTGGATCAAGGCCTCGATCCAGGAATATATCCTGCGCTCGTGGTCGCTGGTGAAGATGGGCACGACCGCCAACCAGAAGCGCCTGTTCTTCAACCTGCGCCGCCTCAAGGGTCGGATCCAGGCAATCGACGAAGGCGACCTGAAGCCGGAGCATGTCGCGGAGATCGCCACGAAATTGAACGTCTCCGAGGAGGAGGTCGTTTCGATGAACCGCCGCCTGTCCGGCGACGCTTCGCTGAACGCGCCGATTAAGGCCTCCGAAGGCGACAGCGGCCAGTGGCAGGATTGGCTCGTGGACGACCACGACAGCCAGGAAGACGTGCTGATCGAGCAGGACGAGCTCGAAACGCGCCGCCGCATGCTCTCGAAGGCGATGGGCGTGCTGAACGACCGCGAACGCCGCATCTTCGAAGCACGCCGCCTTGCCGACGATCCGGTCACGCTGGAAGATCTGTCGACCGAGTTCGACATCAGCCGCGAACGCGTGCGCCAGATCGAAGTCCGCGCCTTCGAAAAGGTGCAGGATGCGGTGCGCAAGGAAGCGCTGGAAAGGGCAAACGCCGTCCGTGTCGTCGAAGCCACGGCATAACGGGTTGGCGCCTCGATATGAGATCGGAAAGCCGCTTGCTGCAGATTGCGACAGGCGGCTTTCTTCATTTTAAGTTTGCAAGAGGCACCTTGCGGGATGAGGCAACGGCCGAAACTGTTCGGCGCGGATTACAGCGTTTATGTGCGGGCCGCGCGGCTCACCTTGCATGAAAAGGGCGTTGACTACGATCTGGTGCCCGTCGATGTCTTTGCAGCGGCAGGACCGCCGGCATCCTATCTCGCCCGGCAGCCGTTCGGCAAAATCCCAGCCTTGGAGCATGAGGGTTTCAATCTTTATGAGACCGGAGCGATAACACGCTACATTGATGCGGCATTCAACGGTCCAAGCCTGCAACCGGCAACTCCAAGGCCGTGCGCCCGGATGAACCAGATCATCAGCATTGCGGATGGATACATCTACTCCAACCTGGTCTGGGGAATGTATGTGGAACTGGTGTCGAAGCCGCTGCGCGGAGAGCCAAGCGATGAGGCGCGGGTGGCCATCGCTCGATCCAAAGCGCCTGTTTGCCTGCAGGCTCTTGCGGATTTGATGGATGGCGAGCCTTGGCTCGCGGGAGAGACGCTGACATTGGCGGATCTGCACGTCGCACCAATGATGGATTATTTCCTGACGGTTCCCGAAGGGCGGAAGCTGCTTGAGCAGCACACCGGCCTCACCGCCTGGTGGCAACGCATCGTCGAGCGTAAAAGCATGCAATACACAAAGCCAACGACATGAGCCCGGCAGCGGGTTGTCCCGCTGCCGCTTTTCCAGGCGATCAGTGCGTTACTGGCTCGTGCTCACGTCGCCGAGCGCCGTCCATTCTTTGATTGCCGTATTGAAGGCTGCTATGCCGGTCGGACCCTTCTGCATCGTGATCAGCGCGCGGCGGCCGTTGCGATAGGTGATCGGAATATCGATCCAGTCACGCGTCGAAAGCAGATCGAGGTTCGCCTTGCGGGCATCCGGATAATCGTTCAGCGCGATCATGTGGAAGTCATCGGTGATTTTGGCAGGAACCGCGATCAGCGGGTCGCCGCGATCCTGCTCCGTGCGCTTCATCGAAATGCGTTGGACGCTATCGATGCTGCCGCCTTCGAAATTCGGCGGAAGCGAGAAGACGATCTCGACAAGATGGCTCGCCGGAAGCGACGGATCGGAGTTGCGCTTGAAGGTCACGAGAGCCGAAAGATTGCGCTCCGGCACCGTCACATTGGCCTGCACCGTCAATTCTTGCTTGCCGCCCTGGCCGGCTTCATGCTGGACGCTCCAGGCGACGCCCCCCTGGATCGCCGTTGGCGAGCTCTGGCCGATCCGCTCCTCATAGAGGAACATCTTCTCGCTCGCACCGGCCGGCACCTGCTGCGGGGCAGCGGCCGGGCCGTTCGGCGGCGGCGTCTCGGCGGACGCCCCACCTGCCTGAACGGGCGGAGCAGGCGCGGTGGATGCCACATTCTGCTCGGCGACCGACTTGCCTTCGGCGGTCGGCGTACCGGGCATGGCAGCCGGGCCGCTGTCGACTTCCGTACCGTCTGCCATGAGGCGCTGGTTGAACTTGTTGTTGACCGAAGAGCCGTCATCGAGCGCGGCAACCTGCCGGCCAGGTTCGGCAGGCTTGGCCGCTTCGGTGTTGTTTGTCGAAGGGGTTGCCGGCGTCGGTTTCTGCATAGCAGCGGGCTCGCTCTCGGCCGTCTTGGACGGAGCGGCGCTCACCAGGTTGTCAACCATGGCGATCAGCTCGGCACGGTTCATCCAGGCGGCATAGGCACCGCCGCCCAGCACTGCCAGCACGCCGATAACGGCAATGATCGTGCCGATACCGAAGCGGCGGCGCTTCGGTTCCATGCGGAAATTCTTGCTCTGCAGTTTGGCGGCAACGATCTGGTCGATATCGGTAGCTGGCGCCGAATCGTCGTCTTCCGCAACCACGCCGCGGCGACCGTAGCCCCGAAGGGCCTTGGCTTCCTGCCACTCTTCGCCCGGAACGTCGGCAGCAGGCGCCGCAGGCTTGCCGTGGATCTCGGCGAACAGGTCCGAATCGTCGAAGTGCGCTGCGACAGGGGCCTTCTTGTTGTTGGTGCCTGCCTCGATCGGCGGCAGATCGTCAAAGGCGGCGGCTTCCCAGGAAAAGCCCTCGTTCGCGGCCGGCATCTTCGCGGGCGGCGGCGGGTTTTGAAGACCAGCAATGGCTTCCTCGAAGGCGCGCGCGTGGTCGTTGGCCGACTCCGCTTGAGGAACGCTTTCTGAGAAGTTCCTGACCTCCTCCGTGGCCCATTCAACCTCTGCGTCCTTCGGTGGCTCGGCCGGGATTTCGGCAGCCGGCTCGGCCCAGACGGGATCGAAATGCGCAACCGTTTCGGCCTGCAGCGGCTCCTCGCGGCTGTGCTCGACGAACTCCCCCGGCTTCTCGAAAGAGACGAACGGCTCTACGAGCCGGTTCGACGGATTGTATTCGCCGGCAGGAGGAAGGGAAGCCGGTTCGACAGCCGGTTCGGCCTCGACGGCGGGCGCCTCCTCAAGATACTCCTCCGGCGGGAGTGCGTATTCCTCGGCCGGCACTTCATCGCGATGCGACGCAGCCCATTCCTCGGGAGGTGCTGCTTCCGCCTCAGCCGCAGCAGTAACTTCCTCGACCGGGCGGTCCCATCGTTCTTCTTCTTGTTCTTCCGGCACCGCCGCTACCGACGCGGGCTCCTCGTAGGGGGCCGGCTCTTCCTGCAGTTCAGGCTGCGGCTCTTCGTGACGGTATTGCGCTTCTTCATCCGCATCGGCGAGATGCTCTTCTGCGACCGGTTCTGCGGCAACCGGTTCGTCAGCAAGTTCTGCGGCAACCGGTTCGTCAGCGACCGGTTCTTCAGCGACCGGTTCTTCAGCCGGCTCCGGCGCGGCAGCATACTCTGCTGGCGGCTCGGAAACAGGCTCTTCATGGACAGGCGCTTCTGCTGCAGCAATGGCTGCCTCATCGTCCGGCAATGCCTCGGAGTGCTCGGCCTCCACCTCGCGGATAGCAGCATCGAGCTTATCGAGCTGGCGCTGCAGCATCGCTTCCGGCGGACGCGGCTTCATGTTTTCGAGCTGCCGCTGCACCGCGCCGCGGGCACGCTCGTAAACCTTCGCCCGCATCTCGGGGGTGTTTTCAGCCAGGCCGTCAACCGCCCGCCGGATAACTGCAATAAAATCAGCCATTAGTTACTTTTCTCGAGAGGCCCAGATTCGCGGCCGGGCCAGATGCCATAATGACCCGCGACATTAATCCTCAAACGGATCAGTCACAAGTATGGTGTCATCGCGCTCGGGGCTTGTGGACAGAAGCGCGACAGGCGCGCCGATTAGCTCCTCGACCTGGCGGACATACTTGATCGCCTGCGCAGGCAGATCGGCCCAGCTGCGGGCGCCGACGGTCGACTCCTTCCAGCCTTCCAGCGCGATGTAGACCGGCTCCACGCGAGCCTGCGCCGCCTGGCTTGCCGGCAGATGGTCGATCTGCTCGCCGTCAAGCATGTAGCCGACACAGATCTTCAGCTCGTCGAGACCGTCAAGCACATCGAGCTTCGTCAGCGCAATGCCGGTGATGCCGTTGGTCGCGACCGACTGGCGTACAAGCGCCGCATCGAACCAGCCGCAACGGCGCTTGCGTCCCGTCACCGTACCGAATTCATGGCCCTTCTCACCAAGGAACTGGCCGACCGAATCGTTGAGTTCCGTCGGGAACGGACCTTCGCCGACGCGCGTCGTGTAGGCCTTGGTGATGCCGAGGATATAGCCGAGCGAGCCAGGCCCCATGCCGGAGCCGGCAGCAGCCTGGCCGGCGACCGTATTCGACGAGGTCACGAAGGGATAGGTGCCATGGTCGATATCGAGCAAGCTGCCCTGCGCGCCTTCGAAAAGAATGCGCGCGCCCTTGCGGCGCTCCTTGTCGAGGAGCAGCCAGACCGTTTCGCGGAAGGGAAGCACGCGATCGGCGATCGACGTCAGCTCCGTCATGATCGCCTCGTGGCTCACCTCGTCAACGCCCAGGCCGCGGCGAAGCGCGTTGTGGTGCGTGAGGATGCGGTCGACCTTGCCCGGGAGCGCCTCCAGATCGGCGAGATCCATGACGCGGATCGCGCGACGACCGACCTTGTCTTCATAGGCCGGGCCGATGCCGCGGCGCGTCGTGCCGATCTTCGTGCCGCTGTTGGAGGCGGCATCTTCGCGATAGGCATCGAGCTCGCGGTGCAGCGAGAGGATCAGCGTAGCGTTGTCGGCGATGCGCAGGTTGTCGGGAGAAATCTTGACGCCCTGTTTTTCGAGCTTCTCGATCTCGGCAATCAGCGCGTGCGGATCGACGACGACGCCGTTTCCGATCACCGCCATCTTGCCCGGGCGCACGACGCCGGAAGGCAACAGCGACAGCTTGTAGCTCGTGCCGTCGATGACGAGCGTATGGCCGGCATTGTGTCCGCCCTGATAGCGCACAACGATATCCGCACGTTCCGAAAGCCAATCGACAATCTTGCCCTTGCCTTCGTCACCCCATTGCGAACCGACCACGACTACGTTCGTCATCCAACTCTTCCTGTTACCGGCGGATTATCCGCGCTCTGCTCAAACCCGCGCATCTATAAAGCTTTGTTTTTTGGAAAGCGACCCTGTTATCAGGGCGAAATGGGCTTTTTACGTGACAAATCAGCCAGTCCCGGGCTATTGCCGGTCCATCGGCAGCCATGCGAACTACTTTTCGGAAGACGGAAAAGAATCAACCTTGCATATCACGGCCTATATTTGTCTCGCCATTGCGACGTTGTGCTGGGGTGGAAACACTGTCGCCGGAAAGCTGGCGCTCGGCCATGTGAGCCCCATGACGCTGACGTTCCTGCGCTGGACAATTGCGACCGCGCTCATCGCCGCGGTGTCGATTCCGCAGATCAAGAAGGACTGGCCGGTCGTCCGCAAGAAGCTGCCACTGCTGCTTTTCTACGGCATGGTCGGCTATACGCTCTTCAACGCCATGCTTTACTCGGCCGTGAAATATACCACCGCCATCAATGTTGCGATCGAGCAGGCAGGCATTCCGATGCTGATCTTCCTGCTCAATCTGATTTTCTTCCGCACCGGCGTTTCGGCCGCGCAGGTCGCCGGCTTCGGCATGACGCTCGTCGGCGTGGCCTTGACCGCCTCCCATGGCGATATCGCGGCGCTGCTTACGCTCGGCCTCAACCGCGGCGACGCCTTGATGCTGGTGGCGGTCGCCGCCTATTCGATCTACACGATCTTTCTGCGCTGGAAGCCGCCGGTCGACTGGCGCACGCTCATGGCCTTTCCCGCCCTTGCGGCGGCGCTGACGTCGCTGCCCCTGCTGCTTTGGGAAAATGCGGCCGGCAATGTCCAGATGCCGGACGGCAAGGGCTGGATCATCACTTTCTATACGGCGATCTTCGCCTCGCTGGTTGCGCAGATCCTCTATATCAAAGGCGTGGAGTGGATCGGCGCCAACCGGGCCGGCCTCTTCATCAATCTCGTTCCGGTTTTCGGCACGCTCTTATCCGTGCTGCTGCTTGGCGAAGCATTGCAGCTTTTCCATATCGTCTCGCTGGTGCTGACGCTGGGCGGCATTGCGATCGCTGAGAAGGGACGTCCAAAGCTTTCGGCTTCGACCGCCCCCGCCTCGCCAATGGACTAAGATCAGCCGAGTTCCAGCGTCGTGACGCCGTAGACGTTCCTCAGCGGAATGGCAGGTGCCGTGCCGCGATACATGCGCGCCGTCTCGAATACCGGTTCGAGCCCCATGCTTTCGGTAAGCGCGATCGCTTCCCTGTTTTCGGCGGGAACATCGATGAACACCGGCTCGGCGCCAGCCTCCGGCAGCAACTCGGCAAGCAGCGCGGCTGCGGTATCGGTATCGGCGGCAAAAAGCGGCCCGATCTTGTAGCCTTCGTAACAGCGGCGGATCGTGGCGTAGCCGCGGATCTTGCCGCTCTTGCGCGCGATTGCCGTCTTGCGCCCGCGCCGCCGCTTGCACCATGCGGCAACGAATGCATTGCGTGGCTCGGTGAAAATCGCGGCATCGTAACGGAACAGCCCGTCCAGCTTGTCCGACACCGGATGCGCTAAGAGCGAGGACTGCGGAAACACCGCCGGAATGCCGCCATACCGGATCGTCGTATAGGCAGGTTCGAAGCCTGCCTTGCGATAATTCTCCTGCTGAGCGACGACGCCGTCGAGACCGATCGTGCGGTCTGCCGCAGACGCCATGCCGGCATTCCAGAGCGCCTTGCCGTAGCCTTTGCCACGGAAATCCGGATGGACGATGTAGAGGCCAAGAAACGCCAAGTGTTCGCCGTATTTCACCACCGAAATGGAACCGACCGGAACTTCACCAACCGCACCGATGAAAAAACCGGACGGGTCGGCCTCCTGGAAAGCGAGCAAATCGTCGAGTCCTGGATTCCACCCCTCCTGCCTTGCCCATTCGAGCACAAGCTCCAACTCACCCGGCCGCATCGCGCGAACCGCAAATTCCGAACTCATGCAACCTTCCCAAGCAAACCCTGCCTCAAGTTTGCAGGGCAGAATAAAGCGTTAAAGTCTGAACCGCGGCATCGCTGCCGGGTGCGAAGAAACATGCTCATTGCTGAAACGACCTGCATCGATCGTCATAAGGCACGACACGAAAATCTTCGCATCACAATTATCATGAAGCAACGCCGTTGAAATCTCAAGAGAATTACTTCGCAGAAGCAGCAAAGCGTAAATGACTGCGCCGCTTTGCTGATACTGCAGATTGGTTCGCGTGGCCGCTTCCCGCCGTCCTAGCGCAAACCAAGTGAATTCTTTGCTAATATAGCCCGTCCAGCGCTCAAATTGGTTGCAAGTCAAACCTGAAGCATGCTGTCTACAGTGGCGCATCTGCAATGAGTGAAAGCCTTGGCCACGCAACCGTCCGGCCTGCATATGAAAACGCCGCCGCCGCGCCGCAAGCGCCGCGCAGCATTGTGGCTGATGCTCACGCTTTCGATCTCGCTCGTTGCCGGCACGGTCCTGCTATCCAACGACATGCGCCATCTGCGCACCCTGGCAGCTTTGTCGGGCTACGGTCTCAACCTGCAGGTCCAGCAACCAGAACCACCCCCGCTACAGCCGGTAGAGGTTGCAAAGCCTGCTCCGCAGCTGTCGGTCAAGATCCCGCCGAGGCTGATCGAGGTTCCGCAGCCCGAGCTCGCCGGAAATTTCCTGCGGACGTGGCGGACGTCCGGACCGGACATGTGCGAAACGTTGCGCAAGGCAGGCATAGAGATGACCCAATGGCGTGCCTCCGCGATGGGCAGCAGCGCCTATGAATGCTCTTTTCAAGAGGTCTACAAGGAAGACGGGGAGCGCCCGCTGAGTTCTTTGTTTCTGATCATTCGCGGAGATCGCAAAGGCGCGATTTCCAACATGCGCGCCAAGATCGTCGGGCCGGCGACGGATAGCGCGGGCCGGCTCGATCCGTCTTTCATGCGCGTTTTCGAAACGGTGCTCGCACAATCGCACTGGCTGGATTTTCACGATGCCTTGAGCGCGATCCGAGAACTGAAGGATGTCAGAGAGGAAGGTTTTGGCGCGAGCGTCGTCTTCTCCCGCGAATTCAGCAGCGAGAACAGCTTCAATTTTATCATGACGATCAAGGCGGCACCCGGTGCGCAGATGCGGACGAGGGCCTATTTTTCGACCGAACGCTGGATGCCCGCGCCGGGCAAAGAGGTCTCGGAAGCACTGCCGCCAATCTTCCGGTAGTTAGAAATAAGGCTCGAAGAAGCGCCGCACGGCGTCGATTTCGTTCGGACGGATGTCATGTCCGCCTACGTGCCACTCGGTCTCGGTCGCAGCCCCCTGCCCGGTGAAATAGCCGGCGAGCGCTTGGGTCAGCCCGACCGGAGAGATCGGATCACGTTCGCCTGCCGTAATCAGCACCTTGCGGCCCTGGAGTTCCCGATTGGCCTTCGGCCGAAACGGAATGAGAGGATGCATGAGCACCGACGCATCGAACAGCCCGTTTTCGATCAAGACATTCGCCAGGATGTTCGCACCGTTTGAAAAGCCGAGACCAAGGATGTGCGACGCGCCGTGATCGACCGTCATGTCTTTCACGAAAGACGCCAATTTCTGCGTGGCCCTGGCAAGATCGTCCATGTCGTAGACGCCCTCGCCGGTGCGCTTGAAAAAGCGTGCCGCGCCGTGCTCTGAAACATCCCCGCGGGGAGAGACGATCGTCGCATCGGGCAGAAGCCGCCGTCCGAAGTCGAAGAACTGGTTTTCATCCCCTCCGGTGCCGTGCAGCACAAAGAGGATGGGTTTTCCCGGTGCACCAGCATGGAGCCGGTGCACATAGCTGTGGTCGTTCATCGATCTGCCCCTTAAGCTTCGAGCGGTTGCAGGTGCTGCTCGATCAGTTGCCGCAGATGCGCGTGCTGCTGCGGCAGCTTCAGCGCTTCGCCGAGATGAGCCGTGTCTTCGTCCCGGTCGAAGCCGGGTTCGTTGGTGGCGACCTCGAAGAGAATGCCGCCAGGCGTGCGGAAATAGATCGCCCAGAAATAATCCCGGTCGATGACCGGCGTCACCTGGTAGCCTGTGTCCATCAGTGCCTTGCGCACCTCGAGCTGCTTTTCGCGGTTGTCGACAGCAAAGGCGACATGGTGCACGGAACCGGCGCCCGGCAGAGCACGGGAGATATTCGGCATCGTTTCGAGATCGACCAGATGCGCGCCGTTGCCGCCTGGCATCACCAGCCGCTTTACGCCGTCTTTCTCGTCTTGAACCTCATAGCCCATGAATTTCAAGAGTTCGGACGTTGCGCCCTCATCGCGAAGGCGCATGGCAACCGAGTGGAAGCCACGGATGGCGTGATCCTCGCCGATGCCGCCATGCGTCCAGGGCTGGCGGCCGTCGTCCCTGACTTCAACAAGCGCGAAACCGTCGCCATCAGGACCCGCAAAGTGCAGTCGCTTTTGGCCGAAGCTCTCGTCCGCCTTAAGACCACTGACGCCGAGCTTGGTGAGACGGTCGTTCCAAAAGCCGAGCGAGCCCTCAGGAACGGAGAAAACGGTCGTACCGACTTCGCCGGTGCCCGGACGGCCCTGCGCCATCTTGGGAAACGGGAAATAGGTCATGATCGAACCCGGCGAACCGGTCTCGTCGCCATAATAGAGATGATAGACGTCAGGCGCATCGAAGTTCACAGTCTTCTTGACGCGGCGCAGGCCGAGCGCGTTTGTGAAGAACTGGTTATTTGTACGGGCGTCCTCCGCCATCGATGTGACGTGGTGCAGGCCCTTGATCTGGTCGAGCATGTCGAGACCCCTTTCTTGCCCGCAACGGCGAGCCTTGATGGGTCATAGATGATTGCTTGGAGCGATTTGGAATAGTCCCAGAGACCAAAACGCATTGTCTCCTTTTATTGAACACCGGTCCGAAGGTGTTCAGAAAACTCTAGGCATCCTGCGGATTGGCGGGCAACTCCCAGTCGACGGGCGCGCGGCCGTGAGACTGCAGGAAAGCGTTTGCCTTCGAAAAATGCCGACATCCGAAAAAGCCGTTATGCGCCGAAAGCGGCGACGGATGCGGCGCCTTGAGGACGAGATGACGGTCGGTATCGACAAAGGCCGCCTTCCGCTGCGCGTAGGAACCCCAGAGCATGAAGACGACGGCCTCGCAGTCCTCGTTGACCTTGCGGATCACCGCATCGGTGAAACGCTCCCAGCCCTTGCCCTGATGCGACGCGGCCTGCGCCTCCTCGACGGTCAGAACGCTGTTCAGCAACAGCACGCCCTGGCGGGCCCAATGCTCCAGAAAGCCATGCCGCGGCGGCTTGATACCGAGATCGGTTTCCATCTCCTTGTAGATATTGACCAGCGATGGCGGAATGCGCACGCCTGGTCGAACGCTGAAGCAGAGCCCATGCGCCTGTCCGAGGCCGTGATAGGGATCCTGCCCCAGAATGATGACCTTCACCTTTGCAAGCGGGGTAAGATCAAGCGCGCGAAAATACTCCGACCCTTTTGGGAAGATACGCTTGCCGCTTTGCTTCTGCACCAGCAGGAAATCCTTGAGCTGCTGCATGTAGGGACTGGTAAATTCGGTCGCGAGTGCCGCCTTCCAGCTCTCTTCGAGCGCGATGGTCTGTTCGCTCATCGATAGTCCTCGTTCCACCGAAGGGGGGATAGGTTTGCCTTGAAAAGGGAGGCGCGCAATATTTTAGTCACCTATCGCGGCCAAAATTTACGAAGTATCGTTAGACTGGTGATAATCGCGCAGGAAAGCAAGCATCAGCAAAGGCTTAACACGCATGAAATTTGGAACAAGCGGCCTGCGCGGCCTTTCCACCGATCTGAAAGGCAGGGCGTCGGTGGTCTACGCGACAGCGTTCGGGCAATATCTTCTTGAGAGCGGGCGGGCGCAAAAAGGCGACCTCATTCTGCTCGGCCGCGATTTTCGTGATTCCAGCCCTGCAATCGCTGCGACATGCGCTTTCGCGCTGACCGCGCTTGGCTTCAGGGTCGCCGACTGCGGCACCGTCCCGACACCAGCGCTGGCATTTTATGGATCCCGCAATAGAGCCGCGAGCCTGATGATCACCGGCTCGCACATCCCGGCGGACCGCAACGGCATCAAATTCTACCGACCTGATGGCGAGATCGACAAGGCGGACGAGGCGGCGATTTCCGATCTTGCAGTCAAGCTCGAGAACTCCCTGCCTGAAGAGGCAATGGCGGGAGAAGCGAAGGTCGAGGACCGGTCCGGCGACTGCGCTAGAGCCTTCATGGCCCGCAACGCCGGCATTCTCTCCAAAAATGCCCTTTCCGGCCAAAGGATCGGCGTCTATCAGCATAGCACCGTTGCCCGCGACATGATGGTGCAGCTTTTGTCGCACTACGGCGCCGAAGCCATCGCGCTTGGACGATCGGAGACCTTCATCCCAGTCGATACCGAAGCCGTTTCGGCAAAGACCGTTGCGCTCCTCAAGGACTGGGCGCAGTCCCTGACACTTGATGCGCTCGTTTCGGCCGATGGCGACGGCGACCGGCCACTGGTGACGGATGAGAACGGCATGCCGCTGCGCGGCGACTTGCTGGGGCTGATCACTGCGAATTTCCTGGATGCCGGGACCGTGGTCACGCCTGTCACCTCCAACTCCGGCATCGAAGCCGCCGGCGCCTTTGCCGTCACCCGCACGCGCGTCGGCTCACCCTTCGTCATCGCCGGCATGCAGGAGGCGATCTTCGCAGGCAAGGACCGCGTGATGGGCTTCGAGGCCAATGGCGGCCTGCTGACCGGTTCGGATTTCAGCGTCAATGGCAGGACGCTTGAGGCACTGCCGACACGCGACTGCTTCCTGCCGATACTGGCAGTCCTTTCGCTGGCAGCGGCGCAAAAGAAGCCGCTGTCGGTCATTGCCGCCTCCTACAATCTCCCGATCGCCGCCGCCGATCGGCTGGAGAACTTCCCCGTCGAGACCAGCGCAAAGTTGATGGCTTACCTGCGCGCCCTACCGGAAAACCTGGCGGATTTCCTGAAGCCCATTGGAAGCCCCTCCATGGCGAGCGACATCGACGGCTTGCGCGTCACGCTGGCCGACAGGCGCATCATCCACTTTCGCCCCTCGGGCAACGCGCCGGAGATGCGCTGCTACGTCGAAGCTGAAACCGAACACGCCGCAAGCCAGTTGCTTGAAGCCGGACTGAGCCGGGTCAGGCAGTGGGCCGGACAGAACTGATTGAAGACAGAAGATTTTGAGGAAACGCACCCGATGACGCAAAAGATCGTTCCCGTGATCATGGCAGGCGGCAAGGGCACACGCCTGTGGCCGCTGTCGCGCGCTGCAGCCCCCAAGCAGTTCATCCAGTTCATCGGCGACAAGACGCTGTTTCAGGAAACGCTCGCCCGCGTCTCCGATCCGGCCCTCTACGAAGCACCGGTCGTGCTGACCAATGAGGAATTCCGCTTCCTCGTGGCCGAACAGGCCCGCGAACTCGATCACGCGCTGAAGGCGATCCTGCTGGAGCCGGTTGCCCGCAACACCGCACCCGCCGTTGCCGCCGCTGCCGCCCTCGTCGCCGACCTTTTCGGCAAGGACGTGATCATGCACGTGCTTGGCTCTGACTATGAGATCGTCGCCGATCAAAGCTATTTCGACAGCGTCCGCGCCGCGCGCGAAACGGCCGCCAGCGGCAAGCTCGTGACCTTCGGCATCAAGCCGACCGAACCGGCAACCGGCTACGGCTATATCGAAGGCGGCGAGAACCTTTCGGCAGGCGCACAGACCGTGAAGCGCTTCATCGAAAAGCCGCCCTTGGACAAGGCAAAGGAGATGGTGGCTGCCGGCGGCTTCTACTGGAATTCCGGCATGTTCATGTTCCAGGTGGGAGCGCTTCTGGCGGAAATGCGCAATTATGCGCCGGATGTCGTCGCCGCGGCGAGCGAGGCTGTTGCAAAGGCCACGCGCGATCTCGACTTCACCCGTCTCGACGCCCAATCCTTTACGAAGGCCCCCAGCATCTCGATCGACTATGCAATCATGGAAAAGACGGCCAATGCCGCTGTCGTGCCCTCGCCCTTCAAGTGGTCGGATCTCGGCAGCTGGGATTCCGTCTGGAAAACCGGGACGCGCGACCCGAACGGCAATGTTGCAACCGCCAATACGACGCTTGTCAACAGCCGCAACTCGCTGGTGATGAGCCACGGCGTGCATCTTGCCGTCCAGGGGATGGAGGATGTCGCGGTGATCGCCAGTGAGGATGCCGTCTATGTCGGCAAGCTGCAGGACAGCCAGAGCGTCGGCGACCTCGTCAAGACGCTCGCCGCCCTGCCCGCGACGTCGAAACTGACGGAGACCCATCCGACCTCGTACCGGCCGTGGGGCGGTTATACCTCGATCTTCAACGGCGACCGTTTCCAGGTGAAGCGCATCTTCGTCACACCCGGCAAGAAGCTTTCGCTGCAGAAGCATCACCACCGCTCGGAACATTGGATCGTCGTCAAGGGCACGGCCGAGGTGACGATCGGCGAGAATGTGCAGATGCTGCGGGAAAACGAGTCTGTCTATATCCCGCTCGGCGAGGTGCACCGCCTCGCAAACCCGGGCAAGATCCTGCTCGAACTGATCGAAGTGCAGACCGGCTCCTACCTCGGCGAGGACGATATCATCCGCATCGTCGACGAGTTTGGGCGCAGCTGAGAAGTGGGGCCGTCTTGAATTTATAACGGTGCGCCTGTAACACGATCGCGTTTTGCCGCCGGCAGGCCGCGATCGTTTTTGATGAAGGTTATCCCATGCGCATTGTTATGATTGGTTCGGGCTATGTCGGTCTCGTCTCCGGCGCCTGCCTTGCGGATTTCGGCCACCACATCACCTGCGTCGATAAATCCGAAGCGAAGATCGACGCCCTTGAACGCGGCGAAGTGCCGATCTTCGAGCCGGGCCTCGATGCCATCATCGAGCACAACCGCAGCGCCGGCCGCCTGGATTTCTCCAAGGATCTCGCTGCACCGGTTGCAGACGCCGATGTCGTCTTCATCGCGGTCGGCACGCCGTCGCGCCGCGGCGACGGCCATGCCGACCTGAGTTACGTCTATGCCGCCGCGCGCGAGATTGCCGCAGCCGTCAGCGGCTTCACGGTCGTCGTCACGAAGTCCACCGTTCCCGTCGGCACCGGCGACGAGATCGAGCGCATCTTCCGCGAAGAGTTCCCCGGCAAGGACATCGCCGTCGTCTCGAACCCGGAATTCCTGCGCGAAGGTGCCGCCATCACCGACTTCAAGCGCCCCGACCGCATCGTCATCGGCACCGAAGAGCCGCGCGCCACCGAAGTCATGCGCGAAGTCTACCGGCCGCTCTACCTCAACGAGGCACCGCTTTATTTCTGCGAGCGCCGCACGTCGGAGCTGATCAAGTACGCCGCAAACGCCTTCCTCGCCATGAAGATTACCTTCATCAACGAGATTGCCGACCTTTGCGAACAGATCGGTGCGGATGTGCAAAAGGTTGCCAAGGGCATCGGCATGGACAAGCGCATCGGCGACAAGTTCCTGCATGCCGGCCCCGGCTATGGCGGCTCGTGCTTTCCGAAGGACACGCTGGCGCTCGTCAAGACCGCGCAGGACTATGACAGCCCGATGCGCCTTATCGAAACGACGGTTGCAATCAACGACAACCGCAAGCGCGCCATGGGGCGTAAGGTGATCGCCGCCTGCGGCGGCAGCGTGCGCGGCAAGAAGATCGCCGTCCTCGGCCTGACCTTCAAGCCGAACACCGACGACATGCGCGATGCGCCGTCGATCACCATCATCCAGGCCTTGCTCGACGGCGGCGCCACGGTTCACGTCTATGACCCGGAAGGCATGCACGCGGCCAAGGAAATGCTCGGGCCGGTGACCTACGGCAATGACCCTTACGAGATTGCCGAGGGCGCCGATGCCATCGTGCTCATTACCGAATGGGATGAATTCCGCGCGCTCGACTTCAAGCGCCTGAAGACCACGATGAAGAACCCTGTCGTCGTGGACCTGCGCAATATCTATCCCGTCGCCGAAATCACGCGCCACGGCTTCAGTCACTTTGCCGTCGGCAAGAAGACCGAGTAGAGATAGAAAATGCACTACTTCATAACAGGCACCGCAGGCTTCATCGGCTTTCATCTCGCGCGGCGCTTGTTGCAGGATGGGCATCGGGTTACCGGTTTCGACGGCCTGACGCCCTATTACAACGTCAAGCTCAAGCATATGCGGCATGCGGCTCTGGCGCAGTTCCCGGCCTTCAAGCCGGTGGTCGCCATGCTTGAGGATCAAAAGGCGCTCGAAGATGCGGTCGGCAAGGCAAAGCCGGACATCCTGATCCACCTCGCGGCCCAGGCCGGCGTCCGCTACAGTCTTGAAAACCCGCGCGCCTATCTGAGCTCGAACGTCGAAGGCTCCTGGAACATTCTGGAAACTGCCGAGCGCCACAATGTGCAGCATCTGATGCTGGCCTCGACTTCTTCGATCTATGGCGCGAACCCTTCCGTTCCCTTCCATGAGACCGACAGGGCCGACGAGCCCCTGACGGTCTATGCCGCGACCAAGAAGTCGATGGAGCTGATGGCGCACAGCCATGCGCATCTCTACAAGCTGCCGACCACCGCCTTCCGCTTCTTCACCGTCTATGGTCCCTGGGGCCGCCCGGACATGGCGCTCTTCAAGTTCGTAAAGAGCATGCTGGAAAACCAGCCGATCGAAATCTACGGCGAAGGCAAGATGAGCCGCGATTTCACCTATATCGACGATCTCGTCGAGTCGATCGTGCGGCTTTCCGCGATTATGCCTTCGGAAGAAAACCGCATCGCCGACGACAAGGTCGAGACGCTGTCCCGCCAAGCGCCGTTTCGTGTCGTCAATATCGGCGGCGGTCAGCCGGTCAGCCTGATGGACTTCGTGGAGACAGTGGAAAAAGCGCTCGGCCAGCCGGCTGAGCGCAAAATGCTGCCGATGCAGAAGGGCGACGTGCCGCGCACCTTCGCCAGCCCGGACCTGCTTGTCGCCCTGACGGGTTACAAACCCGATACGAAGCTTGAAACCGGCGTCAGGGCCTTTGTCGAATGGTATCTGGAAGCCCGCCGGGAGCTGGAGCCGTAACTGCCAGCATCCGGCTGCCCGCGCCTGATCTGGCCGGGGTCCGGCCGGCCGGCGAAATGAACCTGCCGATCTCCGCAGCCGGCATCGGATAGCCGAGCGCGTACCCCTGCAGCATGTCGCAGCCGAGCTGCGTCAACGCTTCAGCATGGCCCTCCGTTTCAACACCTTCAGCGATCACGCCCACATTGAGCGCCTTGGCGATGTCGATGATCGAGCTGACGACACAGCGCTGCTCCTCGGATTCGACGATGTCAGTCACCAGTTGCCGGTCGAGTTTCAGGCATTTTGGGCGCAGCCTTGCCAACCCGATCAACGAGGCGTGCCCCGAACCAAAATCATCGATCTCGATATCGATGCCCATCTGTTTGATCTGATCGATGTTGCTCAGCAGCTTGTCATCGGGATCGTCGAGAAAGATCGTCTCCACCAGTTCGAAAGAGAATTCGCCAGGAGGAACCTTGAGCGCCCGCAGGCTGTCGAGCAGCGCCGGATCGAACAGACGCGCGCTCGAAATATTGACCGCTATGCGCGGAATGGCGGCACCCCGATCCTGCCAATGCCGGCGATCCTCCAGCGCCATTTTCAAAATTGCCGCGTCGATATCCGCCGACAGCCCATTCTCATCCGCGGCCTTCAAGAAGACGGCCGGCGACAGCACACCCCTTTCTGGATGAATCCAGCGGGCAAGCGCTTCGAGGCCGGAAATCGCCCGCGTCTTGGCGTCGAACTGCACTTGGTAATGAGGAACAATCTCTCCGCGCTCCAGCCCGCGCTTCAGCTCTTCGGCGAGACGCCGTTTGCCGAGCAGGTCCTCGCGCAACTGCCGGGTAAAGAATTCGATGCGGTTTACCCCAAGTTTCTTCGCCTGATAGAGCGCAAGATCGGACTCGGTGAACAGATTGCGCGTCCGCCGGCCGGCACTCCATGATATTCCGATCGAGGTACCGGACTGCAGCAATTCCTGGCCGAACCGGATCTTCTTTCGCAGCCGCTGCTGGACATCCGCGGCAATGCGCTTGAGCTCTTCGACACCTGCGAAATTCCACAGCAGAATGACGAATTCATCGCCGCTAACGCGCGCAACGAGGCTGTTTCCTGGAACGGCGGCCGTCATCCGCAGCGCGGCCGCACGCAAAACGGCGTCGCCTGCGGCGTGGCCGTAGCTATCGTTGATCTGCTTGAACTGGTCGAGACCAAGGTGAAGGATCGCAAGCGTCGAGATCGACTTGTCGGCATGCAGTTCGACAAACCGCCTGTCGAACAGGCGGCGGTTGGGCAGCCCAGTCAGATAGTCATGTTCGGCAGCATACTCGATCCGTGCGTTGCTTTCCTCGAGCGCCCTTGCCCGCGCTTCGGCGACCTGCCGCTGACGCTTCAGTTCGGCGTTCAGCAAGACATCGGCCGTGACGTCCCACTCGGCGCCGATGAATGAGGGAGCACCTTCCTCGCTGAGGTAGAAATGCGCCCGCGAGCGCAAATGCCGGATTTCGCCGTTCGGCAGGATAATACGGAATTCGGAATTATAGGCGCCACGCCTGGCGATCGCCTCGTCGAATTCCTGCACTGCGCGTTGCCGGTCTTCCGGATGAACCGCGTCAAACCAGAACGATGTGGGAAGGACCCGCATGGTCTCGCCCGTTTGATAGAGCCGGTGCATTTGCGCATCCCAGAGGATCTGATTGGTGCGCACATCGTGCTCCCAAACGCCGATCTGCGACGCATCGAGCGCAAGCTCGAGGCGCCTTAACAGATCCTGGAATTCCTGTTCCGACCGGGTCGGTGTCCTTTTCGGCAATTCGGTGTCTCAGACTTAAGCAGGTGCGAGAAATCATAATACTGTCTCAAGCCCACATTAACGAAGCCTTTTATGGATTACCGAGCTGGCTATTGGGAGTACCCTTCCTTACTCCCGCAGGAAATATTCGCTTAATGATTGTGGCGCGGCGGAACCCTTGCAATCTGGCGGAAGTCTGCCGCCCCTTCAAGCACAGCCCCTTCCGAAAGCTGACTGACCGACCGGCGGTAGATGCGCTGCCATGGCGTCGCGTCCGGCGGTACGGGCGGGATGCCTTTTTCTTTCCGGAATTCGATCTCGGCGTCGTCGACCAGCATATCGCAGCGGCCCAGATTGAAATCGATGCGGATGATGTCACCGGTGCGAAGCCAGGCGAGACCGCCGCCAGCGGCACTTTCCGGCGAGGCATTGAGGATCGAAGGACTGTCCGCCGTACCGGATTGGCGGCCATCGCCGATCGTCGGCAGGCTGCTGATGCCGCGTTTTAAGAGGTGGTCCGGCGGCTGCATATTGACGACTTCGGCTGAACCCGGCCAACCGATCGGCCCTGCCCCGCGGATGACGAGGATCGTATTCTCGTCTATATCGAGCGACGGATCATTGATGCGCGTGTGATAGTCCTCGGAACCGTCGAAGACGACCGCCTTGCCCTCGAATATGCCTTCATGTCCAGGCTCTTGCAGGTAGCGTCTGCGGAAATCGTCCGAGACCACGCTCATCTTCATGATCGCGAAATCGAAGAGATTGCCCTTGAGTACGAGGAAGCCAGCCCGCTCCTTGAGAGGTTCCGCAAACGGCCGGATGACCTCACGGTCGCTTGCCTGCCGGCCTTCCAGGTTTTCGGCCAACGTCTTGCCGGTGACGGTCCGACAGTTGCCGTCGAGCTTAGAGGCCTGCAGCAGTTCCCACATGACCGCAGGCGTGCCGCCTGCCCGGTGATAGCGCTCGCCGAGATAGGCGCCTGCCGGCTGGACGTTGGCAAGCAGCGGGATATCGAAGCCATGGACCTGCCAGTCGTCGGGATGAAGCTCGACACCGGCATGCTTCGCCATGGCCGCCAGATGCGGCTGCGCATTGGTCGAACCACCGATCGCCGAATTGGTGCGGATGGCGTTGAGGAAAGCCTCGCGCGTCAGGATATCCGACGGCTTCAGGTCTTCGAACACGATCTCGACGGCACGGCGCCCGGTGCGGTAGGCCATCTGGCCGCGCTCGCGGTAAGCCGCCGGAATGGCGCCACAACCCGTCAGCGACAGGCCAAGTGCTTCGGCAAGCGCGTTCATCGTCGAAGCCGTGCCCATCGTATTGCAGTGGCCGACGGATGGTGCGGAATCGAGCGCGGCCTGAAGGAACTCTTCGCGGTCGATTTCGCCGGCACCGTATTTGCGCCGCATGCGCCAGATCACAGTTCCCGATCCCGCCAGTTCGCCCTCGTGCCACCCATCAAGCATCGGCCCGCCTGAAAGTACAATGGCGGGAATATCGACGGTGGAAGCCGCCATGATCGCCGAAGGCGTGGTCTTGTCGCAGCCGGTGGTCAGCACGACGCCATCGAGCGGATAGCCGTAGAGAATTTCGACGAGCCCGAGATAGGCGAGATTGCGGTCGAGTGCGGCCGTCGGACGTTTGCAGTTTTCGAAGATCGGATGCGTCGGGAATTCGATCGGGATGCCGCCGGCATCGCGGATGCCGTCTCGCACCCGCTTGGCAAGTTCGACATGCACCCTGTTGCAGGGCGTCAGATCGCTGCCGCTCTGGGCAATCCCGATGATCGGTTTGCCGCAGCGCAACTCTTCCGGTGTGATGCCGTAATTCATGAAGCGCTCCAGATAGAGCGCCGTCATGTCAATATGGTCAGGATTATCGAACCAGTCCTGCGAACGCAGGCGGCGCTTCGACGGCTTGTAATCGTTCATTCTTTCCTCCAGAACGGGCAGTCGGCATATCTTCCCGAGTGGCTCCGTCCATCCGATGTACGTTCATCAAGACATAAACCTGCGACGCCTCCATGCAAATAAAAAAGGCGGGACTGGATGTCCCGCCTCTTGATTTGATGATGTTTTCGCTTACTCCGCTGCGACCCGAATGGCGGCCTCTTCCGACGGCGGACGATTGTCGTTGTGCTGCACCAGCGGACGGTTGCCCGTCAGCTTGCGGAGCAGCACATAAAAGACCGGCGTCATGAAGATGCCGAAGAAAGTCACGCCGATCATGCCGGCAAAGACCGCGACACCCATGGCGGCGCGCATTTCCGCACCAGCACCGGTGGAGACGACCAGCGGCACGACACCCATGATGAAGGCCAAGGAGGTCATCAGGATCGGGCGAAGACGCAGACGGCTTGCCTCGATCGCCGCCTGGACCGGCGTACGGCCTTCGAACTCCAGTTCACGGGCGAATTCGACGATCAGGATCGCGTTCTTCGCCGAGAGACCGACAAGGACCACGAGACCAATCTGCGTGAAGATGTTGTTATCTCCGCCCGTCAGCCAGACGCCCGTCAAGGCGGCCAGCACACCCATTGGCACGATCATGATGATCGCAAGCGGCAGCGTCAGGCTTTCATACTGGGCAGCTAGCACGAGGAAGACGAGGAGCAGCGCCAGCGGGAAGATGATCACGCCGGAATTGCCTGCCAGGATCTGCTGATAGGTCAGATCCGTCCACTCGAAGCTGATGCCCTTCGGCAGCGTCTCGTTGGCGATTTTCTCGATCGCGGCCTGCGCTTGGCCGGAGGAGAAGCCCGGAGCAGGACCGCCGTTGATATCGGCGGAGAGGAAACCGTTATAACGGTTGGTCCGCTCCGGCCCGGTCGTCGCGCTGACCTTCAGCAACGCCGACAGCGGGATCATCTGGCCCGATGCCGAACGAACCTTCAACTGGCCAATGTCGTCCGCCTGGGCGCGGAACTTCGCATCGGCCTGCACCCGGACGCTGTAGGTGCGGCCGAAAGCATTGAAGTCGTTGACATAGAGCGAACCCAGATAGATCTGCAGCGTTTCGAAGACATCGGTCACCGAGACACCGAGCTGTTCGGCCTTCGCGCGATCGAGGTCAGCAAAGAGCTGCGGAACGTTGATCTGGTAAGCAGAGAAGATGCCGGTCAGCTCCGGCGCCTGGTAGGCCTTGGCGATCATTGCCTTGTTGGCCTCGTCGAGCGCCTGGTAGCCGAGACCGGCGCGGTCTTCGAGCTGCATCTTGAAGCCGCCCGTCGTGCCGAGGCCATTGACCGGCGGCGGCGGGAACATGGCGATGAAGGCATCCTGGATCGCCCCGAACTTCTGGTTCAAGGACATGGCGATCGCACCGCCGGAAAGCGCCGGCGACTTGCGCTCGTCAAAATCCTTCAGCGTCACGAAGACGATGCCGGCATTTGAAGAGTTGGTGAAGCCGTTGATCGACAGGCCGGGAAAGGCGATTGCGTGGGCAACGCCGGGCTCAGCCATGGCGATATCGCTCATCCGCTTGATGACGTCTTCGGTCCGGTCAAGACTTGCGGCATCCGGCAGCTGGGCAAAACCGATCAGATATTGCTTGTCCTGTGCCGGCACGAAACCGCCCGGAACGGCATTGAAGAGGCCATAGGTCGCACCAGCCAGCGCCAGGTAGATGACCATGACGATGCTCTTGCGCGACAGCAGGCCGCCAACGCCCTTGCCGTAGGCTTTCGAACCTGCACCAAAAACGCGGTTGAAGCCGCGGAAGAACCAGCCGAAGATGAAGTCCATGCCGCGCGTCAGCCAGTCACGCTTGGCGTGCGTGGCCCTTAAGCAGGAGGGCTGCCAGCGCCGGAGACAGGGTCAGCGAGTTGAAGGCCGAGATAACCGTCGAGATGGCGATCGTCAGCGCGAACTGACGATAGAACTGCCCTGACAGGCCGCTGATGAAGGCGAGCGGCACGAAGACGGCGACGAGCACCAGTGCGATCGCGATGATCGGGCCGGAAACTTCCTTCATGGCCTTGTAGGTCGCATCGCGCGGGCTGAGCCCATTCTCGATGTTGCGCTCGACGTTTTCGACGACGACGATCGCATCATCCACCACGATACCGATCGCCAGCACCAGGCCGAAGAGGCTGAGTGCGTTGATCGAAAAGCCGAAGACGTACATCACCGCAAAAGTACCAATGATCGATACCGGAACGGCGATTAACGGGATGATCGAGGCACGCCACGTCTGCAGGAACAGGATGACGACGAGAACGACAAGAGCGATGGCTTCAAGCAGCGTATCGACGACCTTCTCGATCGACGAACGGACGAATTTCGTCGTGTCATAGACGATCTCGTAGCTGACGCCGTCCGGCATTGCGATCTTCAGCTCGTCCATCGTCTTCTGGACTTCGTCAGAGATGGTGATGGCGTTGGAGCCCGGAGACTGGAAGACCGGGATGGCGACCGCCGGCTTGCCGTCGAGGATCGAGCGCAGCGAATAGTCGGCAGCGCCGAGTTCGATGCGTGCAACGTCGCGAAGGCGGGTGATTTCACCGTTGGCCCCCGACTTGACGATGATGTTGCCGAACTGCTCCGGCGTCTGCAAGCGCCCTTGAGCGTTGACGTTCAGTTGCAGCTCAGTGCCTGGCAGGCTCGGCGAAGCGCCGATCGTGCCGGCAGCGGCCTGAACGTTCTGCTCGCGGATCGCATTGGTGATATCGCTGGCAGCGAGATTATGCTCGGCGGCCTTTTGCGGATCGATCCAGACGCGCATCGAATAGTCGCCCGAACCAAAGACCTGCACCTGGCCCACGCCATCGATGCGCGCCAGGCGGTCCTTGATGTTCAGGACGCCGTAATTGCGCAGATAGGTGATGTCGTAGCGGTTGTCCGGCGAGATCAGGTTGACGACCATCATCAGGTCGGGAGAACTCTTGACGGTGGTGATGCCGATGCTCTTCACCTCCTCCGGCAGGCGAGGTTCGGCCTGCGAAACACGGTTCTGAACCAGCTGCTGCGCCTTATCGGGGTCGGTGCCAAGCTTGAAGGTTACCGTCAGCGTCATGACGCCATCGGAAGTCGCCTGGCTGGACATGTAGAGCATGTCCTCAACGCCGTTGATCTGCTCTTCGAGCGGTGTCGCCACCGTCTGCGCGATGACGTCCGGATTGGCGCCCGGATAGGTGGCACGCACGACGATCGACGGCGGCACGACCTCCGGATATTCGGAAATCGGCAGTGCCCTGAGGCCGATCAGACCGGCTACGAGGATGAGGACCGAAAGCACGCCGGCAAATACCGGGCGGTCCACAAAGAATCTGGAGATGTTCATTTCAAAGCCCTCTCCGGGATGAACTTGGATGCAAAACCCTTCTCAAGCAGTTGGGATGCCGCTGGCGGGTCAAATCATTTCGTTGGTGGCCCGAAGGGCCGAACGACGGGGAGGCTCGGCAGGTGTCGTCTTCGCTTTTGGCCCAGACGTTCGCCCCTTCGTCGCTCACCCCCTCATCCGTCCTGCGGACGTCTTCTCCCCGCCGGGGAGAAGGGGAATTGCTCTGGCGGCCCTACTTGGCCGCCACTTTCTCTTCCATCTGCGGCTCGACCACGGCACCTGGACGGATGCGCTGCAAGCCATTGACGACGATCTTCTCGCCCGGGTTCAGACCGCTTTCGACGACGCGCAGGCCTTCACTTACCGTACCGAGCTGGACCGGCCGATAGCTGACCTTGTTCTCGCCGTCGACGACGAAGACGAACTTCTTGTCCTGGTCGGTGCCGATCGCACGTTCGCTGACGAGAATCGTTATTCTCGGCTTTCGGCTGGCCCATTCGGACGCGAACGAACTGGCCGGGGATCAGCTTGCCGCCCGGATTGTCGAACACGGCGCGGACGCCGATCGTACCGCTTGCAGCATCGACCTGATTGTCGACGAGCTGGAGCTTGCCCTTGATCGGCGTGCCTTCATCAGCAAGCGTGCCGATCTCGACCGGGATCTGTTCGAGGGCGCGGACTGCACTGTCATTGGCCGGAAGCTGCGACAGCGCCTTCGTCACCATCTCTTCGCTGGCGTTGAAGCTCGCATAGATCGGATCGATCGAAACGAGCGTCGTGAGCGCTGGGCGAAGCCGAACCCGCAGCAACAAGGTTGCCGGCGGTGATCTCCAGCTTGCCCACTCGGCCAGAAACCGGAGCCCGGACCTCGGTGTAACCGAGATCGAGCTGAGCCGACTGCAGCGCCGCCTGCGCGGTACGGAGCCCTGCCTGCGCCTCGGTAAAGGCGCTCTGGCGCTGGTCCATATCGCTCTGCGAGATCGTGCGGCTATCCGAAAGCCGGCGGCCACGCTCAAGCTCGATCTGCGCCAGGCTGACCTTGGCCTCGGCGGAGGCAACCTGCCCTTCGGCTTGAGAAACCGCCGCTTGGTAAGGGGCCGGATCGATTGTGAAGAGCAGGTCGCCGGCCTTCACCAGTGCACCTTCGCGGAAGTGGACCGACTGGATGGCGCCCGCAACGCGGGAGCGTAGCTGAACTCGGTCGACCGCTTCGAGACGGCCGGAGAACTCTTCCCAGGTCGTCACATCACGGCTTGCGACGACGGAAACCGTCACCGGCACAGCGGGAGCTTGTGCGGGGGCGGAAGCGGCCGTAGCAGCCGTGCCCATCGGCAATTCAAAAACGATGGCGGCTGCTGAAACAGACGCAACAAGCCCTATGCCAGCGCCCGCCAGGGCCCAGCGCTTCTTTCTGGACGTCATTGGTACTCTCCTTACGGCCTTATACGGCCGACGATAATCAGTTCGTTTTCAATGCAATTGGTGTTGAACGCTTAACTCCTGAACGAAACTTCTGAACTGGCGGCTGACGTTCTCCTGCCAGTTCGAGGTGCCGTCCGTTTTCCCGCCGTAAATAGATGGCCAGCCTGTCCCGGCGGGGAGGATATGCTGGCGGACCTCGACGCCTGCCGCTTTGAGGCGGGCGGCATAACCGACGGTCTCGTCGCGCAGAGGGTCGTCCTCCGCCGTGAAAATCAGCGCCGGCGCAACGCCGGCAATGCGCGAACAGAGACAGGGCGCCGCATAGGGGTGGCAGCCCCCGCCGCTGAGATAATGGCTCCATCCTTCCGTCCAGCGCTGGCGCATGCCGATGCCGTCAGCCTCGCGGATGGAGGAGGTGCCCATGAACGGATCGAGGAGCGGCGAAATCAGGATCTGGCCGTCGAGCGCGTCGGCATAGTGATCGCGTGCCTTCAGCGCTACACCCGCCGCAATATTGCCGCCAGCCTCTTCGCCAGCGATCAGAAGCAGCGAGTTGCGATCGCCAATGCCGGAGGCGCGCTTGTTGGCAAGATAGGAAAAAAGGGAATAGCCGACTTCCAGCGGCTTTGGAAAGACGTTGCCGAGCGGCGCGTTGTAGTCAGGGATCGCAACAATCGCACCGGCTTTCGCCATGCTCTCAGCAATCGCACTTTCCTTGATGCCGGCCTGAATGCCCGATTCCAGGAAGGCGCCGCCGTGAAAGAACAGAACGATCGGCGCCCCCTTACCGAACTCGGCGCCTTGATAGACGCGCGCGGAAACGGGGCCGATACCCACCTTCTCCAGCACCATGTCTTTCACCTGCACCGTCATCGGTCCGGCTTTCGCTCAATCGAAGATAACGCGTGGTAAGCACCTACAGCTTGCCATTCTGATAAAAAAGATATTGTTATTCACATCGCGGAATAAGAAGCTGTATTATGATTACACTGTTCCGATTTTCGAATAATATCGCAGTGCAAACTGTGGAGATCTCCGATGGACCAGCTCTCGGCAATGCGCGCCTTCATACGCGTCGTTGAGACGGGCAACTTTACACGGGCGGCCGACACGCTCGCAATGCCCAAAGCGACAATCACCAATCTCATCCAGGGCTTGGAAGCGCATCTGCGCACCAAGCTTCTCAACCGTACGACGCGGCGCGTCATGGTGACGACGGACGGCGCACTATATTACGAACGCGCCTCGCAGATCGTTTCCGAACTGGAAGAGCTCGACGGCAGTCTTTCCAACTCCCAAAGCCTTCCAAGCGGCCGCTTACGCGTTGAAATGGCGGGCGCTTTTGCCGACACCATCGTCGTGCCCGCACTCTGCGATTTCTACCTGAAATATCCCGATATCCGTATTGATCTCGGTGTCAGCGACCGCACTGTGGACTACCTTGCGGAAAACGTCGACTGCGCCCTTCGTGCCGGCACCCTCGCCGATCAATCGTTGATCGCACGACGTGTATCCGAAATCGAAATGGTCACCTGCGCATCGCCCCGCTACATCGAGAAATTCGGCATGCCCGCGCACCCGCAAGAGCTCGAAAGCAGCCATTACGGCATCAGCTATTTCCGCGCACAGACCGGCCGCACGATCCCGTTCGAATTCAAGAATGGCAACGAAGCGATCGAGGTAAACCCGAGATATATCGTCTCGGTGAATGACGGCAGAACCTTCATGAGCGCCCTCACCACCGGCCTCGGCGTCGGCCAGACGCTCCGCTTCATGGCGCGCAGCGCGCTTGCAAGAGGCGAACTCGTCCAGGTTCTGCCGGAATGGAAGCGCGATCCGCTGCCTCTCTACGTCGTCTACCCGCCGAACCGGCACCTGAGCAACAAGGTACGCGTTTTTGTGGACTGGATGGTCAAGCTGCTTGCCGACGCCAAGCTCAACGACGCTTGAAATGGAAGCGGCCCGGAAGGCAGAAAAACCTTCCGGGCCGCGATCGGCTCAACTTCGAATATCGAGCCCGCCGCATCACCAGGGAAAATGATGCGGCGGGCTTTTGGAGGTTTGGCGCCGGAACGGGGGATTTCCGTTGGCCCCTTACCAAGGAATATAATTGCATCCGGACCGAATGTAAGGCGCAACTTCGCGCATCACCGTTCAGAAAAACGGAACAATGCCGCCACTGAGCCGCGAACAATGCCATGGAATTAGACCATGCCGCCATTGGCGCGCAGGACCTGTCCGTTGATCCAGGCAGCCGTCCGGACCAGCGAGGAACGCAACGGCAGCGGCGATGTCTTGCGGCCTACCGAGGCGTTCGAGCGGGTTCATCTTCGCCATGCGGGCGACGAGTTCGTCTGACTTGCCGTTGAGGAAGAGATCGGTGGCGGTCGGGCCGGGAGCGACCGCGTTGACGGTGATGTTGCGGCCGCGCATTTCCTTCGACATGATCGCCGTCAACGTTTCCACCGCCGCCTTGGTGGCGGCATAGACGCCGTAGGTTTCGAGCTTCACGCCGACGACACTGGTCGAGAGGTTGATGATCGCGGCCGCCGTTGCGCAGGCGCTTACGCGGCTTCCCGAAGCGTGTTGAATGTGCCCTTCAGGTTGACGGCTGACCTGGCGGTCGAAGTTGGCATCGTCGGCATCGGCGAGCGAAGACAGCATCATGATGCCGGCATTGTTGACGAGCACATCGATGCCGCCGAAGGCGGTCTCGCGCAGCATCGAACATGCGGCGCACCGCTTCGGGATCGGCTGACATCGGCCTTGCGCCGTCAGCGCCCTGCCGCCGGCCTGCTCGATCTTGCTGGGCCAGTTCTTCGGCGGGAGCGGCATTGCCGGAATAGTTGATGACGACGGTAAAACCGTCCTTGGCGAGACGTTCGGCGATGGCGGCACCGATGCCGCGGGATGCGCCTGTGACTAGCGCGACCTTGGCTTGTCATTGCTGGCCATTTTCCTTCTCCTTCAGTTCCTTGCGCCGCAGCGCGTTTCGATGAGGAGAAGATGATACTTTCCATGATGCGGATAATCATGCATTCTTCGGCATCACTATCCGACAAATGCGAACAAATACCATGGACCGATTTGATGCCATGCGGGTCTTTTGCCGCGTCGTGGAACGCCGTAGCTTCACGCTCGCCGCCGAGGATACGGCCCTGCCCCGCTCGACGGTGACCGATGCCGTCAAGCAGTTGGAAGCGCGCCTCGGCGTGCAACTGCTGCCAGCGCACCACCCGCCATGTCAGCCCGACGCTCGACGGCGAGGCCTATTACCAGCGCTGCCTTTCGATCCTCGCCGACATCGAGGAGGCCGAAGGTGCCTTTGTCGGCGCCAAACCGAAGGGCATGTTGCGGGTCGATGTGCACGGTACGCTTGCCCGGCATTTCGTGCTGCCGAGCCTGCCATCCTTCCTGGAGACGTATCCGGATATCGAATTCTACATGAGCGAAGGCGATCGTCTGGTCGATCTCGTCCGCGAAGGCATCGATTGCGTGTTGCGCGTCGGCGTGCCGCAGGATAGCGACATGATCGCCCGTCGCGTGGCCACGCTGGAAGAGATCACCCTCGCCTCACCCGGCTATCTCGAACTCCATGGCATACCGGAACATCCGGACAAGCTCGACGGCCACCGCATGGTCGGGTTCCGGTCCAGCGCGACGGGCGGGCTGCTGCCGCTCGAATTCGTCATCGACGGGCAGGTCCGCAAAATGTCGATCCCAGCCATCGTCTCGGTCAATGCGGCCGAGAGCCTCCATGCGGCAGCACGCTGCGGCCTGGGCATCATCCAAGTGCCGCGCTACCACGCCGAACGCTACATCGCTTCCGGCGAGCTGGTTCAGATCCTGAAAGACTTCCCGCCGACCGAGACGCCGGTCTCGCTTCTTTATCCGCGCAATCGTCAGCTTTCGCCGCGCGTCCGCGTCTTCATAGACTGGCTGGTGAAGCTCTTTGGGCAACAGCGGGCAAGTTTCGGGTAGTCGCATTTGACGCGCGATGATATCGGCCGGAATCAAACGACGGGAACTTGAATGACGAACACAAGTGCCATTGGAAACGCTCCCTTGACCGGGAGTGACCTTCGAGGCTTCTTCGAGCGCGATGCGATCGCCGTCGCGCGCGATCTCGTCGGCTGCCACCTGCTCGTCAACGATGCGGGCGGGCGCATCACCGAGACGGAGGCCTATTTCCCGCACGACGAGGCCTCGCACAGTTTCCGCGGGCCAACCAGGCGCAACGGCGCGATGTTCGGCCCGCCGGGCAACGTCTATATCTACCGCATCTACGGCATGTACTGGTGCCTGAACTTCGTCTGCACGCCGGGCTCGGCCGTCCTCATCCGCGCGCTGGAGCCGCAAAGCGGTATCGCTGGAATGATCGAGCGCCGCGGCACCGATGTGCTCACCCGGCTCTGCAGCGGTCCCGGCAAGCTCTGCCAGGCGCTCGATATCGATATCGCGATCAACGACCGCCTGCTCGACCGCCCGCCATTTGCGATCTTTCCCTCGGCGCCGGTTGCGATCGCCTCGGGCACGCGGATCGGCATAACGAAGAATGCCGAAGTTCCATGGCGCTTCGGCATTCAGGGCTCGCGATATCTGAGCAAGCCGTTCCGCTGATCACTCCATGACGGCGCTGTGATCCGTTGATGCGGGCGCCGCCTTGGGTTTGCGCAAGATGAGCGCCAGCGGCATCACCGCAAGCGACATCAGCATCAGGAGCTTGAAGTCGTCCATGTAAGCGATGATCGTCGATTGCAGCGTAATGAGCTCGTTGAGCGACGCCCGGCCTGCCGCGGTGAGCGGGCTGAGCGACTGCGCGGCGGCGCCATCAAAGGCCCGGTTGAACGGCGTGACATAGGCCGCGATCGACGCGTGATTGCTCTGCGATATTCTCGGCGATCAGAGCCGGTGACGATCGGCGATGCCGACGCTCGAGCCGATGTTGCGCGACAAGATTGTAGAGGCCGGTGCCGTCGCCGCGCATATGGGCCGGCAGGGTGGCGAAGGCGATGGTCGTCAGCGGCACGAACAGGAAGCCGAGCCCGGCACCCTGGACGAAGCCGACGGAGACGATCGTCCACTGCGAGACGTCCGGCATCCAGCCGGTCATGTCGTACATTGCCCAGGCGGTCAGGCCGAGACCGAAGATCAAGCAGCGCTGCGGGTGTCGACCTTGCCGATCAATCCGGCCGACGATGAACATGCAAAGCCATGGTGCCGATGCCACGCGGCCCCATGACGATGCCGGCCGTGATGACCGGAATAGCCCGTGAGCGTCTGCAAATAGGGGGTCATCAGGGCAAGCGACGCCAGATAAGTCACGCCGATGACGAAGATGAAGAACATGCTCACGGAGAAGTTGCGGTCGAGGAACAACCGCGGATTGACGAACGAATTCTTCGCAGTGACCGTATGGAAAGATAGAACGAGCTGGCGCAGATCAACGCTTCGATCATGAATCTCGGTGGAGGAGAACCAGTCGAGCTGCTCGCCGCGGTCGAGGAAAAGCTGCAGCGTTGCGATAGCAAGGCTGAGCATGCCGAAGCCGAACCAGTCGAGTTTTGCGCTTACCTGGCGCGTAGTTTCCGAGACGAAGGCCACGATGCCAAAGAATGCCAGCATTCCGATAGGCACGTTGATATAGAATACCCAGCGCCAGCTGATGTTGTCGGTGAGCCAGCCGCCTATGACTGGCCCCAGAACAGGTCCGACCATGACTGAGACGCCGAAAAGCGCCATGGCCTTGCCGCGCTCTTCCACTGCATAGATGTCAAGCAGAATGCCCTGAGACAGGGGAACAAGCGAAGCGCCGAACAGACCCTGCATCAGACGGAAGATGACGATCTGCAGCAGCGATTGTGCAAGGCCGCACAGGACGGACGCGACGACGAAGCCGACGATGGCGGTGAGGAGCACGTTCTTGCGGCCGAACCGAGCGGCGAGGAAGCCAGACGGTGGCGTCATGATCGCCGCGGCGACGATGTAGGAGGTGAGCACCCAGTTGATCTGGTCGGCGCTTGCCGAGACGCTGCCCTGAATGTAGGGCAGGGCCACATTGGCGATCGTCGTATCGAGCGCCTGCATGATCACCGCAAGGATGACGCAGGCCGTTATTGCTCCACGATTGGCAATAACCGGTGCGGCGCCTGGAACTGCGACGGCATGGCCGGTATCGACACCGACAGTCACGCTCATGCCGATGCGCAAGCGGAGGCTTATCCGCCATGTCATCAATGCTGACGAGCATCGGAATGCGCTGGACCACCTTGACCCAGTTCCCTGTGGTGTTCTGCGCCGGAAGCAGCGAGAAACTGGAGCCGGAGGCCGGACTGATGCTGGAAACTTTGCCTTTCCACTCGACACCCGGATAGGTGTCGACGCTGATGGCGACCGGCTGGCCCTCGCGTGACATAGGTGAGTTCGGTTTCTTTCGGGCTCGCGGCGATCCACATGTGGGTCGTGGACACAACGGCTAGAAGGCCTGATTGCGAAGCCTGAAGGTAGGCGCCGACCTGCAGCGCACTCACATTGGTGACGATGCCGTCGAACGGCGCCCTGCACAATGCATGCGATCGAGGTCGCGCTCGGCATTGTCTACCGCCGACTGCGCCTGCAGATAGGAGCGGGTTCTGTTCGACCGGCTGGTTCGGCATCGTCGCCGAGTTGCGCGCAGGGTGGTCGGCGGCTTCCGCCTTGGCGACAGCCACCTTCTGCTGGGCAGCGTCAAGGTCGTGCTTGGCTTCGTCGTAGGCCGCACTGCGTCGCGCTGCCGAACTGTTGACGAGGCTCTGCTGACGGTCGAACTGCGCCTGGATAATACGGGCATGTCGGCCTGCGCCTGCGTGATTTCCGCAAGCGACTGCCGGTAGCTGGCCTTGAGGTTTATCGATCTGGTTGCGCTGGACGCCGAGTTGCGGCCTTTGCGCCGTCGAGCGCGATCCTGAAGCTGTCGGATCTTCAGGCTGAAGAGCACCTGCCCGGCCTTGACCGTTTCGTTCTCGTGAACGTTGATCTGGTCGACGATGCCCGAAACATCCGTCGTCAGGCCGACCATATCCGCCTGGATATAGGCATTGTCGGTCGACATGACCTGGCCGCCATTGACGTAGATAATAGCCGCCGGCGACGAGGGCCACCGGCAGCAAGCGCAAACAGGACGGGGCGGGTGAGGCTGCGCCGGCGGCGGACCTTGTTGCCGCCAGGACGCAGCCACGGCGGCGGCCGGCGCTGAATTGGATGAAGGCGCTTCGGCTACCGTTTCCTGCGGTTTCGGAGACTTCGATCGGATTCTTCGTCTATCGGTCGGCTTCTTGGCGTTGGCGTCGGCAACGACGCGGAGGGGGGATTGTTCAGCCATGGTTCGTGCTCATTCCCGGCGGCCGGTGCTGCGGCACGCCTGCACCAGGTTCGTCTTCATCAGCGGATAGGATGTGGAAAGAGCTGTTCGCGCTGCTCGGCGCGAGACGCCGTCGCAGGGCTTCGCGCGCGGGCGGCTGTCGCCGAGCACCGCGCATTTCGTGCAAGCAGCGGGCGACGCCTCGTCGCGCATGTAAAGCAAGCCAGACGCGCCGGTCGGCCGGGTGCTGGCGGCGCTCGATCAAGCCCGCGTTCGGCGAGCTTGCTCGAGAATGCGCACCAGACGTGATCGGCTCGACTTCGAGGATCTCGGCGAGGCCGCCCTGGTGGATACCCTCGTTGTTCGCGAGATAGGCAAGCGTCTGCCATTGCGAGCGGGTCAGCCCAAGGGACTTCGCCCGCTGCTCGAACCGCTTGCGCAGCAGCCGGGCGACGTCGTGGAGAAGGAAACCGAGGGTCGGAGTGGGCGCTCATGAAAGCCTGTGACCAGCTATTTATAAGCGTGCTTATAATATCGGTAGAGTATAGTGAGCATGTGCAACTGCACAAGGGCATCGGCCGGCAGATTTTAGCAGTGGCGGCCAAAATGCCGCAGGGCGCGGTTACGACCGGCTTTCAGAACCAGAAATTTTCGGATTGGAAGCACGTCTGGCAAGAACTCTACAGTCGAAGCCCCTGATCCGGGTCAAATTCTCAAGCTCCCGGCGATTGGCGTTTGCAATTTTTGCCTACTGACGTTTATAGTCCGATTTCATAGAGTTACCGGAGCAGAACGCCTGGCGAGGCCAAGCTGGCACCCCTGCCAACAGGCTGGGTGCGTGACAAGAGCAGCAAGGCGAAGGCGGGAAAGCCGGGTTCGACAGCAGACATAAATCGCATCGTTACCGCATAAGTTTGGCGGCATACCGGCCGCCCAGAATGGGGGATCGTTATGCCTTACTCTCTTCGTAAAGCCCTTGCTCTTACTTACCTTGTCCTTTTTCCCGCAGTCGTCATTGCCCAGGACGCTCCGCCTGCTCCGCCCGTCACGGTTGCAAAGCCCGTTGTTCGCGATGTCGTGGACAGCGACGAGTTCATCGGCCGCTTCGCGGCAGTCGACGAGGTCTCCGTGCGATCGCGCGTCGGCGGCTACCTGCAGGAAGTACATTTCACCGATGGCGCGATGGTCAAGAAAGGCGACTTGCTCTTCGTTATCGATCAGCGCCCTTTTGTTACTGCGTTCAATGAAGCAACCGCTGCGCTTGAGAGTCGCGAAATCGACACTGATCTACGCTGAAGCGCAGCTTCAAACGCGCAAAATCACTCGCCACCAGCGGCAGCCAGTCGGTTTCGACGCTCGATGACCGGCGCCGCGAGTGGGTTTCCGCTCAGGCCAATGTCCGCGGCGCCCAGGCAACGGCAGACCGGGCCACGCTCGATCTCGACATATACGAGGATTACCGCCCCGATCAGCGGCCGCATCGACCGGCGGCGGCTGATCTCGGCCGGCAACCTTGTGCAAGCCGACCAGTCGGTGCTGACGACGATCGTTTCGCTCGATCCGATCGACTTCTATTTCGACGTCGACGAGCGCCGGCTGTTGAACTTCGCGCAGACGGCGCGTGCGCGCGGCAGCGACCTTCAGCAGGGCGGCGGCGGTCTTGAGGTGCAGGTCCGCATCACGGATGCAAACGAAAAGCCGTTCACAGGCAAGCTCGATTTCGCCGAAAACCGGGTCGACAGCCAGACCGGCACGATGCGGGTCCGCGCCCGCTTCGACAACCCGGGCTTCGTGCTCCAGCCGGGCCTTTTCGGCCGTGTGCAGGTGGAGGCGTCCAACGTCTACAAAGCCATTTTGGTGCCGGACGAGGCTATCGGCACCGACCAGAACCAGCGCGTCGTTTATGTCGTCGGCGAAGACGGCACGGTTTCCACCAAGCCCGTGCGCCCCGGCCCGCGGCTTTACGGCTACCGCGCCATCCGAGAAGGCATGGACGGCAAGGAAACCATCGTCATCAACGGTTTGATGCGGGCTCGCCCCGGAGCCAAGATCACGCCGCAGATGACCGAGCTGCCGCAGAGCCGCGAGGACATCCCGCCGGAAGCCGCAGGCATGGAGTTCGCGCAATGAGGTTCGCGCATTTCTTCGTCGACCGGCCGATCTTCGCGTCCGTCCTCTCCATAGTTCTGCTCATTCTCGGCGGCCTCGCCTATTTCCAGTTGCCGGTGGCGCAGTTTCCCGAAATAGCACCGCCCACCATCGTCGTGCGCACCAACTATCCCGGCGCAGACGCCCAGACGGTCGCCGACACGGTCGCAACGCCGATCGAGCAGGAAATCAACGGCGTCGAGAACATGCTCTACATGATCCGCCTACTCGACCGACGACGGGTCGATCGTCGCTGACAATCGACCTTCAAGCTCGGCACCGATCTCGGATACGGCGCAGGTTCTCGGTCGCAGAACCGGGTCGCGATCGCCGAACCGCGCATGCCCGATGAGGTGCGCCGACTCGGGGTCACGACGCGCGAAGAGTTCACCCGACCTGATGATGGTCGTGCATACCCTGTCGTCCGAACAAGCCGCTACGATCAGCTTTACGTCTCAAACTACGCCCGCAGCCGCATCCGCGATGTGCCTGGTGCGTCTCGACGGCGTCGGAGACCTGCACCATCTTCGGCGAGCCGCGAATATGCCCTTCGCATCTGGCTCGATCCGCAACAGCGCTGGCGCGCTCGATAGCATGACCCCGAACGATGTTGTGGCTGCGCTTGCGGCGAACAAAACGTGCAGGTTGTCGGGTGGCTCGATCGGCGGGCCGCCGCGCTTCGACGGCAGCAACGCATTCCAACTACACCGTCGACGACGCAGGGACAGGTTCTCCGATGCGCAAGGCAGTTCCGCTACGTCATTGTGAACAGCGACAGATGCCGACGGCCGCCTCGTACAGCGTGTCAGGACATCGCCCGCATCGAGCTTGGCGCCAAGGACTATACGTCACCAACAGCTACCTCGACGGGCAAGCCGGCGGTGGCGCTCGGCGATCTTCTCAGCGTCCGGGTACGAACGCGCTCGCTACCGCACAGCCGAAATCAAGGCCGAACATGGCAACAGCATCGCCAAGGACTTTCCCCCAGGGCCTGGCTTATCGACATCGTCTACAATCCGACCGAGTTCATTTCCGAGTCGATCGATCAGAGGTGCTACAAGACCATTGTTCGAAGCGGCCGTGCTGGTCGTCAATCGTGGTGCTGGTCTTTCTTGCAGATCTTGGCGCACGGCGATCATCCCGATGCGTCGCGATCCCGGTGTCGCTGATCGGCACTTTCGCTTGTCCTGCTCGCCTTCGGCTTCTCAGCCTCAACATGCTGACGCTCTTCGGGCTCGTGCTCGCTATCGGCATCGTGGTAGACGATGCGATCGTCGTCGTCGAGAACGTCGAGCGAAACCTGGCGCAAGGGCATGAGCGCCGAGGGAAGCGGCGCATGTGACCATGGACGAAGTGTCGGAACGGCGGTCATCGCGATCGTCCCTGGTACTCATGCGCCGTGTTCGTCCCGACAACCTTCATCACCAGGCATGTACCGGCGCAGTTCTACCGGCAGTTTGCGGTGACGATCTCGGTCGCAACGGTCAATCTCGCGCGGTCAACTCGTTGACATTGTCGCCAGCGCATCGCTGCGCTCGTGCTGCAGGCCGCATGAAGAACATGCGAAGAAGACGCGAAATCCGGTTGACGGCGACTGCGGCCGCCGCGCCGCGCGAACGGCTTCAATCGCGGCTTTCGACCGAAGCTGAGCAACGGCTACTGCGCGGCTCACCGTCCGGCCGGCGCGCGCGTCCGAAGAAGACCGCCCTGATCACCTGTGGCGCTGCTGGTATCTGCCGGGACCGCTGGGATCGACTGTTACATGGGTCGATCGTCCCGAGCGGCTTCATCCCGGCGCATGGACCAGGGCTATGCTCTCGTCGTCCGCCAAGCTGCCCGCAGGGCGCCTCGGTCGAACCGCACCGATGCGCGTGCGTGCAGCAGGTCGGCGGGCCGCGTGCATGCCGCATCACGCCCGGCGTCCTCGGACGCGGTGATGCATTCGCGGGCTTCGAGCGGCGCCGCCGTCAGACGCTACGCGTCCGAATCAAGGCCGCCGTCTTCGCTTCCCGCTCGACATCCTTCGAGGACACAGGCGGGAAGCTCGGCGTCTGATTGCGCCGGCCGGATCATCGAGTCAGGCGCGTGCCAAACACCTGCCGAGCATCACCGGAGGCGCAGATCGTCATTGCCATCCCGCCGCCGCTCGGTCCAGGGGTATCGGCAATTCGGCGGGCGGCTACCGGATGATGCAGCTGATGGATCGCGGCGGGAAGCGGCGACATGCGGCGGGCTCTGCGCCCGTGCCGAGCAGATCTGATCGGGTACCGCCAACCAGACGCCCGGGTCTGACGCGAGCGTCTTCACGTCCTTCGACCCGATCGAGCCCGCGCGTTTATTGCCGATATCGACCGCGGCAAAGGCGACGCATGCTGGACGTCCCGACCCGAGCGTGTGTTCGATAGCGCTCTGCAGGTCTATCTGGGCACGGCGTATCGTCAACGACTTCAACGCTGCTCGGCCGGGCCTATCAGCGTCGCGGGCGCAGGCCGATGCAGCCCTATCCGCCTCGAGCGTGGCCGACATCGCTTGACCCTGCGGACGCGTCCGGTTCGGCGACGGGCGCGCTCGTGCCGTTCGGGAACCCTCATCGAAGTCCAGGACCGGAGCGGTCCGGCGCTTGTCACAGCGCTACAACCTGTATGCCTCGGTACGCGATCGATGGCGACATCCGGCGGCGGGTGTCGTCGACCGGGCGCCGCCGCTCGACGAGCGATGGAGAAGCTCGCGGGTTCGAACTGCTGCCCGCGGGATACGGCACTTCGAACTGGACCGGGCATCGCCTTCCAGCAGAAGCGCGGCACCGGCGAACACGGCCGGTATCGTCTTCGCGCTCGCGGTGGTCTTCGTCTTCCTGGTGCTCGTCGGCGCAATATGAAAGCCTGGGTGCTGCCGCTTGCGATCATCCTGATCGTGCCGATCGCGCCTGCTTGCGGCGATGCTCGGGCGTGCATCTTGCGCGGGATGGACAACAACATCCTGACCCAGATCGGCCTCATCGTGCTGATCGGCCTTGCGGCAAAGAACGCGATCCTGATCGTCGAATTCGCCAAGGCAGGCCGAGGAAGAGGACGGTCAGACGCCGGTCGAGGCGGCGGTCGAGGCCGCGCGCATCTGCGCCTGCGCCCGATCCTGATGACCAGCATTCGCCTTCATCCTCGGCGTGCGTGCCGCTGATGATCGCGAGCGGGGCCGGGCGCGGAGCTGCGCCAGGCGCTCGGCACCGCGGTCTTCTTCGGGCATGCTCGGCGTTACGATCGTTCGGCCTGATCTTCACCCCTGACCTTCTACGTCGTGCTGCGCGCGCGCCGCCGCAAAGTCGCGCCGAAAGGGCAACCGGTCGAAGAAACAGCTTGATCTTTACGAAGGGCGCTGCTCAAGCGGGCGGCGGTTGGGTGCTTCGTTGGACAGGAGCTTGCGCAGCGGCTTCTCGACCATCTCATAGGCCGCAATCCCGAGCAACGTTCCACCAAAAATGGCCGCAACGACGGCAACGCCGCCCGGAATTCCGAGGATTCCTGCAGCCTTGATGGCAACCGATACCGCAAGCGTATGCCACAGATAGATGGAATAGGATGCATCACCGAGATAGGTCAGCAGCGGCACGCGGCCGATGCTGCCGTCGGCCTCCAGCGAGACCATGCCGAACACCAGCGCCATCGCCAGCGGTCCGCATATGAATTCGTCGAACCCGGCACCCATCAGGTGAATCGCCGCAAAACCGCAGAGTGCGGCGCCGACGCAGCCAAGCCCGAGACTATTGCCGGCGGTCCAGCGCCGCAACCACAGTTCGGCAATGAAGACGCCGCCGAGGAACTCCAGGATCATTGGCCGCGTATAGGTGGCGAGCATCGGCGAAGACGGCTTCCAGATCAGGCCGGCCACGAAGAAGAAGCCGAACGCAACGGAGAGGAAAGGCAGCCGCCATTGGCGCGGCAGGAACAAGGCGCCGGCAAATAGGACATAGAAGAACATCTCGAAATTGAGCGTCCAGCCCTGGACCAGGATCGGCCAAATCTCGCCGGTGCTCGGCGAGTGCACAGGAACAAAGACGAACGAGGCCAGGACGTGGCCTGCGTCGAGCTGCAGGTTCGGAAACAATCCTGCCATCGCTCCACCGATCATGATGAGCGTCACCAGCCAGTATGAGGGTGCGATGCGGCGGATGCGGTCAACAAGGAAGCGATGCGGCGTCAGCGGCTTGCGGTCGCTAATCACCCACATGATGAAGCCGCTGATGACGAAGAAGACGTCGACGCCGGCAGCGCGGATCGTGAAGTGCCCGCCACTTCTTTCTGCCGCATGGAAAACGACGACGGCCAGTGCCGCAAAGGCACGCAAATATTGGATCCCGTAAAGGGGGTCTTCATGCATATCCTCGGTTGCTCCGCTTCTTTGCGGCGTACGTGAAAAAAATCAGGAACGAACAGGCTTAGCAGATTGGTAATGGTGCAGGCCGGCCATCGCCGAGCGCTGGCGCGCGCCGACAAGCTTGCCTGCGGAAAAAATAAAGAAGGAAGGAACCGACGTTATAGGGCGTCAAAACGTCGATCTCCACGAAAGAACGGATCAGAAGCAGCACGGTGATGCCGAAAAGGAAATAGGATTCATCATTGCGCACATCCTCGATCAGCCGGCGCAGATGCCCCCAAAGCGTCGCGATGAACGTAACAGCAAGGATGAGCACGCCGATCAGACCGAGTTCCACGGCCGTCTCGATGTAGGTATTGTGAAAATGGAAACCGGCTCGCGAGGCGATGAAGAATTCCTTCCATAGCCGCTCAGGCTCTGCGAAGCCCTGAACCCAATAAGCCTGATAGCCGATGCCGATGGCCGGGTTCTGCGCCGCAGCCTCAATACCCTGTTGCCAGAGATAGGTGCGGCCCGTCAGGGTCGAATCCTTGCCGAAGATGCCCAAGACCGCGTCGACAGCGCCTAAATAGACGCCCCCACCACCCCCACCAGGATGACAGCCGCGACGCCGCCGCCGACCACCAGCAGCTTGCGTTGTTGCGGCGACAGCATGAGCACGACGCGAAACCCTATCAACAGGGCAACGATCGCCGCCGTCGTGATGACCGAGGTGGCGGATTGCGAGGCAAGCAGGCGATAGGCCGCCATAAGGCCAACCGTGCCCGACGTCATCATCCAGAAACGGCGCTCGCCGTAAATGAAGACGGCGGCAAAGGCGAAGATGATGCCCAGGGACGCATAAAAAGCCGAGCTGGTTCTTCGACGCGAAGGCGCCAACGAAACTGTAGGTCCCGTCCAGAACGTCATATTCGTAGTAGCCGAAGAGGATCGAAAAAAGCAGCACGACCGCCGCGCCTGCCACGACCCCGAGCGTCAGGGTCCGGACATCAAGCACGCGCACGGCAATCAGCGCGCAGATCACCTGCGTCAGATACTGGATGCTCGCCCTCAGCGACACGCTCGGCACGGCGGACCAGAAGACGGAGAGGAAGGCGAAAACGGCGAAGGCGAACAGCCAGATGAAGCGGCTGTAGCTGCCGAGCACCTTGCGATAATTGACGGCGACGAGCGGCAGCCACAAGGCATAGTAAAACAGGATCGCCACCTGCCCGAAGCGGATCGAGTAAGCAAAGCAGAAGAGAGAAAGCGCAACCGCCGGAATGGCGTAAAGCTCGTTCTCACCTGGCTTTATCAGCACCGATTTGGCGATCCGCATGCGGGTCTCCGCTATCTCATCGCAACCCCGGCCGTGACCCTGATCAGGTCGCCCGGTTGCAATGTGCTATTTTCCGTGGCCGGAACTTCCTTCTGCTGGCCGTCAACCTCACGCACGATGGAATAGCTGATGCTGGCGGCATTCTGAGGGTCGAAACGCGCGGCATCGTTCGATTGCGCCAATGCTTCCGACATCAGCGCATCGCTGGTGGAAATCTTCAGGTTGAGCGTGTCGAGTTCGGATTCGGTGTCCTGCAGTTCCTGCGACAGCTTGGCGTCCCAGTCGTTGCGCAGGGTGATCTCGTCCTGATTGGCCTGGCTGATGTCCTGCTTGGCCTTCAAGATGTTGGTATCGATATCGAGAAGGGTAGCCTCGGTATCAGCGGCGCGCTGTTCGGCGGCCATTTTTCGGGCGCTGAGCGCAAGGCCCTTCTCGGCCAGGTTTTCGACCTTGTCGTCCTGCTTGGCAAGCTCGAGCTGGCGCGTCTGTGTCTCGGTCTTCTTGCCGAGAGATTCGATTTCGGCCTGCAACAGCGATTTCAGGTCGTCGAGCGCCTGAAGCTGCAGCGTGAGCCGCTTCTTACGCGTGTTCATCAACGCCATTTCGCTGGCGAGCAGGGCTTTTGCCTCGGGCAGCTCCTTGAGCTCCTGCGGCATTTCGATCGTATCGCTCTTGGAGGTTTCCGCCTGCAGCCGCGCCTTGCGGGCAATGAGCCGGTTGCGCTCCGTCGTATAGACGACGGCGTCGCCCTTGGCGTTTATGAAATCGCGGGCAAAGCGCTGGCCGGCATCAGCCCGCCGCAGGCCGCCAGCGATGCTGACGGCCTTCACGACTGTCAAATTGGGTGCGAAGGGATACTCGCCGGGGTTTTCCACATCGCCGGTCAGAAAGCCGCCGAACTGAGCAAGTTCGACGGACGCCGACGGCCGGTCCTTGAGGCCGAACTGCTTCTGCAGCGCGACGCCGATTTCCTTGGCGATTGCATCCGTCGTCTTTCCGGAGGCCGGGAGGTCGCCGACGAACGGCAGTGAGAGACTGCCTGAGGGGCCGATCGTGTAATCGCCGCTCACCACTGACCAGTCGCGGATCGCGCCTTCCGCCGTTTGCCATTCGGCAACGCGGATGCGCAGCTTGTCCATGGTGCCGAGCTGGTAGTCGGCAGCCCGGGCGAAGCCGGAGCCCGGATACGAATATGCTAAGCCCCGCAACGAAAGCGAGGCCGTGCATAAAGGAATTTCCAAGCAGGTTGCCGCGCGACAGGATTTCTCTCATTCAGTCTTCCTCGTAGATCGGCACGGCAAGCCAAAAGCAGTACCGTACGTTACTTGGCGTATATGGAAGCGGCTTGTCAGTAGCTACCACGCTGCATGCAGACGGCGGGGATCGTCTGTGCAATAGTATTCACATCGCGGATAAGCGACCAGTTTTCGACGTAGTGGGTGTCGAAAGCCACGCGGGCAGCATAGGACACGTCGTTGCGGCCGCTGATCTGCCAAAGTCCGGTAAGACCCGGACGCGCCTGTAATCATGACGGGCCAAAACTCGTAGAGTTCCAGTTCATCAAGAACGACGGGCCGCGGCCCGACAACGCTCATTTCGCCGCGAAGGATGTTGATGAGCTGTGGCAGTTCATCAAGGCTGAGCTTGCGAAGCCCTTCCCGACCGTGGTGACCCGCGGATCGTCTTGCAGTTTTCGCGTTGCACGCCATTCTTCCATCGCCTTTGGATTGTTGCGCAGGTGCTCCTGCAGGACCTTGTCGCCGTTGACGACCATGGTCCGGAACTTCAGGCAACGGAACTCCTGGCCGTTGTGGCCGATACGGCGATGCCCATAAAAAGCCGGCCCCTTGTCGGAGAGCTTTACAAGCAGCATCACCATCAAAAAAATCGGGCTCAGGAAAAGGAGCCCGAGCGAGGCAGCCGTGATATCGAATGCCCGCTTCATGATCCCGCCAGTCGGCGGAAACACATTCGCATGAACCACGCCAAAAAATGGCGTACTGTCCGATCTCGTCGCAGACTTCATAGAGTTAACTCCACTTATGTTTGCCGTTTGGTCGGTAAGCCCAGGCCGCTAAGCTAGCGCTGACGAATGAGGAGTGTATGGGCGGAATTTGTTTTTTTAAGCCACAATTTCATGGCGATTGTGTAACGGCCCGTTTCCGACGTGTCTTTATCACATTTCTTTTTTAAGGGTTCTCTAAACTACATATGCAAAGCATGCAATGTTTTTGAATAAACTCTGTGCGGCGCACTAAAGGTCTTGGTGTTTACACATCGCGAAAAAGATTGAAGAATAAATCTTTCTACGCCTTCGGGTGACATTTGGCTAAGCCATGCGGGCACTGCAGAGAGTAGGTCAACTATATTGTCTTATCGCGGAATTTATTGCATCGCACCATCAATTTTGCGCTGCACACTCAAATCGATTTAGATGAAAACTTTGTAATAAAAGTTGAACGCATTTGGCTTTCATGCGTTCGTTGGGTCGGCAAATGTGACGCAAAGTTCCACGTGCAATGTCATAATTAGTACAACCTGAAGTAAAATCGACACATTTGCACCCGAATCCCCGTCACGGCATTCCTTAACGAGGCTTCGTCGATTTTACCCAAAGCCGGAAGGAAACCTTAAACCGAATACTGTAGATAAACAGACGACGGATGAAAAAGAATGCCCTCGTTCGGTTGAAACAAAAGGCCTTCTAAAATATATAAATAAAGGGACCTTAGGGAGGGACGCCCGATTCAATGACTGTTCATTGAACGAACCTCCCCAAGGGAGGCACGGTTATGTATGCACCTCGCGTTTTCGTAAGCATGATCGGCGCTTTGGCCGTTTTTGCGGTTGCGACTTATTTGGCTGAACGGCTCACTGACAACGACACTGATAGACACGGTGATCTGTGCCGTTCTACTACAGTTGGGCTATTTCGGCGGCGTCCTGTTCCTCGTGTGGAAGGAAGCAAAGGCGCGCAACAC
>NZ_CDSAWY010000002.1:0-604541 GCF_977109285.1 Rhizobium yanglingense
TGGTGTTCGAGGCGCGGGCGTGGCGGCTCCGAGCAGGATCGGGGGAGGGGCCGTTGCCTCGAGCCGAAAGCGTCGGCCCGATGCCCCACGGATCCTTGAGGAACACGCCGCCGTCGCGCTTTGCGCTCTTCGATCTCCAGCCGGTCGATTGCCGCCACCGCATTGTCGAGCGCCGCCTTGTCGTTGAAGCGCAGCGTGCAGTCGTGAAAGCGCCCGGTCAGATACCGTCGGCGCGAGTGCCGGCGCCGCGGCTGTTCGGGATGTCGGCGGCGATGTGATGGTGGTCAGCCGCCAGTTGCAGAAGAAGCTGCGCGCCGGGATAGCGCGCCGTCGGCTTCAGGCCGAGGACGTCGCGATCGAAGCGCATCGGCTTGCGGAATGTCGCCGACCTGCAGGTGGATATGCCCGATCGCGCGTGCCGTCGGCCGTGCCCCGCCCCCCAGGCGTCCTCGGGCGCACTGTACGTAGAGGGCCTGCAGATCGAGGCGGATCGTTGCCGTTTCGACCTGGCCGTCCTGGTGGAAGTTCCAGGCCTCGTGCTCGGGACCGGTCGGCGTAGATCTCGATGCCGTTGCCTTCGGGATCGGAGAGATAGAATGGCTTCGCTCGACGAGATGATCGGAGGCGCCGTCGAGCGCGGACGTGGTTATGGGCCGCATGGCGCGGCCAGCGGGCAAGTCCCGAGTGCGGTTCGGCATCAGGAAGGCGGTGTCGAAGGGCGAGCCGCATTGCGCGGCGCGATCTGCGCCTTGCTGTCCGTCGTCAGCGTCAGGAGTGGCAGCCGGTTCACGCCGAGCACCTCGCCGCTCGGCGCCTTCTCGATCACCGTGAGGCCGAGCATGGACTGGATAGAAGCTCGAGACCAGCGGCAGGTCGGTGGCGACCAGATGCGACTGGCCGACATAGGCAGGCCGTGTCAGCGCATAAGAGGTTTCGGTCGTCATATGTCGATCTCCTGCCATGGAAGAGGAAAGGCGCACCCCGGCGGTGGCAGCCGAAGGCGCTGCCTGCGGCAAGCTCGAGGAATGTTCGCCGGTCCATTTCGCCTTCAAGTCCTCTCGAGCCGCTGTACGTTGTAGTTTATATGGCGGATCCCGATTGTTCACAGAAGATCAGTTTTTGAGGATGAAGCGTTGAGCGAATGTCGACGATCGCTTGTGCCCACTTGAACCTGTCCACCGCGCGTTATCTTCTTTTGGTAGGCAAGCCCGCTGTGGAGGAAACCATGTACAAGAAGATCATCGTCCCTATCGAGATGGGTACGGTCGAGGAGGGGGAAAGGGCATTCCCGCAAGGCGGCCAGGACGCTGCTCTGATGCCGGCGGTGAGATGATCCTGCTCAATGTCGTGCAGGACGTGCCGACCTATATCGCCGTCGACCTACCGGGCTGAACTGATCGACAATGCGATCGATGATCTGAGCACGCGCGCAGCTGGAGCAGCTGCGGCTGAAGGAGCCGGGACTCCGGGCGAAGGTGGAGATCGGCCGCGGCCCGCCGGCGCACGGCATACTCGCCGCCGCCGAGGCGCGCCGCGCCGACCTCATCATCATCGCCTCGCATGTCTCCGGACTTCTCGAAGCTACTCCATCGGTGCGACCGCTGACCGGGTGGTACGCCACGCCAAATGCTCGGTGCTGGTGGATCAGGTAAGGTACCGAAGCGTTTCATGAAGTTTTTCTACCGCGCACGGTGCTGCCGGGCCGTTGCGCGGCCGGCCGTTACAGTGAGAGCATCGGTAAGGGTCGAGGAATGGGTGCGCATTAATGGGCGGGTTCAACGGCATTCGCTGGGCTTACGACAGATATCGAGCTGATCGCCGACGGCATCGTGCATGGCGTCGGCCTGGCGCTTGCGCTCGTGGGTGCGACCGTGCTGATCTTCTATGCGACGGTCTGGAGCTACCTACGGCGAGATCGCGGCCGCCTGGATTTACGGCATCGGCCTTGTGCTGACACTCGGCATATCCTTTTCCTACAATGCCTGGCCGGTGTCGCCCACCAAATGGTACCTGCGCAGGCTCGATCATTCGGCGATCTTCATCCTGATCGCCGCGACCTATACGCCCTTCCTCGAACGCGGTGCCGACGACCCGCTGCTCTTCGCCATGCTGATCGCCATCTGGGCGATGGCGGCCGCCGGCATCCTGCTGCGAATGCGCCTTTCCGGGACGCTACGAGCGAGCTGACGATCCTGCTCTATCTCGCCATGGGCTGGAGCGGCATCTGGTTGCCGAGCCGGTCGCCTCGCGCATTCCCTTCGCTTCGATGCTCTTTGATCGTCATCGGCGGCATCATCTATTCGGCAGGTGTCGATCTTCCACGTCTGGGAAAAGCTGCGCTTCCAGAACGCCATCTGGCATGGCTTCGTGGTTGCTGCCGCAGCGGTACACTATTCGGCGGTGCTCACCTGCTTCAGCATCGGCGCTGGCAGGCTCTGATCGTTCTTCTTCAGCGCCAATTCGCGGTTTACATCGCCGAAGGCCGGGCGTATGCGCTTGGGCCGAACGAACCGGAATGGACATGACATGACCGACGCCGTCCTCGTGCGCGAGGCCACCGAAGCCGATCCTTGCGGCGATCCGCGCCATCTACAACCACGCCGTCGAATACGCGACGGCGATCTGGAACGAAACCCTTGTTGATCTCGAAAACCGCGCGGAATGGTTCCGGGCGCGCAAGGCGAGGGCTTTCCGGTTCTCGTCGCGGAAAAGGCGGGGCAGGTCGCGGGCTACGCCACCTACGGCGACTGGCGGGCCTTCGACGGCTATCGCCATACGGCCGAGCACTCCGTCTATGTCACAAGGACTGCCGCGCCGCGGCGTCGGCAAGCTTTTGATGCAGGCGCTTATCGAGAAGGCCAAAGAGAACGGCGTTCACGTCATGATCGCCGGCATCGAGTCGGAAAACGTCGCCTCGATCCGCCTGCACGAAAGCCTCGGCTTCCGCATCGTCGGCACCTTCTCCGAGGTCGGCACCAAGTTCGGCCGCTGGCTCGATCTCACCTGCATGGAACTCAGGGTTTTCGAAGTGACCCCTCGGCGTTCAGGCGGGCATTCTTGGCGCTTCAATCGCAGGCGAGGGAGCGGCAAACGACGTATGGCTGTCTTGCGCTGCCCCTGATCCCTGTGACAGGGCGCGGCGGTGGATGCGTTTCCCTTGCCGGAAGATCGCTGGCGGTGGTGATCGAGCCCCCGGTGCGTTGCCTCTCTTCCCCGGCTCGAACGCCATCGAATGTCCGTTGATGCAGGATCAGCGCCGGCCCGTCGGCGGCGGGCCATCAGGGGAAGACGTGGCCGAGATGTGCATCGCATCTGCTGCAGCGGATCTCCGTACGCACCATGCCGTAGGAGCTGTTCGCGATGCATACTGTCACGCCATCCGGCGAGACCGGTTCGAAATCGCTCGGCCAGCCGCAGCCGGCATCGAATTTGGTATCGGAGCGGAAGAGCGGCGCGGCATTTCCAGCCGACGCAGCGGTAGAGGCCGGTCTCGAAGCTATCCCGGTCGGGGCGGGTAAGGGCGCGGTTCCGAGTGCCGTGCTGGCGCGTGATGCGGGTAGCTGCTCCGGCGTCAGCTGCTCTTTCCATTCTGCATCGGTCTTGCGGACTTTGGCGGTCGTGGTGTCGGACATCAGGCATGCTCCTTTCGCGCCGGGGAGGCGAGCTCTGGTCTCGGCCAGAATGTGGGGCGCAAGACAAGCGGGATCGAGACAGGACGGATTAGCCCGGCGATCATGTTCTGTGGGGGGCCTTCGAAATATCTGCACAAGGCTCATCCAGTGTGCATCCGCGAGATTCGCGGAAAGGCTGCGGCGTCGCTGACAGGCCCTCGGGGAGAGGGCAAGGTAAGGGCGATCGGCAGTCGGCTGTGAAATGCGCGGCCTGTAGCTAATCCGAATTGATGGTTTCGATCCCGACCGCGCCGTTAACGTACTCTTCAGCCATGGCGGCTGATGCCAGGCGGGGGATATGGACGTGTTCGTCTGCTTGTTCTGCCGTGGGCCTATTGCCTTGTGGCTGTGCTCTTTCTGACGATGACTTTGCTGGGAGGGCTGCGGCCAACCACGATGGTTGGACGTTGGCCCGCCTCGCAGGCGCGGTGGCATGCATTCTCTGGCCGCTGACGGTGGTTGTCCTGCTGTTTCACATGTTTGCGTCTGCCGCTACGCTCCGCCAGGACTGATCGGTCCCGCCTGCGATCATTCGTCCTGCAAACCTTCCGCCGAAATTGCTTGAGGGCGCTTGCCGATTACCCTAAGTTCGCGCACAACGCATCACTTTCTGGCAATGAGGGAGGGGACATGGCCGGTGTCACTGGTCTGGACGTTTTTGGCCTTGTGCCTGCCGCTTCTCGGCGCCTTGCTTTTCCCCTTTCGTCATTCGCCGGCTCGGCGCAAGCGGCGCCTGGCAGTGCATGGCGGCCGTGCCGTTCCTGCTCGTTCCTGCACTTCCTCCGCTTCATACCTGGCGTCGCCCGCGGCGAGGTGGTGACTGGCGGATATTCCTGGGTGCCGAGTTCTACGATCTGAGCTTCTCTTGGTTTCTCGACGGCCTGTCGCTCACCTTTGCGCTGCTGATTACCGGCATCGGCACGCTGATCGTGCTTTATGCCGGCGGCTACCTGAAGGGACATCCGCAGCAGGGGCGTTTCTTCTCCTTTCTGCTTCCTGTTCATGGGCGCGATGCTCGGCGTCGTCGTTTCGGACAGTTTCCTGATGTTCTTCATCTTCTGGGAGCTGACCTCGATCACCTCCTTCCTGCTGATCGGCTTCGACCATGAGCGGGAGGCGGCACGACGGGCGGCACTTCAAGCGCTGGTGGGTGACGGGCGGTGGCGGGCTTTGCCTGCTGGCCGGCCTGCTCTTTCTCTGGAACATCACCGGCGTCACGCAGATGTCGCTGCTTTCGCCCTTCGGCGATGTCGTCGCGGTGCGCAGCCCGTTTTATCTGGCAACGCTCGGTCTCGTGCTGTGCGGCGCCTTTACCAAATCGGCGCAGTTTCCATTCCACTTCTGGCTGCCGAACGCCATGGAGGCGCCGACGCCGGTATCAGCCTACCTGCATTCCGCAACCATGGTGAAGGCCGGGGTGTATCTCCTGATGCGGCTCAACCCGGTGATGGGCGGCACACCGGCCTGGGAGATCCTGCTGCCGTTCTTCGGCGGCATCACCCTGGTTGCCGGTTCGGCGCTCGCCATTGCCCATGCCGACCTGAAGCTGAAGCTCGCCTATACGACGGTTTCTTCGCTCGGCCTTCTCGTCCTGCTTACCGGTTTCGGTTCGGAATACGCCATCGAAGCTGCGGTGCTTTACCTGGTGGCGCACTCGCTCTTTAAGGGCGCACTCTTCATGATCGCGGGCGTCCTCGACCACGAGACGGGCACCCGCGATATCACGAAGCTCGGTGGTTTGATGAGCGCCATGCCGCTGACCTTTGCGATTGCGATGCTCGCCGCAGCGTCTCGATGGGCGGCCTTCCGCCCGTCTTCGGCTTCCTCGCCCAGAGGAGATCTACGCAGCGATCGCCGGTGGCAACCTGCGCTCGCTGGTGTTCACCGGCAGTCGCGATCTTCGGCAATGCGCTGATGTTCGCAATTGCCTTTGCGGTCGGCCTGAAGCCCTTCGTCGGTCAGGCGGCGAAACCCCGAAACATCCCGAACGAGGCGCCCGTCCTGCTCTGGCTCGGTCCCGGCATTCTGGCAGTGTTGGGCCTTGCTAGCGCGCTCTTTTCCGGCATTGCGCATCACTACGTCTCGTCGCCGATGGCTTCGGCCATTCCGGCGATGCAATCGACGTTGCGATTTCGCCGATGCCGCATATTCGGCCTTCCGCTCGCGCTTTCCGTATTCGACCGTGGTCCTTGGCGTTGCGGTCTATTGGCAGATTGAGCTGGCCCGCGGCGCTGATGGTGCACCTTCCTGCAGGCTGCAGGGCCGGGCCGGACCGCGGCTTCGATCAGGTCTTCATCGCCGGGCTGGTCCGCCTTGCCTGGCGCGTCACCCGCATCGTCCAGCCGGGACGGCTGGAAGATGCTACGTGACCTGCACCTTTCTCTGCCTCGCCTTGATACTCCTCGTGCCGCCGCTGCTTTACGGTCGAACTGCCGTCGTTTCCCGTCTGGCCGCGCGGCGTCCAGCTCCATGAATGGGCGGTCTTCCTGCTCGCCGTGATCGGCCTTGCGGCAGTGCTTTGCGCCCGCGACCGGCTGACGGCAATCATCTCGCTTGGCATCCAGGGCTTTTCCGTGGCGTTGATCTTCCTGCTGTTCGGCGCGCCCGATCTTTCCTTCACCCAGTTCATGGTCGAGACGCTGTCCGTCGTCATCCTGGCGCTCGTCATGACGAGGCTTCGCCTCTCGCCGACCGACCCGCGTCCGCTGCGTCAGCGCCTTGGCGACGGCTCGATCGCGCTTGCCTGCGGCCTCGGCTTTGCGCTGCTCCTGATGCGGGCGACGAAGGGAGCCGTTCAATGCGGCGCTGACGGATTTCTTCAACACCTATTCGAAAACCATTGCCCACGGCGCCAATGTCGTGAACGTCATCATCGTCGATTTCCGGGGCACCGACACCCTCGGCGAGATCGCCGTCGTGCGATCACCGGCCTCGCCATCATCGCACTGATCCGCATGCGGGCAGGGGGAGAGCGGAAGCTGGTCGCGCCTGATCCGGATCGAGTGGAGGTGGCGGAGTGAAGGCGTTTGTTTCCATCTCGAAGGTTTCCATTCCGGCAGGTTTGCAGCGCCTGGTACTGTTGTCTGGAGACGGCATTGCCTCAACCGCCCTCATTCCCGTGCCAAAGGCGGTTCATTCACGGCGCAGACGCGCCGTGGCCACATTCCTTCGACAAGCACAGGAATGAGGGGAGTATGGGATGAGCGCTGGTGGCAAAGCGCACGCATTCAGCGGGATTCATATCGCCAGGGTGGCGCACGTGGAGGTGGTCCTTCGAGGATCAGGGCGGGTGATGAGGTACGGTTGTCCGTGCGTGCCCCATCGACTGACTTGATGGGCGAAGAAGGTAGCCTCGTCCGCCGCTCGCCGCCAAGCGGAGCGCCCAGCCCGATGAACACCCTCATCTTCCGCACCATCGCCCCCTTCCTCGTCGCGCTCATGCTGCTCTTTTCGGTTTTCGTCCTGCTGCGCGGCCACAACGAGCCGGGCGGCGGCTTCATCGGCGGGCTTATCGCCGCTTCGGCACTGGCGATCTACGGCATCGCGGCCGGCGTGCCGGCTGTGCGCCGGGCGATCCTCTTTCATCCGCTGTCGATCGCCGGTGCCGGGTTGATGATGTCGGCGGTCGCCGGCCTGCGTCTCGATCGCCGCTGCCGTGCCCTTCATGACCGGCCTGTGGGTCTATCCTTCAATCTTCGGCGTCGAGGTGCCGCTCTCGACGGTCATGCTCTTCGATATCGGCGTCTATTTCGTCGTCGTCGGCGCGATCACCGCCATTGCGCTAGCCCTTGAGGAAAGGGAGGTGGAGTGATGGAGCCGCTTTTTGCGATCCTCGTCGGCCTGTTCTTTTCCGCCGCCATCTACCTGCTGCTGTCGAAATTCTCGATCCGCATCATGCTCGGTATCGCGATCCTTGGAAACGCCGTGAACCTCTTGCTCTTTACCGCCGGCCGCCTGACGCGCGAGGTGCCGCCGATCATTCCGGCGGGCCTCGACGCGCTGCCCGCCGGTGCAGCCAACCCGCTGCCGCAGGCCCTGATCCTGACGGCGATCGTGATCTCCTTCTCTTTCCTGGCCTTCCTGCTGGTGCTGACCTACCGCGCCTATCAGGACATCGGCACGGACAACACCGACGAGATGCGCGTCGCCGAGCCCGACGATCCGCCGCTTCCGCCAGTGGGGTATTGAGATGAGGATGGTGCGGATGATAACCCCCCTCCGTCCTGCCGGCCATCGCCCCTACAGGGAGGGAAATCGGCTGGTGGCGCTGGCTTTTTGCATTGGGGCTACCGCCTATTCCCCCTTCTTCCCGGCGGGCAGAAGCGGCCCGGAAGGGTCGGATGAGGGGGTGGGCCCGGCACATGGTATCCGTCGCTTGCGCTCCCGACGCTCGCCGCCCGCCCCCCTCATCACCTCGCTCCGCGCGGCACTTCTCCCCGCTGGGGAGAAGAGGAGGAAGCTTTTAATGGCCGCCCCCATCGGCACCGACCTTTCCGCCGCGCTCCTCACCGCACCCGTCCCCCCAGGCAATTGGCTGGTGATTCTTGCCGGTTGTGACTTGCATCGTGCTCGGCGCGCTGATGCTGATGCTTCGCGCCCATGTCCGCCTGCATGCGTTGATCGCCGTCCTCGGCCTGGCGGCCTTGGTGCTGGTCGACACGGTGTTGTTGAAACGGGTGATCGACGATGGCCCCGTCACGATGGTGATGGGGCGCTGGTTGCCGCCTTTCGGCATTGCCTTCACCGTCGACCTCTTCGGCGCGCTGATGGCGCTTGCAGCCGCGATCGCGGCGCTTGCGGGCAGCCTCTATGCGCTCACCGACATCGACGCGGGCGGGCGGCGCTTCGGCTTCTTCCCGTTCCTGATGCTCCTGATGGCAGGCGTGTCCGGGGTGTTCCTCGACCGGCGACATTTTTAACCTCTATGTCTGGTTCGAGGTGTTGCTGATCTCGTCCTTCGGCCTGCTGATCCTCGGATCCGAGCGCGAGCAGATCGACGGTGCGATGAAATATGCGGTGCTGAACCTGATCGGCACGACGCTCTTTTTGATTGCGGTCGGCTACCTCTACGCGATCTTCGGCACGCTCAACATGGCCGACATCGCCCTGAAGGTCGCGGGCCTGCGCGATACCGCGCCGCTGATGACGCTGGCGGCCCTCTTCCTTTTTGCCTTCGCCATGAAGGCCGCCGCTTTCCCGGTAAACTTCTGGCTGCCGGCTTCCTATCATACGCCGCGCATCGTCGTCTCCGCGCTCTTTGCCAGTCTGCTCACCAAGGTCGGCATCTACGCGTTGATCCGGGTGGTGGTGATGCTGCTGCCGGTGGAGCGCGAGGCGCTGAGCCTGATGATCGCGCTTGTCGGCGCCGCAACCGTCCTCATAGGCGCACTCGGCGCGCTGGCGCAGACCGATATCCGCCGCATGCTCGGCTATGTCGTCATCTCCGGCATCGGCAACATGCTTGCCGGTATCGCAATCGGCACGCCGGGTGGCGTCAGCGGCTCGGTTTTCTACGCGCTGCATTCCGTCATGCTGATGATGGGACTCTATCTCTTGGCGGGGCAGGCGGCCCGCCTCGGCGGCAGCTTCCAGCTCAGCGCGCTTGGCGGGCTCTATCGCGAGTGCGGCTGGTTTGCCGCCGTCTCGCTCATCCTCTTCCTCGCCGCCTGCGGCCTGCCGCCGTTTTCCGGCTTCTGGCCGAAGGTCATCCTCGTCAAGGCCTCGCTCGATATCGGCGCATGGTGGCTTGCCGCTGCCCTTTTGGCCGGCGGGTTCCTGACGACCATCTGTTTCGGCCGCGTCTTCCTGCTCGCCTACTGGCGCCCGGCGCCGGCGCCTTGTCGAGGCGGTCGCGATCGGCTGGCAATCGGCGCTGCCGCTTCTGGCGCTGACCGCACTCGTCACCGGTTTCGGCATCCTGCCGGAGCCGTTGCTGTCGCTGGCGCAGGCAGCCGCCGGAAGCCTGGCCGATCCGGGCGCCTACATCCATTCTGTCTTCCCGGAAGGAGCGGCGCAATGATCGCCTTCCTCGTCAATCTGCTGCTTGCCATTGCCTGGGTCGCCGTTTCCGGCAGCGCCTCGCTGCACAATCTTGTCTTCGGCTTCGTTCTCGGGGCCGTCGCTTTGGCGATCGTGCGCGAGCCTTCCGGCAGCAAGGGCTATCTTCACCGCACGCGCCTCGTCCTGTCACTCGCGCTGCTTTTCCTGAAGGAACTGGCGCTTTCGGCTTGGACCGTCGCGAGGACGGTGCTGCGGCCGAGGATGGAGATCCGGCCCGGCATCTTTGCCTTTCCGCTGACCGTCGATCGTGATCTCGAGATCACGCTGCTTGCCAATCTCATCACGCTGACGCCCGGCACGCTCTCTGTCGATGTTTCGGAGGACCGCAGGACGCTTTATGTCCACGCGCTCGACTGCGCCGACCCGGAAGCGACGAAGCGCGCCATTGCGAGCGGCTTCGAACGCAAGATCATGGAGGCTTTCCGATGATCGCGCCGTTTACGCTTGTTTCGGCCGCCGCCGCGGTTACGCTTGCGATCCTCGGGATCGCCTTCGTGCTCACCGCCTATCGCGTGATCATCGGACCGACGCTGCCGGACCGCATTCTCGCTCTCGATACGCTGACCGGCATTGCCATCGGCTTCATCGCGGTGATCGCCGTCAAGACGCGCTTTGCGCTTTACATCGATATCGCGATCGCACTGAGCCTGGTCGGCTTCCTCGCGACGGTTGCCTTCGCCCGCTTCGTCCTGTCGCGCCGTGGGCCGGGAGCCGGGCCGTCGCCGGCCGGGCAAGAACAGGCAGTGGCGCCGGCGCCGGGCGATACGGAAGGAAAGACGGGATGATGGAATACGTTGTCGCCACGGCAACCGCCCTCACGATGCTTGCCGGTGCGTTTTTCGCGCTCTCGGCGGCGATCGGCGTCGTCCGTTTGCCGGACCTTTACTCGCGTATGCATGCAGCCTCCAAAGCGGGTTCCGTCGGCTCCGGCCTGCTGCTGCTCGCTGCCGGCCTTTATTCCGGCGAACTTGCAATTTTCGCGCGCGCTTTCGCAGGCGTCGTCTTTCTGCTGCTGACCGCCCCGGTCGCAGCGCACCTCCTGGCCAAGGCGGCGCATGAAACGGGGCATAAATTGTGGGAACTCTCGGTTCGAGACGACATGGAAGGCCGATGAGAGTATAATTTTCAGCGATTTAGCTCGCTTTACGCAAGTTATGCACGCGATCGTGAACTAAAGCCGCAGCCTTGCTTGCAAAATCTTAGTGTTTTGAACTTTTTAAGTAGAAAAACCGCAAATAAGAATTGGACTTTCGGTAAAACAGTGATAATTGAAGTGTAAGTAGAGTTCTGATTTCGAATTAGAATCGTTTCGCCTATTCCATCTCTAGCTTTGATTTCGAATGTCTAATGAAGGCTGTGGTCGAAGAGTGCGGCGATTGTGATTCGTATTCGGGCAGTATTAGAACAGGTTTCGGTCTCAAGAATTTAGGGGGTGGATTCGCGTTTTAGGACATGATGCCGCTGTCTGGGCCTTTTACTGTTTGCCTCTACGAAGGCGATCCTCCGAAAGAGGGTCATCCACGCATGCGAACAGGAGAACAGAATATGACGGATACCGCGACCGGCAACGGGCCGGAATTGCTGGTAGAACTGACGGCCGATATCGTAGCGGCTTATGTCAGCAATCATGTGGTCCCGGTGAGTGACCTGGCCAATTTGATTTCCGACGTGCATTCCGCACTGAGCAACACGTCTGCACCGCAACCCGCCGCAGCCACCATCGAAAAGCAGAAGCCCGCCGTTTCGGTACGGAAGTCAGTACAGGATGATCAGATCACCTGCCTGGAATGCGGCGGCAACTTCAAAATCTCTCAAGCGCCATTTGATGACCCATCACAGTCTCTCGCCGGAAGAGTACCGCGAGAAGTGGGATCTCCCCGCCGATTACCCGATGGTCGCTCCCGCCTATGCCGAGGCGCGCTCGCGCCTCGCCAAGGAAATGGGTCTCGGCCAGCGCCGCAAACGCGGCCGCGGCTGAGCCTCGCACGCTCCTAAGCGCGAAAGCCGGGCCCAAAGCCCGGCTTTTTCTTTGCGCGGACATGGAGGAAAATAATCCCAGTATATTCAGCCCGTGGCGAAAAAGGCGAATTGAAAACAAAAAAGAGTTGCACCTGATGCTTTCCGGTCGTCCTGATCGAATTTGGCGCCTGCATTATTGCCGGAACCGGTAAAATCCCTGTTGACCTCAATCTATGTTGAGATGCGAACTTGATGCAGTCTGTCAGTCAAGGAGGCGCCGGTGGTCATCATTTTAAGCGACAGCGACCTGGACCGAAGCACGGCTATGCCGATCGCCATCGAGGCGATCGAGGAAGCAATGACGGGGCGATCAGCAGGGGTATTGATTTCGCCGCCCAGGCATAACGTGTCATTTGGCGGCAAAGGCGACCTTGTCTTCACCATCGGCGGCACGATCGGCGAGGATTCCATTGCGGGCTTCAGGGTTTATGAAACATTCAAAGGGCTGCGCCACGAACAGGTCGTCGCGGGTCTGGTCGACTGAAACGGCAGAGCTTCAAGGCCTTGTCGTCGGCAGCCGGTTGGGGAATATCCGAACCGGCGCGATTGGCGGCATCGCCATTCGTCATATGTCATCGCCTGGCGTCAGGACGGTAGGCGTCATTGGAAGCGGGCAACAGGCGCGGACACAGTTGGAGGCCGCGGCAGTTGTCCGCAGGCTGGATCATGTCCGCGTCTATAGCCGCCACGAACAGAACCGCCGCACATTTTCAGCGGAGATGGAGCAGCGCTTAGGCATCCCCGTGGAGCCCGTGGATTCGCCCACGGCGCGCTGTAAGCGAGGCCGATGTCGTCATTTGTGCAACGACGAGCCGAACACCGGTGATGGAGGCAGCTTGGCTGAAGCCCGGCGTTCACATCAACACCCTCGGTCCGAAGACCGTGGATGAGCATGAGTTGGGCTTGGATATCGCCGCGGCCGCCCATCTTATCGCGACCGACTCTCTGGAGCAGACAGAAGCCTACAAGGCTCCATTCTTCCTGCACGGGTTCGCCCGATGCCGTGCGCCTGGTGGATTTGGCAGCGATCGTCAGCGGCAGGCTGCCTGTTCGCCAGGCGCACGATCAAACGACGTTGTTTTGCTCGGCGGGCCTCGCAGGCACCGAAGTCCTGGTGGCATCGAAGCTGCTTGCGGCTTCCGGCGGCAAGTCGCCTGGCTCCCAATTGTGGCCAGCATGAAGATGGGCGCCTGAAGAGGTCGATGACAACAAGGGCGCGTTTGGTCATTAAGCAATTAACGACCCGAACAGTTGCAGTGTGCTGTGCCGCCCCGCGGCATGCCGGTTTGAAACGTTTCTTGTTCATGCCGCGGACATGAAAATGCCGTCAATCACTCCCGAACATCAGCGACTCATGGGCTGCCGTTCCGGCCAGCGCCCCATCACCAACGGCGAGAGCCACCGAGCCGGACCTTGCTACATCGCCGCAGGCGAAGATGCCCTTCGCGGTCGTCTGCTTTGAGGCATCCGTCCTGATGAACTGGCCGAGCGGCCCCTCTTCGAGCACGCAGCCCAGTTGCTCAGCCCAAGGAGTTTGCACTGAAGTCCGCGTCAGGGTGAACAAACCGTCCATTGCGACAATCCTGCCATCGTCCAGGCAAACATCCGCACGGTCTCCTGCGATCTTGCGCACTGGTGTCGTCTCGACCTTGACTCGCGCGCGCACACAACTGCGCCGCCTGATGGGCATTCGGGACGACGATACCGTCGGTGAAAAGTCGTCTCGCCCCAGTCAGGAAGCATTAGGGCATGATGCATGGAATGTTCCCCGGATGCGATGACGCCGATCCGCCCCTGGTTCAGTTCGTAACCATGGCAATAGGGGCAATGGAAGACAGATTTCCCCAGCGTTCCTGCAGGCCCGGAATGGCGGGCAGTCGATCGGCAACCCCTGCTGCCAGGATCAGACGCCTGCCTTCCTTCATAGGCTTGCCATCGATTTCGATGGCAAATCCATTGCTGGTCCTCTCTGCGGCTTGTACCTTGGCATTCAGCCAGTGGACAGTCGGATAGCGTTCGAGCTGGTGACGGGCCTCGGATACGATCAGGCCGGGTTCACGGCCGTCCTGCCCTAGAAAACCGTGCGAGACTGCGGCAAAGCGATTGCGGCGCTCACCGGCATCGATCACCAGGATCTTCCGTCTGGCACGGGCGAGCGGCAGCGCCGCTGAAATGCCTGCAAAGCTGCCGCCGATGATGATGACGTCGAAATACATAAATAATCCTCTCACCTTCGTTCCGGTTCATCGCCCGGCGGTACAGCCGAACGTTGAGTCATGAAACTTGTTAAGTTACGTGAAATAGCTTGTCAATGATCATGCAACTAATATTGTTGCATGATCATGTATCTGTTACATCTGTGATCCGCAAACCAGCTGAACCAGGCCATGAGACACGACACCCGCTTATCCCGCATGCTGCATGTGCTTGTTCACATGGATCGCCACGAAGGCGCCGCAACATCCGAAACCATTGCAGCGATGCTGGGCACCAATGCCGTTGTCGTGCGCCGAACCATGGCCGGCCTGCGCGATCAGGGGTATGTCCGATCCGAGAAGGGGCACGGCGGCGGCTGGATGCTGGCGCGCCCTTTGCGGGAGATCACCCTGCTCGACATCCACAACGCCTTGGGCGCGCCGCAACTCTTCTCGATCGGACTGGCGGGCGACAATCCGAAGTGCGTTATCGAACAGGCCGTCAACGCCTCGCTTGCCGGGGCGATGCATGAGGCGGAAGCCGTTTTGCTTACGAAATTTGGCAAGGTCACATTGGCCGCGCTTGCCGAAGAATCCTCCAAGCGATGGGCAAAGCCTGCGCACTGCTCTTTAGCGATGGAGCATTCCTAGAATTGACCCTTCGAGGCTATTTTCTGGACCAAACATGTTTCCGCCCTCAAGGTCGCTCGAAAGGCCGGCGGGATACGTCGCGCCGAAGAATGCAGGCAATAAACAAGGCCGGCGAAATCGCACGGACCTTCCTCGTCATCGCTTTTCACACCAGTGCAAGTACATCCATGGTCAATTGTCTGAAGCGACTGAGGGCATGGCGCAGCGGTCTCGTTCCGGCGCCGCGAAACGCCTGACTATATATAAGGAAGTGCGAAAGATATCGTTTGCTTTGTATTCCCTGAAAGCGCACTGTCCGCCCTCCAGCAGCCATTTCACGGGCGCTGCTGTCTGAGGGCGGTCATGCCCTAGCCCCGACCGAAAGGAGGACTGCATGTCTTCCGAAGTCATCATGAAATACCTAAACAGCGAGGACCTTGGCATACTGCAGCAGGTGCTGAGCGATGCCGGCTATACCGGCGACATTCGTTTCGATCAGCCTCGCACTTTTAATGCTGCGGCACGGCTGCTCATCCAGTTGTTCCAGGCAGGCACGACCTCGCCCGCCGAGCTTGCAAGTGAACTCGACCGCCACTTCGGCAAGGCAAAGCGTGTCGTCGCCATGCCTCCTAGCGTTCCGCCGTTTCACCGTTTTGCCATTCAGGGCCTTCCGTCCTCGCTTTCCGCGATCGTCCACTGAACATGAACATAGGGCCACCCACCTTCGACGTCGACGATGCCCGGCGCGCGAACGAGTGCGCCTGCCTCTTCGACCATCTGGCGACGCAGATTGCGATTGAAGCCGCAAACGCGGGGTGGCTGCAGAGCGAGGTTGCATTGGCCCTCGCTGACGCCGCCGAGCGCTACGTGATGCATCTCGCAGCTGGCACCCACGAGATGCCGATTGCGGCCAACTGCAATGCCGTTCGGGAGGCCTGACGCATGCGGAGCGGCCTTCTCATCGCGTTCTTTTGCACCTCCGCGGCTCTTCTATCTGGCGTGGGGACAGATCGCTGCCTATCAGGAGCGGGAGCGCATTCAAACCGCCGATGCTGCCGAGCGCCGAACACGACTGGCGGAACTTTCCGCAGACGGCTGCAATGGTGCCGTTGGCTCCCTTTCGGCGATGGAGCATCGGCTCCTCAAGGCCGGAGGCATCGAGATCCCTGAGGCTCTGGCAAGCGACATCACGTTATGTCTCGAAGAGAATATCATGTCCGGCCGTTCACGGCTGCAGATGGAGCGGACGCACTTGATCAGGCTGTTTCCACGCGAGACGAGTGTACTGCCAAACGAATGACGGCGCGCTTAAGCCGCGACCCTCACCCGCGCTTCTTCCCGGATCCGGTTCACCATGGACCTCAGCCCGTTGGAGCGCTGCGACGACAGGTTCTCGACAAGGCCGATCTTCGAGAAGATATCGAACGCATCGAGGCTCGCGATCTCCGAGGCCCTCTTGCCGGAATAGGTGGCAAGCACGATGGCGACGAGGCCACGCACGATATGCGCGTCGGAATCGCCCTCGAAGATCAGCACCGGATTTTCAGGATCCGCCTCGGGATGCGTCACCAGCCAGACCTGGCTGGCGCAGCCCATCACCTTGTTCGCGGACGTCTTCTTGTCGTCCGGCAGGTCCGGCAGCCCCTTGCCGAGTTCGATGACATAGCGGTAGCGGTCCTCCCAGTCGTCAAGGAAGGAGAAGTCGTCGATGATCTCGTCGAGAGATGCCATAAGCGGGCCTTTCACTATTGTGAGTGATATAGGTGAACTGCCGCCGCTTTTGAACCATTAAAAAGAAAAACGTCTGCCAGGCGGTAAACGCCATGGGGTCGGCCGCACCACTTCTGCCGGAGCGGCCCATCGCTGCGAATGAACTGGTGGATAGAGAACAGCTTCGCCATGGCACACCAAAAGCGCAACAAGCCGGCGGGCGCCAAGGCCGTGAAGCAGGCGCGAAGGATAGTCGGTGAAGTTCGGCAGCATTGCGGGGGGCGCGCCGCTCAGGGTATCGTTCCTTCCGCCCTGTTCGTCGCCTCAAGATCAAAGGCACCTTCGTCGCCTGCCCGCCTATCCCTCGAACGCATAGAAAAAACGCCGTGAAGGATGGGCACCCTCACGGCGCAGCGCAATGCTGAAATCAAACAGGGCAGGCACGTCAGGCACGGGCATCTGCGTATCATGCGGATCGCCGGTGCAAGCTTGGGGCGGAGAGCTCCGCGGAACTCTTAAAGGACCGGCTTCGGTGTCGGCAAGGGAATGGCGCCGGTTACGACCTTGTCGGAAACCGATTCGTCCTCCGCCGGCGGGCGGTAGGGCATCGGCTGGTTCAGTGCGGCGGCCCGGTGCTCTTTTGCGGAAGGAGCATCGGCTGCGACGGGAGCTTCGGTAAGCGGTGCGGCCGGCGTCGCCTCCGCAAGGGCCGGTGCCTTCTCGTCCGAGAACTGGCTGTCCAGCAGCTCATAAGCGACGCGGGCGCCTTCCGCGGGCCCGGTAGCCGAGGGCGGTGAGCGTTTCGGCGCCCTTGGCGCAGACCTCCGGCTTCTCGTTGCACATGCCGGTGAGATATTGCATAGGCGCCGCTTGCGGCGGTGAAGGCGTCGAAGAATTGGATTTGCGGGTCGTTGGCAAGCCGCGTCGAGCTCTCCGAGCTGAAGAGCGGCAAGAGGACTAGCACAAGGCCGAACCAGAACGATCCTTTGATCAGAAGCCACATTGTCGTTGCCCATCCTGTTTTTCCCGTCCGGTCTTCTCGCCGAATCAGGCCCGGTTTTCCGGTGTGCTTTCACCCTAGCGGGGAAATGCGAATGCCACTTTTCGAAACTCGACGGCATTTGCGGCAAATTTAATTCGAATTTTAAATAAAGGCATTCTGAGCGCATTTCAGTCAAATTGTAGCCATCGGGGTTAAGCATAGCGCAAAGGGCTGCCTGGAATTGCAGGGATTCCCTAGGGCCGAGCGCGCCGCAAAGGTTAACACAAAGCCGAAATGCGAGCGAAAATCCATCGCTTACCCCCTATTAACCACAAAAACCAAAGGGCCCTGCGGATGGCTCAAAATGGGATTTTTAGAGCTTTTGGGCTGTGGAGGGCCGCTTTGCCTTATCCTTTCCTTAAGCCGCCGGGGCCTATTGTCCGCACTGTGTAAAGAGCCTTTTCGGCGGGTATTGCGTGCGCGTATTGAGTGACATTGGCGGACGGGCGGCAGCCCTCGTGGACCGAGCAGCGGCAGGCTGGCTTTCCCGCACGGGAAGCGGCGAAGCTGTTGCCGAGCGCGAGCTTGCGATCCTGCGCCGCCTCGTCTTCCTCTCTTCCGCGGCCTTGATCGCTGCGCCCTTCGGCCTCTCCTTCGTCACCAGCCCGGCCGTGGCACTGCCTGCAGGTGTCGCGACGGTGTGCGCTGCCTTCCTCTTTTCAGCCGTGGGCAGCATCGCGCTTGCCCGCCAGAGCGCTGCTGTGTCGGCCGTCGCCGCGGCGCCCGCGGAAGACTTCTTCCTGGAAAACAGCGCCGGCCTCGTTCTCTTCCTCGATCCGCAAGGCAACGTCACCACCGCCGGTGGCCGCGACTGCCGCGAGTTCCTCGCCTGGATGCGCGATCCGAAGGGCAGGGGCTTCATCGAGCAGGTGCATGTCTCCGACCGCATCTTCGTCCTGCAGGCGCTCGACCGGCTGCGCCAGGGCGAGGAGTGCGCCAGCGTCGACCTTCGCCTCGACCGCCCCTGCGTTTCCCTTGATCTTCGCCAGTTTGCGCATCTGAGAATGGACATGACGGCGCGGCGCGATGAGGACGGCGAGCTCCTGGCCGTCGTCGCCCAGCTCCGCGACGTCTCGGTCGAACAGCAGCTGCGCATGGAAGCCCAAAGCCGGGCGGCCGATGCTGAAACCGCCAACGATGCCAAGTCGCGCTTCTTGGCCGCCGTCAGCCATGAGCTGCGCACGCCGCTGAATGCCATCCTCGGCTTCTCGGATATCCTGCTCGGCGAATATTTCGGCAAGTTCGACAATGAGCGCCAGCGCGAATACGTCGACCCTGGTACGCGATTCCGGCGCGCACCTGCTTTCCGTCGTCAACACCATGCTCGACATGAGCAAGATCGAGGCCGGCCGCTATGAGCTGCTGCTCGAACCGTTCGATATCGGCGCCTCGATCCGCTCCTGCGAGGCGATGCTTGCGCTGCAGGCCAAGGGCAAGGGTGTGACGCTGACGAGCCGCATCCAGCGCGGCCTTGACGAGGTTGTCGCCGACCAGCGCGCCATCCAGCAGATCCTCATCAATCTCGTCGGTAACGCCGTGAAGTTCACCGATGCCGGCGGCGCCGTCAACGTCGATGCGGCGGTGCGGGACGGCATCCTGCAGATCAGCGTCAGCGACACCGGCATCGGCATTCCCGCCGACAGGCTCGAATCGCTCGGCCAGCCCTTCATGCAGGTGCAGAACGATTATACACGTCGTTACGAGGGCACGGGCCTCGGCCTGTCGCTGGTGAAGGGCCTCGTGGCACTGCATGGCGGCCACTTCGCGATTGCCAGCGTTCCCGGCGATGGCACGATCATCACCATTTCGATTGCCGCGGATGGTTCCGGCGCCGGTGCCGCGCATGCGGAAAAGGACGGGGCCGTCGATTTCCCGCCGCGGCTGAAAATTGCGGCGACGAACGTCGCCGGACTGGAAGAGGGGCTTTTCGATGGCCGCGCGCAAGCGAAAATCGCCGAAGGGAAGGAGAGGCCGGCAGCAGCCGAGCCTGCTTCTCACAGGGGCTGCCGCCCTCGGCGGCGTGGGCATGACGGGCGCATCCCGCGCTCGGGCGGCGTCATTGCGCGCAATCCGTCGGTCGCAGGCGGGACCACCGCCTTTGTCGTGATCTTCAGCTTCGTCGCCGCCAATGCACTCTGGTATCAGCCGGGTACGCATCCGCATCCCTTCTTTCGCACCCGCGATGTGCCAGCGCCCTTCTCGATCGGCCGTCCGGCCGTGGAAGAGCCGCACCCCAGGCGACGTCACGACCTTCAAGATCGAACGTCCGGGCGAGGAGGGCGCTGCCTCGACCACCAATGCGACGCCGCCGGCTGCAGCACCCGGCCAAGAGCCCAGTCAGCTGGTCATGGACATCCAGAAGGAGCTCATCCGCCGCGGCCTCTATAACGGCACGGCCGACGAGTATCATCGGCCCGCGCACCAGCGCCGCGATCCTCTTCTTCGAGGAAACCGTCGGCATGCCGCCGAGCGGCGATGCGACGCCGGATGTGCTTGCCGCCCTCAAGACCGATTCCATCGGCCCCTCGACCGTTCCCGCCGAGAAGCCGCGCGAGGATGTGACCTCGAAAGCCTCGGCCGAGGATCCGGGTCGCCGCCGCCATCCGCAGCGCCGAAAAGCAGGATCAAGACCGCGCCCGCCGGCCCGAAGCAGGTCCCATCATCTGAGCTTACCAATGTCGATCTGGTGCTGAAAATCCAGAAGGGCCTTTCCAACATGGCCTACGCCGATGTCGGCGTCGACGGTGTCGCCGGCGAACAAACCCGCACCGCCATCCGCCGCTTCCAAAAGCACTACAACCTGCCGGAAACCGGCGAGCCCAACGAGGCGGTCCTGAAGAAGTTGAAGGAAATCGGCGCGATTTAAGGCTGGGTGAGAGCTGGCATCAAAGCTCGTCCAATGTGCATCTTTGCTCCGACGACTCTGGATTCTCTGGGCGTCGTTTGAGGGCGCTTTCAGCACCGCTTCACGACGTCGTTCTGCGCCCGGCGCTCGACGAGGCGATCCGGCGTTGTCACGAGCGTGGCGCAATACGCTGACCGCTCCCGGGCAATTGCGGCGCTCTGCCAGCTTCTCCCTTCGCTGGGAGCGCTTGAACGGCAAGGCTGAGCCGGGAGGGAATCTTGCGGCAAGTGATCGGCGCGGTAGGAAGCCACCTCTGCTTCGTGCCAACTGCGAATATTTGCGCTATGCTCGGTCGATGGAACGCCGGCACGCCAAATGGATTGCAACGCTATCGTTGGCCGTGGCCGCAGCGAGCGTCGCTGCGGCCCACCCGGATTCGCGCTGCACCTGCCGCAATCGGGATGGCACGAGGTACGAGCTTGGCCAGACTGCCTGCATCAGGGTGGGCGGGGCGTCGTATCTCGCACGCTGCGAGATGGAGTTGAACGTCACGACATGGCGTAAATTGCGGGACGGTTGCCCGGAGGCCTGAAGTGCAACGGCAGGCCGCTTTGCCAAGAGGAACATCCAATCACCGAAGCCGGTCCAGCCGGGCCGGCTTCGGAAATCAAGGGACGGCTATCTGATCACCGGCTCGCCGTGATACCGGCGCTTTGACGGCTTCGATACGCCAAATCCGACTTCCATCATCAGGCGCGGCGTATGCTTGGCGAGCGTTCCCATATGGAAGCCGAAGGGATCTTCGACAAAGCCGGTGCCCGCCTTTCCTGTCAGCGTAACTGCGCTCTCCTTGCCGTAAAAGCCAAGCACGTCCTCGGCCGAATGTCCGACAAGCAGCGTCAACTGATGCTTCATTCGGCGGCGGTTGTGGCTGCCTTGAACATAGACATGCGGACCGGCATCCGCATCGACGTCGGACAGATAGAAGAAGAATTTCAGCATCCGCCAGTCGTCGAGATCGAAGTGGAACTTGAACGAGGCGCGGCTCAGATCGGCTTCCGAGGCAGACTTCGTCGGGAAACTCCACCATGTCCGCGTGGTGATCAATTTCGCCTCGCCGCCGAGATAATGCCGCGCGATATTGAGGAGCAGCGGGTCTTTCTGCACGGCGACGGCTGCCTTGCATTGCAGAACCCGCTCGAAATGATGGCCGCTCAATATCGTGCGCTCGAACCGGCGTTCGGCTTCGGCATGCTCTCCGGCGAGAAACTCGACCTTGCGCTCGAAATTGCCGAAACACGGCGTCTCGCGTGCAAAACGGGCGATTTCCTCCTGGATGGCTGGCGGCAAAGTGAGGCCGGTGAAGATGCCATTTCTTCGCAATTCCGCAGCGGCCTTCTCCGCCTTGATCCCGCCAAACATTGACGGTGCTGTTGCCGAAGACGGAATAGGTCTGGCGGTCAGCCAATGGGCACGACGGAAAGGCATCGTGCGGGCCAGCAGGAACATCGGCAGCCAGGCGGGATTTTCCTTGAGGTCGGTTAAATAGGTTGGTACGCGCGCTGCCATGCGGCGAAGGGGCCCGCCTGTGCGGGCAATGGCTTCGAGGTCTTTCGGCTTAGACTTTGGCGCATCAAGCATCTGACATCCTTATTCGAACATGGTTTTCCCATGGCGTTTTCCCCGTGGCGCCAGGCCCACGGTAGGTGGTTTTAGATCATGATGCAATGCAGCATGGGAATTGCAGTCTGCTATATGGTTAATAACTAATTGAATAAATTAAAGAACTTCGGACACTGAGTCCCCGCGGACAACGAAGCTGCGCCCGTATGTATGTGGCAACAAACGGGCGGCGCGCCGGTTCTAAAGCCGGTTGGGGCCGCGCCTAGAAGAAATGGAAGTCGTCGGCGGCAAGCGATGTGCCGTGGCTCACGGCCGCAAACGCCACCGCGGCCGCATGGCCGCTCCCGTCGGAATCGAAGAGCAGGCGGCCGGAACATGTGTCGTAGACGATGTGGTCGTCCTCATCCAGCGCGGCTGTGCCCTTCGCGAAGGCCCTAGGGTCGAGCGCGCCCGCCACGACGCCGGCGAACACGGAACTGTCCAGCCGGAAGACGTCGTCAGCGGAGCTGAAGTCGAGGATTTTGTCGCAATTCGCCCGGCCGGGCTCGGTGTCGAAGACGAAGATGTCGCCGCCCGCTCCGCCCGACAGTGTGTCGCGGCCGGTTCCGCCGTTGAGAGTGTCGTCGCCGCCGCCGCCGCGCAGGCGGTCCTTGCCAGCGCCGCCATCAACGGTATCGTCGAACCGGCTGCCGGTGATCCGGTCATTGCCGTCCATCGCGGCGACGAGAACCGGGTGATCGTACGCCTCATAGCTGGCGACGTCTTTCGCATCGGTGAGCGTGATCTCTTCGGCCGGCGGCACGATCATGATGGTGATCGTCGCCAGATTGCTGTTGCCCTGGCCGTCGGTGGCGTAAACCGTGAAACTGTCGGTGCCGGTGAAGCCGGCCGACGGAGAATAGTCGAAGAGGTTGCCGTTCAGGTAGTCTTGGTGATAGTGCAGGCTGCCCACATATTGGCCCTGATGAAACGGATAGTAGCCTGCTTCATATCGCGTCTCCTGCTGCAGCGTGCCATGGTCCGGCCCGTCCACGACGACGAAGCTCAACAGGTCGAAATCGGCATCCGACGCGCTGAACTTGATGTCGTCGAGCGATTGGCCCGGAGAAAGCGTGAAGCTCATGTCGGCGGCGGTGGGCGCATGGTTGACGAAGGAGTCGGGCTGCAGCGCGCCGCCTTCCAGGATGATCTGGTGCGGGCCGTACTGGGTGTTTTCGCCGCCGAAATATTCGTTGGCGCCCTGCCATGTCACCACCATGTCGTCGGGGCTTTCGGCAGTGACGGAGATAATCTCAGTCGAAAGGTAGGCCGCCTGGTCGGAGAGCGAGCGGATATAGCGGCCTTCGTTGTCGAAGACGAAAGTTTCCACCGTCGTGAAGATCTCGGTCCTGCCGTCATTGGTGAAGGTGGTGACGGTAAAGAAGCCGTCGAACACGTCGACCGAGGCAAGATCGACCCAGCCGTACGGATAATCTGTATGCGCGGCCCCCGGTCCGAGGACGTCGCCGTCCGTTTCCGTTATGCTGAAAAGGATTGCATCAGGGCTCTCGTTGTTGATGTCTTCCCATACGCTAAGCTCACTGCCATTGCTCAAAGTGGGCATCGTATTTTCCTTCGTTGCAGGGAAACGGCACTGCGGACATCTTCACGGAGAGGCAAGATAGGCTGGGATGCGGGCCGATCAAGCTTGGCGATGGGGTTGACGCTTCCTTCGGCATGCTCGCTCGAAATCTGGTAAACTTTCTTCCTCAAAAAGGAGTGGGTATGTCCACAAGTGACCGGCAAGCCCATTGGCAGACTGTCTACAAGACCAAGGCGGAGAGCGAAGTCAGTTGGTACGAGGATACGCCGGAACTGTCGATGGTTCTGCTGCGTCAAGCCGGGCTGACGCCGGACATGTCGGTGATCGACATCGGCGGCGGGGCCTCGCGGCTGGTCGATGCTCTTGTGGCATCCGGCCAGGCCCATATCAGCGTCCTCGATCTGTCTGCCGCAGCCATCGAGACGGCGAAGTCGCGACTGACAGATGCGACGCGTGTGCAGTGGATCGTATCGGACATGACCGCCTGGACGCCCGGCCGCCAGTATGATCTCTGGCACGATCGCGCCGCCTTTCACTTCCTGACGGAGGCGGCCGACCAAAAGGCCTATGTTCGGGTGCTGGGGCAGGCGCTCAAGAATGGCGGCAAAGCCGTAATCGGAACCTTTGCGCCCGACGGACCGGAAAAATGCAGCGGCCTGCCGGTCGCCCGCTACGATGCGCAAGGCCTGCAGGATGTTCTCGGCAGCGGGTTCAAGCTTGCCGCAACGCGCCGGCATGAGCACACGACCCCATCGGGATCGGTGCAGCAATTCCAGTTCAGCACGTTCGAGAAGGTCGCTGGCACGGAGTCGTTTGCTTGAACGATCCGAGACGCCCGGCACGCCGGCTCCCCCATCGACGCCCATCGATCAGATGATTGGTGCGCGCCAATTGCGGCGAGTTGTCGCGTCCCGTTCTCTCGTGCGTGTGAAGCCAACGTGACGGAGCCTCGAAACCTGAAGGAAATTGGGGCGCTTTGACCGTGGCGGACCGGCTTTCGCACCGCAGAAAATTGCGAAGGCAATGTGCCTGCAGGGCCTTGAAATTCGTTAGGGCAATATCGAAATGTAATTTTGTTTGTGATCGGCCGCTGGTTGGCGAAGAGGTACGTTTTGAGACGGTGGTCAACTTCGCTTGAAAGATACCAGCCGTATGGTATCTTTTTCCTGTCTGATACTGTTGGCCGACGGCCCATGGCCGGCCAGCTCAAAGATATTTGCCTGCCGGGATAGCCCGAATGTTGTTTGAAGATTCCGGCAGCGCTCTATCCGAAACACATATTTCTGATCGCGCCATGTATAAATCAATCGCCTCCCTGAGCAGCGTGGACAACCCGCGGCTTTACAAGGTTCTTTTCGACCATTTCTCGTCGCTCTATCCGGCAATAGCCAAATCGAGCGTGGCTGAATTTCACTTAGGGGGCGATCAGACTTTTCGGCTCCTTCGAGGGTCGAAGGACCTCACTTTCGAGATTGTCTACTCCGATATTTCCCGGTTCGCCTCTATCACCCGATCATTGAATTCACGAGCACGAAAATACATCACGGGCTTTGCTCTTCAGTGGAGCACTTCGCGCGTGGCCCCTCCGCGCGGACTTCTGCAGCTTCCTCGTCCGCTGGATGAAACGCGGGTCCCTGAAGATGCGCTGATGATGATCTTCCATCTTGATCAAGCCGATCCGGTCGAAGCCGAGCGTAAGATCATGGCATGCATCAGCGCGCTCTATCCCTCCGGTCCGAGATTGCAGCGAGAGGCGCAGGACTATAATGGCCAAAGAGCAATAGCGCAGCTCGCCGACTGGCTGTCGTTCCAGGATGCAAAGCACGTGCTTGACATCGAAGACCCGGACCACGCGGCAACGATGCTCATCTCGATGATGTTTGGAGGAATGGCATCCTGCATGGCCGCAGGTGGCGGCTTGCCGGACAGATCGAGCCTTATTGGCTATCTCAAAGGGTGCATCCACCTCTTCGTCAGAGGTTGCCGCTGCAAAGCGGCCGCCTGACCGGAAGCGTCGGATATGGCACTGCCGGCTGCTGTTCACCACCCCATTTTTGCGTGGCGGTGGAGCTCGACTTTCTTTGTTGGAATCTCTCGCAGCGGCCTCTCTAGCTTGCCCGGGCAGCACAATCTTGACCGCGAAACGGTCGCTCTGGCAGCTCTCCTTGTGGCAAAAATACAACGTCCGCTGGTTCTAGAATATTTTTGGTACGAAGACGTTTATTAAATAATTGACGGGCTGGCGCATCGACTGTTCTAAAGGTTGCGTTGCCGTAGCAAATTGCCCCGGCAACTCCTGGCGGACTGAAATTTCAGGGGACCGCATCCATCGCGCTAGCAAGAGCCAACCTTGGGGTTGGCCTCTGGAACGGAGACAAAAATGAACATTAAGAGCCTTCTTCTCGGCTCCGCTGCTGCCCTTGCAGTAGTTTCCGGTGCTCAGGCCGCCGACGCCATCGTCGCTGCCGAACCGGAACCGGTTGAGTACGTCCGCGTCTGCGACGCTTACGGCACCGGCTACTTCTACATCCCGGGCACCGAAACCTGCCTCCAGTATCGGCGGCTACGTCCGTTTCGACGTTGGCTTCGGTGCTGGCGACGCATTCAAGAACAACGACTCTGAGGACTGGGATGCCCGCACGCGTGCGCACATCAACGTCATCGCAAAGAGTGATACGGAATACGGCGTTCTGACGAGTGCGATCATTCTTGAATCCAATTTCCGTCCGAACGAAGTTGACAGCGACGCTCGTTCGGCTGGAGCATCTTCTACGTTCGGCAGTTCTCAGGACAGCACTGGCATCGACGAGGCTTACATCGATCTCGCCGGCTTCCGTGTTGGTAAGTTCGCCAACTGGTGGGATGATGACTTCTCGGGCGAAACCGACGTCATGACGACCCTCGACGGTTCGACGAAGCAGAACTCCATCCGCTACCAGTACGACGCTGGTGACTTCTATGCCGGTATCGCTCTCGAAGAACTGGTTCAGACAGAGGGCGGAAATGCCAACAACCTCGGTATCGACGGTTCCATCGGCGGCAAGGTCGGCGGCTTCACCTATGCGATTATCGGCGCTTACGACACCGATGCCCAGGAAGGCGCCGTCCTCGCAAAGGTCGGCGTTGACGTTGGCCCGGGCACGCTTTCGGTTGCCGGTATCTATTCCACCGGTCTGGGCGATCAGGGCTTCAACGGCTACTACGACGCCGGCGAATGGTCCGTGGCTGCTCAGTACGCGCTCAAGGCAACCGACAAGTTCACGGTCACCCCTGCTGTTCAGTACATCGACAACATCGATGCCGACGCGAGTGGCAGCTGGGACAGCGGTAGCGAGCTGCGCGCTGGCGTTACGCTCGATTACAAGGTCGTAGAGAACCTTTCCACAAAGCTCACTGCAACCTATGTTTCGGACGATCACGACAACGCGGCGGATCAGGACTGGGTCGAAGGCTTCTTCCGCCTGCAGCGCGACTTCTAATCAAACGCGATAAAGCTGATCTGAATTTGACCTCTGATCAGTTTCGAGGGAAGAGCCCGGTATCCCAGCCGGGCTCTTCTTCATTTCAGGCGGTCAGCCCCTTGGCGAAAATTATAAGGCTCGAACGAAGGTAGGCTCGGGTCCGTTTTGCGCGTTCTTCCAAATCCATTTCCGCCCGGCCGATGCTCAAGCTTCCGAAGACGATGCCGATCAGCATGGTGGCTGCAGCGTCTGCGTCAGCAACCGTTATACGGCCCTTCTGCTTCATCTGCCTGAGCCACTCGGCGAGCTTTGCACGCGCGAGGCTGAAATCGTCCCGCAATTCCGCGACGTGTTCCGCCGCTTCCCAGCCGACTTCTATCATGAAGTAGTCATTCATGCCGGCCGCGTCTGCCGCACCGTCTTCATCGATGAAGAAGATTCTGGCGAGCTGTTCCTCCAACGGAAGCTGGTCATCAATTTCCGGTACGAAGAAAATGGAATCGCCTCGAGATTTCAGTATATCCCGCAGAAGGTCAGCTTTTCCGTTGAAGAACTCGTAGAAGGTTCTTTTGGAAATGCCGCATCTGGCCGCTATCACATCAACCGTCGTATTGATGTATCCGTATTCGATGAAGACATCGCATCCCACGCCGATTATCTCATCCCGTCGCTGATCGGTGTCCACGCTCTTAGGACGCCCGCGCGGCCTCTTTACATTTTCCCCAGTTTTTGAACTCACGATCCCTCATCGCTTAAAATTTTTCCACCCCGGCTTCGACTGATACATGAACCGGCCTGGCGGGTACAGGCCGTCTGGACCCGCTCATCCGACGCGCGGCCCTCACGCCCAGCTCACGCATTGTCACCGTTGCGTTACGATCTCAAGCTTCTCAAAAGAATTTGCCCGAAGCAATACAGATGTTATTTTGTGCGACACACATTGCCATCGCGCGGCACGCTCTGATTGCGTGCCTTGATTGCGTGCCGGGGGGCAAGAGACAGACGATGGAAAGTTCGTACAGGCGCAGGAAACAGCCGGAGCTGGTCAAGCGGACCCTGATAGATGAAGCGGCAAAACTTGCCGTGCGGGAAGGGCTTGCCTCCGTGACCGTTCAGGCCGTATCCGACGCAGCGGGCGTGACCAAGGGCGGCTTCATCCATCATTTTCCGAGCAAGAAGGACCTGATCGACGCCGTATTCGGGGAACTCCTTGAAGCGATCGATGACGATATCGATGCCCGTATGGCCAAGGACTCCGAGCCCTATGGCGCCTTTACGCGCGCCTACATAAACTCGGTCTTCCAAAACAATCTCTGCGCCAAGGGCGGCCAGTGGGCGCCGCTGACGATTTCGGCGCTGACGGATCCGTATCTGCGCGATCTCATGGCAAGCTGGGTCGAGGAACGGGCGCAGCGCCACAATGAGACGGATGGCGATACGCGCTTGAAGATCGCGCGCCTGGCTGCCGACGGCATCTGGCTCGCCCATCTTTATAAGATCAAGATCACCGATCCAGAGACGCTGAGGTCTGAGCTTTTGGCAACCACCAGAAAGCCGGATGCGCAGCGCAAGAACTAGGATACTTGCCCGATTCGGAATACGCCTTACAACCTAAGTCTAAGCCGCTGCCTTCGTTTGCAACTTATTAACCATATTACCTGAAGCTTTCCTAATTTCTTGGGGGAGCCGAGGTCATGTATGCGCTGAAGACTGTGGAGGAGGTTGCCGACGAGCCGCATGGGCACAGCGCGGAGGCGTTGCGGCATGTTCTTTCCAGGCTCGCGGAAGAGGCGTCCACGCTCGGCATCGATCTCGTCGATATCGCCGGCGCCATCCAGGACATGGCGGCGATGTCGGCGCGCCATGCGACGGCATTCGACGATGTGACGCGGACAGCACTTTCGATCGCCGAGACGAACCGGGCAGTTGCCGTGTCGCTCAACGAGACGGACCGGACGGCAGCGGAGGCCCGGCACATGCTGAAGGAATCGGCCGGCCGCCTGTCGGGCTCGGTCGAAGAGATCGGCCATATGGTGGAGTCCTCTGAGGAGATCAGCGCCGAAATCAATACCTTCTCCAAATCGCTTGCCGATGTCGACAAGGTTGCCGCAGAGATCAGCACCATCGCGCGGCAGACGAACCTTTTGGCGCTCAACGCCGCAATCGAAGCGGCACGTGCCGGCGAAGCGGGCAAGGGCTTTGCCGTCGTTGCCTCGGAAATCCGAGCGCTGTCGCTGCAGACCTCCAAGGCGACTGGCTCCATCCAGGAAACGCTGGACGAGCTGCGCATCAGGATCGACCGTCTCTCGGCGGCAGGCAGCGGCGCGCGCGAAAGTGCCGCCGGCGTCAAGGACAAGTCCGAAGCGATGCGTGGCGCATTCACCAAGATGGAGCATGTGATTACCCAGATCCTCGACAGCTCCACGGTCATGGCAAGGACCACCGAGGCTGTCGACCAGCAATGCGCCGGTTTCGTCGCCAAGCTCGGCGAGATGTCGGCCGAAGTGCTGAATTCCAACGTGAAGCTCCAGCACGCTGCAAAGCGCGTCGACAGCGTCGTCGGCCTTTCCGAGAAACTGGTGCAGTTGACAGCGAGCGCCGGTGTGCAAACGGCAGACAGCCTCTGGATCGCCAAGGCGCAAGGTGTGGCCGCCGCGATTTCCGACGTCTTCGAACATGCCGTCGCCGAGGGCCGCATCGGCTTCGAGGCGTTGTTCAACCGGCAGTACCGGCCGATCCCGGGAACCGATCCGGTGCAGCTCATGGCGGCTTTCACGGAACTCACCGACCGCCTGCTGCCGCCGATCCAGGAGCCTGTCGCAGTCTGCGACGAGCGCATCGCCTTTTGCGCGGCGGTCGACGAGAACGGCTATCTGCCGACGCACAACCGGAAATTCTCCGAACCCCAGCGGCCGGGCGATACGGTGTGGAACACCGCCAACTGCCGCAACCGGCGCATCTTCAACGATCGCGTCGGCCTTGCCGCGGGAAAAAGCACAGCGCCTTTCCTCGTGCAGACCTATCGCCGCGACATGGGCGGCGGCAGTTTCGTGATGATGAAGGACATCTCCGCGCCGATCACCGTCCGCGGGCGGCATTGGGGCGGGCTGAGGCTGGCGGTAAAGGTCTAGCGTTGCCGCCCGCACTCCGCCGGTCTATACCGCGCCCATGAGATTGCGCACCGACATCTTCGTTTCCGCCCTCCTGCGCCGCGTTTTCGCCAGGGGCGATTTCGCCGCTATTGAGAAGAAGGGGGCGGAGGAAGCGGGGGCCATCTTCATCCGCCAGCATTTCCGCGACGGGCTCGAAACGCTCTACGCGCCTGCGCCGCAAAGCGTCTTCGATGAGGAGGAGAGCGGCATGCGTCTTTTTGAAATCAGGCTTGACAAAGCGGAGGCCGAGAAGGTGCGCGAACTGCTCGACCGCGAGCGGAAGTTCGATCCGGACCTCTGGATCGTCGAGCTCGAAGCCGACGACGTCGCGGAGATCGTGCCGCTGGCCGACGAGCGGAAGAACCCCCTCTGAAGTTCTTACCGGCGGCCGACGATGCGGATATCGCGTACCGGCGGCTCCTGGCGCACGGCGCGCGGGGCGGAAGCGGCGGCTCGCTCTGCCGGCACCTGGTCTTCCGGCTTGTAGGTATAGCTGTCGGCGCGACGCCAGGCTTCGACCCGCTGATGGCATTCGTCCGGATCGAGCGCATCCAGCACCATCCAGGCGCGAGTCACGTTGTGCTGCGGCTCGGAAAGATGCGGATACAGTCTCTCCAGCACGAAAACGGCGTCGAGAAAGCCCATGCCGAGGCTGGTCAGGGTCGTTGCGAGCTGCTGGCCGGAGAGATCGAGCATGATGCGCTCGGCAAGCCAGCGGCTGGCCGAAAGCGCGTCGGCAAGCGCTGTTGCGAAGGACCCAGCCTCCCGTGCGCGGGCAAAACGGACGAGCAGCGCCTCCTGGATGTCGGACAGCGTGCGCAGGCCGAGGCGGTTGCCGTCATTGCGTCCGAGATGTCGTGCCAGCCCCTTGATCCTTTCGCGCATCGCCTCTTCGCTGGCAAGGCGCTCGACGAAATCGGCCGCCTCCATCGAGGCAGCGGTCGGCGGGAGCGCATGCGCTTCTGCCGGCTCTTCGGCAACGGCGGCTGGCGCAATCTGTCGCGGCTCGGCCTGACGCAGCGCCACAAGCGCATCGATGACCTTGGGTGAAAGGCTGTCGCGGCTGACGATCGCCCGGGCGTGGGCAGCTCCCTGCGACCGGGCGATGACGATCAACGTATCGTCGTCGACCGCCTGCGAGGCCGTCAGGAACGGCGCGGCGATTGCGATCGGCTGGCTGCCGACGAAGAGGGCAACGGCTGATGGTATGGTCTTGCACTGGGAAAGTGCGGCAACCGCCTGGCGGCGAGCCTCGTCGGAAGAAGCCTGAAAAAGCGGCATGAACAGTTCGGCGAACTGGCGCAGCTCGGATCGGGTGGGATGCGCCAATCCTTCGAAGCTGCTGACTGTCGCCATCAATACCACATCCTTTTTCCGGATGGCCAGGGGGCCCTCTAGGTCTCGAAACCGGTCACGCACACGAACACCCTGGAAAACGCGGAACTCAGGCCTTCATGCGCTGGCGGAACGCACATCAACCCATGCGAAGATGAACAAATCCTACACCGGCACGGTTAACGGTTGCTGAAGATTTTAATCAAATGCGAGACGATGACGCACGCAAAACGTGCATTGAAGGATCGCCAGCGCAATGAAAAAGCGCCTTGCAGCGGCAAGGCGCTCCCGGACGCATCCTCAGGATGCAGTTCAAAGGCCTTTGTGCGAACGCATGGCTGTCAGCAGCTTTTCGCTATCGGTATGGCCTGCCTGGTAAAGATCGAGCGCGGCAGAGGCGGCAAATCGCGCTTCGGCGCTTTTGATATCGATCCGCTTTTCCGCGCACCATGCGTCCAATACGCATCTCAGCACATCGAGGTCTTCCGGAGAATATGACGAGTTCAACATCAAAGACATCATCTGCCCTCCGTTCTTGCGGCAAGAGCATACATGGTCTCCCAACCGGCCGTTGCCCTGAAACTCGACTGGCAAAAACACGATACGCGCAAATGAGGCGGCTGCAATTAAATATTTTTTGTGCCGCAAATATGCAACAGTCGTCCTTTCCGGGAGTTTCGCCACGTGGTGATTTTAAGTAATTGAAATCATTGTTAAATTATATTCGTGTTTTTGCTCCCGTCGGATTGAAACCAAACGGTTGGTAAGCGCGTTTAATAACCGGTGTCGTGCAGACGCCGCGAGCCTGCAATATTAGTAAACTGTTAACTATCGTGTGTCTCAATTCGGATAGGAACGGCGCGATTGAGTGCTTCGGTCGTCAAGATTCCGCTTCACGGTATTTCGAATAGGTGCCGTGAGAAAGGCGCGAATGCCCTCGGTCCGGAATATCCGGCACCGCAGGACGCGCTGGCCCGTGCAGGCGGGCAGGGTGAAATCCGCTCACGTTCATCCGTCTCGGGCAGTGCATGGAGACGAGAATGGCCATAGTAGTCGCATTGGCGGACCGGCGGCCACAGGTGCCACGCCGCAAGGAAAAGGAGCCGGTCAAGGCTCAGATTCTGCTGTTCACGGGCGTACGCTACGAGCGCCTCCCGGAGATGCCGAAGCGCCCGGCGCAGCACGCATCGCGTGTGGAGAACCGCGTGGAGAACGAGTGAGGCCAAGCCTCAGTCGGCGGGTGCATAGGCCTCACAGCCGGCGCCCGCGAGGAAGCTTCTGGCTGCCTCATCGAAGCTTGCCTGCGGGGCAAGCGTTCTGAGCACCGCATAGCCTTGCGGGTGGCTCATCTCGACAAGAATGGTCGGCTGCAGCTCCGCCGGCAGCGATTTGCGCAAACCGGTAAGCTGGATCGGGGTTGCGACGAGAACATCCAGCGCTCCCCCCACAGACGTTCTGTCATTCATGCTGAAGACTTCGTTCGAGGCGCCGTCATAGACGGCGATCGACCAGAACGGCACGTTGCCTTTTGCCGTGAAGCGGACGGGGTTGTCTTCCAGATCGAAGGCGCAGACGGCGGTGCGCAGGAAAGGATCGCTGTTTGCTAGCCCCGCGTCGTCGTTTTGTGCTGAGAGCAGATAGAAATGGTTCTGATCGCCCTCAGCAAGCACCCGCGTCTGGGCGTCCCTGCCGGTGTAGTGCGGCAGCGCGAGAATGATGACGAGATGCAGCAGTGCGGCGCCGAAGAGGCCGGTCAGGATTGAGAATATCAGCCTAAGCATTGCCGCATCCGATCTTCGTAAGCCTCGGCATAGCGAGATCGATGACGCCCGAACTTCCGGCAGTCGGCGTGTCGAACAGCGTCAGCACCAGCCGGAACGTGCCGGCGGCGGGAAGCGCCAGCCAGTTGCCCGGTCTTGCATTGGCGGAAATGTCGATCGTGAAGCTGCTGTCGGCCTGGCGCAGGATCGTCCAGGAATTCAGCGCCGCCGGCAGCCCGGGACGGATGGAGGCGGGATTGCCGCTGTTGTCCGAAGTAAACAGCGTCCACAGCCGGGCAGGCGGCGTCTGGCCGCTGATGCGGTAGCTGCAGGCCGCGTTCAGCCGCTCGCCGCTGTCGTCGACGCTCGCCGTGAACGTCAGCCCCTCGGCGCTGCCATAAAGCAGCTTGCCGGCTCGGGCGCGGTGGGACTTCGCATAAGGATCGGCATCGGCCGTCTGCAATTCGGGAAAGGCTTCCCAGGCGCCGAGCTTGATCGCGCCAAACCCTTGCGTCGCGTTCAGCGCATAGAGCGAAACCACGATTCCGCCGCCGAAAGCGACAATCAGCGTGATTGCGATAAAAAGCGGGAATCGAAACACTGCATGCCCTTGGAAACAAATCAGGTGAAAGGGTTAGCATTGATTCCGGCGGGGTGGAATGGCGCGGGCGCGGGCTCGACCGAATACGCGGTGGAGGATTGGGGTGATGTGTGGAGGAAGGAGAAGCTGCCACGCCAAAAGACGAGCGCCGATTTGCTGCCCAATCCGCATCCGGGCGAAAGACTTCGAGAGGAGTTCTTGAAGCCGGTGCAGCTCGACGGAGATGCATCGGCAGACGCTGTCGCAGTGTCATCGGAACGGACCGCTGACATTGTGGACGGCAGGTGCGAGATGACATCCGAACTGGGCGACATTTCGCATTGCCTGCAAGGTCTAATGAGGCTCTTCGCCGCGCGGACGCACCGTGGCTGGGCTCCTGTGACGAGCGCAGGAATGAGGTTCGTGGGGGTGAACACGCAGCCACCCTTCGGTCTTGCACTTACCTACCCCGCGCTCGCCACCTTCTGCGCTTCGAGCGGCGGGGCGGATTTCAGCTTTTCGCCGAGGTCTTTGAGGATCCTGGTCGATTCCACCGAGAGCATGCGGGGACGGATGAGCTGTGGGATGCTGTCTTCGGGTTTGGCGGCGGCGGTCTTGGCGGTGTCTTTGGCCGGCGGCGCCGGGTTTTCGACGCCGGGGATGGGACGCAGCACGATGCCCTGGTGGGCGTAATCCATGGCGCGCTTGAAGGTCATGGCGGGAAGCGAGCCGCCGGTCATGTTGTTCGTCGAGGTGTAGTCGTCATTGCCGAACCAGACGGCGCAGGTGTAGTTGCCGGTGAAGCCGACGAACCAGGCGTCGCGATAGGCCTGCGTCGTGCCGGTCTTGCCGCCGGTGAGGATGCCGTTGTCGAGCGCTGCCTTGCGGGCGGTGCCGAAATAGGGGATGCGGGTCAGCATCTGGTTCATGTAGGCATCGGCTTTTTCCGACAGCACGCGGTTTGCCGGCGGCTCGTCGCGGTCGAAATCGTAGAGCACGTCGCCGCCGTAATCGAGGATCTGGGCGATGCCGTGGCGACGTGATTGATAGCCGCCCGCGGGAAACACCGCATAAGCCGTCGCCTGGTCGAGAACGGTGACTTCCGACGTTCCGATCGGGATTGTCACGTCGTCGCGCACCGGCGATTCGATGCCCATCGCCTTGGCCATGGCGCGGATCGGCTGGATGCCAAGCTTGTCCTTGGCAAGCCGCACCGGGATCGTGTTGATCGATTGCGCGATCGCCGTTTCGAGCGTGACGCGGCCGGCATAGCGGTTCGCGTAGTTGTGCGGGCTCCAGTTGCCCCAATAGATCGGCGCATCGACGATGGTAGTCTGCGGGGTCATGCCGCTCTCCATCGCCACTGCATAGGTATAGACCTTGAAGGAGGAGCCCGGCTGGCGCAGCGCCCGCGTCGCGCGGTTGAACTGGCTTTCGCCGTAGTCCCGCCCTCCGACCATGGCGCGCACCGCACCGCCGTTTTCAAGCATCACCATCGCGCCCTGCTTGGCGTGAAAGGACTCGCCATATTCGCGCAGCGACGTCTCGACTGCATCTTCCGCCGCCTTCTGGATACCCATGTCGATCGTGGTGCGCACGATCAGTGAATGCTGGTGGAAGCGGGCGGCAAGACGCTGGACCTCCTCGAAGGCCCAGTCGAGGAAGAAATCGGGCGATTCCTGCTCGTTGCGGTCGACGATCGTCGCCGGACTGCGGCGGGCGGCAATCACCTGGCCCTCGGTCATCAATCCGCTCTGGACGATATTGGTAAGCACTTCGTTGGCACGGGCGCGCGCCGCCGGCAAATTGACGTGGGGCGCATATTTCGCCGGCGCCTTGAAGAGGCCGGCAAGCATGGCCGATTCTGCGAGGTTCACATCGGTGATGTTCTTGCCGAAATAGAACTGCGAGGCCGCCGCCGCACCGAAGGTGCCGCCGCCCATATAGGCGCGGTCGAGATAGGTGGAGAGGATCTCCTTCTTCGACAGGTTGGCTTCGAGCCAGAGCGCCAGGAAGGCTTCGGTGATCTTGCGGTCGATCGAGCGCTCGTTGGACAGGAAAAGGTTCTTGGCAAGCTGCTGCGTCAGCGTCGAGCCGCCCTGGACGACTTCGCCGGCGCGGGCATTCTCGCTCATGGCGCGGAACAGGCCGATGAAATCAATGCCGAAATGGTCGAAGAAGCGGCGGTCCTCGGTGGCGAGCACCGCCTTGATCAGCGAATCCGGCAATTCGTCGATAGGCACCGAATTCTGATGGATGACGCCGCGGTGGCCGATGACATTGCCGTAGCGGTCGGTGAAGGTGACGGCGAAATCGCCGCGATTGCGCCAATCTTCCTTGGTAGCCTCGAAGGCAGGCTGGGCGAGGAGGAGCATGAGAACCGACCCGGCAGCGCCGAGCGTCAACGCTTCGCCGCTAAGTTCGAACACTAAGCGCTTCCAGCCGCGCACGCGGAAGCGGCGGAAAAAGATGGTGACGTCTTCCCAGATCTCGGCGGAGCGGAAACCGGCGTTCCAGAGGGTGGAATCGATCCATGAATCGATCTTCAGCAGGATGTGCCGGCTCCTGCGCGGGCGTTCTTCTGGATTGTCCGGATCCTGCACGTTCTATATTCCCGCCCGATCGCGCTTGACGGCTGGCGAGCCAGGCGTCAGAGCACAGCCATTCTTCGGCATTGCGCTCTTCGATAAACGAAGCATGCTGAATAATTGATTGATTTGGCGGCCGATAACAAGAGAATTGAAGGCGTCTCACGCGGATTTGCGGACGCTGTTGCAAGAAAACGAATGATGAACGAACGACCCTTCTGGAAGCGGAAAACGCTGAACGAAATGAACAGCGAGGAATGGGAAAGCCTCTGCGACGGCTGCGGGCTCTGTTGCCTCAACAAGCTGGAGGAGTGGGATTCGGGCGACGTCTATTTCACCTCCGTTGCCTGCAAGCTCCTTGACGGCCAAAGCTGCCGCTGCTCGAACTACGAGAAGCGGCGGGATTTCGTGCCGGACTGCGTGCAGCTGACGAAGGCGAACGTGCAGGAAATCGCCTGGCTGCCGCCGACCTGTGGCTACCGGCTGGTGAACGAGGGGCGCGATCTTTACTGGTGGCATCGGCTGGTTTCCGGCGACCCTGAAACCGTTCACCAGGCCGGCATTTCCGCCCGCGGGCGGACGATCAGCGAGACGGAGATCGATCCCGACGACCTGGAAGATTATATCGTCGATTGGCCGCTGACGGTGGGCGACGGCGAGCGGGCGAAGAGGTAGGTCCTAAGCGGCGGCGAAGCTTTCGAACGTGAAGGTCGGGAAAGTGGCAGCAGACCCCAAGGGAAAGGCGGCACTCGTTGCCGGAAGCGCGCGCGGCTCCGGACGCGGGATCGCCGTGGAACTCGGCGCGGCGGGCGCGACTGGTCGCGCGACAAAGAGCAGCAATTGGATATGGAAGGCCGGAAACGGTCGAGGAGGCGACGGAGTTGGTGACGGCTGCCGGCGGCAAGGATTACCCTGCGCGTCGACGGGCTTTCGGGTGGCTGCTCGCCCGACAGGCTGGATGCGCTCGTCTTGGCGCTGACGGCACTGATCCTGGACGGCGGCGGCGAGCCGAGGGTGCGGGGGATTTGAAGGATCCGCCGTCTCGCCTTTTGCGTTTTATGGGTTTATCGCTGCTTGGGCGGCTGTGGCGCCGGGCGCTGCGTTTCGCGCGCCGGGCGGATCTGGCGCCACTCGTTTTCCATCTGGTCGACGAGGTGCTGTGGAATGGTAGGCTGGCTGTTGGCGGGCGTTTGCATTCGGTCTCCTGTCCTTCGGCGAGCTTCGACGGGAAACGCATGACATAGGCCAAATGCGGTGTAAATCAGGGGTTTAAACGCTTTAAACGATTGAAATTATTTTAATCGATTAGGACCAGGTCAGATTTCATGGTTATCCACATCGACCGGACATTCTTCTTCGATGCCGTGCGGCAAAGCCTGTTCAGAGGGCCCCTTTCCGAGGGGCAGGTCGAGGGCATGACGGCGATTCTCGACTTCTTCGAGCAACGTATGCCGCAGGCGGACTGGCGGTGGCTGGCCTACATCCTGGCGACGGCTTTCCACGAGACGGCCTTCACCATGCAGCCGGTGCGTGAGACCCTGGCCGGCAGCGACGCAAAGGCGATCGAGATTCTCGACCGCGCCTATGCGGCAGGCAAGCTTTCCTGGGTGAAGACCGTATACTGGAAGCCGGACGAGGACGGAAAGTGCTGGCTGGGCCGCGGACTGGTTCAGCTCACCCACAAGCGCAATTACGAGGCGATGAGTGCGATCATCGGCATCGACCTCGTCGCAGAGCCGGACCGTGCGATGGAGATGGCGGCCGCCGTGACGATCCTGATCGAGGGCATGCTGGTTGGCAGTTTCACCGGGCACAGGCTTGCCGACCACCTGAACGCCGAAAAGGAAGACTGGGTAAACGCACGCCGCATCGTCAACGGCACGGACCGGGCCGAGAAGCTCGCCGAATACGGCCGGACCTTCCATGCGGCCCTGCGCCGCGAAGAGGCGCCGGGCATTCTGCAGCGGTTGAAGGGGTGGCTTGGGCGTGCTATCGCGCGGCTTTGTTGAAGATCAGGAGTGCCCCGGTGATCCGCCATATCGTTTTCTTCACCGCAAGCGCGGAAAACCTGGAGACGGTGCGCGTCGGGCTTTCGGTGCTGACGGCGATTCCGCATGCGCGGCTTTTGGAGATCGGCACCAATGTGAAGACCGACCAGCTCGGCACCGATGTCGACCTGGTGGTCTACGGCGAATTCGACGACGAGGCGGCACTTGCAGCTTATAAGGCGCATCCTGAGTACCAGCGCTCGATCGAACTCGTGCGGCCGGTCCGGGAAATGCGGATCGCGGCGGATTACGATGTTGACACAGCGGTAAGGCAGCCGCTCGGCTGATTGCGATTGGCGGTTTGCGACGGTCCTGCGGGGCCTCCTCACTATGAAAGCCTTTGATTGCGGATCGTTTGAAGTTTCGCCCTTCACCCGGATTTTGCCCCTCACCCCTCACCCGCCTGCGGCGAGGGGACATGGCCCACGCCGGCTGCCGGCCGTGTAAGAGGGCGCGGCATATTCTCCCCGTGATCACAAGCAGAAGGTGGTGGCAGACGGGAAGAGGGACGGCGGCAGACCCTCAGGGAAAACACCATGGACATCCGATCGTTCCTGCCGTGGGGCTTTGCGGCGGACGAAAGACGGCTGACGCGCACGCACCGGGAGGCGAAGGCCAAGCTGCACGTAGCGGAGACGCGGTTCAGGGCTGTGACGGAACCAGCTGCTTTGCCGATCTGACCATTCCCGCCAGCATGAAAACGAAGACCATGGCGAGGGCGGCGAGCGCTGCGCAGATGGTGAGCGTCAGTCCGGTGCCGACGCGGTCGAGGGTGGCGGTGAATATGACGGGGGCGATGGCGTTGGCAAGGTTTTGCGGCAGCGAGAGGCGGGCGGCTTGCAGGCCGTATTCGCGGGGCGAGAAGAAGGCGAGCGGCAGCAGCGCACGGGCAACGGCAAGCACGCCGGAGCCGAAGCCATACATCACGATGAAGGCGACAAGCAGCGGCGTCGAGGTGCCGCACAGCAAAAGCATGAGGAAGCTTACCAGCATGAGGCTGATGCCCATGACCGAGGTGAGGATCGGGTTGCCGCGTTTGCCGAGCAGCATGTCGAGCCCGCGGGCGGAAATGCCGATGACGCCGCGGGCGGAACCGAGCTGCAGGGCAAGCGCCGGCGAGGCGCCGGACTGGCGGAAGATTTCGATCAGCGAGGGCGCAATGCCGAAGCTGATGAAGGTGCCGAGCGTCGTCGAGGTGGCAAGCAGCAGGAAGGCCTTGCGGCGCTCACGCGGCGATAGCGCGATCGGTGGGGTATCCGCTGCAGTGCCTTGCGTGTGCGTTGCGGCGGGCTTCGGCAGGGCGAAAAGATGAAGCGGCAGGCAGACGAAAATGTGAAGTGCCGCCGAGAAGATGAAGGCGATGCGCCAGCCATGGGCGTCCGTCACCAGCGTCAGGATCGGCCAGAACAGCGTTGCCGACAGGCCGGTGAAGAGCATGAGGATGGCGATGATCCTTTTGCCGTTCAGGCCTTCTCGCTCGACGACGGCGGTATAAGCGGGCGCTGAAAGGCCAAGCGCGCCGCCAAGGCCGATGACGATCCAGGCAGCCGCATAGAGGACGACCCCATGCGTGGCGGCAAGCATCAGCAGGCCCGTCGCGAAGGTGACCGACGATGCGGCAAGCACGCGGGCTGCACCAAAGCGCGCGAGCCAGCGGCCGGTCGCGGGGCCGGCGATGGCGCTGACGACCATCATGACGGTGAGGCCGGCAAAGACCACTTCGTTCGGCAGGCCGAGATCGGGCGCGACGACGCGGCCCATGACGCCGAGCATCTCGAAGGTGGTGCCCCAGCCGATGAGCTGGCTGACGGCAAGCACGGCGATCGTCTGCGCCGAGCGCAAGGGGAATTTGAACATTCGTGCTGAAACGGATTTGAGAGCTGAGGACATGGGGCATAGCAGTTTCGCATGTGCGGCGAAAGCCGCGGCAACCATTTGCGGAACGGCGCCTCGCCTGACCGGTAAGAGGTGTGGCTTTGTATCGTCGGCCTTCGTCAAGTCGTTTATGAAGGGCGCAAGGAAAACCACGCTCATCACTCCGCCCTCATCCTTGGAGGCTGCGCGCTGCGATGTCTCGCGGGCCGAGCCTATGTTATGAGCCGATCGGACTGTGGGCCGGCCTATAAGGGACGCCGGACGATGCGCGTGTGGTCTTGGCGCTTGCCGATCTGAAGGCTCGGGCATTGAGGTCTTCCTTTCTCCCTTCGTGACGATGGACATGACCGAGGCAAATGCGCTGCCCGATCCTTGACGGCGGCGCAGACCAGGCAGCCTATCCCTTCGGGACCTGCCATCCGGCGGCCCGGCAGGTCGTTCGCTGAGGAAATCTCAGGGCGGGACATCTGTGTTTTCACGCATCCCGCCCTCTCGTCTTTCGGCTGTGGAAATTCAAGAAAAATACAGTCCAGAATTGTTATAAACATCCGGCGTTACAGGGCATTCATTTGCCATTCAGGTCACGTGAGTACATAGTCGGACCAAGTTGGAATTACGTTGGAAGCATGCACATGGCCTCTCCCTTGAGCGTCGTAGTTTTGGCCGCCGGGCTGGCGGTATCGGCGCCCTCACCGGACGAACCGCGCGATCTGATCGTGCGCGTCGCAGGCGATTGCAGCGCGGCGGCTGAGCAGGTCGTCGAGCAGACGGGCGGGCAGCTTCTTTCCGTGCAGCCATCAGGCAACACCTGCATCATCACCGTTCTCGTCCAGGGCAACGGCCAGCGTCCACGCAAGGTGACCGTCAGGGTTCCGATGTAGGCGGAATCGGCCTATGAAACACCAGTGATACACTTGAGGTGAAAGCGGACCGATGCGCATTCTGGTAGTCGAAGACGATGTCAATCTGAACCGGCAGCTCGCCGATACGCTGAAGGAGGCGGGCTATGTCGTTGATCAGGCCTTCGACGGCGAGGAAGGACATTTCCTCGGTGAAACCGAGCCTTATGACGCGATCATCCTCGACATCGGCCTGCCGGAGATGGACGGCGTCACCGTCCTTGAAAAGTGGCGCGGTGCGGGCCGCGGCGTGCCGGTTCTGATCCTGACGGCCCGCGACCGCTGGAGCGACAAGGTCGCAGGCATCGATGCCGGGGCCGATGACTACGTGACCAAGCCCTTCCATGTCGAGGAAGTGCTGGCGCGCATTCGCGCCCTGATCCGCCGTGCGGCCGGGCATTCCTCGTCCGAGATCGTCTGCGGCCCGGTGCGGCTCGACACCAAGACCTCCAAGGCGATGGTCAACGGCGTGACGCTGAAGCTCACCTCGCACGAATACCGGCTGCTTGCCTATCTGATGCATCATATGGGCGAGGTGGTCTCGCGCTCGGAGCTGGTCGAGCACATGTACGACCAGGATTTCGATCGCGATTCCAATACGATCGAGGTATTCGTCGGCCGCCTGCGCAAGAAGATGGGCGTGGACCTGATCGAAACGGTGCGCGGTCTCGGCTACCGCATCCAAGCGCCGAACAATGCGCATTAAGTCGCTCACCGCACGCGTTCTCCTTCTGACGACCGTCTGGTCGACCGTGGCGCTTGTGGTTATCGGCCTGCTGATTTCCACGCTTTACCGCCGCAGCGCCGAGCGCGGTTTCCAGGATCTGCTGCGCGCCCAGCTCTACAACGTCATCAATTCCGTGACGATCGGCGATCAGGGCGCGCTGAGCGGCAGCCCCCAACTCGGCGACCTGCGCTTCGCCCAGCCGAGGACCGGCTGGTACTGGGTGGTGGAGCCGCTCGGAACCTACACGACGGCGCCGCTGGTTTCGCCTTCGCTGGGATCGGCGACGATCCCTGTTCCCTCCGTGCTGGAAGCACCCTTCGACAAGAATTACGAGCGCTATTACCAGGTGACGGATGCGACCGGAAACCGCGTGCAGGTGGCGGAAACCGAAGTGGTGCTTGACACGGACGGACGCGCTGCGCGCTTCAGGGTGTCGGGCAATGTCGAGGTCGTCGAGAGCGACGTCAGCAACTTCTCCCACAGTCTCTATCTGGCGCTGGCCGGCTTCGGGGTCGGAAGCCTGATCGTCAATGCGCTTGCCATTCTCTACGGCCTGAAGCCGCTCGACAAGGCGCGCGCGGCGCTGGAGCGCATCCGGGCGGGAGAGAGCGAACTGCTGAAGGGCGATTTCCCGCGGGAAATCCTACCGCTTGCCAACGAGGTGAATGCGCTGATCGACAGCAACCGGCGCATCGTCGAGCGCGCCCGGATGCAGGTCGGCAACCTGGCGCATTCGCTGAAGACGCCGATTGCGGTTCTGCTTAACGAGGCGAGGGTGCTGGAGCGCTCGCACGGCGAGCTGGTGCGCAGCCAGGCAGAAGCGATGCAGGGCCAGGTGCAATCCTACCTCAACCGGGCACGCATCGCCGCACAGCGCGAATCGGTGCTGGCGCGAACCGATGCGGAACCTGCGCTGGAGCGGCTGGTGCGCGTGATGCGGCGGCTCAATGGCGACAAGGAATTCGAGCTCAACGTGACGCCGCAGAACCTCGCGGTTGCCATGGAGCAGCAGGATCTGGAAGAGACCGTCGGCAACCTTTTGGAGAATGCGTCGCGGTTTGCCACGACAAAGGTGCGGCTCAGCGCAGCCGAAGCGGCCGAGGATGTGAAGGGTGCCGAAGCAAGCGCGCGGCGGCACTGGGTGGAGCTTGTCATCGAGGACGACGGACCGGGACTGGAGCCCGACCAGATCCGCGAGGCGCTGAAGCGCGGGCGGCGATTGGACGAGAGCAAGCCGGGAACGGGCCTCGGGCTTTCGATCGTCACGGAGATTTCCAACGAGTATCAGGGCCGGCTCGAGCTCTCCCGCGGGGAGTGGGGCGGCCTGAAGGCGCGGCTAATCCTGCCCGGCGTCACAAAGGATGTTGCATGAGCAATTGCTTGATGTCACAAAGACATAGGCAATTGCATAGCATGCTTTGCCTTAATGCCGACATGGGGCGATGCGCATCTGGCGGCACTGATTCACACCCCGATGCTGGTTTGACCGAATGATGTTACGACCGAATGTTTTGATCGTTTCTTCGCTTCTTGTTGCCGTTGCGCTGTCGTCGTGCACGACCTCCAGGCCTTCGGCATCGGCGGCGTTCATCACGGCGCTGCAGGGCGGAATCGCCGGCCGCAGCGGCGTGCAGCTGAGCGACAGCGACAAGCAGCGGGCTCTCGAGGCCGAATACCGGGCGCTCGAAGGCGCTGGCGTCGGCCAGCCGGTCGTCTGGAGCGGGCGCAATGTAAGCGGTAAGGTTGTGGCGGCCGCACCCTATCAGGTGGGTTCGCAGAACTGCCGTCAATACACGCATACGCTGACTGCGGACAGCAAGGACACCGTCACGCGTGGCGCGGCCTGCCGCAACAGTGACGGAAGCTGGTCGCCGCTCGGCTGACTTCGGCCGGTGCTGCAGATAACGTCCTGCTGATATTGCGGCCAAACGCCTCAAATCTTCGTCATTGCGACTTTGCCAGTTGGAATGGCCCCGCGCTTCAAGTATTTGAGCCGGTATGATGTTCTGGATTCTGGTGGCCACGATGACCGCGGCTGTTGCCGCCTTCCTGCTTTATCCGCTTTTGCGCGGCGCGAAGGCGGCTGACGACGACCGTGCCGGCGAAGCGGCGGTCTACCGCGATCAGCTGCGCGAACTCGATCGCGATTTGGCTGGCGGATTGATTTCGGCCGACGAGGCGGATTATGCGCGGGCCGAAATCGGCCGCAGGCTGATTGCCGTCTCGGCTGCCGAGCCGAAGACGCAACGCAAGCCCGTTCGCACGCACCGTTTCAGCGAGGCTTTCGTTCTCCTGCTGCTGCCAGTTCTCGGGCTCTGTCTTTACATCACGCTCGGCCGTCCTGATGTGCCGTCGCGGCCGTTGGCGGATCGGCTGGCGGAACCTGGCAACGACATGGCGATGCTGATTGTGAAGGCGGAGCGGCATCTGGCGGAGGATCCGGAAGACGGCAGGGGCTGGGACGTGCTGGCGCCGATCTATTACAATGCAATGCGCATCGCCGATGCGGAGAAGGCCTACCGCAATGCCATCCGGCTGCTCGGGCCGAGCCCGATCCGTCTTAACGGGCTGGCCGAAACGCTGATGGCGGGCGCCAACGGTGTCGTGACCGAGGAGACGCGCAAGGTGCTGGAGCAGTCGCTTTCGCTCGAGCCTGACAATCCGCGTGCGAGGTTCTACGTGGCGCTTAGCCTGGAGCAGGCGGGGCAACCGGGGCAGGCGAAGGCGGCCTTCGAGGCGCTGGCGAAAGGTTCGCCCGCCGATGCGCCATGGCTGCCGCTGGTCAACGAGCATATCGCCAAAAACGGCGGCGCTCCGGTGGTGGCGGACGGCAAGGCGCCGGGCAATCCAACAGAGGAAGATGTCGCAGCGGCGCAGGATATGAACAGTAGTGAGCAGCAGCAGATGATCCGCGGCATGGTGGAAAGCCTCGATGCGAAGCTTGTTGCAGACCCGAACAATTTCGAGGGCTGGATGCGGCTTGTCCGCTCCTATGCCGTCTTGAACGACAAGGATCGTGCCGCAAGCGCGCTGAAGCGCGCCCTGGGGGCCTTTCCTGCCGACGGCGACGAGGGCATGCAGCTGATGGCGCTGGCGCGCGAACTCGGCATTGCGGCGGAAGGAGGAACGCAATGACGCGCAAGCAGAAGCGCCTGGCGGTGATTGGCGGCGGCATGGGCTTCATCCTCGCCGCAGTGCTGCTCGTCATGTTCGCCTTCAGCCAGTCGGTCGCCTATTTCTACATGCCGGCCGATCTTGCCAAAACACCGGTGGCGCCGGAGACGCGCATCCGCCTCGGCGGGCTGGTCGGCGAGGGCAGCGTCGTGCGCGGCGCAGGCTCGACGGTGGAATTTGCCGTCACCGACGGCAGCGGCGATGCGGTAAAGGTCAAATATACCGGCATCCTGCCCGACTTGTTCCGCGAAGGGCAGGGGGTCGTCACCGAGGGCCGGTTTGCGGCCGGCAGCCAGGAGTTCATCGCCGACACCGTGCTTGCCAAGCACGACGAGAAATACATGCCGAAGGACGTTGCCGACCGGCTGAAGGCGCAGGGTCTGTGGCAGGAAGGCGAGGGTACGCAATGATCATCGAGATCGGTCACTACGCACTTGTCCTGGCCCTGGCGGCAGCGATCGTTGTTTCGCTGGTGCCGGCAATCGGCGCGCGAAGGCTTGACCAGGCGATGATGGATGTCGCGCCGCTCGGCTCCATCGTGCTCTTTGCGCTAGTGACCTTCTCCTTCGGCGTTTTGACCTATGCCCATGTGGTCTCCGACTTTACCGTCCGGAACGTCTGGGAGAACTCGCATTCGCTGGTGCCGCTGATCTACAAATATTCCGGCGTCTGGGGCAATCACGAAGGCTCGATGATGCTGTGGCTGCTGATCCTTGCGCTGTTCAGCGCCCTGGTGGCGCTCTTCGGCCGCAATCTGCCGGACAGGCTGAGGGCCAATGTGCTTTCGGTTCAGGCGTGGATCTCCGCCGCCTTCATCCTCTTCATCCTGTTGACCTCCAACCCGTTCGTCCGCCTCGATCCGGCACCGGCCGAGGGCCGCGACCTCAATCCGGTGCTGCAGGATATCGGGCTCGCCATCCATCCGCCGCTGCTTTATCTCGGTTATGTCGGCTTTTCGGTGTGCTTCTCCTTTGCCGTCGCCGCCTTGATGGAAGGCCGGATCGATGCTGCCTGGGCGCGCTGGGTCAGGCCCTGGACACTGGCGGCCTGGACCTTCCTGACGCTCGGCATCGCCATGGGCTCCTACTGGGCCTATTACGAACTCGGCTGGGGCGGCTGGTGGTTCTGGGATCCGGTCGAAAACGCCTCCTTCATGCCTTGGCTTGCCGGAACCGCACTGCTGCATTCGGCGCTGGTGATGGAAAAGCGCGAGGCGCTGAAGATCTGGACCGTGCTGCTTGCAATCCTCACCTTCTCGCTGTCGCTGCTCGGCACCTTCCTGGTGCGCTCCGGCGTCTTGACCTCGGTGCATGCCTTTGCCAGCGACCCGAGCCGCGGCGTCTTCATTCTTTGCATTCTCATGCTCTTCATCGGCGGGGCGCTGTCGCTGTTTGCGTTTCGCGCACCGCGTTTGAGTGCGGGCGGCCTGTTTGCGCCGGTCTCGCGCGAAGGCGCCTTGGTGCTGAACAACCTGATCCTCACGGTTGCCTGCGGCACCGTCTTGACCGGGACACTCTATCCGCTGCTTCTGGAGACGCTCACCGGCGACAAGATCTCCGTCGGCGCGCCGTTCTTCAACATGACCTTCGGGCTCTTGATGGCACCGTTGCTCGTCGCCGTGCCGTTCGGGCCGCTGCTTGCCTGGAAGCGCGGCGACCTTCTGGGCGTCCTGCAGCGGCTCTATGTCGTGGCAGGGGTTGCCTTCGCCGCGGCGATCGCCGTCTTCTACATCGAGCACGGCGGGCCGGTGCTGTCGGTGCTCGGGCTGGCGGCCGGGCTGTTCCTGGTCGCAGGTGCGGCTGCCGATCTCTGGTACCGCGCCGGCATCGGCAAGGTGAAGGCGCATGTCGCCTGGAAGCGGCTGACAGGCCTGCCACGCTCGGCCTTCGGCACCGCACTTGCCCATGCCGGACTTGGCGTCAGCGTCATCGGCATCGTTGCGGTGTCGGCCTTTTCGACCGAGCATGTGCTCGAGATGAAGCCGGGCGAGACCACCGAGGCTGGTGGCTACACGCTTTCCTTCGACGGTCTCAAGCCGGCGAAAGGGCCGAACTACAGCGAGGAGCGCGGGCATTTTACCGTGCGGCGCGGCGGCGCCGAGGTCGCCGAGACCTGGTCGGCGAAGCGCCTTTATGCCGCCCGCCAGATGCCGACGACGGAAGCCGGCATCCTCACCTTCGGGGCAAGCCAGCTCTACGTGTCGCTCGGCGATCCGACCAGGGACGGCGGCATCGTCGTGCGCATCTGGTGGAAGCCGTTCATCCTGTTGATCTGGGGCGGGACGCTGCTGATGGCGGTGGGTGGCTTCGTGTCGCTCTCCGACCGGCGGCTGCGCGTCGGCGCCCCCCGCCGCAAGGCAAAACCGGTAAAACCGGTCATGGAGGCGGCGGAATGATCCGGCCGATCCTCCTCGCCATCGCGTTGTTTCTTTCTGCAGCACCAGCCTTTGCCGTCAATCCCGACGAGGTGCTGGCCGACCCGGCGCTCGAGGTGCGTGCCCGGGCGTTGTCGGCTGAACTGCGCTGCATGGTCTGTCAGAACCAGTCGATCGACGATTCCGATGCCGACCTTGCCAAGGACCTCAGGCTGCTGGTGCGCGAGCGCATCACCGATGGCGACACCGACGAGGAGGTGCTGAACTATATCGTTTCGCGCTACGGCGAATTCGTGCTGCTGAAGCCACGGCTCAGTACCCGCACCATGCTGCTTTGGGGCGCGCCAGTGTTCCTGATCATCGTAGGTGGCATCTCGCTGCTGGTATTCGCGCGGCGGCGTGCGGGAAAGCCCACCGGTAGCCCGCTGACGGCGGAGGAGCAGGCAAAGCTCGACGAACTGCTTGGCAAGTGATCACGCCCGCATCTTCCTGACAGCATAATGGCTTCGCCAATCAACCTGCGGTAAGATGCCCGCCCGGGAGCCATCGCAGCATGCGGGGAAGACATGGAGCGCCGTCTTGCAGCAATTCTGATCGCTGACGTCGCCGGTTACAGCCGTTTGAGCCAGATCGACGAAGAGGGCACGCGCCGCTGCTTCCAGGCGGATATGGACGACATCATCCTGCCCAAGATCACCGAACATCACGGCCGGCTGGTGAAGACCATGGGCGACGGCCTGCTTGTCGAATTTCACAGCGTTGTCGATGCCTTGCATTGCGCAATAGACGTACAGCGCGAGAAGGCATTGCGAAAAGCATCCGACGATGGAGCGATGCGACTCGATTTCCGCATCGGCGTCAACCTTGGAGACATCATTGTCGAGGGCGACGACATTCAGGGTGATGGCGTCAATATCGCGGACCGCATACAGGCGCTGGCCGAGCCGGGCGGGATTGCGATCTCCGGCACGACTTACGATCAGGTAAAAACCAAGCTTGATGTCGGCTACACCTCGCTTGGCAGGCAAAAAGTGAAGAGCATCGTCGAGCCGATCCGCGTCTACCGGGTCGTGCTGGATCCGAATAAAGCCCGGATTTCGCCGAAAAGCTTCAAGCGTCTGTTGAGGATGCCTGCCGGCCTAGCGGGTGCCGTTGCCGTCCTGCTTTTGGCCGCTTTCACAGCCTACTGGTGGCAGCCGTGGGAGCTTGGCCTGACGCCAACGCTGGTCGAGCGCTTCGCCTATCCCCTGCCGGACAAACCTTCGGTGGCGGTCTTGCCGTTCATCAATGTCAGCGGTGATACGGAGCAGGATCATCTGGCGCAGGGGCTGACCGACGACCTGATCACGGAGCTGTCCAAGGTTTCGGGGCTCTTCGTCATCGCCAGGCATTCAGTATTTGCCATTCAGAACGGTGCAGGAAAAATTCAGGATGTCGCCGCCGAGCTCGGCGTCCACTACGTGCTCGAGGGCACGTTGCAGCGCGCGGGGCCGCGGCTGCGGATCAACGTCAAGCTGATCGACGCGCTGAGCGGGCTTTCGGTTTGGGCCGAGCGCTACGACCGCCAATATGCCGATCTATTCGCAATTCAGGACGACGTCACCGGCAAGATCATCTCCGCGCTCGCGGTGGAACTGAGCGACGGCGAGCGCACCCAGCTGGAGCGGATACCGAGCGACAATCTGGAAGCCTACGATTACTACATGCGGGCGGAGCAGGAGGGCCTCGCCTACAGCGACGTGGAAACCTATCGGCGCACGCTGTCCTATTATCAAAAGGCGATCGATCTCGATCCGAACTTTGCCGATGCGCATGCCGGCATTGCACGCGTTGCCGTCGACGTCTGGCGCAACGACTACAACTTCCTCTGGTCGGCGGCTGTGGCGCGCAAGATCGCCTATGATGCGGCCGGACAAGCGCTCAAGCTCGACCCCGACAATGCGCGCGCCCACACCGTTCTCGCCCTGCTGCAGCTGGTTGACGGTCGGGCCGCGGAGGCGCGGGACTCGGCAAACCGGGCGGTACAGGTGCAGCCCAACAGTGCGGAGGCCTTCGGCAACCTGGCTTTGATCCTCGTCCATACGGGAAGTCACGAAGAAGCGGTGGTTGAGATGGAAAGGGCTTTGCGGCTCGATCCCGCTCCACCGTCGAGCTTCCGGCTGCTGGCCGGAATCGTCTTTTACACTGCGCGGGACAACAGGCGTGCAATTCCGCTCATCGAGGCGGCGCGAGATGCGCTGCCCAACGCGGAGCCGGCGCGCGAGTACCTGACGGCAGCCTATGCGTATGAAGGGGACCGGGTTCGCGGCGCGAAGGAAAAGGCCAAGCTTCTGGAACTGTTTCCGGACGCCAACCTTACCTACTACAACTATCTCTACGACTACTGGCGCGAAGACGACCTGGAGCATCATCTAGCGGGATTGCGTGCGGCCGGGATTCCGGAATGGCCGTTTGGGTTCGTCGGTTCGGAAGCTGATCAGCTTGATGCAGACGCCTTGCGCAACCTGATCAGCGACAAGACGTGGAGCGGAAAACACAAAAACGGAACGGTGTTTGTCCAGTATTTCGACAAGGCGGGCAATACCGCCTACCGCAGCGCCAATACCAACATCACCGGCACGGTGGAGGTGCAGGGTAACAGGCTCTGCGAGCGGTTCGGCGGCTATTTTCTCGATCGCATGGTGTGCGGGCAGGTTTACAGAATCAAGGACGCCGGACAAGCCGGCGCCCAGTATGTTCACGTAACCCCGCAGGCGCTGAAGTTCTTCTCGCTGACCCCCTGAATTTCACTCGGCCGACATATGCTGCCAGTCCTTGCGCACCTTGTCGGAAATCAGGGTGCTCTGCACCTCCGACCAGTGCTTTTGGGAGTCGACGACCTTGGTCGGCTTCTTTTCGAAGCCTTCCGCGGCACCGGGATCGTAACTCAGATAGAGCTTGCCATCGATGATCCGCCATGCCTTCGGGTCGATATTGGTTGTGACGGTTCCGAAGGAAACGCCGTCAGCGCAATAGCCGCCGTATTGAGGCGCATATTTTCCGGGTTCGGCAATGAAGCGGTCGCGGTTTTCGGAACTGGTGAAATGCCATTCGGCACCCAGCCACCGATACGAATAGACCGGAGATCCTTCCACGGCCTTGTTCTCGGTGAAATAGGCCACCGGATCGTAGCCCTTGATCGCCACGTCCCCGAAATAGCCGGTATTCACCGGCTCTTCCGCCGATGCCGGCTGCACAAACGCCAAGAGCATCGCGGCGCCAGCGATAATATAGGCGGCAGTGCCGCCTGTCTGCTTGCGATATGACATGTGTCCATTCTCCCAGTTCGGGCGATGAGATGCAGCAAGCGCTATTTCCGCTTCGTGCACTCGCCGTACAGCCAGTCGCCGACCAGGTCGGCCTGCTGGCAAACAGCGCCCGCTTTCAACAGTAGGTCTGCGGCATCCCAGTGGGATCGCCATCCGGCCTGCGTCAACGGCGTGTAGCCGTTGCGTTCCTTCGCCTCTATGTTTGCCTTGTGCGCGACGAGAAAGGCGACGACATCGGCATGACCTTCTTCGGCCGCAGCATGAAGCGGCGACATTTGGTAGAAGTTCTTTTCATCATTGATCAGCGCACCCTTCGATACGAGCAGTTCAACGACATCGAGGTGCCCGCCATAGGCTGCCGCGTGCAACGCCGTCAGACCGCCCTTGTTTCTGATCTCGATATCGGCGCCTCTTTCGAGCAGAAGTGCGACGATATCCTTGTTTCCGGCAAGCGCTGCGATCAGTAGAGGCGGCTCTCCTGCCGCATCCGGCTCGGTGATATTCGCGCCCTGATCTATAAGCTGGCCGGCATGTTCGCGATTGCCGTCCCTTGCCGCATCGTGCAGAGGACCAGCCCAGGCGAGCGAGATCCCAAGCAAGACACCCAACGCAGATGTTCCGACAACCCTCATCGCATGACCCTTGCCCCAAGGCATCCTCGCCGGATCGGAAGAATATTTAAGATATCATGAATATATCTAGGGGAGCAAGAAGTACGGCGCTCAACCCGTCGAGGCTGCCTCGGACATTGAAACTTATAGAGCGCTTATTCCTACATTACGAATTTTTCATTATGCGGACAGTTCGCAGTAAGGTGCGGCATCCTATATCTTCATCCATCGACCGATCCGGCATTGGCCGGGACGAAGACAAGAAGAAGAGAAGGTGCCTAAAATGTTCAAGACCCCCTCCCTCAAAACGATGCTGAAGGCGTCCACTGTCGCAGGTCTCGCTGCCGCCGTGTTTGCAACCGGTGTGCCGCTTGAGATCACGCGCTCCTACGCCGAAGCTGTCAATGTTCAAGCTCCGTCGGTCCCGAGCTTTGCGAATGTCGTCGACGCCGTTTCCCCGGCCGTCGTTTCCGTGCGCGTCGAATCCCGCATCAATGCGGCCTCCGACAGCACGGACGGCTTCGCGTTCGATTTCAACGGCCGCGGTTTCGACGATCTTCCCGACGACCACCCGCTGAAGCGCTTCTTCAGGCAGTTCGGCGAACAAGGCCCGAACGGTCCGCAGGGCGGTCCGAACAGAAGGTTTGGTCCGCCGGATGGCAAGGGCCGCCTGCGCCCAGTCGCGCAGGGCTCCGGCTTCTTCATTTCCGAGGACGGCTATGTCGTCACCAACAATCACGTCGTTTCCGACGGCTCGGCCTTCGTTGCCGTCATGACCGACGGGACCGAGTTAGACGCCAAGCTGATCGGGAGGGACCCGCGCACGGACCTCGCAGTGCTCAAGGTTGACGGAAAGGGCCGCAAGTTCACCTATGTCAACTGGGCTGACGACAACAATGTCCGCGTCGGTGACTGGGTCGTGGCGGTCGGCAATCCGTTCGGTCTCGGCGGCACGGTAACGGCAGGCATCATTTCGGCCCGTGGCCGCGATATCGGCTCCGGTCCTTATGACGACTACCTGCAGGTGGACGCAGCCGTGAACCGCGGCAACTCCGGTGGTCCGACCTTCAACCTCAGTGGCCAGGTGGTCGGCATCAACACCGCGATCTTCTCGCCGTCGGGCGGCAGCGTCGGCATCGCCTTCGCGATCCCGGCTTCGACCGCCAAGGACGTCGTTGCCGACCTGATGAAGGACGGTACGGTTTCGCGCGGCTATCTCGGCGTACAGATCCAGCCGGTTACCAAGGACATCGCCGATTCGCTCGGCCTATCGGAAGCCAACGGCGCGCTGGTCGTCTCGGCTCAGGATGGAACGCCGGGCCAGAAGGCCGGCATGAAGGCAGGCGACGTCGTCACTGCCGTCAACGGCGAAACGGTCAAGGATGCCCGCGATCTCAGCCGCCGAATCGGCGCCATGCAGCCTGGCAGCAAGGTCGAAGTGTCGGTCTGGCGCGACGGCAAGGCTCAGTCCCTCACCGTTGAGCTCGGCACCTTGCCGATTGACCAGAAGGACGCTTCCAACGACGACAATGGTGGTCCGGCACCGCAGCCTGAAGCACCGGCATCCGAAAAGGCGCTTGCCGATCTCGGCTTGACGGTCGGCCCCTCCGATGACGGCAAGGGCTTGACGATCACCGGCATCGACGCGGATTCGGATGCTGCCGACAAGGGCATCAAGCAAGGCGAAAAGATCACCTCGGTGAACAACCAGCAGGTCTCGAACGCCGATGATGTCGTCAAGGTTCTGAACCAGGCGAAGAAGGACGGCCGCACCCGGGCTCTCTTCCAGATCCAGTCCCAGGAAGGCAGCCGCTTCGTTGCGCTGCCGATCAACGGCCAAGGCTGATCCTCCCACCTTGGCCTAAAAAAGGGAGCCGCGATCCGACCTCCGCGCGGCTCCCTTTCCCCATCCGTTTCAAGGACGACGGCGATGACCCCACTGCAACAGGATGACGCTTTGAGCCTTGCCCAAACGCAACCGGCAGGTAATGTCGGCCGGATGAAGATTCTCATCATCGAAGACGATCTCGAAGCCGCGGCCTACCTCACGAAGGCCTTTCGCGAGGCGGGCATCATCGCCGATCATGCAAGCGACGGCGAAAGCGGGCTCTTCATGGGGTCCGAAAACAGCTACGACGTGATCGTCATCGACCGCATGCTGCCGCGCCGCGACGGGCTCTCCGTCATCAGCGAGTTGCGGCGCAAGGGCGTCCATACGCCGCTTCTCATTCTTTCCGCCCTGGGGCAGGTCGATGACCGCGTGACCGGCCTTCGCGCCGGCGGCGACGACTATCTGCCGAAGCCCTATGCGTTCAGCGAGCTTCTCGCCCGTGTCGAAGTACTCGGCCGTCGCAAGGGGACGCCGGAGCAGGACGTGGTCTACCGCGTCGGCGACCTCGAACTCGATCGGCTTTCCCATGAAGTCCGGCGCGGCGGCAAGGAAATTCCGCTGCAGCCGCGCGAATTCCGCCTTCTCGAATATCTGATGAAGAATGCCGGGCAGGTCGTCACGCGCACCATGCTGCTCGAGCATGTCTGGGATTATCATTTCGATCCGCAGACGAACGTCATCGACGTGCATGTCTCGCGCCTGCGCTCGAAGATCGAGAAGGACTTCAGCCGGCCGCTGCTGAAAACGATCCGCGGTGCGGGATACATGATCAAGGACGAGGGATGAGCCGTTTTTGGGTTCTCTTCAAGTCCACCGCAGTCCGCCTTTCGGCCCTTTATATCCTGCTTTTTGCAATCTGCGCCGCAACGCTCGTCTTCTACGTGACGGCGATGTCGCAGCGGCTGCTCAGCGGGCAGATCCGCGAGGCCGTCCAGCAAGAAGTCGATGTGGTCAGGCGTGCTTATGATCTGGGGGGCATGAACGCGCTGCTGCGCGCGATGGAGCGCCGCACGCGTCAGCCGGGCGCCAATCTTTATGTCATCGCCGGCCCGTCGGGCGATATCCTTGCGGGCAACGTCGCCTCGGTGCAGCCGGGCGTCTTTGAGGAATCCGGTTGGACCTCCGTTCCCTTCTTCTATCAACGCTACGCCGATAGCGGGGTCGACCGCCGCCACATGGCGATCGCCAATATCTTCGTGCTCGACAACGGCCTGCGCATTCTCGTCGGCCGCGATCTCGGCGAGCCCGAGCGCTTCCGCGTGCTGGTGCGCCAGGCGCTGATGATCGCGCTTGCCATCATGGGCCTCGGCGCCATCATCATCTGGTTCGGTATCGGCCGCAACGCGCTGAAGCGGATCGATCGCATGTCCGCCGCAAGCAAGAAGATCATGGCGGGTGATCTCTCGCAGCGCTTGCCGGTCGCCGGTTCGGGCGACGAGTTCGACCGCCTGTCGGTTTCGCTGAACACGATGCTGGAGCGCATCGAAAAGCTGAACGAAGGCCTGCGGCAGGTTTCCGACAACATTGCCCACGACCTCAAGACGCCGCTGACGCGTCTGCGCAACAAGGCCGCTGATGCGATTGACACGGCCAATGAGGATCAGCGCCGCCTGGCTCTGGACGGGATCATCTCGGAATCCGATCAACTGATCCGAACCTTCGATGCGCTTCTGATGATCTCGCGCGTGGAAGCGGGTTCTGTCGCCGCGGAGATGTCGCCAATCGAGCTTTCGACGATTGTTGCCGACAGCGCCGAACTTTACGAGCCGGTTGCGGATGAGGCCGGACTGGTGCTGACATCCAGCATCGAACCCGGCATATCCATCCAAGGCAACCGCGAACTGATCGGCCAGGCGATCTTCAATCTGATCGACAACGCGATCAAATATTCCGGGGATGCCAAGGGCGGTGAAATCAGCCTGAAGCTGTTGCGCCGGCCTGACGGCATTTGCCTTTCGGTCGCCGACCACGGGCCGGGCATCCCCGCCGACAAGCGCGAGGATGTCGTCAAGCGCTTCGTGCGGCTTGACGAGAGCCGGTCGAAGCCCGGCACGGGGCTTGGCCTTTCGCTGGTCGAGGCAGTGATGGAACTGCATGGCGGCACGTTGGAGCTTTCCGATACAGATCCGGAAAATGAAGACGGTCGTGGCCTTACCGTCAGCGTGATTTTCCCCGTCAAGCCTGCTTAGGGTTGGCCGCCCCGGATTGTGACCCTAGGTTAGGGGCTCGTATGGCAGCGCTGATTCCGGGCGCGGCCGCACCGGGAGGTGAAATGCTGACGATATCGACACATAGCCTGAAGGACGTGGGTGGCGGTTTATTGCGACCGCTGAACCAATCCGAGCTCAAGCTGGCGCTCGCCGACCTTCAGGATATCGGCGGACACGAACCGGCCGTCGCGGCACTGCTGAAGGCCGGTGGTCCGCTATCCGACTTCATCGCTGCGGTACTGACGCTTTCGCCCTATCTTCGCGAGATTGCCAATATAGACAATGCGATTCTCGCTGCTGCGATTTCATCGCCTGTCGAGCCGCAGATCGAAGTGCTGATTGCTGAGGCGCGCGACTGCTGGAAGCCCGAAGACGGGATTTCGCCTGCCGAATCTGCCGTCATGAGCCGGTTGCGGACCATCAAGCGGAAAGTGGCGCTTCTTGTCGCTCTCGCCGATCTCGCCGGGCTCTTCGACGGGCGGCAGACGACGGCCTGGCTGAGTGCCCTGGCCGAAGCCTCGGTCAAAGCCGCGATCGATCATCTGCTGCTGTCTGCCCATGAGGCCGGCAAACTGCAATTGAAGGACGCCGAAAATCCGAGCGAAGGTTCCGGTCTGGTCGTGCTCGGGATGGGAAAGCTCGGCGCATCGGAACTGAACTATTCGTCCGATATCGATCTTGTGGTTTTCTTCGACGAGCATGCCGGCATCGTGCCTGATCCGGATGATGCGATCGACATCTTTCCGCGGATGATGCGGCGGCTGGTGCGAATCCTTCAGGAGCGCACGGCCGACGGATATGTCTTCCGTACCGATCTGCGCCTGCGTCCCGATCCCGGTTCGACACCGCTTGCGATCCCGGTCGATGCCGCGATGATCTACTATGAAGGGCGCGGCCAGAATTGGGAGAGGGCAGCCTTCATAAAGGCGCGGCCCGTTGCCGGGGATATGAAGGCGGGAGAGGGGTTCGTGCGCGGGCTTGCGCCCTTCGTCTTCCGCAAATATCTGGACTATGCGGCGATCGCAGACATTCATTCGATCAAGCGGCAGATCCACGCGCACAAGGGCCACGGCGCAATTGCGGTCAAGGGGCACAATGTCAAGCTCGGCCGCGGCGGCATCCGCGAGATCGAATTCTTCGTGCAGACGCAACAGCTGATCGCCGGCGGGCGCATGCCGGCGCTGCGCAGCCGCGGCACGGAGGAGACGCTTGCCGAACTGACCAAGGCGAAATGGATCGATGCGGAAACCCGCGACGAACTGACGGAGGCCTACTGGTTTCTCCGTGATGTGGAACACCGCATCCAGATGGTGCGCGACGAGCAGACGCATTTGCTGCCGGAAACAGAGGCCGATCTGAAGCGCATCGCCTTCATGATGGGCTTTACGGATACGTCGAGTTTTGCTGAGCGGTTGGTGGAGGTGCTACGGACCGTGGAGCGGCGCTATGCGCGGCTCTTCGAGCAGGAGACCAGGCTGTCGACCGATACCGGAAATCTGGTGTTCACGGGCCAGGCCGACGATCCGGATACGCTGGAGACGCTGAAGAAGCTCGGCTTCAAGCGTACGTCCGACATTTCCCGCATTATCCGCACTTGGCATTACGGCCGCTATCGCGCGACACAATCCGTCGAAGCGCGGGAGCGGCTGACGGAGCTCGCGCCGGAGCTGCTTCGCGTCTTCGGCGAAAGCAAGCGGGCTGACGAGGCGCTGCTGCGCTTCGACAGCTTCATTTCCGGCCTGCCGGCCGGTATTCAGCTTTTCTCCTTGCTCGGCAGCAATCCGGCGCTGCTTTCGCTGATCGTCAACATCATGTCCTCGGCGCCAAAGCTTGCCGAGGTGATCGCCGCCAAGCCGCACGTCTTCGACGGCATGCTCGATCCGGGACTGATGGCGGAGTTGCCGACGCGTGACTATCTCGGCGAACGTTTGAAGGCATCGCTGGCGCAGGCGGGCCACTATGAGGAGGTGCTGGACCGGCTGCGCATCTTTGCGGCCGAGCAGCGCTTCCTGATCGGCATCCGGCTCTTGACCGGCGCGATCAACGGGCTGATGGCAGCTCGCGCCTTCACCCATCTGGCCGACCTTGCGATCGAAGCCGCGCTCGATGCGGTCAGGCAGGAAATGCGGGCGGCACATGGCGATTTTCCCGGCGGCAAGGTCGCCATTGCCGGCATGGGCAAGCTTGGCAGCTTCGAGCTGACGGCGGGCTCCGACATCGATCTCATCCTGCTCTACGACTATGACGATGCCGCTTCTGAATCCGACGGCGCGAAGCCATTGGATGCCGTTCGTTACTTTACCCGCATGACGCAGCGGCTGATCGCGGCGTTCTCGGCGCCGACCGCCGAAGGCGTTCTCTACGAAGTTGACATGCGGCTTCGCCCCTCGGGAAACAAGGGCCCGGTCGCCACGCGCATCAGGTCTTTCGAGAAATACCAGCGCGACGAGGCTTGGACATGGGAGCATATGGCGCTTAGCCGCGCCCGATTGATCTGTGGTGATCAGAGCCTGATGAGCGAGGCGGAACAGATCATCCGCGATGTTCTCTCGAAGAGACGCGATGCCGTAAGGGTGAGCCGCGACGTCGCTGAGATGCGCGAACTAATCGACAAGGAGAAAGCGCCGGACGGTATCTGGGACCTGAAACTTATTCCGGGCGGCGTAATCGATATCGAATTCATTGCGCAATATCTGGCGCTGATCGCGCCGGCGAGGAGCGTATCGGCGAAGATCGGCGGGATGAATACCGGCGAGGCGCTGAAGACGCTCGGGGCGAAGCTCCTGCCGGCGGCCGACCTCGACCTCTGCCTGGAGGCGTTCACGCTCTACACGGAGCTGTCGCAGCTGATCCGGCTTTGCATCGACGGGCCTTTCAATCCCGCCGAGGCGCCGTCCGGGCTGACCGAGCTGGTGTGCAGGGCAGGCGACTGCCCGGACGTCAAGACGCTTGAAGGCGAGATCAAACGGCTTTCGAAGGCTGTCCGGAAGATATTCCAGACGACGGTGAATTCCTAACGCGCTCCGTCCGGAATGCGGAACGAGACGACGGTGCCGATCGCCTCACGCGAACGGATGCGCATCTTGCCGTCGTGAAGTGCCGTCAGCGAGCGGGAGATGGCGAGGCCGAGACCGGAACCGCCCTTGCTCTTGGCATATTGGCTCTGAACCTGCTCGAAAGGTTGGCCAATCTTCGTGAGCGCTTCGTGCGGGATGCCGATCCCGGTATCGGCGATCGTGACGATGACGCCTGCCGCATCGCGGCGGGTGCGGAGTGCGATACGGCCGCCGTCGTTGGTGAACTTCACCGCATTGGAGAGAAGGTTGAGGAGGATCTGCTTCATGGCGCGGCGGTCTGCCGTCAGCGTCATGCCATCACAAACGCGCTGCTCGATGACGATGTTCTTCTGGGCGGCCGGAATGGCGGTGAAGCGCAGGCTTTCCTCGATCAGCGGCGCAAGATCGATCTTCTCGCGGTGCAGTTTCATGTGCCCTGCCTCGATCTTCGACATATCCAGGATATCGTTGATCACGTTGAGCAGGTGCTTGCCGCTGTCATGGATGTCGCGGGCATATTCGTCGTATTTCAGCGAACCGAGCGGGCCGAACATCTGGTTCTGCAGAATTTCGGAGAAGCCGAGGATGGCGTTGAGCGGCGTGCGCAGCTCATGCGACATGTTGGCAAGGAATTCCGACTTCGCCTTGTTTGCCGCTTCCGCGCGTTCCTTCTCGGCCTGGTAGTTGGCGTTTGCGACCGAAAGAGCAGCCTTCTGACTTTCGAGCGTCTGACGCGATGCCTTGAGGTCGCCGATGGTCGCGATGAGACGCCGCTCGGATTCGCGCAGGCGCTCCTGGTTGCGCTTTAGAAGCGTAATGTCGGTGCCGACCGAAACCATGCCGCCATCGCGGGTGCGGCGTTCGTTGATCTGCAGCCAGCGCTCGTCGGCAAGCTGGACCTCGGTCGTGCGCGAATGGCCGGCGCCATCGGCATTTGCCATGCGGCGCTCGATGACCGGCCGGGCGGCTGCGGCGTTGACCACGCTGCGCTCGGTGCCTGGAACGAGGACGCTGTCCGGGAGCCCGTAGGCCTGCTGGAAGTGGGCGTTGCACATCACCAGGCGGTCATTCTTGTCCCAGAGAACGAAGGCTTCCGACGTGCATTCGATCGCGTCCGCAAGGCGCTGGTCGGCCTCGGCGTAGCGCTGCGCGAGGCGATGCTGCTCGGTCACGTCCATGGCGATGCCGATCATGTGGACGCGGCCGGAATTGCTGCGGATCATCTGGGCGCGGGCGCGCATCCACACATAGTGGCCGCCGGCATGGCGCATGCGGAAGATCTGGTCGACCTGGCCGGAACTGCCCTTGGCGATCGAGCGCGCGATTTCGTGTAGCCCACCGTCTTCCGGATGCATCAGCCGTGCCGCGTCGCCGAAGGAGATCGATTTGTCGGAAGCCGGCAGGCCGAGCATGCCGTACATCGAACGCGACCAGAAGAATTCGCGGCTGTCGAAATCGAAATCCCAAAGCCCGCAGCGGCCGCGCGAAAGTGCTGTCTCGACGCGTTGGTTCGATTCGACGAAGATCTCGTCGGCGTCCCGGGCGCGCTTGACCTGCATGTAGTAGGCGTAAAGGATCACCAGCAAGATCGAAGAAATGCCGGCAAACAGCGTCACGTTGAGTGTCAGCTCTTCGCGCCAGAGCCTGCCGATCTCGTCCAGCGAGGTTGCTGCGATGATATAGCCGCCGGTGCTGCCGACCAGGGTGATTTCGGCGTAATGCGGATTGCCGCTGATCGTCGTTTCAATGACGCCGGCCCGATCCCCGAAGCGGCGGATAGCGGAAACCTCGGGAAAGAAATCGCCGGCATTCGATCCGACATAGGCAAGGCCCGCGGTGGATGCGGCGAAGACTTTGCCGCTCGTCTGCACGAGCAGGATGAAGGAGCCACTGCCGAGACGGTCCTGTGGCAGGAATTTCGCAAGTTTCGCCTGGGCTTCGGCGGCTCTGCCGCTGTCGAAGAGATCGCTAGAATCGGCAAATACGGCCGCGGCGGTCGCGGCCGAAAGTGCGGTCGCATGCCGGGCGGCTGCGCCCATTCGGGTATATTCCGACATCATCCCGAAAAGATGCGAGGCTGCGACGACGGCAAGGAATGCCACGATCAGTGCCGGGATGGCGCGCTTTAGGATGATTTCGGTGTGCGGAAGGCGGTTTGCTATCGGCTTGGAGATCGCCGCGGTGCGGTTGGAGGCATTGCCGTGCCAGGCACGAAGCCCCTCAAAATCAACACGCAGCCGCCCTCCGGCCGCAGTTGCCCGCCGCACGTTCATCATCACTAGCCTTGATCCCTCGTGTGATTCGCAGCGCCGCTCGCTCGAACCTCACTCAATGAATCATTACTGATTCGCCGTGTCCAGAGGGAAAGGTAAAAATCTGTTAACTATCTATAAGTGCTGCTTTTTGCCGAGACGTTTCGAAGCGGCGCAGGGTCGCGCGGCGCCTCTGGCGAGCAAATCACCCCTTCAGCGTGCGCTCGACGATGTCGCGAACGTCCGTCGAAAGGGCGGGTGCGTGTTCGATCTCCGTCAGGGCAGCGCGGGCCAAACCGGCGCGCACCGGCTCCAGCGACCGCCATGAACGCATGGATGTCAGGATGCGGGCAGCAAGCTGCGGATTACGCTGGTCGATATCGAGGATCTCGCGCGCCAGGAAGCGATAGCCTTCGCCATCGGCCCGGCCGAAGCCGGTGGGATTGGTGAAGGCAAACGTGCCGACAAGCGCGCGAACGCGGTTCGGATTGGTGCGGTTGAAAAGCGGACTTTCCATCAGCTTGCGGACCCGGTCGAGCGCGCTGGGGCCAGGGATGGTTGCCTGCACGGAAAACCACTTGTCGATGACGAGGGCGTTCTCCGCGAAGTGGTCCCGGAATGTTGAAAGCGCACCGATCGCTTCACCGCTTTCGGGAAAGCGGTGAGCCAGCACCGTCAGCGCGTGCAGCCTCTCGGTCATGTTGTTGGCGGCGTCGAACGCAGCCTTGGCGCGTGCTGGGCCATTCTCCACATAGGAAAGGTAGGTCAGCGCGGCATTGCGTAGCGCCCGGCGGCCGGCACTTTTTGCGTCAGGGCTGAAGTCGCCCGGCGTTGTCATTTTCTCGAAGAGACCGGTAAAGATTGCGATTCCACGATCTGCAATCTGCTTCATGACGGCCTGGCGCCCGGCATGGATCGCGTCCGGATCGTTGTTGCTGCCGAGTTCGCGGGAGATGTCGGATTCGCTCGGCAGGGCGAGCGCCTGGGCGCGGAAGGCGGGCTCAAGGCTCTCGTCGGCGGCGGCATGAAGCAGTGCATCGATCGAGGTCTGTTCGCAGGCAATCGCTTTGCCTTCACGCGCGTCGCGCGCTGCCTTCAGCAGGTTCGGCAATGCCAGATCGGTCAGCGCCTGCCAGCGAGCGAAATGGTCCGTCTCGTGACGGGCGAGCAGCGCGAGGTCGGCGGGGCTTTGGTCGAAATGCAGGTTGATCGGCGCCGAAAAGCTGCGGTTGATCGAAACGACCGGCCGCGATCCGATGCCGTGGAGAACAGCAGTCTGCGTTTTGCCGATGAGATGCAGCACCTCTCCGGTATATTCGGCTCCTTCGACGGAGGCGGGCTCGATCTTGCCGCCGTTTTCGCTGAAGAGGGCGAGGCTGAGCGGGATATGCATCGGCTTCTTGCTCGGTCTGGCCCGGCGTCGCCGGAACCATCTGCTCCAGAGACAGGCTGAAGCGTCTTGGCGGTCGCATCGTAGCTGCCGGAGGCGGTGACGAGCGGCGTGCCGGCCTGGTGGTACCAAAGCGAGAACTGCGCGAGGTCGCGGCCGCTCGCATCCTCGAAGCACTTGACGAAATCCTCGCATCGTCGACCGCCTGGCCGTCATGGCGGTCGAAATAGAGGTCCATGCCCTTTGTTGAAGCGTCTCCTTGCCGAGCAGCGTGCGCGATCATGCGGGTGACTTCGGCTGCCCTTCTCGTAGACCGTCGTCGGTGTAGAAGTTATTGATTTCCCGATAGCTGTCGTCGGACGAACCGGGTGGGCGAGCGGGCCCGCGTCCTCCGGGAACTGCTCCGACTTCAGATGCCGGACCTCGGCGATTCGCTTGACCGGCGCGCGAGCGCATGATCGGACGAGAACTCATGGTCGCGATAGACAGTCAGGCCTTCCTTGAGGCAGAGCTGGAACCAGTCGCGGCAGGTAATGCGGTTGCCGGTCCAGTTGTGGAAATATTCATGCGCGATGATCGCCTTCGATATTGGCGTAGTCGGCATCGGTTGCGGTTTCCGGATCGGCGAGGACGTATTTGTCGTTGAAGATGTTGAGGCCCTTGTTCTCCATCGCCCCCATGTTGAAGTCGGAAACGGCGACGATCATGAAGATGTCGAGATCGTATTCGCGACCGAAGACCTCCTCGTCCCACTTCATGCGATCGCTTCAGCGCGTCCATGGCATAGGCTGCGCGCGGCTCCTTGCCGTGCTCGCACGTAGATCTTCGAGGGCGACCTCGCGGCCGGACATCGTCGTGAAGCGTGTCCTCGATTGACGCCGAGATCGCCGGCGACGAGCGCGAAGAGATAGCTCGGCTTCGGATGCGGATCGAACCACGGCCGCGAAATGCTTGCCTTCGCCATAGCCGGCGCCGCCGAGGAAGTTGCCGTTGCGAAAGCAGAAGCGGATTGGCGGCCTTGTCGGCGATGATGTTGCACCGTGTAGGGCGCGAGCACATCGGGACGGTCGGGGAAATAGGTGATGCGGCGGAAGCCCTCGGCCTCGCATTGGGTGCAGTAGATACCGCCGGTGCGGTAGAGGCCCATCAGTTGGGTATTGGCTTGCGGATTGATGATCGTCGAGATCGTCAGTTCGAAGGGGTCGGCTGCGGGAAGGTTGTAGACGGCCAGGCTATCGGCTGTCGCCGTATATTGCTCCGGCGGCATTTCCATCTGGTCGAAGAGCAGGCCGGAAGGTGACAAGCTCGTCGCCGTCGAGAACAAGCGGCGCCTTCGGATCGGCACCTTCGCGGCGATGGAAGATCAATCGCGCTTCGACTTTTGTTTCTGTGGGATCAAGGTCGAAGGTCAGGTCCACGCGTTCCAGAACGAAATCGGTGGGGCGGTAGTCTGCCAGATCGATGACCTGGCCCGTGTCTGTACGCATAGTGTTCCCTGAAGACCGTTATCGATATGGGCTGGGACAGACGCGAACGCTCTGCCATAGGTTTTGCAGCATCATCACATTAAAGTCTGAACTAAACTTAAAGCGAAATGGAGCGGGTGCAAGTTTTGATGGCCGCAATTGGCGGAGATGCTTAGATGACGCGCGGACGAGCGTGCACTATCTAAGATTGAGCGCGGCCCTTATGGCAGCATCGTCTTCTGTCCGCTGGACGACGACGCCGTGCCACCCGAGACCGTCATAATCTTCGTATCCCAAGGTCTTCGCAAATGCGACGATCGATCCGTTGTTGTCGTAGTAGCTGCCGCGGGATTGGCCTGTCTGATTTTGCAGTGCGAAGTGGGTGAAGAGAAGCGCCGGATTGCTTGCGGCGATGATCCTGCTTGCGCCATCGAGTAGCATGACGGTCGTCTTTTCCGCGACCTGCGGCGGCAGGTTGGCCTCTTTGTCGACGATCGCCTGTCCCTGATTCTGCCAGTCGAAATAGACGCCGAGCGTCCCGACGATCGCCCCGTCGACTTTGCCGCCTTCGCGCACGCCGGTGGCATAGACAAGCGCGGTCCGGCCGTCGTGCAGCGGGCTGGGGCGGACCTCGTCGACGATGTAGTCGTCGCCGCGCTTGCAATGCGCCGCCGCCTGGAACCAGGCGTCGCCGGCAAGCGAACGGTTGGTGAGTTTGCGCTGGAACTCGGGATTTGCCGAGGCGACGATACGCCCGGAAAGATCGGTCAGCACAAGGTCCAGATAGACCGTGTAGAACCGGTTTATCACGCCGAGCCGCTCGGACGCAAAGCTTGCCTTGTCGCTGCCCGGCTCCTGCAGGGCCTGCCACAATGCGGTATCGGTTGCCCACCATCGCACGTCAGCCGTCCGTTCGAAGAGGTTGCGCACGATAAGCTGGCACCAGGGTTTGGGCAAGGTCCGTCAACCTCACGCCTTCCATCTCGTTCACCAGCGAATTCCGCCATCGTCCGCGACAGCCCGATGCGGCCAAGGACGTTGCTCTCGAACCTTCCCGCGATATCGCTTGCAACCTGCGCCAGACGCTGCACCTCGTTGGCAACGACGGCAAAGCCCTTGCCGGTCTCGCCCGCGCGAGCGGCCTCGATCAGTGCGTTGATCGCCAGCAGCTTGATCTGCTTCACCACATGGGTGTTGGCTAAACTGAAATGCTCAAGATCGGTACCGATCCCTTCCGTCACAATGCGCATGGAACGCGGCGTTGCGGTCTGCTGTGGTCTGATCGCTTCGTCTTCTTAAGCGGCATCATGGAGGTGATCCTGGCAACAATTGAGGTGGCGGTTATGAAAGTGATCGCTGCGATACTGCTGAAATCAATGCGAGTTTATGGTTTTCAAAAGATTAAGGGTTGAAATATTCAAGCAAACATTTTTGGGCAAGTCTCTTTTGTGCTGATTTTTGTGCAACTGTGCGCGTAATGCGAGAGAACTGAATGCGCCGGCGCCTTTTTTCACTTTTGGCCTGTTCTTCGAGTCGCAGCGCCTGCCACAGTCAGGTTGCGTCGAGTCTGACGTATTTCCCCGCTTCAAATAACTGGCGCACGAGTCTGACATGCAGTCGGCTTTCGAAAACCCCATGAGAGGAATCTGACTGAAGGTCTCATCGGTGGTGGTCTTTCTCGGCATGCAGACCTTCATCAAGCTCGCCGGTTCCGATGTCGCGCCGGGGCAGGTGACCTTCTATCGCTCCTTCTTCGCGCTCTTCCCGATCATGGGTTATCTTGCTTATCGCGGACAGTTGCGGGCAGCCTGCCATACGGCAAATCCGATTGGCCATCTAAAGCGGGGCACGATCGGCATCCTTTCCATGGGCTTCGGGTTTTACGGCCTCCTGCATCTGCCGTTGCCCGAGGCGATTGCGCTCGGCTATGCGACACCCCTGGTCGCGGTCATTTTCGCGGCAGTCTTCCTCGGGGAGACAGTCCGAATATACCGTTGGAGTGCGGTTTTCTTCGGTATCATTGGCGTTGCCATCGTCTCATGGCCCAAGCTTACGCTTTTCAGGCAGGGCGGCATGGAGGCAGAGCAGGGGGTCGGGGCTTTGTGCGTCCTGATATCCGCCGTGCTTGCCGGCATGGCGATGATCCAGGTCCGCAAGCTCGTCGAAGAGGAAAGGACGGCGACGATCGTTCTCTATTTCTCGATGATCGCATCGCTCTTTTCGCTCGCGACGCTGCCGTTCGGCTGGGCCTTGCTCGATCTCAACACGAAGTTTCTGCTGGTCTGCGCAGGCTTTTGCGGCGGCGTCGGGCAAATCCTTCTGACGGAGAGCTACCGTCACGCTGATGTGTCGACAGTGGCGCCGTTCGAATACACCTCGATCCTGCTTGGCGGCATTGTCGCCTATTTCGTGTTTCGGCGATGTCCCGGGCGTCCATATGATGGTCGGAACGGCGATCGTCGTCGCAGCCGGCATATTCATCATCTACCGCGAGCATCAACTCCGGGTTGGAGACGCCGCAAAGCCCGGAAAGCCGGTACGCCGCAGCCTTGATCGGATCAAGGCAGAAATCCGCCTGCCGATTGTCCAACCCGGCCGGAATGCACTGGCGAAATTTAAGGATACCAATCGGCCCCCAAATGTGGTTTCTAAATATGACGAAACTTCATTTATTCAAAGCCTTGCATGTCTGATTGGCCGCTGATGCCGGATCTGGTCCCCGTGCTGAGCTGCTGCGAACGCTGGCTTGCGAGCGGGACGCCCATGAAATTTACGGCAGAAGAACTGGCGCGGCACCCTGATTTTCTGCTCAGCATCCGTCATCTGGCCGGGACTTTGCGCGGCATGTTCCAAGCCGGTCCGCGCCTTGCCCGTCTGCTCACCTCCCACCAGCGCTGGCTCCTCACCCAGACCGCCTATGCGCTCGCCATGCAGTACGATCCCGGCGATCCCTCTTCGGGGCTTTCCGCAGTTTCGCTGACGACGCTGATAACACGACACAAGGTCGCGAGCCGCAACACGGTTTTGAACTTCATCGAAGAGCTCTTCACCTATCGCTTCATCACCCATGCGCCGGGCGAAGAGCGCCGCCGCCCGCGTCATTTCGAACCGGCCGAAGTCAGCAATCAGGCAATGTACGGCTGGCTTCTCGCCAATCTCGCCGCCCTCGACATGTTGGACCACGGCGATCGCGCCGGCTGCCTGCAGGCGCATCCAGAGCTCCTTCGGATTGCCCAGCCGCTGGTTGCCCGCAGCTGCCTCGAAGATACGGCCTGGCGAGAGCCGCCGGAGCCAATTGCGCTCTTTCTTTGGACGGAAGCGGGCGGTCTGGTCGTGGACCATCTCATGGCTCGAATTGACCTTAACGGTGCCGACACGGAAAGGTTCGACGTCGGCCGCGTCGAAACGCGCAATCTGGCCGGCGATTTCATGATGTCGCGAACGCATCTCCAGCGCCTCTTTGCAAAGGCGGTGCAACAAGGCTGCCTTGGCTGGTACGACGAGCCCAAAAAGACGCAGTTATGGGTGTCGCGCGATTTCGTCAGGGAATATTGCAGCTGGCAGGCTGTCAAGTTTGCCTATGTCGAGAACGCCTTTCGCGTTGCCCGGGCAAAACTGGAGTGCGTGCCGGCCAAAGTGCTGGCGCAAGCTCGAAGCGCGATCGCCGCGATTTCTTTGACCAGCGGAGCCGGCTCGGCGGTGGAAAGCTCGCGCTGATACTCCGTCGCGGCGCAGACGGCAGCGCGGATTTGCTCGATCGTGTCGATATTGCGCAGAAGCGAAACGAGTACTGCAGACATAAAAAACTCCGATCGCGCGCCCGAGGCCGGGCCGCGCTCATCTCTAGTATTCCTGGAAATCCACGAAGATTGCGGAGGGCCGCGTCGTGCGGCCGCAGATGCCGGTCCCGCGGGCGATCATCTGCTCGTTGGTCGCAAAGCCCAAGCGGCTGTAGCCTTGCGTGGTGCGAGCCGGTATCACTTGCCAGGCGGAGGGTTTCAAACCCGCAGTGTATAGGACGAAAACTTGCGTTCATTGCCTTGGTTCCTGTCAGATTCCTCCCAAGACAGGACTATATATTGCAGTGCAGCATCGATTCTGCAATGCGCCAAAATAGGATACAGCCATGCGGAAAATGCATGGGTCGTTTCATGAAAACTTAATGTTTGTCTATTTTCTAATCAGGTCGAGCGACTTGAGCCGTGCCTGAAACGCCAGGAGATCACTCCAAGCCAGCCGCTTGTTGATCGGCGCGGTCAGGAGATCCTGCGGGTGTAGCGTCGCGATTGCCGGTATCGTCAGCGGCCCGGCACCGATCTCTTTCCACTGCCCGCGCAGGCCGTGGATGGTGTCGTTCTCGCCGAAGAAGAAGCGGGCGGCGAAATTGCCGAACAGCAGGATTACCTTCGGTTCGGCAAGCGCGATCTGGCGTTCGATGAAGGGGCGGCAGATTTCCATCTCGGCGACAGAGGCGACACGGTTGCCTGGCGGGCGCCAGGGAATGACCTGCGTCAAAAGAATGCCGTCTCGATTAAGCCCAATGGCCGCCAGCATCCTGTTGAGAAGTTCTCCCCCGCGCCCGGCAAAAGGCGTGCCCTCGCGGTCGTCGTCGGCGCCAGGTGCCGACCCGATCACCATAATGCCGCTTGCAGCGTTGCCCGTCGCAAAGATCGTCGAACGCGCACTGTGCTTGAGATTGCAGCCGTTGAAGGCCTCGATCGCGGTCTTGAGCTCGCCGAGCGATCGCGCAGCTCTCGGCCGCAAAGCGCGCGTGCTGCACGGCTTCGCCATCAGGAATGGCAGGCTGCGGCCGAGGGGCTGCGCGCTCAGCCGGCGCCGCAGCTTGACGTTGCGCCGCCGACTGGCCGCTCGGGGCTGGGTCGGGCTTTGCGGGGGAGCAGCGGCGTTGCGCCGCGCCCGCCTTCATCGCCTCGAACTCGGCGAAGCGGTCGACTGCCTCCTCCTCCAGCAGCCATTCGACGCCGGCTTCCGCATGGAAATGCAGAAGCACGGCAAGCTCGGCCGGAGAAAGTTCGTTGACGGAGATCATACGGCGACCTTAGCGAAGTGGCAGCAGCAATGAAAGGGCGGGTGCCGTGCCTCTGCCGCTCATTGCACAGTCCATTGCGCGATGTCGTCGCGTTCGCCGATCAGGGCAAGCCCGTGGGCGATGGAGAGCAGCTCGCCGCCGGTCTCGATCTTGCCGGCGTCGAAGCGTTCGGTGAAGATGCGGCGGACGGCAGGCACGAAGGATGTGCCGCCGGTCAGGAAGACCTTGTCGATGTCGCCGGGCTTGGTTTCTGTCTTCTCCAGAACGTCGTCCAGCGTGCCTTCGATACGAGCCAGATCCTCCGCGATCCAGCTTTCGAAGTCGCTTCCTGCGAATGATGCGATGGCCGCCGCGGCCAAGCGGGCGCGAAATCGAATGGTGCTTCGTCTGCGCGAAGACAGTGCCATCTTGGTGGCGGAGATCGCCTGATAGAGCGGATAGCCCTCGTCGTGATCGACGAGATCGATGAAGGTTTCGAGCTTCTCCGGCTCGAGCGCCGTGCGGACCAGTTTCTTCAGATCCTCGAATTCGCGCGAGGTCTTGAAGATCGAAAGCTGGTTCCAGCGACCGAAGCTCGAATAATAGTTCGACGGCACCTCAAGGATCTTGTCGAAGCTCTTGAAATGGCTCCCCTTGCCGATCTGCGGCGCGACGATGTTGTCGATCATCCGGTAGTCGAAATGATCGCCCGCGACGCCGACGCCCGAATGGCCGACCGGCGTTGCCGTCAGCTTGCCGGCAACGGTTTCGAAGCGGATCAGCGAATAGTCCGTCGTGCCGCCACCGAAATCGGCAACGAGCACCGTGGCGTCCGACTTCAGGTTCTGCGCGAAGTAGAAGGCGGCGGCAACCGGTTCGTAGACGTAGTGGATTTCCGGAAAGCCGAAGCGCAAGAGCGCTTTGTTGTAGCGTTCGGTTGCAAGCGCCGGATCGGGATTGGCGCCGGCGAAGTGCACCGGCCGCCCTGTGACGATGCGCGTCACATCCCTCGACCAGTTTTCGCCCGCATAGGCGCGCAGTCGCCGGATGAAGACCTCCATCAGGTCTTCGAAGCTGTGGCGCTTGGCAAAGATCAGCGTGCCCTGGAAGAGGGCGCTTGCCGCAAAGGTCTTGATCGACTGGAGGAAGCGGCAATCGCCGGGATTGTCGATGAACTGGCGGATTGCCGCATGCCCGGCCTCGACCTTGAGGGCGGATGTGCCGAGCTGCGGATCCTTCATGAAGGAAAGCGCCGTGCGCATGCTGTCGGCCGTGCCTTCCGCGCTGGTGAACGCCATGGAATGTGTCGTCCCGCCATTGGCCGTGGCGAGAACCGTATTCGTCGTGCCGAAGTCGAAACCCAGCGCCTGAGCCATGCCCGCACCTCTTCATGCCGATTATGATTGAGACCGGAGCCTTGCTCCGCATGAAGGACGCACGCGCGTCCAAAATTTAGGAGGGCGCGTGATGCCATAGAGGGGCGACACATTCAAGAGGGAAGGCGAGGGGCGTTGTGCCCATCTGGTGGTGGCCCCTCGTCCGCCTGCCGGCACCTTCTTCCCGCAAACGCAGCGAAGGGGGTATGCCGCGCTCGCTTGCCCACTTCTCCGACGTCGAGTGAGGCGCGTCCTCCTCTCCCTGCAGGCGGGGAGAGGGTTAGGGTGAGAGGCAATGCGCGAAACCCCGACCGAAAGATCACTCCGCCGCGATCGCCGTCGGCTCCTCTTCGTCCGGCACCGCTTCCTTTCGCTGCCAAAGCCTCTGAAGCCAGCTGTTCAGCCGGCCCATCTCGATGAAGAATAACGGGCGTGATGAAGAGCGTCAGAGCCTGGGAAACAATGAGGCCGCCGACGACTGCGACACCCAAGCGGCTGGCGCAGCTCGGAGCTCGCACCGGTGCCGAGTGCGATCGGAAGAGCGCCGAGAAGCGCGCAGAAGGTCGTCATCATGATCGGCCGGAAGCGCCGCACGCAGGCCTCGTGAATGGCCTCCATAGGCGACACTCGCCTGTGCGAGCGCAGGTTCTCCAGCGCCACGTCGATCATCATGATCGCGTTCTTCTTGACGATGCCGATCAGCATCAGGAGGCCGATGAGCGCGATGATCGAGAGGTCGAAACCCATCACCTTCAGAGCCAGCAGTGCGCCCAGAGCGGCCGCCGGAAGGCCGGACAGAATGGTGAGCGGGTGGATGAAGCTCTCGTAGAGAACGCCGAGGACCACATAGATCGTCAGCACCGCGGCGAGGATCAGAAGCGGCGTGCTGCCTTGCGACTGCTCGAAGATCTGCGCCGTACCGCCATAGGACGTGAAGACGTCCGCCGGCATGTTGATGTCCTTCTTGATCTGGTCGATCGCGGCTGTTGCGTCACCCAGCGCCTCATCGGCAGGCAGGTTGAACGAAACCGTCGTCGAGACGAGCTGACCTGTCTGGTTGATTGTCACCGGCCCGGTGTTGCGCTCGACCCTGCGCGAAATTCGACAACGGGACCAGCGTGCCGTTGGTTGAGAGCGACCCGGATATCTTGAAGCTTCTGATCGTCCCAGGGCTTGTTGGTGTCGTATTCGACGATAACGTCGTAGCTGTCGCCGGTGGATTGGATTTGCGCTGCCGTATAGCCGCTGAACGATTCCTGCAGGGTCGTGCGCAGCTGGCTGTTGTCGATGCCGAAGGCGGCTGCCTTTTCGGAATCGACGACGATATTGGCCTGCAGCGCGTTGTTCTGCGCATCGGTTGTCACGTCGGTGAAGCGCGGATCGCCGCGCATTGCCTGCTGGATATTATTGGCCCAGAGATTGGTCTGCTCGGCGCTGAGTGCCTGAACGACCAGCTGATACTGGCTTGCGGTCTGACGGCCGCCGAAGCGCAGGCTCTGTTGCGGCGTGATGAAGGCTTGCAGGCCGGGCACCTTGCCGATGCTGGCCCGCAATTCGCGCAAGGTCTGGTCAAGCGGCGGACGCTGCTCCTTGTCCTTCAGCTCGACATACATCGTGCCATTGTTGAGCGGGCTCCGCGCGTTGCCGCCGACGATCGACATGACGTGATTGACCGCCGGATTCTGTTTCACGATCGCTGCGGCCTGGTTCTGCAAGGCTACCATGGCCGGATAGGAGATGTCCTGGCGTGCCCTTGTGGAGATGTTCAGCCGGCCGATGTCCTCGGCCGGGAAGAAGCTGGAGGGCAGCGTCATGAACAGATAGGCGTTCAAGCCGACCGAAGCGAGGAACAGGCCAAGGATCGCAGGCCGGTGGCCGAGGCACCAGCCGACCGCCCGATCGTAGCCTCTGAGCGTGCGTTCGAAGCCCGCATCGAACCAGCGGACGAAGAGGGGCGGGGTGCCCTTACCGCTTGAAAGCCGCGAGCCGAGCATCGGCGTTACCGTCAGCGAGACGATGGCGGATGCGACGATCGCCATTGCGACGACCATGCCGAATTCGTTGAAGATGCGGCCGACGACCCCGCCCATCAACAGGATCGGGATGAAGACCGCAATCAGCGACACCGACATCGAAATGATCGTGTAGCTGACCTCGCCGGCGCCCTTGATCGCCGCATCGAGGACCGGCATTCCCTCTTCGACATGCCTAAGAATGTTTTCCAGCATCACGATCGCATCGTCCACCACAAGGCCGACCGCGAGCGTCAATCCGAGCAGCGAGATGTTATCGACGCTATAGCCGAGGACGTACATCATGCCGAAGGTCGAGATCAGCGAGAGCGGAACGGCAAGGCCCGGAATGACCGTTGCGGTCAGATGGCCGGTGAAGAGATAGATAACCAGCACAACGAGGCCGATCGTCAAAAGCAGCGTGAACTTTACATCGGAAATCGCGTCGCGGATCGGCTTGGCGGAATCGTTCATGACCTTGGTGGTGACTGACGACGGGATCTCGGCATGCAGCGTCGGCAGCTTGGCGTTGATCGCATCGACGACCTCGACCGTGTTCGCATCCGGCTGGCGCTGGATGGCGAGGATGATGCCGCGGTTACCGTCGTACCAGCTGCCGGTATTCTGGTTCTCGACGCTGTCTTCCACCTTGGCGATGTCGCCGAGGTGAATCGGCGCCCCGTTCGGGTTTGCGATCACCAGCGAGCGGAATTCCGCTGCGTTGGTGCGCTGCGTGTCGGCGTTGATCGTCATGCTCTGCGCGTCGTTCTGCAGCGTGCCGACCGGCACCTGGCTATTGGCGGCGCTGATGGCCTGGTTGACGGTATCGATGCCGATGTTGCGGGCAAGCAGCTTGTTGGGATCGACCTCGACGCGGACGGCATAAGTCTGTGCGCCGAACACGGTCACTTCGGCCACGCCGGGCAGGGTGGAGAGAGACGGCGAGATGATGTCTTCGGCGATGGCGTCGAGCTTGCTGCGCGGCATCGTATCGCTCTGCACCGCAAGCAGCATCACCGGCGCGTCGGCCGGGTTCGTCTTGCGGTAGCTCGGCGGCGTGGTCATGTTGTCCGGCAACTGCCGGGTCGCATACGAGATTGCCGCCTGCACGTCGGCCGCGGCCGCATCGATGTTGCGGTTGAGGTCAAACTGCAAAATGATGCTGGTATTGCCGAGCGAATTGGTCGCGCTGATTTCGCTGATGCCGGGGATGGTCTGGAACTGCTTGATCAGCGGCGTTGCGACCGAAGTCGCCATGGTCTGCGGCGAGGCGCCGGTCAGCGCGGCCGAGACGTTGATCGTCGGGAAGTCGACCTGCGGCAAGGCAGCGACTGGCACGAGCCGGTAACCTGCAAGACCTGCAAGGATCACGCCGATGGCGAGAAGGGTCGTCGCAACCGGCCGCCGGATGCAGATATTCGGGATCATTGTTCTGCCTCCGCCGCCAGCGGTTTCGGTCTGGTGGGCCGGCTGGTCGGCGGAGGCGACGTTCAGCGCCTTGTCATCGAATTGCTCGTCGACATGCTGCTGGTCGGCAAGCTGCGCCTGTCCCTCGATGACGACGTGATCGCCTTCCGAGAGTCCTGCGGAAACGGCGGTGAAACCGCCGTTCTCGCGGGCGACGGTGACGGGCGTCATCTGCACCTTTTCATCCTTCACGACATAAGACAAAGAACCCGTTCGGCACCGGGGCTGATGGCGACGGTCGGTACGACGACCTGCTGTTCTTTATTGTTGAAGTGAACGACGAGGTTGACGGATTGCCCGGGCCAGAGCGCGCCGGTCGCGTTTTCGAAGCGCGCCTTCGCGAGGATCGTGCCGGAAGCAGTATCGACCGTATTGTCATAGAAGCTGATCGCGCCGCGGCGCACGCTGCCCTTCGTCGAATCCGGTGTGGTCGTGACCTCGACGGGTCCGGTTGGCGAGCGATTGCTTCAACTGGCGCAGATCGCGTTCCTGCAGATGGAACTTCACATAGATCGGATCATATTTGGCAATCGTCACAATCGCCGTTCCGGCACCGACGAAAGCTCCAGGGCTGACCGCGATGTCGCCAAGGCGGCCGTCGAAAGGCGCGCGGATTTGCGTGTGTTCGAGCAGAACCTGATCGGAGGCGAGCGAGGCCTTGTCGGCCTCGACGGTGGCGGCAGCCGTGTCGCGAGCGGCCTTGGCCTGGTCGTAGCTCTGCTGCGTGCCGGCCCTTTGCGCCAAAAGATCGGCTGCGCGTGTGAGAGCGGTTTCGGCTTCCGAAAGCGTCGCTGTGTCTCGGATGATCGTCGCCTTGTCCTTGTCGACGGCGGCTTGCGCCGGCCGGTCGTCGAGCTTGACGATCAGGTCGCCTTGCTTGACCGTGGCGCCGTCGGTCGCGACGATCGAAGTGACAAGCCCCTGTTCCTGCGCGGCGATCGTGGTGGTGTTTTCGGCTTCCGCCCACCCCGAGGCCGTGACGTCTCGCGGCAGCACTGTCTTCACGGCGGCGACCGTTTTCACGAGCGTCGGGCCGCTGCCGCCCCGCCGGTTATGCTGCCCGCCGCCTTGCTGGCCCGCTTGCGGCCTTGCCGCCTTGTTGCGCAGGCGCCCTGACCAACTGCGAGACGTAGGGAAGCTGGTCGACGAAGGGAATCCTGTTTCCGAATTGCCAAACGCTGACGGCAGTCACTGCAATAATGCTGACGGTGATCCAAAATTTCTTCATGCGTGAGACCGGTCTTGACGATTGCGCGAAGTTTCCGGTCCCGATTGAGCCGCCTATATTGCGGCGCGAAAAAGACATAATCCGCCAGCCGCAATCACTAAGTGGTTATAATGGCTTAAATTTTCGTAATGATCGGCGTGGCGCCCATCTCCCGCTTGCGGTCAAACCGAACGCGCCGCACCGCCGTCGCAACGGATCAGTGAGCCGGTGATGTAACTCGCCGGTTGGCTGCAGAGGAAAGCGGCGGTTGCTGCGAATTCCTCGACCTTGCCATAGCGGCCAACCGGAATGCGCGCTTCCTTGTCGCTGCGGATGTCTTCCATGCTTTTGCCGGTGCGCTTGGCGGCCGCGCCGTCGAGCTCGTCGAGTCGTCCGGTGAGGATGCTGCCCGGCAAGAGCAAATTGGCCGTCACGCCGCGGCTTGCGACTTCCGAGGCGAGCGTCTTCGACCAGCCGGCAAGGGCAGGGCGCAGCGTATTGGAAAGCGCCAAATTGGCGATGGGCTCTATGACGCCGGACGACGCGACCGTGAGGATGCGGCCCCAACCCTGCGCCTTCATGCCCGGAAGCAGGGCGTTGGTCAGTGAAATGACGCGCAGCACCATCGAGAAGAAATAAGTCTCAAGCTTCTCAGGCGTCATGTCCTCGGTCGTTCCGGGCGTCGGGCCGCCGGTATTGTTCACTAGAATATCCAGGCCGGCGAACTTTTCCTGGACGGCGGCAGTCACCGTCTCGACGAATTTCTCGTCAGCCAGATCAGCCCAGATCCAGTCCGCCTTGCCCTTGCCCTCGGCGTTGATCGCCTTGCAGTTGGCCTCCAACTGCTCACCGCTGCGGCCGCACAGAAGTACGTTTGCGCCTTCACGTGCGAGTGCGACCGCAATACCATGGCCAAGCCCGCGCGACGAAGCCAGAACGAGTGCACGTTTGCCGTTGATTCCGAGATCCATGATGTCCTCCAGATGCTTCGGCTTCTGTATAAGGCGCAGCCGACGGAAAAGGGAAGGGTGCTGCTACCGAAGAACAATTGACGTTAACGTAAGCGTTATATAATCTTGCGGTGGAGGAGATATTGATTGTGCGAATTGGAGGATCGGCTGTCGCTTCCCGGCTCGACAATGCTTTCCGGTTTTGCCAAGACAATGACCCGACAAGGGGATTATGGCCGCGTGGGCGGCCGAGCGGAGACGGATGAATGACCGAGACGACTGAGCTTCCCGAACGTGAAAGCATGGAATTCGACGTTGTGATCGTCGGTGCCGGACCTGCCGGCCTGTCTGCCGCGATCCGGCTGAAGCAGGTCAATCCGGAGCTTTCCGTCGTCGTGCTGGAAAAGGGAGCCGGAAGTCGGCGCGCATATCCTGTCGGGCGCCGTCGTCGATCCGATCGGCATCGACCGGCTGCTGCCGGATTGGCGCAGCCAAAGCGATCATCCGTTCAAGACCGAGGTGACCGCCGACCATTTCCTGGTGCTCGGTCCGGCCGGCTCGATCCGCTTGCCGAATGTGCTGATGCCGCCCTTGATGAACAATCACGGCAATTACATCGTCTCGCTTGGGCAACGTCTGTCGCTGGCTGGCCGAGCAAGGCCGAAGAACTGGGCGTCGAGATCTATCCGGGCTTTGCCGCAACCGAGGTGCTCTACAACGACGAGCGGTGCGGTCATCGGGGTCGCCACCGGCGACATGGGCATCGAGAAGAACGGCGAGCCCGGCCCGAGCTTTGCCCGCGGCATGGAACTGCATCGGCAAATACACGCTGATCGGCGAAGGCGTGCGCGGCTCGCTCGCCAAGCAGCTGATCGCCAAGTTCGACCTTTCGACAGCGGCCGCGAGCCGCAGAAGTTCGGCATCGGCCTCAAGGAGCTCTGGCAGGTCAAGCCGGAGCAACCACAAGCCAGGCCTGGTGCAGCATTCCTTCGGCTGGCCGCTCGGACTTCAAGACCGGCGGTGGCTCGTTCCTCTATCATCTGGAAGACAACCTACGTGGCCGTCGGCTTCGTCGTCGCACCTGAACTACAAGAACCCCTATCTCTCGTCCGTTCGAGGAGTTCCAGCGCTTCAAGACACCATCCGGCGATCCGCGGTACCTTCGAGGGCGGCAAGCGGCATCTCCTACGGCGCGCGCGCCATCACCGAGGGCGGCTACCAGTCGGTGCCGAAGCTTTCCTTCCCCGGCGGGGCGCTGATCGGCTGTTCGGCGGGCTTCGTCAACGTGCCGCGCATCAAGGGCAGCCACAACGCCGATGCAAGTCCGGCATGCTGGCCGCCGACAAGCCGTCGCCGACGCGATCGCTTGCGGGCCGCGCCAACGATGAGCTCGTCGAGATACGAGAACGCCTGGCGCAAGAGCTGGCATCGGCAAGGACCTGAAGACAGGTCCGCAACGTCAAGCCGCTGCTGGTCGAAGTTCGGCACGGCGATCGGCGTGGCGCTCGGCGGTCTCGACATGTGGGTCGACCACGCTGTTCGGCTTCTACCTTCTTCGTGCACGCTGAAGCACGGCAAGACCGATGCGCCAGTCACTGGAGCCGGCCGCCGAGCACACAGAAGATCGACTATCCGAAGCCGGACGGCGTGCTCGACCTTCGATCAGTCTCTCCTCGGTGTTCCTGTCGAACACCAACCACGAGGAAGACCAGCCGGTGCCACCTGAAGCGTCAAGGACATGGCCCGATTGCAGAAATCGCTCCGAGTACGACGTCTATGCCGGGCCGTCGGCGCGCTACTGCCCGGCCGGCGTCTACGAATGTGGTGCGAGAAGGACGGCAAGGAGACGCTTCCAGTCATCAACGCCCAGAACTGCGTTCACTGCAAGACCTGCGACATCAAGGACCCCAACCAGAACATCAACTGGGTCCCGCCCCAGGGCGGCGAGGGGCCGGTCTATCCGAATATGTGAGGTCGAACAGGCTTGATTTTCAAACACAAGGAGCCCGGCAAACGCTGGGCTTCTTTGTATCGGGTTTCATTCAGCGCTGACGGGCGGCGATGCCCGTCGACAATGCCACGCCGATCCCTGTGATGACAGCGGCTGCGATTTCCGCCAGGCCGATTTCCTCGCCCAGCAGGGTTCCCCCGCCAAGCGTTGCCAACACCGGCGTGATCGCCGTAAAGGCTGCCGCCTGCGTGCCGCCCAGCGTCTTGACGGCGGTGCCGTAGGCAACCATGGCGACAAGGCCGGACAGGATGCCCTGGCTCAGGACCTGCAGTCCGAGATCTCCAGTGCTTGCCCGGGTCAGCGAGGTGCCGAAGCCGGTGGCAAGCCCTGCAATGATCAGGAACGACCAGATGGCGATCAGTGCGCTCGCCTGGATGGCGGTGAGCCCGCTGCGGCGGAAGGCGTGCGTATAGCTAGCCCAAAGAACGGCGCCGGCGGGCAAAAGCACGAAGCTCGTCCACGGCAGCGATGCATCCGAAAGGCTCTGCACAAGCAGGAGCAGCACGCCGCAGACGATCGCGGCGAGGCCGAGCTTGCGGGTAATATCCGGCCGCTCCCCGAAGATGAATATGCCGATGAGTGCCGTCGCAAGCGGCATGGAGCCGCCGAGCAGGATGCCCGAAGAACCTGCCGGGGTCGCATGGATGGCAAGTGTGGTGACGAGAAAGAAGACCGCACCTGCGCCGGTCACCATCAATGCCAGCAGACGCAGCGGAACGCCTTTCGGCAGCAGGCCGGTCTTGAGCCAAACGGGCGAAAGGGCAAGCGCGGGAATGCCGTAGCGGATCAGTCCGATATCGATCGAGCCGAGCGGCGTTGCTGCGCTGTGGCGGGTCGCAAGAAGCCACGTCGCCCAGATGAGCACCGTGACGGTTGCACCCGCGTAACCGGCGATGAGGGATGGGGATTTCTCGTTGGCGATGCTGAAATTGGGCATCGGTCTATCCTTTCTTGTCATTCGGTGTGCTGTCCGACCGAGAAAAAGATAGGCCCGATGGTCAGGGCATGTCCTTGCTATCTGTAGCGCCACAAACATGCTAACAGCAATGATCTGCCAACAATAAGGGACAAAGTTAGAAAATATGCCAAATCTTGATAAATTCGATCTGGCCATCCTTGAATGCCTGCAGGAGGATGCACGCGCCACCAACGTCGAAATCGCCGAAAAGGTAAACCTCTCGCCGTCGCCCTGCCTGCGGCGGATCCGCAACCTTAGAAAAAGCGGGTGTGATCCGCGGCTACCGCGCCGATATCGACCGAAAGGAAGTGGGGCTGGGGCTGACGGTCTTAGTCGAGTTCAAAGTGGCCCATCACAGCCGCGAGAATTCGGAATCCCAGCAGGCGGCTCTCCTTGCGATCCCGGAGATCGTTTCCTGTTTCCTGATTTCTGGAAGCGCGGATTTTCTGGCAGAAGTCGTGGTGGAGGACCTTGCTGCTTACGAGCGGCTTCTCACCGATACATTGCTGACGCTGCCGAACGTCAGCGACATCCGCTCGAACTTCGCCATCCGCAGCATGAAGACCAACGGGCCTTTGAAGCTGCCCAAGGGGAGGTAGATCTGCACGCTCGCCAAGTCGCCCGGTGAAGCAGATGGAGGCAAGATGTGAGCGAGCCTTGGTGGTGCCGAGAGCTCACCCTGGATCTTGTCATTCCTGTCCTTGTGACAGGAATCCAGCCATGGGGCCTCCGCCGTGACCCTTTTATGTCACTGAACAGGCCTTCCGCGACATGGACATGGCCCTGCTGGATCCCTGCAAGCAAGGGATGAGGGAGGAGGGTGAAGGCGGTCAACAACACAGCAACGTTGTGCATGCCGCTCGTCTCCTTGCTCGCTCCTTCTAGTCCCCCTTCTCCGCCAGAAGAAGGAAAATGGCCTGCCTAAAGCAACGTCCCGCTAAGGATGAGCAGGGCCACGGAGAAGTAGATCACCAGGCCGGTCACGTCGACCAGCGTCGCGACGAACGGTGCCGACGCGCTGGCGGGGTCCAGGCGAAGCCTTTGCAGCAGGAATGGCAGCATCGAGCCGCAGAGCGAGCCGAAGGTGACGATGCCGATCAGCGCGGCGAAGACGGTGAGGCCGACGAGCAGCCAATGCTCGCCGTAGTCGTAGAGGCCGATTTTCTGCCACAAGACGATGCGGCCGAAGCCGACGAGCCCGAGGATGGTGCCAAGCACGATACCGGTCGGCAATTCGTGCAAGAGCACGCGCCGCCAATCCGAAAGCTTGAGCTCGCCGAGCGCCAGGGCACGGATGATGAGGGACGTCGCCTGCGATCCGGAATTGCCACCGGAGCTCATGATGAGAGGGACGAAGAGCGTCAGCACGATGGCCTTCTCCAACTCCCCTTCGAAATACTGCATGGCGCTTGCCGTCAGCATCTCGCCGAGGAAAAGGGCCGAAAGCCAGCCGGCCCGTTTGCGGATCATGCCGAAAAAACCGATTTTCATGTAAGGCTTGCCGAGGGCTTCCATACCGCCGAACTTCTGGGCGTCCTCGGTCGTATCCGCGATCATCGTGTCGATAACGTCATCGACGGTGACGATGCCGAGCATGTGGCCGTCGTCGCTGACGACCGGCAGCGCCAGCAGATTGTGCTTGCGGATCAGCCGGGCGACGTCCTCCTGCGTCATCAGCGGATCGCAGCGAACGAGGCCGCCCTTGTGCGCGACGGAGAAAACCGATGCCTGCGGTTCGCCGGTGATGAGGCGACGCAGTGTCACGACATTGGTCAGCCGCTGCGTTGCCGCGTCGAGGACGTAGATCGCATAGACCGTCTCGCGCGAGCGCTCGACCTGGCGAACATGGTCGAGCGTCTCGGCAACGGTCCAGGTGTCCGGCACGCTGACGAACTCGGTCGTCATGATGCTGCCGGCCGTGCGCGGCGGATAGCCCATCAGGTGCTTGACGCCGAGCGCCGTCGTGCCGTCGAGCTTCGTAAAAAGGGTCGCGCGGGAACCTTCGTCCAATTCATGGAAGAGATCGGCGACACGATCGTTTGCGGTGGCGTTGAGCAGCCGTGCGGCATGCTCGACCGGCATCTTGGCGAGGATTGCGGCAGCGTTGTGCAGCTCCGGCCTGGCGAGAATGCGGACGGCCTTGTGCTGCGGAAGCGTGGCGAGGATGGCCGCTGCCTCCGGGATGTCGAGTATGTTGAGACGCTCGACGCGCTCTGCGGTGGTGACCGTTCCGAGGCTGTCGTGGGTGAAGAAACGGGCAGCATGGCCTGCCCGCAGGGGGAAAGCGATTGATGTTCACTGGCTCGCCTTTCCGTCGATCCGCCGCAGCGTCCGGCGGGCGAGCCCGACAGGAGTCGGTCAGCGCACGGCGGCCGCGTACGGCAAGGGCAATCGACTGCTACTGTCGCTTGGCATCGGGTTGATGGCTCCGTTGATTTTGCGCGGAAAAGGGCTGTCATCCGCGTGCCGTAAGACCTGCTCCTCCGATCGAGAAAAGTCAAGCGGCGTTGGTTTGTGAGCATATTGCCGCACCCGGGGTGCGGCAATATGCGTGGATTATCGATGCTGGTCAGAAGCCGGCGAGTACTGCCTTGCCCATCATCCTGCCGCTCTCGACCATCGAATGCGCCTTCTTCATATTGGCCGCATTGATCGCGCCGACGGTTTTGCTGAGTGTCGTGCGGATATTGCCGGCATCGACAAGCTCCGACACCTTGTTGAGGAGGTTATGCTGCTCGATCATATCGGGCGTCGAAAAGAGCGGCCGTGTGAACATCAGCTCCCAATGCACCGAAACGGCCTTGCGCTTGAAGGGCACGACGTCGAGGAACTTCGGATCGTCGATCAGCGCGAAACGGCCCTGTGGTGCGATCGCCTCGACGATGTCGGGGAGGTGGCTGTCGGTGTTGGTTGTCGAGAAGATGAAGCCTGGAGCCCCGATGCCGAGAGCTGCAACCTGCGGCGCGATCGGCTTCGAGTGATCGACGACGTGGTGCGCGCCAAGTTCCTTCACCCAGACCTCTGTTTCGGGACGGGAGGCGGTTGCAATGACTGTCAGATCGGTCAGCGCCCGGGCGATCTGGATGGCGATCGAGCCGACGCCGCCGGCACCGCCGATGACGAGGAGAGCGCGAGCAGCGCCCGGTACCGCGTCCTGAACCTTCAATCGGTCGAACAGTGCTTCATAGGCGGTGATCGAAGTCAGCGGCAGTGCGGCGGCGGCCGCGAAATCGAGGCTCTTCGGCTTGCGGCCAACGATACGCTCGTCGACGAGATGGAATTCTGCGTTCGAGCCCGGCCGATTGATCGCACCGGCATAGTACACCTCGTCTCCGGGCTTGAAGAGCGTGACATCCGGACCCACGGCCTTGACGATGCCGGCTGCGTCCCAGCCGAGAACCTTCACTTCATCTGCCGGTGGTGCCGAATGTGCCCGCACTTTCACATCGACCGGATTGACGGAGACGGCCTTGATCTCGACGAGCAGGTCGTGCCCGGTCGCCTCCGGAACGGGCAGGTCGACATCGATCAGCGATGTCTCGGCGGAGATCGGCTGCGGGATCTTATAGGCGACGGCGCGCATGGAAACCTCCTATGTTCGTTGCACGGAAGCTAGATGCGTCTTATGTCCGAAGAGTGCAAGAACGCACAAATTCTGTACGTAGTACCAAAAAGGATACTGTAAAAATGTCGTTGCCCCGCGCCAAGCTGACGAAGAATTTCCCCGGCTGTCCGGTCGAGGCGACGCTGAGCTATCTTGATGGAAAATGGAAAGGCGTCATCCTGTTCCACCTCATGGACGGAACGTTGCGCTTCAACGAATTGCGCCGGAAGCTGCCGGCGGTGACGCAGCGCATGCTGACCAAGCAGCTGCGGGAACTGGAAGAATCCGGCCTCGTGTCGCGCACGGTCTATCCAGTCGTGCCGCCGCGTGTGGAATATGCGCTGACACCGCTTGGCGAAACGCTGAAGCCGGTCATCCGCGCACTGGCGGCCTGGGGCGAAGAATATGTCTTCTGCCGCCCGGAAGGCCACGAACTGCGCGATCCTTCATGCGCCCCGGCTGCGCTCCAGGCGTAGCGACGCGGCGTAGACGAAGAGGCCGAACAAGGACAGCACGGCGCCGACATAACCCGTTGCCGCAAAGCCGTAGTCCCAGGCGATCACAAGGCCGCCGAGCCAGGCGCCGAGTGCATTGGCGATGTTGAAGGCAGAGTGGTTTGAGGCGGCGGCAAGGGTTTGCGCATCGGCGGCGACGTCCATCAGCCGCGTCTGCAGCGCAGGACCGGCCGCAAAGCCGCAGCCGACCAGGAACACGCAGATCGCCAGCATAATGGGGCTTGATGCCGTCAGTGAAAACAGCGTCAGCACGACGATGTTGAAGACCAGCGAGCCGCCGATCGTTCCCATGATCGATTTATCGGCGAGCCATGAGCCGACGATGTTGCCGGCATTCATGCCGATGCCGAAAAGGACCATCATAACGGCAACCATGCTCTCCGGCAGCATCGCGACCTTCATGGTCGTACCGGCGATATAGCTGAACATCGCGAACATGCCGCCATAGCCGACGGCTGCGATGCCGAGCGTCAAGAGCACCTGCGGACGCTTGAAGGCGCCGAGCTCGCGCAGGAAGCTGGCACCGTCCGCGACCTGGTCGCGCGGCACGTAGTACCAGATGAGCGCCACGGTCACGAGGCCGATGACGCCGACGGAGGTGAAGGCGACGCGCCAGTCGAGCGACTGGCCGAAGAAGGTTGCGAGTGGCGTGCCGAGCAGGGTTGCGATCGTCAGACCCAGCATCACCCGGCCGACGGTTAGCGCTCGCTTGTGCACCGGCACCATCGAAGCAGCGACAATCGCGGCGACGCCGAAATAGGCGCCGTGCGGCAGGCCGGTGATGAAGCGCATCACGGTGAAGCTCTGGAAGGTTGGGGCCAGTGCGCTCAAGATGTTGCCGACCGCGAAAATGCCCATCAGCAGCAGAAGCAGTGAGCGACGTGTCATCTTGGCGGCGAGGACCGCGATCACCGGTGCGCCGATGACGACGCCGAGCGCATAGGCGCTGATGACGTAACCCGCCTGCGGGGTCGTGACCGAAAACGTGTCCGCCACATTCGGCAGCAGGCCCATGATGGCGAATTCGCCGGTGCCGATCCCGAAGCCGCCGCAGGCGAGCGCCAGCTGCACCAGGGCGATCGCCATCGGCGAGGGGGCTTCGCAAGCCGGACTGGAATCGATGGAATCATCTACGGCGATCTGGCTCACGCGAGCTCCTGAGGCATGTCTGCAGGGCAAACCATCCGAAGTGCGGGCGCTGAGGCGGATGTCGGCCGTTCTATGGCGGGAGACGGAGATCAGAGAGTCTCCATCTTTGAAATCATGGGTGATCGCGCCGTCAGCGTCGAGTGCGTTTTTCGCAGTGCAGCGTCCTGCTATGTGCATACGTGCATTGCAATATTTGCGCTTGGACGCCTTGCAGATACGTCGATCACAGGCATGCCGCGCTTGAAAACGAAGAGGGTCCAACCATCTTAAGGGGCACTGACTGAGACGCCACGACGCGAGGAACGGCACGCCTGATGAAGCTTGTAGGTTTTTTCAATAAAGACGGTGGTACCTTCCGCACCACCGATATGGAGGCCTACGAAAAGCGGGCAGAGGCGACCTTCCGGGAAGCCGGACATGACTTCGAGGCCATCGTCTTTTCCGGCAAGGAGATCGTTCCCGCGATGGAGCGGGCCGCCCGGCGCGACGATATCGACGGCATCGTCGCGGGCGGCGGTGACGGCACGATTTCGGCAGCGGCCTCGATTGCCTGGAAGAACGGCGTCGCCCTCGGTGTCGTCCCGGCCGGAACCATGAACCTCTTCGCCCGCTCGCTGAAAGTGCCGCTCGATATCTGGCAGGCGCTGGATGTGTTGGCCACCGGCGAGGTCGATCATGTCGACATTGCAAGCGCCAACGGCCGGCCCTTTATCCATCAGTTCTCGGCAGGGCTTCATGCGCGCATGGTGCGATACCGCAACTCCTTCACCTATCGCTCCCGTTTCGGCAAGATGCGCGCCAGCGTCCGCGCAGCCTTCGGCGTAGTGCTCAACCCGCCAGAATTCGAAGTCGAATTCCAGGCGCTCGGCGTGCGCGAGACGCGCCGCGTATCGGCCGTTTCGGTCTCCAACAATCCCTTCGGCGAGAACGCGCTTCTTTACGCCGATAACCTGCGCAGCGGCGAGCTTGGCTTCTACACCGCAAAACCGCTGAAGCCGATCGGCGTCGCCCGTCTTGCCGTCGATATGCTGCGGGGCAAGGTGCGCGAAAATGCCGATGTGATGGTCATGCATCCGGCCGAAGTACATCTGCATTTCCCGAGGCTGAGGGCAAAGGCCAATTGCGTCATGGACGGCGAGCTTTTGCCGCTCGAACGCGACATTTCCATCAAGCTGCATCCCGAAGAGCTGAAGGTGCTGGTCAAGCAGGGCCTTGCCGCGCAGGTCAATGAGGCCGAGCGGCGGGAGCCTGCGGCTCAAGTTTGCCTCTTCACGCCAGCATCGGCCCAGTCGCATCGGAATGCCAGCACGGGCTTGGAAAATCCTTTCAAACGCCGCCGCGTCGCATGCGTGAAAAGTTCAGCGGTGCCGTACTCCCGAAAAATATTCTCCGACACGAGGATATGGTCGCCGGAGGCGGCCGCGCACAAGCGTAGCTGCAAGTTGCACAGTGGAGCCGAACAGGTCGTTGCTGTCCTCGACGGGCTCGCCGCAATCCAGTCCGATGCGAACATGGATCGGCTCGGGGTTGCCGCGGTTGTAACGTTTGAATTCCTGCTGGATCGTCCTGGCGCAATCGACGGCTGCGGCTGTCGAGGCGAATGTCGCCATGATGCCGTCGCCGGTGTGCTTCACCTCGCGGCCTGAAGAGTGGCTGAGGCATCTGTGCACGATCGAGTCATGCGCCCTGACCAGTTCGGTCGCCATGCGGTCGCCAAGGCGCGATGTCATCGCGGTCGAGCCGACGATGTCGGTGAACAGGATGGCGCGGTGGCCGGAATCCATCTCACCTGAGGCCTGTCCAGGCGCCGGCTCGGGGTCGTGAATTCGGCCGAGAAACGCCTCGACCGCCGACAACGCGACCTCGACAACCTCGCCGGCGACGAAGCCATGCGCTTCGCGGTGCACGCATTGAGCGGTTTCCGCGTCGGGCGCGTCCACCAGGCAAAACGCGGTCCCGCGCCGCTGGTCGAACCAGTACGTGAGGAACTTAACGCCATACCGGTCCTGAATCTCGAGATCCCTGCGATGAGCCTCGGCAACGTCGGCGGCTGTGGTTCCCGTGAGTTCATGCCGGTCCATGAAGATAGCCATTGCGCGCTCCTCTCGGAAACCTCCGCTTCCAGGACGTTTCATTCTACGACTTGGACACCGCCCGGTCCACCTTTGAGATGGCTGCCGGCAGGCCTTAGACGCGCGGCAGATAGGTCCGGTAGTCGAAGTCAGAGACCGTGCGCAGATAGGTGATGGCTTCCTTGTATTTGGTGTCGCCGTAGAGTTTCTGATAGCGCTCGCCGAAGATATTGGCGATGAAGGGCGATGCGCGAAAGGCTTCCACCGCCGTCAGGAAATCATGCGTCAGCCGCACCGTGTTTTCCGGCACATGCGACGGCGTCGTCTCCTTGCCGGGGTCGAGATCGTCGTCGAGGCCAAGCAGCATGCCGCCGAGGATGGCGGAAAGCAGCAGGTAAGGATTGGCATCTGCGCCGGCGACCCGATGCTCGATGCGCGCTGCCGGCCCGTACGTATCCGGGATGCGGATCGCCGTGCCGCGATGGCCGGTGCCCCAAGTGAGGTCGATGGGCGCAAAGGAGCCCGGCTGGAAGCGGCGGTAGGAATTGGCGAAAGGCGCAAAGATCAGCTGCGCCTCGCGCATCGTGTTCAGCATTCCGGCGCAGGCGGATTTCAGCCGCTTCGGCTCGCAGCCCTTTGCATCGAGGATATTGCGGCCTTCCCTGTCGATGACGCTCGCATGCACATGCAGGCCGGAGCCGGCATGTTCGGAATAGGGCTTGGCCATGCAAGTCGATTTGAGGCCGTGCTTGCGGGCGGCCTGTTCGGCGATGCGCTTCAGGTAAATGCAGTCGTCGGCGGCGGCCAAGGCATCGGGCCGGTGCAGCAGGTTGATTTCGAATTGCCCGGGCCCGAACTCGGCCGTCGTCGCCTCCGCAGGCAGGTTCTGCGCCTTGGCATAGGCGCGCACCGTCTGCAGGTAATCGTCGAGCGCATCGACGGCGCTCATGTCGTAGAGCTGGAAACCGTTCGGCTCGCCGCGATAGGTCAGGCTTTTCGGCGGCGAGGGACGGCCAGTATCGCGCCAGTCCTGCTCCATCACATAGAATTCGAGTTCCGTCGCGACGACCGGCGTGAGGCCGCGCTCTTCGTAGCGCTTCAGCACCGCTGCCAGGATCGCTCGCGGATCCATGAAGCTCGGGCTGCCGTCGAATTCGTGCATGGTTGCCAGCACCTGCATGGAGCCTTCTGGCGCCGCCCAGGGCATCGGCGCAAGGCTGCGCTCATCGGCGATGCAATTGCCGTCCGGATCGCCGATCGTCAGCGACAGGCCGGTGATGTCGTCATTATCGTCGCCCCAGATATCGAGCGACTGCGTCGAGGAGGGGAGACGCACCTCGCCTTCCCAGATTTTCTTCTGGGCATAAAGCGGGATCTGCTTGCCGCGCAAATCCCCGTTCATGCCGACCAGCAGGATTTCGATCCTCGGTTCGCCTGTTGCCGCTTTGCCATGCATGATGTCGGCCGTCATGATCTTGAAAATCCCTTCGGACAAGGCCAAGGTCGTAGCTCATTGAGACGGCCCTTTCAATCTCCGCAGGTGTTTTGCAAATCATGTCCGATACTTACCAGCGCTCAAATCTCGCCGCCATCGATGCCGCCCATCATCTGCATCCCTTTTCCGACATGAAGAAGCTGAATGCCGACGGCACGCGCATCATCCAGCGCGGCGAGGGCGTCTACATCTGGGATAACCACGGCAAGAAGTATCTGGATGGTTTTGCCGGGCTCTGGTGCGTCAATATCGGCTACGCCCGCAAGGAAATCACCGATGCCGTCGCGCGGCAGATGAACGAGCTACCTTACTACAACACCTTCTTCGGCACCACGAGCACGCCGACGACGCTGCTTGCGGAAAAGGTAACCGCGCATGCCGGCCCGCGCTTCAACCATGTCTTCTTCACCGGCTCCGGCTCAGAGGCCAACGATACCTGGTTCCGCATGGCGCGCGTCTATTGGAGTGCGGTCGGCAAGCCTTCGAAGAGGATCGTGATCGCCCGCAAGAACGGCTACCACGGCTCGACGGTTGCCGGTGCCAGCCTCGGCGGCATGAAATATATGCATGAGCAGGGCGACCTGCCGATCCCCGGCATCGTCCATATCGGCCAGCCCTATTGGTACAGCGAGGGCGGCGACCTCTCGGTCGCCGAATTCGGCCTTAAGGTGGCCCGCGAACTGGAGGCGAAGATCGATGAGCTCGGCGAGGAGAATGTCGCCGCTTTCGTCGCAGAGCCGGTGCAGGGTGCGGCGGGCGTCGTCGTCCCGCCCGAGACCTATTGGCCGGAGATCGACCGCATCTGCAAGGCGCGCAACATCCTGCTCGTTGCCGACGAAGTCATCTGCGGCTTCGGCCGTCTCGGCGAATGGTTCGGCCATCAGCATTTCGGCGTCGAGCCAGATCTGGCGCCGATCGCCAAGGGTCTCTCATCGGGCTACCTGCCGATCGGCGGCGTGTTGGTCAGCGGTCGCATCGCCGATGTGCTGATCAACGAGGTCGGAGACTTCAACCACGGCTTCACCTATTCCGGCCATCCGGTCTGCGCCGCCGCGGCGCTGGAGAACTTGCGCATCATCGAGGACGAAAAGCTGGTCGAGCGCGTCCGCGGCGACATCGGTCCTTACTTTGCCAAAGCTTGGGGCGCTCTCGGCGACCATGACCTCGTTGGCGAAGCGGTGAGCATCGGCCTGATGGGCGGCCTGCAGCTCACTGCCGATAAGAAGACGCGCACCCGATTCGAAAAGCCCGACGCGGTCGGAGCGCTCGTCCGCAACCATGCACTCGCGAACGGCCTCGTGCTGCGGGCCACCGGCGACCGCATGCTGGCGTCCCCGCCACTTGTCATCACTCGTGATGAGGTGGACGAAATGGCGCGGATCGCAAGGATCGCGCTGGATGCGGCGTGGAAGGAACTGAAAATCTAATCCGCGGGCGCGACCCACGCGTAGCCGAAACGATAGGAATCGCCGTTGCGGGCGTAGTAATACGGAACCTCGATCGTCGAAACCTCGGGCGCGATGCTGCCGAGCTCCGGCACCGATTTTAGCCACTCGGCCGCTTTGGCGGGCAGGGCATTGCCTTGTGCAGTGTTTAGCGGCCAGACCACGAGCAGCGGGCGCTCCTTCGAGATCGAGACCGTAGGCTTGAACCCTGGATAGTCCGTTGAAATCACGGTCGCCGGAAGAAGGTCCTTCCGCAAATTCCCCGCAAGCAGGCTGCCTTCCGCGAGAATAGCGGCAGGCTCGCCCTGTTGCCGGAGCGCTGCGGCGAGCTGCGCGTAGGGAACGTTCAAACGCTCGTAATCGCCGTTCAAAGTGGCAGCTGCAATGCGTCCGAAGAGAATACTTGGAACGGCGATCATGATTATCGCGATGACCGGTACGAGGCGGCGCAAGGGATTTAGAACCGCAACATTCGATGCCTCGATCTTCAGGCAAAGATAAAGCGGGAAGATGAAGAAGAGCGGCACCAGCCAGCGATCCTTGACATGGGCCGCTCCGCCGAAAATGACGAGAAGCAGGATGCCAAGGATGGAAAAAAGCATAATGCGCTCGAAGGAGCTGCGTCCACTCCGACCTGCCGGAGAAGGCCGAGAGAAATGGCTTGCCGAACGCGATCGCGAAGACAAGCAACGTGACCGCACAAAAGCCAATCACTGCCAGAACGAGCAACCCTGAACCCATGGCGACCTGCACGACGTAGCTCGCATTGCCGCCGTCGGTCAGCTTTTTCAGTGTCCGGGCCGTTGCGAAACCGAGATTGTCCTTCAGCCAGAAGAGATGCGGCAGTGCGATGACGAGAGCGCTGATTGCGGTCAAGGCCATGCGCCAGTCGAAGACGCGCTTGCGCATCTGCGGATCGAGCAGTGCCGCCAAGAGCGCCGAAGCGGGCAGAAGGGCGAAATTATATTTGGACAGCAGGCCGATGCCGATGCCGATGCCGGTCACGAGATATGAGAACAGATCCGGCTTCTTGAGCGATCGGATAAATCCGTAGAGGAAGACGCAGCCGGAGAAGAACACCGCGACCGTATGCGTCAGGTCGCGCTGCATTTCGAATGCGACCTGCGGAAGCGTCAGGAGCCCGAGCGTTGCGACCACCGCAAGCATGCTGTTCTTCAGGATCATCCGCGCCGTCAGGCCGTAAATCACGTAGGATGTGAAGAGCAGCGCATTCTTGACGACGGCAAGCGAAAGCAGCGAGACACCACTGATCGAAAAGGCGGCATATTGCAGCCAGTTATAGAAAGGCGGCTGCGGGCCATAACCGGCGGCAAGCCATTGCGAGCGGAAGGCCTGCTCGGCTTCGTCGAGCCCGAGTGTCGGCGGCATCGCCACGCGAACGGCGATCTGTATGAGAAAATATGCGGCAAGCACAGCGAAAAACCACCGCATGTCGACGTTGCGGGCCTTGTCCACGTCCTCGTTCATTTCATTTCCGTTCAAACAAGACATAGCCAAGCGCAAAGGTGTTGCCGCTCTTGCAGAAGTGGTACGGGAGCGCCAGCGAGCCGATCGCGTCCGGCTCGATGCCGCAGCGAGCTGCCCCGCCGCCTCTCAAACGTCGCTTCCATCGAAAATCTGCCGCACGATGTAATTAGGCGAAGCGTCGTCGCGATAGTAGGTGCGGGCAATCATCTCGGCCAAAATGCCAGTCGTGATCAACTGCACGGACGAAAGCAGCAGCACGACGCCGACCATGAGCATCGGGCGGGTACCGATATCGTTGCCGAGAATGAACTTGTCGAAGAACAGGTAAAGCAGGATCAGTGTTGCGAGTGCTCCGAGGCCAAGGCCGAGCGAGCCGAAGAAATGGCCGGGCCGCGCCTTGTAGCGCATGAAGAACATCACCGACAGCAGATCGAGGATTACGCGGAAGGTTCGCGAGATGCCGTATTTCGACTGGCCGTGCTGGCGAGCATGGTGCGTGACTGCCATTTCGCCGATGCGCGAGCTCGGGACGACACCGGCGACCCAGGCGGGGATGAAGCGGTGCATTTCGCCCATCAGCTTCACCTGCTTGATGATGGAGGCGCGGTAGATCTTCAGACTGCAGCCATAGTCGTGCAGTTTCACGCCGGTGATGCGGCCGATCAGATAGTTGGCGCACCATGAGGGAATCTTGCGCAGCAGCAGGCCGTCCTTGCGGTTCTTGCGCCAGCCGACCAGAAGATCGAGTTCACGGCGCTCGAGTTCGGAAATCATCGAAGGAATGTCTTTCGGATCATTCTGCAGGTCGCCGTCCATCGTTGCAATCAGCCGGCCTTGCGCCGTGTCGATGCCGGCCTGCATCGCAGCGGTCTGACCGAAGTTGCGCTGCAACTCCACGATCCTGAGCGCCAGCCCTTCACGCCCAAGATATTTGCGGGCATTGACGAGCGTGGCATCCGTGCTGCCGTCATCGATCAGGATAAGCTCCCACCGGTAAGGATAGGCGACCATCGCATCGCAGATGCGTTCGACAAGCGGGCCGACGCTTTCTTGCTCGTTGAAGACTGGCACCACAAGCGAAAGTTCGAGCGACTGCGTTAGATCATTTGCGCTTTGCAGCGACTCTGACGTTGTCTGCAACTGTTATTGCTCCTAAAAGGCCGTGACGGCCAGTCGAGCGGCGTTTTGGCCGCTGAAGTCAGGAAGCCTAGTACATGAACTCTCCGGTTGGCGCCAGCCGACAATCCTGGTTCGGGCGCAATCGCATGCCACACTGCTGACGGTCGTAATCGTCGCAGCCTATGCATCGTTCATCGAGTGGTTCTGGGGATGGTCGGCCATCATCGCCCAATGGGCCGCCGTCGGCGTGATGCCGATCCTTGTGGCTCTTGCATTATTGACCAGTACCTATTTCCTGCGGACCTGGCGCATTCTCGATTACTTCCCGCGGGAGACGGCGGGCAGATTCCGCACGCTTTTTCGGGTGACGCAGGTTCATAACCTGCTCAATATCATGATGCCGTTCCGCACCGGGGAGACGAGCTTTCCGGTTCTCATGCGCGCGGAATTCGGCATTCCGCTGACGCGGGCAACCTCTGCCCTGCTTGTCATGCGTCTCCTCGATCTGCACGCGCTGCTTGCCGCAGCCGGCATCGGATTTGCGGCAGCTGCCCCGAATGCCGTTCTGGCCTGGCTTTTGTGGGCCGCATTCCTGTTCTTGCCGATCACCGCTTTCCTGATCCGCATGCCATTGCTTCGCTTCGGCTTCCGGCTCTTTCCCGCCAAGGCGCAAGGCTTCTTGTCGGAGATCGAAAACGGCCTGCCCGCAAATGCCTCAGCCTTCGCGCGGGCCTGGGCCATGACGGCGGTGAACTGGCTGGTGAAGGTCGTCGTGCTCGCCTGGGCGCTTAGCCTCATCGGGCGTTTCGCCGCTCACGGCAAGCTTCGGCGGCGCGCTCGGCGGCGAGCTTTCATCGGTTCTGCCGGTCCATGCGCCGGGCGGCGTTGGCACCTATCCCGCGGGCATTACCGCAGGCGCCGTAGCCTTGGGGGCACCGGGCGGAAAGGCGGCGCTTGCAGCCCTGGCGCAGGCAAGCATCAACGCACATCTGTTGATCATCGTCTCCGCCTTGACGGGAACAGCAATCTCACTGCCCCTCGGGCGCCGCCGTCAGCTCTGATATCCTCTTGCGCAGGAAAGCCAGCTCAGGCCCTTGCTGACAAAGGGACAGCGCGCGTTCATAGGCGGTGATCGCCTCCGCCGGTCGGCCGAGCTGGCGCAGGAAATCGGCGCGTGCGGCATGGGCAAGGTGATAGGTGCCGAGCTTTCCGGATGCCAGGATGCCGTCGATGATCTCAAGCCCTCTCTGCGGTCCTTCCGACATTGCGATCGCCACTGCGCGGTTGAGTTCGACGATCGGCGAGGGCTGCGCGGTAATCAGCAGATCGTAATAGGCAGCGATGCGCGGCCAATCCGTTGCCTCCGGCGTATCGGCCTTGGCATGTTCGGCGGCGATAGCGGCCTGGACAGTGTAGAGGCCAACTTCGCTAGGTTCCATCGCCCGCCGCAACAGGTCCAGGCCTTCTTCTATCTTCCTGCGATCCCAGGTCGATCGATCCTGCTCTGCAAGCAGGATCAGGCTGCGGTCCTCAGCGCACCGCGCCAGCCCGCGAGAGTCCTGCAGCAGCATCAGCGCCAGCAGGCCCTCGACATCGGGGTGCGGCAGCAAGTCCGCCACCAGCCGCGCCAGCCGGATCGCCTCGGCCGTCAGGTCCGTCCGTACCACTTCTGTGCCCCAAGAAGCCGAATAGCCCTCGTTGAAGACGAGGTAGATGACGTGTAGCACGCGGTCGAGGCGCTCCGGCAGTTCGTCGAGGTCCGGAACTTCGTAAGGGATGCGGTCGGAACGTATCTCGATCTTTGCCCGCACGATCCGCTGTGCGACGGTCGGGGCCGGAACGAGGAATGCATGGGCGATTTCCTCGGTCGTCAGGCCGCAGACTTCGCGCAGCGCCATTGCCATCTGCGCGTCGGATGGAATGGCCGGATGGCAGCAGGTGAAGATCAGCCGCAGCATGTCGTCGCCGATAAGCTCCATGTCGCCGATCTCGGTCGCGTCGGCCTCGCCGTACAGGCTATCCTCGATGTCCTTCAGCGATGCATCGAAGCGCGAGCGCCTCCGGATATGGTCGATTGCCTTGTGGCGGCCGGTGGAAACGAGCCATGAAAAAGGATTGCCGGGAACGCCATCGCGCGGCCAAGCGCGCGCGGCCGCCGCAAAAGCGTCGTGCAGGGCCTCCTCCGCCCGATCGAAATCGCCGAGCAGGCGGATGAGAGTTGCCGGCACCCGTCTGCGATTGCGACCGGTAGATGTCCTCGATCAGTTTCTCCAAATGCTACTCCGGTAAAGTGAGTATCCGCACCGGCCGCAGTTCCACGGCGCCGACGCGTGCGGAGGGGATGCGTGCGGCAATCTCCTTCGCCGCTGCATCGTCCGGTGCTTGGATCACGCAGAAACCCGCAAGATGCTCCTTGGTTTCCACATAAGGCCCATCGGTCGCCTGCAGTGCGTTGTTGCGGACCCGCAGCACGGTTGCTTTCTCCGGCATTTCCAGCGCATCGGAGTGGATCATGATGCCGTTGCGGCGCAGCCCTTCGTCGAAGCTGAAATGCGCTCTGACGAGTTCGCCAGTCTCCTTCGGCGTCAGCGTGCCGTCAACGTCTGCGGAATTGTAGATCAGGCAAACATAACGCATCGATCTACTCTCCGTCTTTGATGGAATAGGCAGGGCGGATCTCGACAGAGGCATATTTCAGGATCGGGAAGGTCGAAACGATCGATTTCGCTTCTTCCATGTCCCTAGCTTCGAGCAATACGAAGCCGCCGAGGTGCTCCTTGATTTCTGCGAAGGGACCATCCGTGGCAACCGTCGTGCCCTTGCGGATGCGCAGAGTGACGGCTGACGCGGGCTCGCGCAGCGCAAGCGCAACCTGAAGGAAACCGCGCTCGCGCCAGAGATCGTCACTGACGATGCATTCCTGCGTCAGCGCCTCCCATTCTTCCTGCGGGACCAGCTTGCTTTTTTCGGTATCGAACCAGACCTGGCAAAGAAACTTCATGGCGTGCTTCCTCAGCCGAACGTGTAGACAGGACGAACTTCAATGCTGCCGAGCTTTGCCAGTGGAATACCGGCTGCGACACGGATCGCATCATTCAGATCGTTGGCCTCGATCAGGATGAAGCCGCCGAGTTGTTCCTTCGTCTCGGCATAGGGGCCATCTGTCACCGACACCTCGCCATTGCGGACACGGATGGTTACTGCACTCTTCGGCGATTGTAGAGCCTCGGCGTGGATCATGTGGCCGCTTGCGACGAGGTCCTCATCATAACCAAGCGAATCCCTGTCGAGCTTCTTCTTCTCCTCGTTCCCCATACGCTCGAGCACGGATGGCTCGAACCACACCTGACACAGATATTTCATCGCTTGCCTCCTCCAGGCTGCCTCTCACAGCATGTTGACGAAGAGACTAGGCTGAATTCGACAGCAAAGAAAAAAATCTTTGTTCGCCCCAACTGTCGAAATCAGCGGCGCGCATTCGACAAAGCTCCATCGATAACATTGAAGGAGTGAAGGACATGGGAGTTCTGGAAGTCGCCATCGCAAGCCTCATCTGGGCGCGCCGCACGGAGCAGCCTCGCGATGAGCTTTACGCGACAGATATTGGCCAGTTTCTCGGGCGGATGGTGGTTGCCCTTGCGGTGTTTGCAGCGGTCATCACAGGACTGCAGATTGCGGCCGCACGCCATGACGACCCGCAAATGGTTGCGGATCGCACGGTGGCAGAAGCGGATTGAAACGGCCTACTGGAAGGCCGTCTCGAAGAAGCTGCGAAGCTTGCGGGAATGCAGTGCCTCCGGCGGCATTGCCGCAAGCTTCTGGATGGCGCGGATGCCGATCTGCAGGTGCTGGTTGACCTGTGTTCGATAGAAGGCGGTCGCCATGCCCGGCAGTTTCAGCTCGCCATGCAGCGGCTTGTCGGAAACGCAAAGAAGCGTGCCGTAGGGCACACGGAAGCGGAAGCCGTTGGCCGCGATCGTTGCCGATTCCATGTCGAGCGCGATGGCACGCGCCTGGGAGAGCCGCTTCACAGGGCCGCGCTGGTCGCGTAGTTCCCAGTTGCGGTTGTCGATCGTACCGACGGTGCCGGTGCGCATGATGCGCTTCAGCTCGAAGCCTTCGTAGCCGGTGATTTCGGCGACGGCTGCTTCCAGCGCCACCTGCACTTCGGCAAGCGCGGGGATCGGCACCCAGACCGGCAGGTCGTCGTCGAGAACATGATCCTCGCGCATATAGGCGTGCGCCAGGACATAGTCGCCGAGCCGCTGGCTGTTGCGCAACCCGGCGCAGTGGCCAAGCATCAGCCATGCATGTGGGCGCAGAACGGCCACGTGGTCGGTGATCGTCTTGGCGTTGGAGGGACCGACGCCGATATTGATCATGGTGATCCCGGCATGGCCCTTTTTCTTCAGGTGATAAGCAGGCATCTGCGGCAAGCGCGGGGCCGTGGCATCGGTTTCCGGCTGGCACGATCCGGCGTGGGTGATGATGTTGCCCGGCTCGACGAAGGCCGTATAGCCGTCTTCGCCGCCGCCCTTGGCTATCGTCGCGCGCGCCCAGGCGCAGAACTCGTCCATATAGAACTGGTAATTCGTGAAAAGCACGAAGTTCTGGAAGTGCTGCGCGCTCGTTGCTGTGTAGTGGGCAAGGCGGGCGAGCGAATAATCGGTGCGCTGCGCCGTGAAAGCGGCAAGCGGCGAGGGCTCGCCCGGCGGCGGGATATATTCTCCGTTGGCGATCTCGTCGTCGGTCGTATTGAGGTCCGGCGTGTCGAAAAGGTCGCGCATCGGGATGTCGATGAAGGTCGAGGCGGACGCTTCGACATGCGCGCCCTCGCCGAAGGCGAAATGCAGCGGGATCGGCGTCGAGGACTCGGACACGACGATCGGAACGTTATGGCTCCTCATCAAGAGCGCCAGCTGTTCCTTCAGGTAGTGACGGAAAAGCTTCGGCCGGGTGACGGTCGTCGTATAGACGCCCGGCGCCGTCACATGCCCGTAGGAGAGGCGGGAGTCGACATGTCCGAAGCTGGTCGTCTCGATGCTGACCTGAGGGTAGAAGGCGCGGTAGCGCGAGGTAATCGGCGCGCCCTTGGCAAGCTCCGAAAAACTGTCGATCAGGAAGGTGGTATTGCGTTCGTAGAGCGCTGTCAGCGCATCGACGGCCTGCGCTGGATCGTCGAAGCTTTGCGGTTCAAAAGCAGGTGGCGAGGAAATATCAAGAGGTAATGGAGAGATTCGTTTGCTCATGGCGCATTATAGATTGCCCTTTTTAACAAGCAAGCGACGCGGCCTTCGGCCGGCGGGAGAATTGTTCAGCGGACGCCGGTGCAAAAGGGGCTGGTCACGTTAAGGCAGGTGTAGTTCGCACCGAAATGCGATTGTGCTCCGCCCCCGCCGCCGCGCACGACCGCTGCCGAAAATGTGATCGCGAAAACCGCCGCGAACAGCGTGATGACGGTGAAGCGTCTTGCGAGAATAAGCACGTCCATGTTCCTCGGGCCGAGATGCGTCTTATCGTTGAGATAAGACTTGCCACACGCCGGCTGAACGGGTGCTGAGGTTCCGGTTCATTTGGCGTTCACAATGGTCGACGACTTGAAGGCGGCGCTTCGCAACTTATGTGTCTAGTCCCGCAAAGGAGATTTCATGACCGCACCGATCGAACTTTATTACTGGCCGACCCCGAACGGCTTTAAGATCAGCATCATGCTCGAGGAACTCGGTGTTCCCTACGAGGTGAAGTACATCAACATCGGCAAGGGCGAGCAGTTCGCGCCCGACTTCCTGAAAATCGCGCCGAACAACCGCATGCCGGCGATCATCGATCCGGACGGTCCCGGCGGGGCGCCGATCTCCGTCTTCGAATCCGGCGCCATTCTCCAATATCTCGGCCGCAAATACGGCAAGTTCTATCCACAGGACGAGCGCACGCGCGTGCAGGTGGAAGAATGGCTCTTCTGGCAGGTCGGCGGCCTCGGCCCGATGGCCGGCCAGGCGCACCACTTCCGCAGCTATGCGCCGGAAAAGATCGAATACGGCATCAACCGCTACACGAACGAAGTGAACCGCCTCTACGGCGTGATGAACAGGCGGCTGGAAGGCCGCGGCTACTTCGCCGGCGACTATTCGATCGCCGACATGGCCTGCATCGGATGGGTGATCCCCTACGAGCGACAGGGACAGAACCTCAATGATTTCCCGAACCTCAAGGCCTGGTTCGAGCGCATGCATCAGCGCCCGGCGGTCTTGAGGGGTATCGAAGTCGGCAAGGAAGAGCGCGAACGCCAGGCGAATCTCGCCGAGGACAAGCAAGCGCAGAAGATTCTCTTTGGCCAGCGTGCCCGCTGAAGGCGGCACCCAAGGGTATGGCTTGAATGTCGGATGAAAGGCGAGGTCGCTTTAACCACGTTGTTAGGGCGGCCTTCCTTGTTCAAGATCTCCCAGCCGTGAGTTCGCGGATTTCGATTGTTGCTGAAGGTCGCTTGGCAATGTTGCAAAAGTCAGAAGGCTGCATGCGGGCACGCTGGCGTCCGTCCGGGATTTCTTCGGCCTGACGACCAGGCTCGCGAGACTTCACGAGCGTTGGCCCGATAGCACCTCCTTGGAAACCGATCCCGTGCCGTTATTGCGGCCGCTTTTGGTTCTAAAGCCGCGTCCAGGTCTGCGACTTGCACAGTACCTTAAGCACGCAGCCCTTCATCTTCAGCGAATTGCCGGAGAGGCTTCCCGAGCCGCTGTAGGTCTTGTCGTTTTTAGGGTCGGTGATCTCGCCGTTATAGGCGCCGCCGGTGCCGGCAAGGGTCCCGATCTTCTTGCCCGCGAATTTGCCGGTTTTCAGCGTCACGCAGTAGCTGCCGCCGCAAGAAGCGATTTGGGCGGTTTCGCCCGAGGCCGTCTTCCAGTTGCCGACGATCGGCTCCTCCTGCGCAAGCAAGGCTGGCTGAAAGCGCCATGGCGCCGGCGACAATAAGAGTACGGATCATCCTTTTCTCCCTGATGTCCTGAGCGCGGCGAAAATAACTGACGCGAACGTAAAGGTAAACAGGCCGCAACCTTGAAATTTTGCTGATTTTCCAAGGTGCTTTTCGCCGAATGTTTCCAGCTTTGCTTTTTGCGGACTGATTTCGTGGTGAACGAAAGGTTGATTTTCAAATGTGAATCTTTCGTAAAATTGTCCGGAAAGTCCTTAATGCACAGGGACTCCGATGTTTAACGAAAACCCAATTTTACCAAGCGTTTGCACTTTGTTTGTCTCAAATTAATCATGCATTTTAGGCGTTTTTTGAAAGCGTCCCGGCATAGTGGAGCCATCAAACGAGCGGGGCAAACCCGCCGGACCGAAGGGACCGAAAGCTGCGATAGACGGCAGGGCCCGGAAGGTAAAACAGGGCAAGTCGACAACAGACTAAACAGGGATTAAACCGATGGCACGCTTTGAAATGCACAATGCTGAAATGGCCACCATGGGTGGCGACAACAACGCCGATATCTTCTGCGAAATGGGCCTGATGTATGCAACAGGCCGCGGCTGCGACGTTGATCTCGTCGCCGCGCACAAGTGGTTGAACATCGCCGCGATCAAGGGCAACGACCGCGCTGCCGAACTTCGCGCCGATGTCGCCGCCACGATGGACAAGATGCAGCTCGCCGCGGCACTCCGCGCCGCCCGTGAGTGGATGACGGTCCACTGAGACCGTCTCCGGCGCGAAGGAACAATTGAGAGAAATAACAACCTCAAAAGAGGGGACTGGCGGGGCGCCTTGGAAGGGGCCGGGGCCGGGAGAACGGAAACCGCGACCGGCAGGAACAAGGCCGGCGCGGTCTTTTCATTTAGTCGAGCAAGCGGAGAACCTGGGGCAGGGCTTCCTCGAAGCGGGCCATATCCCGCTCCGGCCCGACGCTGACGCGGACGCAGCGGTTGAGCGGCGCGACACCGGGCATGCGGATGAAGACGCCGTGCTGCATCAGCCCGTCGACGATTGAGCGGGCATAGGGACCGTCGCGTCCGGCGTCGATTGCGACGAAGTTCGTGGCCGACGGCAGCGGCGAAAGCTGGTTGGCGCGGGCGATCGAGGCGATGCGTTCGCGCGCGGCATGGATATTGCCGACGACCTCGGCGAGATAGGCCTGATCCTTGAGCGCGGCAAGTGCCGCCGCCGTCGCCAGCCGGTTCATGCCGAAGTGGTTCCTGATCTTGTCGAAGGCCAGCGCCGTGCCGGGCGTCGAGATGGCATAGCCGACGCGTGCCCCGGCGAGACCATAGGCCTTCGAGAAGGTACGGGTGCGCACGACGTTCGGCAGGCCGATCAGCGCCTCGATCGAGGGAAGTGAGCCGGCAGGGCCGGTTTCGCTATAGGCCTCGTCGAGCACCAGCAGGCAGGTTTGCGGAAGGGCGCGGGCGAAGGCGACGATCCTGTCGGCATCCCACCAGCTTCCCATCGGATTGTCCGGATTGGCGAAGTAAACGAGCGGAGCGCTTTCGCGTTTCACCGCATCGAGCAGGCCGGAGAGATCCTCGCGGTCGTTGACGTAGGGCACCGTCACCAGCCGTCCGCCGAAGCCTGCGACGTGGAAATTGAAGGTCGGATAGCCGCCGAGCGACGTGACGACCGGCATTCCCGGTTCGATCACCATGCGGACGATCTGGCCGAGGAGTTCGTCGATGCCGCCGCCGATCGCGATATTGGCAGCCGTCACGCCGAGATGGGTCGCCAGCGCCTCGCGGAGATCGAAGTTCTCCGGATCGTTGTATTTCCAGATATCGCCGGCCTGCTCGCGCATTGCGGCAAGCACGGAGGGCGCGGGGCCGAAGCCGTTTTCATTGGCGCCGATGCGGGCCTCGACCTTGAGGCCGCGCTGGCGCTCGATGGCCTCGGGGCCGACAAAGGGAACGGTGGAAGGAAGGACGCTGACCAGCGGCGTGAAGCGCGAGAAGGCGGACATCGAAATGCAGGTTCCCGGGATGATGAAAAATCGCGCCAACAATAGGCACTGCCATCCTCAAGGCAAGGAAGATTATTCTATCGCGCGCGTAGCTTACGGTCTGCTTTCGATACGCGGTGCGCGATACGCTTCGAGCGCTTCGAGATTGCCGGCCATGAAGTCGGCGCGCACGACGCGCCGAAGCACTTCGGGGTCCAGCGTGTTGATGAAGCGGACACCGATGCGCTCGTTGTTGCGGTGGACCTCCGCGCAGCCGATGCGATAGGCAAGGCCGAGAATATTGAGATAGTAGTGTTTCGGCAGCCCGGCCGCCGACGAGACGACGAAGGTGGCGCCGCCGCGGGAAATATCCAGGATCTCCGCGCTTCGAAGCGAGATGCCGGTCAGGCACGGGCGCACTGCGACGATGCGGGCCGGGCGCCGCACGTTGAACTGTTCCCAGCGTACGTCGTAAACTTCCGATCTGACCGTAGCAAGGTGGGTTGCTCGGAGCATGGACATGACGCGGCTCTCCCTGGGCCAAGCTCATCCTGGCCCTGTTGTCGCATAGCGTCACATGAATGTTTTTCGCATTCGTCAAACGGATCGAGATAATTTTAATGAAAGCTAATTTTGTTTTAAGTGCACAGGCCTGATTTCGTCCGTTCAGGCATCGGATCACCTCTGCGAATCGATTTATGCATGGACCCTCCGAACTCTTTCAATTACTGTACGTTTTGCCTCTGTCGATGAAGCATTTCGCTTCGAATTATCATTTAAGAGGAAACGAAAATGGCTGACATCAAAGTGCCGTGGGAATCATGGGTCGTGGTCTGTGATGGTGCGAAGGCTTTGATCATGCGCAATGCAGGCAATGCGCTTCTCATGAACCTGCAGGTGCATGAAACGCTGAGCCAACCCAGCGAGCCCACCCGCGAACTCGGCACCGATAAGCCAGGACGGGCCCATGCTCCGGACGGCACGAGCGGCAGCGCCATGGAGCAAACAGACTGGCAGGAGCAGGCGGAAGCCGATTTTCTGAGGCGGATCGCCGCGAAGTTGGATAAGCTGGTCCGTGAAAGGAACGGTAGCCGCATCATCCTGGTTGCGCCGCCCAAGGCGCTCGGTACTTTGAGACCGAACCTGAGCGCCGAAGCACAGGCGGCCATCTCTGCGGAAGTCCCCAAAGATTATACCAACATGCCGGTTGACGAGATCGAGCGCCGCCTGGCTGCCTGATCGTATCACCGGAAGAAGAGCGCGGGCAAAAGGCTCGCGCTTTTTTCATCGTGAACCTCGCGGGATACCCCGGCGTCCAGGCCGGGGAGGAACGCGAGAGCGGCCTTTTGCCGTTTCCCGCTGGGATCTGACATATTCGGCGTTCACCGAGAGCGGTGCGCTGCCACAGCTTTCCCGCAAAGGAGGACGGCAACTACAAAACGCCCTTGTGGTAGCGCCCGGTGATTTCCCGGCGGCTCTCGCGCAGAAGTCGTCGGAACACGGCGTCTATGATCGTGGAGGAAGGGGAGCGGCTCTCAATAACGATCGGCGGAGATACGCGCCCCTTGGCAAATCCCCCGCTTTCAAGCGGGGAAGATGTTAACCACCGCTCTTTCGCCCTGCAAACAAATCCTCGTTCTCGCCGAAAAGCGCCGCAAGTCTGTCGATGACCGTGCGCACCTCCGGACGCTGGCGCTCGTCGTCATGCGCTGTGATCCACATGTCATAGGTGAGCGGCTCGATGATCGGTCCGGCGCGCGTCAGGCCGGGCTCAGCATCGCCTATGAAGCATGGCAGCACGCCGCGGCCGGCGCCGCCGCGGATCAGGTGGAAGAGCATATGTGGCGTGTTCGTCCAGCCGGTGATCCAATAGTCCGGCTGCTCGAAGGTCCATTTGTCCGCCGGTGTGATCGCGATGTCGGTGCCCAGCGAAATCCAGTTGCGGTTGTCATCGTCGAAGCTTGCCGCCTGGTAGGCGGCGTGCGCTACCGTTACCGAACGCCGGATCGCGATATTGCCGTTTTCCGGACGGCTGTGCCGGATGGCGATATGCGCTTCGCGATAGGTGAAATCGACGCCCGCGTCGCAGGTCTTGTAGCACATGCGGAACCGGTCTTTCGGCGTCCAGATTCTTGCCAAGTGGTCGGCGATGAAACGCGACGTCCAGCTGTCGGCAGCCGTCGAAACGATAGGCAGGGTCAGCACTTCGCCGCGCCAGTCGGAGATCGACTGCGCGGCCTCCTGCATCAGGCGTACGCGCTCCAGAAGCGCCGTGCCGTCCTTTGCCAGCAGATAGCCGGTTGGCCCACGTGTGAAGAGCGCGCGGCCCGTAGCGCGCTCGAGCGCCAGCATGCGCCGGCCGATCGTCGGCGCGCTCAGGCCGGTCTTTGACGCGGCCGCCGACAGTCCTCCGGCGGTCGCAACATGGAAGAAGAGTTGAAGATCGTCCCAGTTCGCGTCTTTCATTTTTGAAAACCCCCTTTCTTCCGCAGGCTCTACATTCGGCTGCGGCGAAGGCCTAGTTGAAGTGCTCCAACAGATAGATGGAGAACCTGACAATGCTTCTCAACTGGGCTGTTCTCTGGAACGAGCTGGAGACAAGAAACAGAAGCCGCCGCCGCGATCCCCTGGCAGACCCGCTCGACGGGCCAGAATGGGACGGCCTGCGGTGGCTCCTGCCGTTGATCGTGTGGTTTGCCGCGCGCCACAGTGCCCGCCCGCCCCACCGGGCAGCAAGGCGCGTCAGACGTCCGCTTCGAAGCTCAGGCGCAGCACATGGTGCAGGAATTCGGCATTGATCAGCATGTTGAAGCTGATCGTCACGAGCTCGCCTTCGCGTTTGACGACCGTCGAACCAATCTCATCGCGGATGCCGAGGATTTCCAGGAAGAAATGGTTCGGAACCTCGAGCGTTGGGCTCACTTCGAGGACGGCGCCGGCGAGATTGATGGTGCGGATCAGGCAGCGGACCTGCGTGCCGGTGCTGAGGTGATGGCCGACGAAAATGATCTTGCCGGGCCGGTCGAGCGAGAAATCCCGGTAGGATTTCTCCCGCTCGTTACTGTCGTCGTTGAGGTGCGTCTGAAAGGCCATTTCAGCCTCCGCTCGTTGTACGATTGAAAGGTAACGCATGAATGCTGACAGGTACTGAACCGGATCAATAGAATTTGAGCCTTATGCGTAGCTGGACGAAAAAACCCTTGATTTCGGCAATGGCGGAAGAGCCGGGCGGTGCATTCTGGGGCAATTCTTGACAGAGTGGGCCGCTTCGCCCATATCAAGCGCCGGTTCGAGGCGCCGGCCGCTCGCGGATGAAAGTCCATGGTGAAGTCCTCGAAGTTCACGTCGCAGCCAATTGGTGCATGCTGACTGACGGCAATGCGAGCTCCCCTTTGCAGTCAAAATGGCATGCCTTCCGAAAGGCTCAGCACATGACGACCTATCTTACCATCGATGAATTGAAGGCGCAGGCAAAGCGGCTCCGCCAGGCGATGGAACCACGCGGTACTGCGATTTCGCACAGTGCCGCGCTCGAACTCGTTGCCCAGCAACACGGCGTGCGCGATTGGAATACGCTTTCGGCTCTCGCAACAAAGCCGAACGCCGATCCCATCGCCGCGCTCTCCGTCGGCCCGCACGTGCGCGGCCGCTACCTGAACCAGCCGTTTACCGGCAAGGTTCTGGCACTCGCAGAGACCGGCGGTGGGCTTCACAAGATCACCATCCATTTCGATGAACCGGTGGATGTCGTGACCTTCGAGAGCTTCTCCGCGTTCCGGCAGCGCATCAACGCGCAGATTGACACGAACGGCGTCTCGCCGCGGAAGACATCGAACGGCCAGCCGCATCTGGTACTCGTTATCTAGCCGCGGGAGAGGTCCTGACCTTAGTTCTTGCCGGTCGTCGCTGCGGTTGCAGCGGCGTCGGCCTCCTTCAGCGCTGCGGCGCATTCTTCGCAGCAGACCTCGACGGTCTTGCCGCCGAGTTTAACGCTGATAGCCTCGGGACCGAGTTCGCAGTCGCAGGCAGCGCATGTGGTATTCTTCATCTGATGATCCTCCGGTTGATCGTCCCGCGACCGGGACAGGATCATAAGATCATCAGGAGGGGCATCGGCGCTGTCGAAATCTTTAGCGATCGCCCCTGCGCTTCACCTCAGTCGCGCCAGGCGTTGAAATTCGGCGGGCGTCTGGCCGAAGGCCTGCTTGAAGGAGGCACTGAAGTGGCTGTGGCTCGAGAAACCCAGATCGAGGCCGAGCGCGGTCAGATCCTCGTATTTTCCAAGAAGATCAAGGGCGCGGGCAAGGCGCAGCCGCAGCTGATAGCGATAGAGCGGCGTCGCTTCCACCTGCTGGAAAACCTGGGTGAGATAGACGGGCGAGACGCCGACTTCCTTGGCGATCTCGGCCAGGGTCCAGCGGCGCGCGAGATCTGAAGAGAGCACGAGCTTTGCCCGGTCGACGAGCTTCTGCCGTCCGGCGCTGGCGCCCGCTGCATGCGAGGTGCGCTCGCCGAGCGAGCGGCGCACGAGTGTCAGCGCCAGTGTCTCGGCCTCAAGCGGCTCGGCTGCTTTCCGGTGCAGGCCATGGCGCAGCAGCGCAACCAGCGCCTGAGCGCGCGGATCGATCCGGCGGCGCTGGCGGCCGAAGGAGAGGAGTTCGCCTGCCTGCACCTGCTCCTTCGGCGCAAGCTCTGCAAGGACGGATTCGTCGATCGCCAGATCGATGCAGGCATCGCCGCCTTCGACCGGATGGCTGATCCGGTAACCCTGGCCGGCATTGAAGAACAGCATCTGGTTGGCTTCGGCCACCGCATCGTTGCGGCCGACATGGCGCATGAAGACGCCGCGATAGGGATAGACGAGGCTTGTCCTGTGGGCGCATTCCTGGCCGCTCTTGTGACGGCACTCCCCACGGCAGACGATGTCACGAATCGTCACGGTCTTCGTCTTCAAGAGCAGGGCGGTTGATATCTGCGGCATCGAGTCTTCCAGGTCCGATAGGCGGCGATACGGGGGCCGGCCTATTTGCACGTTATCACACCTCAGTAGCGTGAATAGACATGGACGTCGCTTTCGGTCTGGCCGCGCGAAAGACCGATATCCTTGAGCTGGTCGTCTGAAAGCTCGAGCAGGGCGTTGCGATTGCGCCGTTCGGCCATCCAGCGCTCTGCCGCGATGAGGATTGCAAGCAGCCATGGCTGCATCGCAGGCGAGGAACGGAACCGCCGGGACGGGATAAAGATTGAGCCGCGCATGATGATCCTCCATCCTTTCTGATTGGATGAAGGCAGTGAACCACCTGCGCGGCTTTCGCGCTGTCAGATTATTTAGCGATCGAAGGCGGCGCTACGCCTTCAGCAGCCATTCGTGCTCGGGCGCATTGTGGAACTTCCAGATGCGCTTCGGACCGGCCATGACGTTGAGATAGTAAAGGTCGTAGCCGTGGCAGGCAGCACAGGGGTGGTAGCCCTTCGGCACCAGCGTCACGTCGCCGTCTTCCAGCACCATCACCTCGTCCAGCGAGCGGTCGTCGGTGTAGACGCGCTGGAAGCCGAAGCCCTGGGGCGGGTTCAGGCGGTGGTAATAGGTCTCTTCGAGGAAGCTTTCGTTCGGCAGGTTGTCCTGGTCGTGCTTGTGCGGCGGATAGGAAGACGTATGGCCGCCCGGCGTGATGACTTCGACGACCAGCAACGAATGCGCCGAGCTGTCGTCCTCCGGCATGATGTTGTTGACGTAGCGGACATTCGTGCCCTTGCCGCGCGTGAGTGCCGGATGCGTGCCCGGCGGGATCGCCTTGGCCTCGTAGGTGCCGCCGCCCGGTGCCGAGCAGACGGCGAGTTCCAGATCGGTCTCGGCCGTCACCGACCAGGTCGATTCCATCGGGATATAAAGCGCATGCGGGCTGCCCTCAAAGGGGCTCATGCGCTCGCCGAGCGTACCGAAATCCTTGGTACCGGCCTTCGCCTTGCCCTTGCCGCTCACCCAGACGAGGCAGACCTCGCGGTCGCCGGTCTCGCCGGACGCAGTTTCGCCCGGCTTCAGCCGGTGGAGGTCGAAGCCCACATAGGTCCAGCCGGCATTCTCCGGCGTGACATGGGTGACGCGGCCGTTCGTGCCGTTCGGCTTGACCTTGAGATTGGGCATGGTGGTTTCTCCTTGTAAGCTCTTGGGGGGCCTGGCTCCGGCGGTCAACTCAGGTCTTGTCCAATCCAGCTTCCTTCGCAAAACCCTTCAGCGCCTTCAGCCCCATCGTCTGATACTCGAACGGATTGCGCTTGAGCGGGTCCTGCTCGGCTTCGATAACCAGCCAGCCCTCGTAACTGTGTTCGGCGGCGACCCTAAGGACCGACAGGAAATCGACGCCGCCCTCCTTGTCGCCAGGGACCGTAAAGACGCCGCGGCGCACGCCTTCGAGGAAGGAGAGCCTGTCACCCTCGACCTGATTGCGTATTTTTGGGCGGACGTTCTTCGCGTGGATATGGCGCACGCGGTGCATGTACTTCTTCGCGACGTCCACGGGATCGCTGCCGCCGAACCAGGCATGTCCCGTGTCGAGCAGCAGCTTCGTTGCCGGGCCGGTATTCTCCATCAGCTTGTCGATCTCGGCGCCTGTCTGCACGACCGTGCCCATATGGTGATGATAGACGAGATCGATCCCCTGATCGGCGCAATATTGCGCGATCGCCTCGATATCGGCGCCGAACTTCTTCCACTGATCGTCGGCGAGAGCCGGCTTGTCGGCGAGGGCTTTGCTGTCATTGCCGTGGATGGCGTTCGACGTTTCGCAGACGATGCACACCTTGCAATCATTGGCCTTGAGCATGTCGAGATGCGGCTGGATCGCTTGTTTCTCGTCCTCGACACTGTGGTCGAGCAGGTTCAGCGAGTGCCAACCGGATACGAAGACGAGCTTGTGCGCGGCGAGCACTTTCTTCAGTTCGTGGCCGTCGGACGGCATCTTGTGGCCCTTCTCGATGCCGTCGAAGCCGATCTTCTCGCAATCGCTGAGGCAGTCCTCGAGCGTCAAATGCGCGCCGATCGTGCGGTCGTCGTCATTGCTCCAGGCGATGGGGTTGGTCCCGTAGCGGATCATCATTGTCTCCGGATATGTGATTTAGCGTTGATGCTTGCGCGCTTCGACATAGTTCTTGCGCGCCTTGTTGACCTGTTCGCGCGGGCTGACCTCAGGAACGGCGACATCCCACCAGTGACCGCCGGCTTCTGTCGTGATCAGCGGGTCGGTATCGATGACGAAGACCGAGGTACGGTCGTTCTTCTTCGAATCGGCAATCGCATTCTCCAGTTCGGCAATCGAAGAAACCTTGACCGCGATGGCGCCCATGCTCTCGGCATGCGCCCGGAAGTCGATTTCCGGCATCACCTGGTGGTAGGAGTCCTTCAGCAGGTTGTTGAAGTTCGCACCGCCCGTTTCCATTTGCAGGCGGTTGATGCAGCCGTAGCCGCGGTTGTCGAGCAGGACGACGTTCACCTTGATGCCCATCATCACCGAGGTTGCGAGCTCGGAGTTCAGCATCATATAGGAGCCGTCACCGACGAGAACGAAAACCTCCTTATCGGGGTTGGCCATCTTGGTGCCGAGGCCGCCGGCGACCTCGTAACCCATGCAGGAGAAGCCGTATTCCATGTGGTAGCTGCCGGGGGCTGTTGCTGGCCACAGCTTGTGCATCTCGCCCGGCAGGCCGCCTGCGGCACAAAGGCCGATCGCCTTTTCCAGTTCGATCGAGCGCGTCACCGCGCCGATCACCTGCGCATCCGAGGGCAGGGCGGCATTGGTGGAAGCCATCGCCTTGTTGGCAGCATCCATCCAGACGTTCTTTTCCTTCGTCGCCCTTTCCGTGAGTGCCGCCGGTGCCCTCCAGCCGCCAAGCCCTTTCGACAGCGCCTTCAGGCCTTCGCGGGCGTCGGCGATCAGCGGCTGACCGTCATGCTTGTAGGCATCGTAGGCGGCGATGTTGAGGCCGAGGATCTTCAGCTTGTCGTTCTTGAACAGCGCCCAGGAGCCGGTCGTGAAGTCCTGGCAGCGGGTGCCGACGGCGATGATGAGATCGGTTTCCTCGGCAATGGCGTTGGCAGCCGAAGTGCCGGTGACGCCGACGGAGCCGAGCGCCAGGGGGTGGCGCTCGTCAATCGAGGATTTGCCGGCCTGGCTGACGACGACGGGAATGCCGTGGGCCTCGACGAAGGCTTTAAGTTCCTGCGTCGCCTGTGAATAGAGCACGCCGCCGCCGGATATGATCACCGGCTTTTCGGCGGATTTGATCAGCGTGATCGCAGAGGCCAGTTCATCGGCGTCCGGCTGCGGACGGCGGATCGTCCAGACCTTTTCTTCGAAGAGGCTCTCCGGATAGTCGAAGGCTTCCGCCTGGACGTCCTGGCAGAGGGAAAGCGTCACCGGGCCGCAGTCCAGCGGATCGGTCAAGACCTGCATGGCGCGCTTCAGCGCCGTGATGATCTGCTCGGGGCGGGAAATGCGGTCGAAGTAGCGCGAGACCGCGCGAAAGGCGTCGTTGGCCGAAACCGTGCCGTCGCCCCAGTCCTCGATCTGCTGCAGCACCGGATCGGGCGCGCGATTGGCGAAGACATCGCCCGGCAGGAAGAGCACCGGGATGCGGTTGACATGAGCGACGCCGGCCGCCGTCACCATATTCAATGCGCCGGGGCCGATCGAGGTCGTGCAGGCCATGAACCGCTGGCGGAAGCTTGCCTTTGCATAGGCGATCGCCGCATGCGCCATGCCTTGTTCGTTATGTGCGCGATAGGTCGGCAGCTCGCCGCGCACCTGATAGAGCGCTTCGCCCATGCCGGCGACATTGCCGTGGCCGAAGATCGCCCAGACGCCACCGAAGATCGGCACCTTCTTGCCGTCGACGACAGTCATCTGCTTCTTCAGGAAATGCGCAACAGCCTGCGCCATCGTCAATCGGATCGTCTTGCCCATCGGGCACCTCCCAAATTCTCTTAATTAATGCAGGCCGCGGGTTTTCAACCAGGCCTCGGTCAGTCGGCGGAAGCGTCCGGCCATGTCGGCGATTGCTTCCTCGTCATTCATCTTGCCGGAGAGCCAGGCGCGCGCCGCATCGGCAAAAATGGTGCGGCCGACGGCAAAGCCTTTTACCGAAGGGGCGGCAAGGGTTGCCTCGAAGCCCTTCACGAGCTCTTCGGCCGGCGCCTCCAGCCCGAGCAGCACGATACCGCGGCACCACGGATCGTTCTTGGCGATCACGGCGTCGATCTTCCTCCAGGCAGCCGTCGAGGCCTGCGGCTCCAGCTTCCACCAGTCCGGCTTGATACCGAGCGCGTAAAGCTCTTCCATCGCCGTCGAGATCGTGTCTTCGGTCAGCGGGCCGTTCTTGCTGGCGATGATTTCCACCAGCAATTCGCGGCCGATCTTGCGCGCGGCCTCAAAGAGTGTGCGCAGCTTCTCCTGCTGCTTGCTCTTTAGATCGGTCGGATCATCTGGATGATAGAAGCACAGGCACTTGATGCAGTGGTCGAGCGGCCATTCGACAAGCTGCGAACCGATATCCTGGCTGAACTCGAAGCGCAGTGGCTTTGAACCCGGCAATTCGACCGGCCGTCCGATCCAAGAGAAATTCTTGCTCGCGGCATCGAAGAAGGCGTCACGGCCGAACCGCTCGTCGATCAGCATGCCGTAGCCGTCGCGTCCGCCGGCAACGCGCGCTGCCGCTTCGACGGCCAGCCGCTTGAAGGCGACGATCTTCGTGTACTCGACGCCCAACTCGTCGCAAACGCTGGTGAGTTGCGACCGATGGTCGATGGCGAGCGCCATCAAAAGCGGAATATCGCCCTTGCGCGTCGAAGCCCAGTGAATGTGGTTGATCGCCTCGTCCTTGCGTAGCGCGCGGTGCTCGCTGCCGTTCTTCAGGAAGAAATCGAGCTCCGCCCAGGTCGGATATTCCGGCGAGCAGAGCAGGCGGGAGACGGCAAAGGCGCCGCATGCATTGGCCCAGGTGGCGCAGGTCTTCAGTGGCTCGTCCTTCAGCCAGCCGCGCAGGAAGCCGGACATGAAGGCGTCGCCGGCGCCGAGCACGTTGAAGACCTCGATCGGAAAGCCCTGGCCGATGATGCCTGCTTCCAGATCGTCGGCAATCGGTCCGTCGTAGACGATGCAGCCCATCGCGCCGCGCTTCAGCACGATCGTTGCCGGCGAGAGGCGGCGGATTTCCTTGAGCGCACCGAGCACGTCATCCGCGCCGGAGGCGATCAGGATTTCCTCCTCGGTGCCGACGATGAGGTCGCAATCCGGCAGCGTCTCCTTCATCTTCGAAGATACCCGGTCGGACTTCACATAGCGCTCGAAGCCTTCGGCATGGCCGGCAAGCCCCCGAGAGAATTCGGCCGATAGTCGATGTCGAAGATCACCTTGCGGCCATTCGCCTTGGCGATCCGGATCGCCTTTCGCTGCGCAGCCTGAGTGTTTGGTCGCGAGAAATGTGTGCCGGACACGAGAACCGCGCGTGACGACCGGATGAAGTCCTCGTCGATATCGCCCTCGTCGAGCGCCATGTCGGCGCAGTCCGAGCGATAGAAGATCATCGGCGAAACGCCTTCTGCTTCCACCGCAAGCAGCACGAGTGCTGTCAGCCGTTCGTTGTCTGTCCGGATACCCTTAGTTTCCACACCTTCGCGCGCCGACTGCTCGATGATGAAGCGGCCCATCTGTTCGTTGCCGACGCGGGTGATCAGGCCGGACTTGAGGCCGAGGCGCGCCGTGCCGATAGCAATATTGGCCGGGCAGCCGCCGACGGATTTGGCAAACGAGCCGATGTCCTCCAGCCGCGAACCGATCTGCTGGCCATAGAGATCGACGGAAGAGCGGCCGATGGTGATTACATCAAGAGACGGCTCGGGCTGCAGGCCCGGATTCGATTGTGCCATGATGTCACTCCCGCTACGATTCCTGCAGGACCTTGCCGCCTGCAGATTTTGAATAATGAAACATTGGTTCCGAGTTTTTGTCAATTCGGAATGTTTATTCCATTTTCTCTTTTGCGGTTTTGGGATGGTGAAGTTTGCGCCGGCGCTCGGCGATCGCCACCGGCAGCGCCATCACCAGCGCCATGGAGGCGGAAAGCGAGCGGAAGCCGGCAAAATCAGCTTCGGCAACCTCGATCCAGCAGGCGGCGCGGGCCGCAAGCGGCGAGAAAGCCGAAATCGGTTATCGCGACGACCGGCACGCCGCGATCGGCCAACCCTTCGGCCTGGCTGAGGCTGTCGGCAGCGTAGGGCGAGAAGCTGGCGGCGATCGCCGCATCGTTCGGCGTTGCGAACTGCACCATCTCCGGATCCACCCCATTCGGCGAAGCGACGATCTGGTGGCGGATGCCAAGTTTCGAAAGGGCATATGTCATATGCGCCGTGAGCGGATAGGAGCGGCGTTTCGCTATAAGATATATGGTGTCCGCCGCCGCCAGGATATCGACGGCCCTGGTGAAGGTCTCCGTCTCGACGGTCGCCGCCATGCGGTTGATGGATTGGGTGGCCGCGGCGATGAACCCTGAAAGCAGATTGGCATCTTCGTCACCTTCGGATTGCTCCAGCGTGGCGAGGCGCTCCTCGTAGCTCAGCGTCCGGTCGCGCAGCCGCTCGCGGAAAATACTCTGGAGATCGGAGAAGCCCTCATAGCCGAGGTGATGGGCGAGCCGCACCAGCGTCGACGGCTGGACGTCCGAAGCCGCCGCAATGCTCGCCGTCGTGCCGAAGGCAATCTCGTCCGGATTGCCGAGCGCAAAGGCGGCGACCTGGGCCAACCGCTTCGGCATGCTTGCCTTGCGCTCGATGATCGTGCTGCGCAGGCTTTCGAAATCGCGAGGCACGCGCACAAATCTCTTGGTGTCGTTATCCATGCAGGCGGTCCATAGGATGAAACAAATATTCCATATTGAAAAGCATAAATGATTTCGCTTTTCGATCCTAACTGTTTTTGATCCCCTCGAAATCAAGGATTTTGAACAATATTCGGCATCGGCTGATGCAAATGACGCAGCCGTGCAGCCTTGTCAAAACGGTCCAAATATTCCGAAAAATCACCGCGGACATGGAGGAGACTACGGAAAATGAAACCACTCGGCATCGGTTTGATCGGCACCGGTTATATGGGCAAGTGCCACGCGCTCGCCTGGAATGCGGTAAAGGCTGTCTTCGGTGATGTCGAGCGTCCAAGGCTCGTCCATCTCGCCGAAACCAACGCAGACCTCGCCAAATCGCGCGCCGCCGAATTCGGCTTCGAAAAGGCGACGGCCGACTGGAAGGCGCTGATTGCCGATCCGGAAGTCGATGTCGTCTCCGTTACCACGCCGAACCAGTTCCATGCCGAAATGGCAATTGCGGCGCTCGTGGCCGGAAAACATGTGTGGTGCGAAAAGCCGATGGCTCCCGCCTATGCCGATGCGGAGCACATGCTGAAAGCGGCGAGGGTTTCCGGCAAGGTAGCCGTTCTTGGATACAATTATATCCAGAACCCGGTCATGCGGCACATCAAGACGCTGATCGGTGAGGCCGCGATCGGCGCTGTCAACCACATCCGCGTCGAGATGGACGAGGATTTCATGGCGGATCCGGAGGGCCTCTTTTATTGGAAGAGTGAACTGTCTTCCGGTTTAGGAGCGCTTGACGATTTCGCCGTGCATCCGCTCTCGCTGCTCTGGTATCTCTTCGGCCACGTCGAAGCGGTCATTACCGACATGGTGAAACCTTATGCCGACCGTCCGCTCATGGAAGGCGGTCGCCGTGCGGTCGAGAATCACGATGGCGCAAACGTCCTGATGCGTCTTGGCGGCGGCATCTCCGCCGTACTGATGGCAAACCGTGCCGCCTGGGGCCGCAAGGGCCGCATCGCACTGCAGATTTTTGGATCGAAAGGAGCGATCGCCTACGATCAGGAACGCATGAACGAATTCGAGCTCTATCAGGCCGAGGGCCGCAGCACCGAGCAGGGCTTCCGCAAGATCCTCGCAGCGCCCGCCCACCAGCCTTACGACCGCTTCATTCCCGCGCCTGGCCATGGCCTCGGCTTCAACGACCTGAAGATCATCGAATGCCGAGAGCTCATCCGCGCCATTTCCGGTCAGCCGTCGTCCTTGGTCACGTTCGAAGACGGTCTCAGGATAGAGAGGTCGGTGCATGCCATGGCACAGTCCTTCCACGAGCGCCGCTGGATCGAGATCGGCTGACGGGCAAGATCGCTTCCTGTTGACGGCGCCAAGGGCGGGGTCTACGTCTCGCCTCAATAATAACGCTGCTTCTGGGAGTGGGATCGTGACGGACAGACTGGTAATCATCGGTGCGGGGCAGGCGGGCTTCGCGATGGCCGCAAAGCTGCGCGCGCTGCACGACACTCGCCCAATCACCATTATCGGCGCCGAGGACGTTCTGCCCTACCAGCGGCCGCCGCTTTCGAAGAAATACCTGCTCGGCGAGATGACCTTCGACCGCCTGCTGTTCCGCCCCGAGCACTGGTATCCGGACAATAATGTCGAAATCCGCCTCGCGACGTGGGTCGAGCAGATCGACCGCGACAAGAAACAGGTCGCGCTGCAGGACGGCTCGATCCTTGACTACGGCACGCTGGCGCTGACCACGGGTTCGGCGCCGCGCAGGCTGCCGGCAGCCGTCGGCGGCGACCTCGACGGCGTCTATGTCGCCCGCGACAAGCGCGATGCGGACCTTCTCGCCGACGAGATGCAGCCCGGCCGGCGCGTCCTTATTATACGGCGGCGGTTATATCGGTCTCGAAGCGGCAGCCGTTGCGCGCTATCGCGGCCTCGAAGTGACCGTCATCGAAATGGCCGACCGCATTCTCCAGCGCGTTGCCGCCGAGGAAACGGCCGATATCATCCGCGCGATCCACGAGAGCCATGATGTCGTGATCCGCGAAAAGACCGGGCTTAAGCGTCTCGTCGGCAGGGATGGGCATGTTTGCGGCGCTGAGCTTTCTGACGGATCGGTGATCGAGATCGATTTCGCCATCGTCGGCATCGGCGTCGTGCCGAACGACCAACTGGCCAAGGAAGCCGGTCTTGACGTTGCGAACGGCATCCTCGTCAACGAGTTCGCCCGCACCTCGGACACGTCGATCTTTGCCGCCGGCGATTGCGCCGTGCAGCCCTGGCAGGATGGGCGGATAAGACTCGAATCGGTGCAGAATGCCGTCGACCAGGCTGAAGCCGCCGCTGCGGTCATCGCCGGCGGTGACGCGCCCTATGACCCGAAGCCGTGGTTCTGGTCCGATCAGTATGACGTGAAGCTGCAGATCGCCGGCTTCAACCTCGGCTACGACGAAACCCTTTTGCGCCCCGGCGCCCGCGAAGGCGCGCATTCCGTCTGGTACTTCAGGAACGGCCAGTTCATCGCCGTCGACGCGATCAACGACGCAAAGGCCTATGTGACGGGCAAGAAGCTGCTGGAAACAAGAATCAATCCCGACAAGGCCGTGCTGGCAGACGCGGCCGCCGATCTCAAGCAGTTGCTGGCTTAAGATCACAGCATTGTTTTCCTCTTCAACGGTCCTCGCAACTTCGCAAAACATGCGGATCGAGATCCACATGACGTAATGGAGGACCTCTCCGCAGAGGACTGCGATGGCATAATCCTCACCGCCTACATCGACTACTGCATCGCGTCTGGTCGATCCCCAATTGTCGTGGGAGCGTTCATTGCGTGGTTTGCTGCCGTTTATCCATCAAAAATGGGAACCTTCTTTGCGATTGAAGCGGACCGATTTTTCCCCAATCTTCAGGGACAGTCCCGTGAGCACCAGATCCGTGCGGCGCGTGCCTTCTTGGTAAGTCCAGTCGATCGGGCGCTGTTGGACCATCACGGAACGAAATGACGGATGGCTGGCGGTGGAAAGACCTCAAACGATCGGGGCAAGATTTCCGCTTCGAGTGAGCAGGCGCTAGAATGGGAAGCCCCCGTCCCGAACGGAGAATGCTTCGCGAAAACCCCGGAACTCCGGGGCAGACTGATATCGACGATCTCTGTCTGTTCCGGTTCTGTCCAGTGAAACGGTCCGCAAACGGTCCGCTCGGAAGGATCTGTTCTCACGGATCAAGGTTCCACGCGATGACAGACAGGGAAGTGACCGGGTCGACAGGACCTCGATCGACAAGATGTATTTGGGTGTCATCGGACGCGTAGTTATTCGAAATTAAGCGCGAGCTGAATTTAAAAGAAACTCAGCGATTTGCACACGGAACTCTTCGCCTAGAGCTTCGTTTGCTCCACACGTGTATCGGATGCGTTGCATCCCTAGACAGCGAGTGAGGAGCAAAATGTTGATACGTCTCATAGCCGCTACCGCCGTCCCCCTTCTGCTGACTGTCCCGGCATTCGCGGACTGCAGTCAAGAACTCGCAAAACTCGAGCAAGCTGTAGTTTCCGCGGAAACGGGTGCAAGCGGCAGCAAGTCCGGTGTTCCCGTTACGAAGCACCAGGAAGAGGTTATGCCCGGCAAACAGAAGCAGGGCGTTGGAACTGAAACAACAGGATCAACCGGTACCCAGACGGAAGCGATTTCGCCCCATCAGGAACAGGTAACCGGAAAACGGACTGCCGAAAGTGCCGACAAGCCAAGCCAGATCCTGGGGGAAGCCCGCAAAATGGCGCAGGCCGGTGATGAGCAGGGCTGCATGAAGAAGTTGGCGGAAATCAAAGATCTCATTGGCGAACAGTGAGGACCTTGTCTGGCAATGACCTGCTAAAACGCCTTTCCGACCGCCGCACCGGTCGATCGAATGATCCGATCTTGGACCTCGTCGAAATCTTGAGCAATGCATTCGGTGCAGATCGCTCGATGAGTCAAGAAGTGCTCGGGATCTGGTAAATCTCCGCATTCTCCTCCGGCTCCCTCAGCCCTTTATAGGAGATGCCGCAGCTTGCCAGTCGTGTGTCCAGCCGCGATACTCGACCTCCGCAATCAGCGTCGGCTTCACCCAAACGATATATTTGCGCCGGCCGGAATACTCCACCGGCGGTTTCTTTGCCTTAAGCTTGTCGAGAGCTTCGCGCAGTTCCCGCGCGGTGCGCTCGCTGAAGCCAGTCCCGACCGATCCGACATAGATCAGCTTTCGGCCATGGCGCGCACCGAGCAGCAGTGATGCTATGCCTGCACGCGCGACAAAGGAATGCTCGTAGCCGACGATCGCGAAGCCGTCGCTCTGGATGCATTTGATCTTCAATTCCCTCCGGCACCTTGACGTCCGCAAAAATGGCGGTGCTGCGCGATACGAAGAACGGCAAGGAGCGCATGGTGAACCTCTGCCCGCGGGTCGTGGCGGCCCTCTCGACACTTCCCAACCTCGGCAGGAAAGGACCTCTCTTCCTGCGCTACGATGGTCGCCCCTATGAAGAGAGAGAGGCAGGGGCTACAAGTTCTCTCTTCTGGACGCGCGCGGTCACCGAGATGGATTTCGATGTCTCTATATATACGCCCCACGTCGCGCGGCATTCATGGGCGACGTGGTTCTACAGCCAGACTAAGGATGTCGTCAGGCTGAAGGCGGAAGGCGGTTCGGGAATCGGACGAGTGGGAGCGCTACATGAAAACTGGCCAATCCCTGGATCGGAAAACTTGGCCGAGAAACGTCAGCTTCGAGCTTCGATACCGAGAACGAGAGCAGGATCGGAGCTTCTGCGGAAACTTTGCGGGAACGGTCCGGAAACTGATGGTTGTTCGCGTCTGCTTCGTGTTTTCGAGTCGACAGCACGATTTTCACAATTCTCTGCGGCCCGCCTCAAAAATCCCTTGCAATCCTAAGCCCATCGACGTGCTTGAGGCCGCACCGGAGAGGTGGCCGAGTGGTCGAAGGCGCTCGCCTGCGAAGGTGAGTATACGTCAAAAGCGTATCGAGGGTTCGAAATCCCTTCCTCTCCGCCACGAAACGTTTTGTCCAGCCCGCACACCGTTAGGCAACGATCTTACCTAACTGTAGTGCACCCCGATTTTGCGCACGGAAAACCGGTCAGCGGTTCTTCCGTTAGGAGAACTGATGAGCACGGACGATCCTGGGCGGCGGTTCAGTCGCGAGTTTAAGCTGGCCGCGGTTCAGCGAATGGCTGCCGGGGCAATGTCACCTATTTCTCTTGTCGGGACAGTTACCTGTCTCTCGGGTCGGGCCCCAATGACGTGAGAAGTGCGGTGGCATCCGCGCAGATTGCGCACAGTTTGGGCCGGCGTTTGCGGCTTTCCGCTGAAAACTCCGAGATCGTTGTGCAGGTGCGTCCGCTCAAATTCGTCGGTCGCAATTCCGAGCGAAGCCGATGCTTCTCGAACCCCAGCCCCTGCATTCGCCAGCCATGTTCAACGCGTATGCCGGAACACATGTGGCGTCGGTGTTTATCCCCCAGCTTTGCTCGGGCACGAACCGCGCGAAAAGCTTTGTGCGGTTTAATCACTTTGGCGCCGTAGTGGTTGATGACGTGCAGCGTCGGGCTTCGCCTGTCGATCTCCATGCTCTCACCTCGCGTCAGTAGCGCAGGAAGGTCAGAAGCCGGGGAGGGATCGTCACCGGTGTCTTGCAGACGCTCTCCCTGCGCCTTCCGGTGGAAAACACCGCGTCAAGATCGAGCCTGCCGTCAGGGATGTGTTTGGCGTGCCAGCTGCTGCCTGACCATCGCCGACAATCGCGTTCCGGTATCAAGGCCGACCACCGCTCCTCCGAGCAATCACCTATCTCGCAGCTGGGGGGAAATCACAAAATCGGTTTGATAGAAGATCCTTCCGCGCCAAAATCGCCTGAAGAATCAATTCTCACCCGGAAGCGATTCCTGCGGTGAAGCGTCGTCAGATTCGGATGCCCCCTCACGCACGGTCGCATTGCAGGGGCTGTCATACAAGACCGCCCAGATCGGGCTGGAAATTGGTATCAATGCGGCACAGGATGCGTCGTGCCATACATGTGAGGCGATGCTAAACCCCTGCAAAACCGGCAGTTTCTTAACAAACCATAAAGAAATGAGGCGGCGCCTGCCCGACTTGTGGCCTTTCAGCAACAGGGCGGCGGTAAGGCTCGCTGCAAACCCCCCATCGGAGTAAGTTGGTGATTGCGTGACAGGCGCGGTCTTGTATTTTCAACCTCGGAAGCGAGGGCGGTTGATCGTCCGACTTCTTGAAACATGGGGATGGGGCAGGGAACGCTGCTCAAGGCGAAAAATCCCAGACCCGATCGAAACTTTGAATTGGAGGTCATCTATGAACATCAAGAGCCTTCTTCTCGGCTCCGCTGCTGCTCTCGCAGTAGTTTCCGGTGCTCAGGCCGCTGACGCTATCGTCGCTGCTGAGCCGGAACCGGTTGAATACGTTCGCGTCTGCGACGCTTACGGCACCGGCTACTTCTACATCCCGGGCACGGAAACCTGCCTGAAGATCGAACGGTTACATCCGCTTCCAGACCGACTTCACGTTCGGCGACCTCGCTGATAACGGCGGCGGCGAAGACTGGTCGGCCCGTACCCGCGGTCAGGTTGCCTTCACGGCGAAGAGCGACACTGAATACGGTCCGCTCACCGGCGTTATCGTCTATCAGGCAAACTTCCGCCCGAACGGTGACATTGCCAACGAGCCAGGATGATCAGAACGACACGGTCATCGCATGAAGCCTACATCGATCTCGCCGGCTTCCGCGTTGGTAAGTTCGTCAACTGGTGGGATGATGACTTCTCCGGTGAAACCGAAGTTATCAACAACGAACACCGACTTCAACGCGATCCGCTACCAGTACGAATCTGGCGACTTCTACGCCGGTATCGCTGTTGAAGAGCTGACCCGTACCGGTGGTGTTTCCAGACGACCTCGACAACGGTGGCAACAACATCGGTATCGACGCTGCTGTCGGCGGCAAGTTCGGCGCCATCAGCTGGAGAACTTCTACGGCGGCTACGACCTCGACCGCGCCGATGGTGCTGTCCGTGGCATCATGCGTACGGCAGACATCGGCCCGGGCACCTTCGGTCTCGCCGGTGTATATGCCAGCGGCCCGAGCGACTACTATGACAACGGCGAATGGGCTATTGCTGCTCAGTACGCTGTCAAGGCAACTGACAAGTTCACCATCACCCCGGCTGTTCAGTACACCGACAACATCGACATCGACGCAGACGAAGATTTCGACGGTGGCAGCGAATGGCTGCGCCGGCGTTACGCTCGACTACGAAATCGTCGAGAACCTGACGACGAAGGTTACGGTTAACTACATCAGCCAGGACCACGACGATGGCGATGAAGACGAAGACGGCGTAACGGGCTTCTTCCGCCTGCAGCGTTCGTTCTAATCTAATCTGATCTGACTTCGGTCAAATCGGGAAGCCCGGCTTTCGAGCCGGGCTTTTTGCTTTGCGGGTGTCTGCTTCCGACGGCCCTGAGACGGATGCCTATTAGAGGTCGCGGAGAAAGCGACGGATTTCCTCCGCCACATCATCGAGATGCAGCAGCGGCGCATGTCCCTGACTTCTTGCTGTGAACTGCCGTGCTGCCGGATGCCGCCGCAGCATCTCTTCGACCGTTGCCTTTGACAGCAGTTTTGAAGTCTCGCCGCGGATAACCAGCAGCGGTACCGCCGCCATTGCGTCGAACGGCGTCCAAAGATCCGGCAGCGGCTTGCTGAAATCGGCAGCGATCACTGCTTCGGGGATGGCCGGATCGATATCCGTGACCAATCCATCATCGGATTCGCGATAGATTGCGTAGGCCATGCCGCGCCAATCGCCGGCGGAAAGAGCGGGAAATTCCGCCTCGTGCAGTTTCGCGAAGCAATCCGGCCGCATCGTCCCAGTCACGGGGCCTTCGTGGGTTTGCGAGATAAGCTTGAATATGCCGAAGCCCTTCCAGTTCGAGCACCGGGCCGACATCGTTGAGCACCACGGATGCCAGCAGTTCCGGCTTCATCTCGGCGATGAGATGCAGGATCAGCCCGCCACGTGACGTTCCGATGAAGGCGGCTTGGGTGATGCCGAAGGCGGCGCAGGCGGTCAGAACGTCGGTTGCTTCCACGCCGAGATTGTAATTCTGCTTGTTATCGTCCCACGCCGAGCGGCCGCGTCCCCGATAGTCGAGCGCGATCACGCGTCTGGGACGCTCGCGGGTCCTTCGGAGAGGATCAGCGCAAGCTGATGAAAATCGCGGGAATTGCGTGTCAGGCCGGGAAGGCAGATTACTGGCGGGGAGACGGATGCCGACGGATTCCCGGCTCCATAGTCGCGGGCGTAGAGCTTGAGCCCGTCGACTGACGCGTATCTCTTCTCCTCGAAGCCTTCGGCGGTGTTTGAAAACATTGCGATTTCCCGAGATTGCGCTCAGGAAATCTAGCCTGCTTCGGCGTCGAAGCAAATCGATCAGGATGAAGACGCGCCCGCCGATCAGGTCGCGCTCGATATCCGGCGTCTGCCCGAGCCGCGCCTTATAGACCTCGTAATTCTCCATCACGCGCTGGACATAGTTGCGCGTTTCCGGAAAGGGGATGCGCTCAATCCAGTCGACGATTTCATTGATGGATTTGCCGCGCGGGTCGCCGTAGCGGCTGATCCATTCGGGCACGCGCTTCGGCCCGGCATTATAAGCGATAAAGGTCAAGATGTAGGAGCCGCCGAAGGCGTCGATCTGTTCGCCGAGATAATGCGCGCCGAGCGTGGCGTTGTAGCCGGCGTCCGCTGTCAGCTTGTCGGCTGAGTAGGTGATGTTGTGGCGCTTGGCGACTGCCTTGGCGGTCCCGGGCAAAAGTTGCAGAAGGCCACGGGCGTTGGCGGGCGAGACGGCGGCGGGGTTGAAAGCGCTTTCCTGCCTTGCGATGGCATAGGCGAGCGCCTTGCCCGAGCCTGAGATATTCGCGTTCGAGGGAATGACGCCGACAGGGAAGGCCAGCGCCGCGACATCGATCCCGCGCGCATAGGCGATCTTGCCGACCTGCAGCGACAGGTGATGGTTGCCGGAGCCTTCCGCCTGCGCCGCCAGGATGGCAAGTTCGCCGGCACTTTGAAGCTGCTCGGCGAGCGCCAGGTAAAGGCTTGCCGCACGCCAGCCATGGCCTGCGGCCTCAAGGCGCGAAATCGCCTGAACGGCTTCGCGGGATTGGAGGTGCTGCCGGTCTTCCCTTGTGGGCGACGGATAGGAGACGTTGAGTGTCTTGCGCCCCAGCCGCTCAGCTGCGAGCTGACCGTAGAAAGTGCTCGGGAAGTTTGCTGCTTTTGCATAGAATTCGCTGGATTTGCCCGCCCCGCCGGCTTCTGCGGCACGGCCCAGCCAATACCAGGCCCGCGAAACGGAAATCGGACCGTTCGAAACCTGAAGAATCTTGCGGAAATGCGTCTCGGCCGTCGCCGGATCCTGCAGTCCGCGCAACGCGTACCAGCCGGCGTGGAATTCGGCTTCGACAATATCTGCCGGGTTCGTCGCGACGTGGTTGGCGACGACGCGGTAGGCGGCCTTGAACTGGCCTTGGTCGACCAGGCCGCGGCTGACGATACGCTGCTCGTTCCACCATTCGCCGGAATTCACCAGTTCATCGCGCGCCGAAGGCATTTGCGCCAGAAGCTTGGCGGCTTCGGCATATTTGTCCTGCTTGCGCAGATATTCGATGCGGGCAAACAGATAGCCTGGGTCATTCGACCATTTGCCATCGACGGCATAAAGGAGCGCGCCGGCATTGGCTGCCTTGCTCGCGACCGCCGACCATGCCTCGTAGAGGGACTGCGCCTGGCCCATGTCGCCGAAGCGCTTGGCCTGCGCCGTCCGGCCGCGATACATCAGATATTCCATGCGCGCCTTGTGGTCGGCGGCGCCGAGCAGTGCTGAGAATTCCGCCAGGATCTTGTCTTCGGTCTCCTTGTCGAGTGCTTCGCTGCGCCAGACCTTGCGGATATGTTTCGCGGCCTGTGTTTGTCTGCCGGCAGAGACCAGCGCTCGCGAGAGGATCATCGCGCCTGGGGTCGTTTCCGGCGCGGTGTTGCCGAAAGCTGCAAGGATTGCAGCCGGGTCCGGATTTTCGTCGTAGAGTGCGCGCTCGGAATAAGCGCGCAGCTTGGTAAGTCCCGGCCAGCCTTTGAGTTCCTGTGCCGCGCCTGCGATTTCATAAGAAGGCACGCCCTTGATGCCGGAAACGGCAATCGCCCATGTCAGGATATGCCGGTCGAGCGTGCCCTTGGCCATGCCGTTGCGGATCGAGATGGCCTGCTGCGCATTCTTGCCGGAAAGCGCGTCTAATCCGGCCTTCAGGTTTTCGCTCACGGGAGCGACGGTCGTGCTGCGCGGGATGGCGCCGGTCATGATCGATTGAGGTACCGAGGTTTGCGGCACAAAGCCGATCGGCCTTACCTCGGGTACCGGAGCGCCCGTGTCAGGCAGCGGCGAGGCGGCGCTGCTCCACGCGGCGGCCGCAAGGCCGACGGTGGAGAGGATCAACACAGCTTTTTTCATCCGGGATACTCGTCAGGAAAATATGCCTCGAGTTTCGCAACAGGCCTCTTAATGAAACCTTACCGAAACCGGTAAAATTCGTTCACATTTGATGTCGGAATTTGCCCTAAACCGATCCATGCGCGCTTGTCGCGGCGATTTCGCCGCTTTATGGTGCGCAACCTATATTCAAGGAATGCGGCTGAAGCGTGGATATCGGCCGTGAGGAGTTGCGCATGTTTAAGGGATCCATTCCCGCCCTCGTCACCCCCTTTACTGATGCCGGACTGGTGGATGAAGCCTCCTTCGCTTCCCATGTCGATTGGCAGATCAGGGAAGGCAGCAGCGGTCTCGTTCCGGTCGGCACGACCGGCGAGTCTCCGACGCTGTCGCATGGCGAGCACAAACGGGTCGTGGAAATCTGCATCGAAGCGGCGGCCAGGCGCGTGCCGGTCATGGCGGGCGCCGGCTCGAACAATACGCGCGAGGCGATCGAGCTTGCCCAGCATGCCGAAAAGGCCGGCGCCGATGCCGTGCTCGTCGTCACGCCTTATTACAACAAGCCGACCCAGAAGGGCCTGATCGCGCACTTCTCGGCCATCGCCGAGGCCGTCAGGCTGCCGATCTATATCTACAACATCCCCGGCCGCTCGGTGGTCGACATGACGCCGGAAACGATGGGCGCGCTTGCCAAGGCGCATTCGAACATCGTCGGCGTCAAGGATGCCACCGGCAAGATCGAGCGCGTTTCCGAACAGCGCATTACTTGCGGCAAGGATTTCCGCCAGCTCTCGGGCGAGGATGCGACGGCACTCGGCTTCAACGCCCATGGCGGTGTTGGCTGCATTTCGGTAACGGCGAATGTCGCGCCGCGTCTCTGTGCAGAATTCCAGGCGGCAACGCTTGCCGGCGATTACAATAAGGCGCTCGAATATCAGGACCGCCTGATGCCGCTGCACAGGGCGATCTTCCTGGAGCCGGGCCTCTGCGGCGCGAAATACGGCCTCTCCAGGCTCGAACGCATGAGCCGCAACGTGCGCTCGCCGCTGATCTCCACGCTGGAACCGGCGACAGAAGCGGCAATCGATGCAGCGATGCGTCACGCCGGTCTGCTGAACTGAGCGAAGCTGGAAGGCGGGTTGCGTCCGTCTTCACAAGTTTCGGCTGTTCTCCTACATAAGGGCAGGAAATGAGGGCGCGCGGTTTTGCGCGTCCGCAAGGATTGGATTAAGTCATGGCCCCCAAAGGCAGCCAGCGTATCGTGAAGAAGGTGGTGGCCGAAAACCGCAAGGCCCGCTTCAACTACGAAATCATCGATACATATCGAGGCCGGGCTCGTTCTGATGGGCACCGAAGTCAAGTCCTTGCGCGAAGGCAAGGCCAATATCGCTAAATCCTACGCTTCGGATGAAGGCGGCGAGATCTGGCTGATTAATTCCTACCTCCCGGAATATCTGCAGGCCAACCGCTTCAACCACGAGCCGCGCCGCCGCCGCAAGCTGCTGCTTTCGAGCCGCGAGATCAACAGATTGCGTGCCGGCATCAACCGCGAAGGCATGACGCTGATCCCGTTGAAAATCTATTTCAATGACCGCGGCCGGGCGAAGATGGAACTGGCGCTCGCCAAGGGCAAGAAGCTGCACGACAAGCGCGAGTCCGAGAAGGAGCGCGATTGGAACAGGCAGAAGAGCCGCCTGCTGAAGGACAATGGCTAAGCGATGCGAAGGCTGAAGATTTCGGTGGCGTCGCAAGTCTTCGTGGCGAAGCTGGAGGTCGAAAAGGCGCCGAAAACCTGCACGGCGTTCACGTCGCTGCTGCCGTTTCGAAATCAGACTATCCATTCGCGATGGAGCGGGGAGGCGATCTGGGTGCCGCTCGGCGATTATCAGTTCGGCGTGGATTTCGAAAATCACACCTGCCATCCGTCGCGTGGCGATATCCTGCTTTATCCGGGCGGGCACAGCGAGACAGAGCTGCTCTTTGCCTATGGCAGCTCGTCATTTGCGAGCAAGATGGGCGCTCTTGCCGGCAATCATTTCCTGACGATCGTCGAAGGATGCGAACAACTCGATGACATGGGCAAACTGGTCCTCTGGAAAGGCGCCCAGCCGATCTTGTTTGAGGCTTTGGATTGAGAATTACTCCTCGAAGTCGCTCGCCGGGGCGATCTCGACGGGCTTCTGCGGGCGTTCGGACGGGTCGCGGCCGATCTCGCTTTTCAGCGACAGCAGATCGATGAAGTGATCCGCTTGGCGGCGCAGGTCGTCGGCGATCATGGGCGGCTGCGTCGCCATCGTGGAGATGATCGACACCTTGCGGCCCCTGCGCTGAAGGGCTTCCACCAGGGTGGTAAAATCGCCGTCGCCGGAAAAGATGACAAGGTGGTCGACGGTTTCGGATTGCTCCATGGCGTCGATCGCCAGTTCGATATCCATGTTGCCCTTGATCTTCCGGCGGCCCATGGAGTCGGTGAATTCCTTGGCAGGCTTGGTGACGACCTTGTATCCGTTGTAATCGAGCCAGTCGATCAGCGGGCGGATGGAGGAATATTCCTGATCCTCGATCAGCGCTGTGTAATAGTAGGCGCGCAGCAGGTAACCGCGTTTCTGGAACGCTTTCAACAGCTTGCGATAATCGATATCAAAGCCGAGGCTCTTGGATGCAGCGTAGAGGTTGGCGCCGTCTATGAAGAGTGCAATTTTTTCGCGTGGGTCGAACATCGCATGCCAATCCAATTAGAGTAATCCAAATCTTCTTCGGTCAAAATTCCATAAAAACAATGGCTTAGTTAACGAAGAAAGAATAATTCTTAATTTATGAATTATTCATATAAAGGAGATTTAGGGCACAATTCGGCATATTCCAAGCAACTAACGGTGGAATTGTCACATTCACTCGAAAATTTTAGCAAGGCGACCCATAAACGGTGGGGCGGTGCATGAAAAACTTGAATTCGTCGGCTTTTAATTGTATCGGGCGTTCTAATCCCGAAATCACGACCGTAAAGGACAGGCAATGGCCCGTGTCACAGTTGAAGATTGCATCGACAAAGTTGAGAACCGCTTCGAGCTGGTTCTGCTTGCCAGCCACCGCGCCCGGCTGATTTCCCAGGGTGCCTCGATCACCATCGATCGCGACAACGACAAGAACCCCGTCGTGGCGCTGCGCGAAATCGCCGATGAAACGCTGTCTCCCGACGATCTGAAGGAAGACCTCATCCACTCGCTGCAGAAGCACGTCGAAGTCGACGAGCCCGAGCCCGACCCGGCAAGCCTCATTGTCGCTGGTGGCGTTGCGGCTGCGGAAGGCGAGGAGCAGGACGATCAGCCCGAGACGATCACTTTCGACCAGATGTCGGAAGAAGAGCTTCTGGCCGGTATCGAAGGTCTCGTGCCTCCGGAAAAGAGCGACGACTACTGATACGTCGCCAGACGATTACCAATCGTCAATCTTGCGCCTTTATTGCTAAGGCATATTATTACCAGCGCGTGCGCCAATCGGTGATTGGCGCGCTTTTGTTTTTATTGGAGTAGTTCCGGGATGATGCGGCAGTACGAGCTCGTGGAGCGGGTGCAGAAATACAAGCCCGACGCCAATGAAGCTCTGCTGAACAAGGCCTATGTCTATGCCATGCAGAAGCATGGACAGCAGAAGCGTGCCAGTGGTGATCCCTATATCTCCCATCCGCTCGAAGTCGCCGCGATTCTGACGGACATGCATCTCGACAAGTCGACCATCGCCGTCGCTCTGCTGCATGATACGATCGAGGATACGACGGCGACACGCGCCGAAATCGACGAGCTCTTCGGCGAAGATATCGGCCGGCTGGTCGAAGGCTTGACGAAGATCAAGAAGCTCGATCTCGTCACCAAAAAGGCCAAGCAGGCGGAAAACCTGCGCAAGCTGCTGCTGGCGATCTCCGACGATGTCCGCGTGCTGCTCGTCAAGCTGGCCGACCGCCTGCACAATATGCGCACGCTCGACCATATGTCGGCTGACAAGCGTGCCCGTATCTCCGAGGAGACGATGGAGATCTATGCGCCGCTTGCGGGTCGCATGGGTATGCAGGACATGCGCGATGAGCTGGAGGAGCTTTCCTTCCGCCATATCAACCCGGAGGCTTACGAAACCGTCACGAAGCGTCTGCAGGAACTCTCGCAGCGCAACGAAGGCCTGGTCAAGAAGATCGAAACGGAACTGCGCGATCTGCTGGTGGCCAACGGCTTGACGACGGCTAAGGTCAAGGGGCGTCAGAAGAAGCCCTACTCGGTTTTCCGCAAGATGCAATCGAAGTCGCTTTCCTTCGAGCAGCTTTCGGATGTCTATGGCTTCCGCATCCTCGTCGAGGACGTCCCAGCCTGCTATCGCGCGCTCGGCATCGTTCATATGCGCTGGCGCGTCGTGCCTGGCCGCTTCAAGGACTACATCTCAACGCCAAAGCAGAACGACTACCGTTCGCTGCACACGACGATCGTCGGCCCCTCAAGCCAGCGCATCGAACTGCAGATCCGCACCAAGCGCATGCATGAGATCGCCGAATACGGCATCGCCGCGCACGCCCTTTACAAGGACGGCGCGACCAATAGCGAGGGAGATATTCTCTCGCGCAAATCCAATGCCTATTCATGGCTCCGCCACACGATCGAGGCGCTGGCCGAAGGCGATAGCCCCGAGGAATTCCTCGAACACACCAAGCTTGAGCTGTTCCAGGACCAGGTCTTCTGCTTCACGCCGAAGGGCAAACTGATCGCCTTGCCGCGCGGCGCAACGCCGATCGACTTTGCTTATGCCGTTCACACCAATATCGGCGACACGACGGTTGGCGCCAAGATCAACGGCCGCATCATGCCGCTGGTGACAAGACTTGCGAACGGCGACGAGGTCGAGATCATCCGCTCCGGCGTGCAGGTGCCGCCAGCTGCGTGGGAGGAGATCGTCGTGACCGGCAAGGCGCGTGCCGCAATCCGCCGTGCCACGCGCCTGGCGATCCGCAAGCAATATGCCGGCCTCGGCCACCGCATTCTGGAGCGCACCTTCGAGCGGGCGGGGAAGATATTTTCCCGGGACGCGATGAAGCCGGCGCTGCACCGCCTCGGCCAGAAGGATGTCGAGGACGCGATCGCCGCCGTTGGCCGGGGCGAGATGTCGTCGCTCGATGTCCTGCGCGCTGTCTATCCTGACCATCAGGATGAGCGTGTGACCGTCAAGCCGAGCGGCGATGACGGCTGGTTCAATGTCCGCAGCGCCGCTGGCATGATCTTCAAGGTTCCAGACAAGGCCAAGACGGAGGCGGAGACGGATGCCGATATGGGCCCGATCCGCGGCATTTCCGGCAATATCGCCGTGCAGTTCGCACCCGCAGGCGCCGTGCCCGGCGATCGTATCGTAGGCATCATGGAGAAGGGGAAGGGCATCACCATCTACCCGATCCAGTCGTCCGCGCTGCAACGTTTCGATGACCAGCCCGATCGCTGGATCGATGTGCGCTGGGACCTGGACGAGGCCAACAAGTCGCGCTTCATGGCGCGCGTGCTCATCAACGCATTGAACGAGCCGGGCACGCTGGCCAAGGTGGCGCAATCCGTTGCAGGCCTTGATGTGAATATCCGTTCCTTAAACACGGTGCGCGTCGCCGCCGACTTCACCGAAATGGCGGTCGATGTCGAAGTATGGGATCTCCGCCAGCTCAACCAGCTGCTCGCGCAGCTGAAGGATCTGGATTGCATTGCGACGGTGCGGCGCCTCTACGACTGAGGCGTCTGCACATTTTATGATCGCTTTGTTGCAGAATTCGCGTACCAAAAAGGCAAGACATGCACGTGTTGCATGGCTGTGCCTATATTAGAGCGTTGGTAATTGTGCACTGCAGCACCTATCTTCCGGTCATCAGAGAATGAACGAAAGAAAGAGCCAACGCCATGTTTACTCCGATCAAGAAAATCGCCCGCGCTCTTCGCGTTCCCAGCGTACAGGAACGTGAAATGGCATACCTCAACGGTTCGTATCGACCGAATTGATCTTGAATACCGTCAGCGTCAGGTTGACCGGGGTCTGTTCCGTAGCCGTTGATTGCGGGTTCTAGACCTCCAAGGATGCAAAAGGGCGCCACGCATGACGCGCGCCCTTTGGTGAAGAGCTCTCGGCGGCGGCTGAGGCGAGCCCCGAGACTCTTGACTGCTCTTGTCATGGCGACCTGCGCGGCCCTAAATAGCCGCCATGCTGTTTCGCCGTAGAAAACCTGCAGGATTTCGTGAAAGGACGCGAGAGCTGTTCTGGCCCCGCAAGGGCTTTCTGCGTCCGCTGCGCTATTTGAAGATGCGCATCCTGCGCCTGACGGCTTCGCCGCACGCCGTGGCAATGGGCGTTGCAGCCGGCGTCTTCGTATCCTGGACGCCGTTCATCGGCGTGCATTTCATCATGGCCTTCGTGCTTGCCTACTTCCTCTCCGGAAACATGGTTGCGGCAGCGCTCGGCACGGCGGCCTTCGGCAATCCCCTCACATATCCCTTCATCTGGGCGGCGACCTGGGAAATCGGTCATCTGCTGCTCATGCGCGAAGATGCGATGACCGGGCAGTCCGTCGATCTGATGGAGCTTTTTCACAAGCTCCGTTTCACCGAGCTGTGGAAGCCGGTGCTCGAGCCCATGCTGATCGGCGCCATTCCTCCGGCCGCCATCAGCTCCGTTGTGCTTTATATCCTGACGTTCTACACCGTTAAGGGTTTTCAGGTCCGCCGCCGCGAGAGGCTGATGGAGCGGGCGCGCCTTCACCTTGCCCATCCCACGCAGGATATTCCGACTGTATGATTTCGTTTCGACGAGAGGCATTGCATGATCATCGGCATTGGCAGCGATCTCATCGACATCCGCCGTGTCGAAAAGTCGCTCGAGCGCTTCGGCGAGCGCTTCACCCACCGTTGCTTCACCGAGATCGAGCGGGCGCGCTCCGACCGCCGCGCCAACCGCGCCGAATCCTATGCGAAGCGTTTCGCCGCCAAGGAAGCCTGTTCGAAGGCGCTCGGCACCGGGCATGGCGCAGGGCGTTTTCTGGAAGGATCTGGGTGTCGTCAATCTGCCGAGCGGCAAGCCGACGATGCAGCTGACGGGCGGCGCCGCTGTCGTGCTTCAGTCCATGCTGCCTGCCGGACACAGGGCGATGGTGCATTTGACGATAACCGATGATTATCCGCTTGCTCAGGCATTCGTGATCATTGAAGCCCTGCCGGAAAGCGCGTGAGGAGCGGCGTGTGGTCGCTTTTAATGTTCGCGGCATTGCCGCCACCCGCCGAAGCCGCTAGAGAGAAGCAAACAGAGAATGCGCCGCTGCGGCGCCTTTAAGGAACAAGACTGCGTGTCCGAAAAAGCCGATACTAAGCCGAACGCCCTTTGGGAAAATATTAAAGTCATTATTCAGGCATTGTTGCTGGCGATGGTGATCCGGACGGTCTTCTTCCAGCCGTTCACGATACCATCCGGCTCGATGATGCCTACCCTGCTCGTCGGCGACTACATCTTCGTCAACAAATTCGCTTACGGCTATTCGAAATACTCGCTGCCTTTCTCGCCGAACCTTTTCAGCGGCCGCGTCTTCGGCTCCGAGCCGAATCGCGGCGATATCGTCGTCTTCCGCTTCCCGCCGAACCCGGACATCGACTACATCAAGCGCGTCGTCGGGCTGCCGGGCGACCATATCCAGGTGACGGATGGCGTGCTCCATATCAATGGCAAGCCGGTTCCGAAGGTGGCCGACGGCGCCTTTACCTCGGATTACAAGCTCGATCCGGGCGAAGACGTGCCGGTGTTCCGCGAAACGCTCGACGATGGCAAGACCTACGACACGCTGGACCAGTCGCCCGTTTCGCGCGGCGACAACACCCAGGATTTCGTCGTGCCGGAAGGCCATTACTTCATGATGGGCGACAACCGCGACAATTCTCTCGACAGCCGTTTCGACGTCGGCTTCGTTCCGGCGGAAAACCTCGTCGGCCGCGCCAGCGTCATCTTCTTCTCGCTCGGCAACGACACGTCGTTCCGCGAAATCTGGAAATGGCCGGCCAACATGCGGTGGGACCGCCTCTTCAAGGTTGTTGAATGAGTAAAGTGCAGACGCTTTCGGCGGCGGACCGGACGAGGCTTGAAGCCTTGATCGGCCACGAGTTCGCCGGGAAGGAGCGCCTGGACCGGGCTTTGACGCATGCGAGCGCCCGCACGCGAGAAGGGCGCCAATTACGAACGTCTGGAGTTCCTGGGCGACCGTGTGCTGGGCCTCTGCATCGCCGAACTGCTTTTCCGCACCTTCGGGACGGCCGGGGAGGGCGAGCTGTCGGTGCGCCTGAACCAGCTGGTCAGCGCCGAGACCTGCGCGGAAGTGGCCGACGAACTGGGTCTGCACCTATTTGTCCGCACAGGCGCCGACGTCAAGAAGCTCACCGGCAAGCGCATGATGAACGTGCGCGCCGATGTAGTCGAAAGCCTGATCGCGGCACTCTATCTCGACGGCGGTCTTGAGGTCGCCCGCCGCTTCATCCTGAAATACTGGGAAAAGCGGGCGACCCGCGCCGACGGCGCAAAGCGGGACGCCAAGACCGAACTGCAGGAATGGGCGCACGCGAAATTCGGCGTCACGCCGCAATATCGGGTTGAAGAACGCACCGGGCCGGATCATGATCCGCGCTTCACGGTGACGGTGGAAGTGGTCGGCGTGAAACCGGAAACGGGAGTCGAGCGCTCGAAGCGTGCGGCCGAACAGGTCGCCGCAGCAAAGATGCTGGAACGCGAAGGCATTTGGCAGAAAGCCTCTGCCGGAAATTGACGGGACAATGACGGAAGAAGAACGATATGGCGCATGAAGTCGCCGCTGAAACCAATGGCGAAACGCATTCCGGCTTCGTCGCCCTGATCGGCCCGACCAATGCCGGAAAATCGACGCTTGGTAAACCGCCTCGTCGGTGCCAAGGTCTCGATCGTCAGCCACAAGGTGCAGACGACGCGCGCCATTGTCCGCGGCATCGCGATCCATGGCAATGCGCAGATCGTCTTCATGGATACGCCCGGCATCTTCAAGCCGCGCCGCAGACTGGACCGCGCCATGGTCACGTCGGCCTGGGGCGGGGCCGAGGATGCCGATCTCATCATGCTGCTGATTGACAGCGAGCGCGGCCTGCGCGGCGACGCGGAGGCGATCCTGGAAGGGCTCAAGGAGGTGCGACAGCCGAAGATCCTCCTGCTCAACAAGATCGACCGCGTCAAGCGCGAAGACTTGCTGGCGCTGGCCGCTGCCGCCAACGAGAAGATCGCCTTCGAGCAGCACCTTCATGATCTCGGCGGAGAACGGCTCCGGCTGCGACGACGTCATGGATTATCTGGCCAAGACCCTGCCCGAAGGCCCGTGGTACTATCCGGAAGATCAGATTTCCGATCTGCCGATGCGCCAGCTCGCCGCCGAGATCACCCGCGAAAAGCTCTTCCTGCGCCTGCACCAGGAGCTTCCCTACGCCTCCCACGTCGAAACGGAAAAATGGGAAGAGCGCAAGGATGGCTCGGTCCGTATCGAGCAGGTGATCTATGTCGAGCGCGACAGCCAGAAGAAGATCACGCTTGGCAAGGGTGGCGAGACGATCAAGGCGATCTCCTCGGCATCCCGAAAGGAACTCGCCGAAATCCTCGAGCAGCCGGTGCACCTGTTCCTCTTCGTCAAGGTGCGCGAGAACTGGGGCGATGACCCGGAGCGGTTCCGGGAAATGGGGCTCGACTTTCCGCGTTGACCGATTGAGAAAGACCGGCTCGAATGGCTTGGCGATACCAGGCGGCCGCCCATAAAATTCCTGCGGCCCTTTGGCCAACCAGCCTGGTTATGTCTTTTTTGAATGCAAATTAGCGTCAAGCAGAAAATAAGGTCGGTGATGCCACTTTTCCTCCGATTTTGCTTCTTATCGACCAGATCGGAAAAGCGGCTCACTCAGGTAGCATGGCCTATAGCCCGCTAACCGGGCCATAAGGGGGTACCAGAGGGTAAAGATGCGGGTTAAGCAGACGGTGTGCGCCGTAAACAGGCGTTCAGACGAAGGGCGCGGAGATCATGAACGCAAGCCGTGTTCTGGTCCTTGAAGACAGTCTCATCATTGCGATGGAAGCGGAAGATATGCTCCGCGCCGGTCGGCGTGGAGAGTCATCGATATCGTCAAGCGGCCTCGATCAGGCGATGGATGCCGTTGAAGTCGGAAAGCATATGATTTCGCGCTGCTCGACGTCAATCTCGGCGAGGGCAATGAGCTTCGGCTTTGCCCGGCATCTTGAATCGACATCGGGCATCCCTTTCGGCTTCGTCAGCGGCTATTCCGACACGCGACGACTTCCCACCCGGACCTCCAGGATGTGCCGCTTCTCGTAAAGCCCTTCGACGAAGGTGCGATGCGCGAATTCCTGCGAGAAGCTCTTTCCGACTGCCGCATGACGCGGTTCCTGACGGACGCCAGGCCTTGCATTGCAGCGCGTCTTCAGACGCGCATAGGACGCTGTAACGCGTTGACTTATGCAGGATCAATTCCGCAAGCTTGAGGTTCGTTCGCCATGCAGTGGCAGGATCAGTGCAATCATTCTTGGCGTCAAACGCCACGGCGAGACCAGCGTCATTGCCGAGGTGATGACGCGTGCTCGGGGCCGGCATCTCGGGCTGGTGCGCTCCGGCCGTTCGCGCGCGATGCAGCCGGTACTGCAGCCCGGCAACGAGGTGGATGTCATCTGGCGCGCGCGCCTCGACGAGCATCTCGGCGAATTCCGCGTCGAGCCGCTGCGCTTGCGCGCAGCACGGCTCATGGAAACGGCGACCGCCGTCTATGGGGTGCAGGCGATGGGCGCTCTTTTACGGCTTTTGCCGGAGCGCGACCCGCATCCGCATCTTTACGATGCGCTCGAAGTCATCCTCGACAATCTCCACAATCCGGCGCGATGCCGGTGAACTCTTCGTGCGCTTCGAGCTCGCCGTGCTCAACGACCTCGGCTTCGGCCTTGACCTTGCCGAATGCGCCGCAACGGGCGCGCGGTCCGATCTTGCCTATGTCTCGCCGAAATCCGGCCGGGCGGTCAGCCGCGTCAGCCGGTGCCCCCTGGGCGGACAAGATGCTGCGTGCTGCCGGCGCTTTCTCCGCGCCGACGGCAATGATGCCGCCGACTTCGACAGTCTGAGCGCGGCCTTTCGCCTGACGGGCTTTTTCCTCCATCGCCACGTCTACGAGCCGCGCGGGCATCGAAGCCGACTGGCAGCCCGCGACGGCTTCATTCAGGCAGCCCTTAAGGCACTCAATGCGTCTCTCGGGGCCGTTCCTGCAGCGCCGGACGAGCTCTCGGCCTGAGGGTGGTTTTTCACTGCTGAAAAACATGCTGCGGAATTGGAGGTTTATCCGTTCCGGCGTCCGGCCTATGTCTGCTCATATTGCTTTGGAGGACTTTCATGCTGACGAAGACAGATAATGCGACAACGATCACCCTCTGGAATGGCCGCGAAATCCCGAGGCTCGGCATGGGCTGCTGGGCGATCGGAGGGCCGTTCTTCGCAGGCGACGTGCCACTCGGCTGGGGGGAGGTCGACGATGACGAGTCGATCGAGGCCATTCATCGCGCCGTCGATCTCGGCATCCGCTTTTTCGACACGGCTTCGAACTATGGCGCCGGGCATTCGGAAGAAGTCGTTCGGCCGCGCGATCGGCAATCGCGACGATATCGTTATTGCCACGAAATTCGGTTTTGCCACCGACGAGAAAACGAAGCAGGCAACGGGCGCCTTTGCCGATCCGGCCTTCATCCGCCAATCGGCGGAAACGTCGCTGCGCCGGCTGAAGCGCGAGCGGCTCGATCTCCTGCAGTTCCACCTGAACGATTTCCCGCTGGAAGCGTCGGACGAAGTTTTCGATGCCCTCGAGGCACTCAAGGCACAGGGTAAGATCGACGCCTTCGGTTGGAGCACGGACTTCCCGGATCGCGCCGCCCGCCACGCAGGTTGCAAGGGCTTCGTATCCATACAGCACACGATGAATGTCTTCGAGCCGGTGCCGGCCATGGTCGATGTAGTCGAGAAGAACGGCCTGCTGTCGATCAACCGCGGTCCGCTGGCGATGGGGCTTTTGAGCGGCAAGTTCACCGCCGGAGAAGACAGTCGGCGCCAAGGATGTCCGCGCCACGAGCCTCGACTGGATGGTTTATTTCAAGGATGGGCGCATCGCGCCGGAATTCGCAGCCCGCCTGGAAGCCGTTCGCGACCTGCTGACCACCGGCGGCCGCACGCTGACACAAGGCGCTCTTGCGTGGTTATGGGCACGCTCGCCGCGCACGCTGCCCATTCCCGGTTTTCGCACAGTCGCCCAGGTTGAGGAAAACGCCGGTGCTTTGGAAAAGGGACCGCTGCCACGGGATGTTATGGCACGGATCGATGCGGCGCTAGCCGGCCGTTAACCCGCCGCGCGCACCTTGAAAGCCCAGCCTTCCGGCCGTTCCTCGATGATGGTGACGGCATCGCCGATGGCGACCCGGCCGGTGCCGCGCGGTACGGCATTCCAGCCGAAAATCGCGCCGCGCACGCGGCGATCTGCCGACATGCGGATGCGGCCCATGGCGGGCATCGGGTTTGGCACCTCGCGCGAGCCCGTCATTTGGTCCTGCGTCGTCATGATGCAGCGCGCGCAGGGTTTCACGAGATCGAAACGGATGCCGCCGATCTCGATTGCCGCCCAGCGGTCCTCCGGCCAGGCTTCGTCCGTATCGATAACGATGTTCGGCCGGAAGCGCTCCATGCCGACGCTACCCTCTGCATGCGAGGCGAGGTTGGCGTTCAGCGCTTTCAGCGAGCCGGTCGTCGTCACCAGGATCTGATAGCCGTCCGCAAATGTCATGGGAGTGTCACCGCCTGCCCATTCGGGATTCGGCGATGCGTTGCGCCCGGCTATCGAAGAAGACCAGGCTTCACGTCCCGTCCGAGCCATTCGGAAAGCCGAGCGTTGCTTTCGTCGATCGGCAACTGCGGCATTCACGCAGGGATTTCCAGACGATCGACACCCATGCGGCGGTCCAGGCTGCGGCGGCGCGACGGCGATATGTCCGGCTTCCCCGTCATCAGCAGCCGGAAAGCACTCCGGCTCGGGCTGGACTTCGATCCGTGGCGAGTGCCGGGCAATTCGCGTTGCGTGATGAAATGACCGTCAGGATCCGTCACCATCGCGCGCCGGTCGCCGGGAAGGCCGATAGGCGTCTATCCGCCGAGAAAGGCATGCGCGATGGCGCGGGCGCTCTTGAGCGGATAGATAAAAAGATCGCTAACGCGCATTTCGTTCTCCTAAATCTCGTCCATGAATGCCGTGAGGAAGTCGCGCAAGACGCTTGTCGCGTTCGGCGGCAAGGGCTGCGACCCGCCACCGTCTGAAATCCGTCGGCAAGTTTGAACAGCTTTGTCTGGAAATGGTCAATGGCATAGCGCCGGTCGTCGAGGGGGCGACGTCTGCGGCAGCCGGATCGAATGGATCATAAAGGCCCGAGGCCAGTGCGGCCGCCGATATAGAAGCAGCGCGCCGACGCCCACCATGCCGATTGCGTCGAGGCGGTCGGCGTCTTGCAGGATCTTCGCGCTTCCAGGGTTTCCGGCATGATGTTGGCAGAAAAGCTGTGGGTGGTGATCGCATGCGCAACGGCCGCGATCTCATCTGCCGCTCCAGCCCAGTTTCTTCAGGATCGCCGGATGCCTTCTCTGCGGCGAGTGCCGAAGCTTTGGAGCGCAACGGTGAGCTCTTTTCGACCGCGACGCAGTCATGGAGCAGAACGGCGGCGGCTAGGATCCGACTCGTTGCCGCCCTCTGTTGCGTGTATCCGCATCGCATTGCGGAAGACGCGCAGGATATGGGCAAGGTCGTGCGACCCGTCATCGCCCTCTGTGGCGTAGGCGCAGTGAGTTTGGCCGCGGCAGACGTTTCAAAAGGAGAAAAGGCCTTGGCTTCGAACATTGCGCCACCTGTCACGCGGAAGATCGTTTTCGCCGATGGAGCATCGGCTCGGACGTGGATGCGACATAAAAGGACGCGACAACGAAATTCCGGAATGCAGCCGATTTTGTAGCGGCTTGCCGTGCGAGTGCAATCGAGAGCGATCTCAGCGCTCGCCTTCAGAAACCATGGATGCCGCCGAGCGTCGATGCGGGAGAGCAGCCGCGCGACGTCAGCGCGCAGGTGTCGGCGGGCTGATGTAGTAGCCTTGAATCTCGTCGCATTCCTCGCTTTCGAGCAGCGCTCTTCTGTTCGGCCGTCTCGACGCCTTCGACGGTGACGCGCATGCCGAGCGCGTCGCCGAGCAGGATGATCGCGTGCATGATGGCATAGGCTTCCTTGTTCTCGGACGATTTCGCAGACGAACGATTTGTCGATCTTGATCTTGTCGAAGGGGAAGCTGCTCAGGTAGCTCAGCGACGAATAGCCGGTGCCGAAATCATCCATGGAAATCCGGATGCCGCGCTCCTTTAAGGCATGAAGGATCGGCAGCGCTATCGCTCGAGATTTTCCATCAGCACGCTTTCGGTGATCTCCAGTTCCAGCCGCGCCGGCGATATCGCAGCGTCCGCAATCGCCTTATCGACATCGCGACAGTCAGATTGCTGCTGGTGAACTGGATCGCCGAGACGTTGACGGCGATCTTGATGTCTTCTGGCCAGCATGCGGCCTCGCGGCACGCCTGTTGTCAGGACCCAGCGCCCGATATCGACGATGAGGCCGACCTCTTCGGCAAGTGGGATGAACTCCATCGGCGGCACGCGGCCGCGCGTTCGGATGGTTCCAGCGTATCAAGGGCTTCGAAACCGCAAATGCGCTGCTGACGCGAGGTCGTAGAGCGGCTGGTAATGCAGTTCGAATTCGTCGCTGTGCAATGCCAGCTTCGAAGGTCGGCTTCAAGCGCGTGGCGCGGCCTGGATACGGCGATGCCATCTCGCTCGTGAAGAATCGCTCGCGTTTGCGTCCGTCCGCCTTGGCCTGCGAGAGCGCGACACCGGCGTTGCGGAGCAATGCGTCGGTCTCGGCACCATCTTCGGGCGCGAGTGCGATTCCCATCGGAGACGCTGAGCTCGATCTGCTTGTCGCCGCGAGAAGAAGGGCTCGGAAAGCTCGCGGCGGATCTGGTCGGCAAGCGCCGTGACATTCCACGGCTGCTGCCTTCCACGTTGAAGAATCGCGAATTCATCGGAGCCGAGGCGGGCCAGCGTATTCTCGCTGCTAGCCGATGCACGGATGCGTTCTGCAACCTGGCGAAGGATGGTGTCGCCGGTCGAAACGCCCATCGTATCGTTGATGGATTTGAAGCGGTCGAGGTTCAGGTGCACGAGCGCGATCTGCTCGTTTGGCGCGCGCTCGGAAAGGGCGGCATCGACCTGCTCGCGAAAACGGATGCGGTTCGGCAGGCCGGTCAGCGGATCGTGATGCGCGAGGTGGGCGATCCGCTCGGCGGCCTTCCGCTCTTCGGTGATGTCTGAATGGATCGCGATATTGCTGCCATCCGGTAAGGACGGTCACAATGCACTGAAGATAATGCGGCCGTCGTCCATCAGCCATTCGCGCCGGCGGATTTTACTCTTGGCCGCGGCGGCATGTCGCCCAGTACGCCGTCTTTGGAGCTTGGTAAGCGGATCGAACCAGCTTCCTCTCTTTTCCGTGGGATCCTGGTGACTGTAGAGCCCGCACAGAAACTCCAGGGACTGCCTGATCTTGCGGCAGAAACCGAAGAGCTGGCGGAACCGGATCGTTGCAGAGCGATCAGGCGCTGTGCCGACATCGAAGACGCTGAGACCGAGCGGCAGGTTATCGAGCACGAGGGAAAAAAGGGCATGCTTGCGGCCATAGCTCCGATAGGTTTCGATGACCAGCGCCATCAGGCGCTTCGCATCGACTGAACCGTCGTTGTTTACGGCTTGGGTGCATTGCTGCCAAAAGAGCGCTATCAGCATCCATGAGGGCAATTATCCTACATGCAGGCCGCTGCGAATTACCGCTGATCCCCATAGCTCAAATCCGAGCAGGAAACGCCGCGCTTCGCACCGGGCATGCAAAGGCCTTTCTGAAAATCTTTAAAATATTCGATTTAAACAATACCGGAAACGACCGGTTCTGCTGCGGCAACCCGTTGCAATCATTATCTGTGGGCCGAATTAACAATCGGTTGCCTGCGAAGTATACGTATATTTCACCTATGCCACGTGCACGCGTAGGATGCAAGGCGGCAAGCTTCGTGTAAAAGCTTTGTCAACCTTGATTAATGAGAAGTTAACAACTTATTGACCCGACTCGCAAATCAGTTTATCCACCGAGTCAGTTTTGATTTTCCCCCATCGTATTGCGTACAGACATCACCGGAAAAAAGGCGGTGAACGGAGGTTTGTATGACTCATGTTTCATCTGTTTCAGAAACGTCTTATGCCTATTTGGCGACCCTATCGCGGCTGGACGCGAATGGTGACGGCGTATTGAGCCGCGGGGAGCGTGCAGCTGATGAAAAGCCCGGCATTTTCAAGCGGTTCAGTGAAGACGATGCAGGAGACCAGCCGCGCTCCACAGCTGGCGACAATGTTCTCGCGCTGATGATCGAGCTTGGCGATAGCGGCGCCGGGAGCGTTGCATCGAATTCTCAGGATGCGGCAGGCGAGAGCGATCACGCCTCCGAACTCTACCGCAATACATACGGCCAGTACGACCTCGACATCGCGTCCTGAGGTTGACCTGCAGCAATCGATGAAGCCGGCCTCGAATGGCCGGCTTTTTGTTTGCCTGATCTGCAGCAGGAACACCTTCCTCCATGAGGCGTTGGGAACAATAAGCTCTCAAAAATGGAAGGAATCCGGATGGCAAGGATAGTGCACAATCGCGGCATTCGCCATTGCCGCAACGGCTTCGATGGCATTTGCGCAGGATAAGCAGACAGCGGTTGCAAATTTTGTCGGCGAGGACGGCAAGGAGAACGGCCGTGCGACGCTGACGGCTGCGGCCAGCGGCGGCGTACTAATCGAACTCGAGGTCTCCGGCCTTCCGTCAAACCGATGGGTGGGGTTCCATGTCCACGAAGTCGGCAAATGCGACCCGGCCACCCATCATGAATCGGCAGGCAAGCATTTCAATCCGACGGAGGCCGAGCATGGCATCCTGACAGCCAAGGGTCCGCATGCCGGCGATATGCCGAATCAATTTGTCGACCAACACGGCGTGCTGCGCGCCCAGGTCTTCAACAGCATGGCGACGCTTGACGGCAAGGAGGACGGCGTTCGCGGCCGTGCGCTGATGATCCACGCAAATTCGGATGACTATCGCAGTCAACCGGCGGGCGATGCAGGCGCAAGGCTCGCTTGCGGCGTTATCGAATGAAAGGTTGGTCGAGGCGCGCCGTCTTCTCAACTGTAGTAGAACCGCTCGGCGTACCAGTCCGTCGAAGCCATCGGCTTTTCCTGCGCAACCCAGCGGGCGATATCGCTTTCCTCCAGCAAATCCGCCGTCACCTGATCTTCTACGCCGACAAAGATGAGATTGGTATTTTCCCTGAGGCGCGGGTCGAGCGTAAAGCCCATCCGGCTGTCATTGGCGCTGTGAAGCAGGTCCATCCGGACATAGAAGAATTCCGGATGGTAGCTCATCTCGCTTGCCTCGTTGAAGGCATGCGCGACGTCGATGACCGACTTCGCAGGACCATTATAGGCGGTAATCGCCTCGTTAAGCCCAAAGGTCGCCCCGTAAAGAGCGGCGGAGCGGGCGGGAATGATGGTGATTTCGCCGTTCGTCAGATCGATCTGCTGACCAGAAAAGCCGCTGACCTGACCGTCGAGCGCGCCTCGGAAGAAATAGGAGAAGCGCCCGCGCGTCAGATAGATCGCCTGCCAGCGAAACCGGACATATTCCTCCGACGGCCCCATAAGGTCCTTCAGGGTCTGCAGGCACTGCAGAAACGTATCACGGTAGTTCGGCAGCGGCATCGGTCGATCTCCTTGGGAGGTTAACCGATGGAGAGTCAAAACGTTCCGTGCCGGAGTGCCGGTTGCCTACCGGCGGCTTTTTCGTTCCGGCATCACAGGCTCTCCGGCTATCATTTCGGCATCGGCGACCGCCGTCGGCCCGGACTGCGCTTCGCCGCCGTATAGGGGAATGAGATGCCCGGCCTGATCGAAGGCGAGCTTGGCACGCTTGATCATGTCGCGGCTCACGCCCCACCAGTCCCCGGTCTTGGCCCAATAGCGCAGCGTGAGACCGATCGTTGCGCCGCTCATGCTGTCGATGAAGACGGCAGGGGCTGGCGTTTTCAGGATGCGCGGGTCGGCCTTGGCAAAGCCGAGCAATCGCTCCATGGCGGCATCGGCATCGTCCTCATAGGCGAGGCTTATCTTCAACTCGTTCTGGCGCGTTGGTTCCCGGCTGTAGTTGGTGATCGGCGTGTTCCAGAGGATCGAATTCGGAGCGAGCCGATAGAGCCCGTCAAATGTCTTGAACTCCGTGGCGAAGAGACCGATCTCGCGAACGGTGCCCGAGACGCTGCTCGTCTCGATATATTCCCCGACCCGGAAGGGGCGCAGGATGAGCAGCATGATCCCCGCCGCGATATTCTGCAGTGTTCCCTGCAGCGCCAGGCCGATCGCCAGGCCCGCAGCGCCAAGAGCAGCGATGATCGACGCAGTCTGAACGCCGAACTGGGCAAGAACCGTGACAAAAACGAGGATCAGCAGAGCATAGCGCAAGACATTCGTGAAGAAACGCGCCAGCGTTTCGTCGATGCCACGCACCCGCGACATGCCTTCATAGGCCCAACGGCTCACGAAGCTCGCCATGACCCAGCCGGCGATCAGAAGGATAATCGCTCCGAGGATCGAGAACGAGTATTGCACGGCAAGTGCGCTTGCCTCGTTGAGCGCGGTGCGGGTTGCCGCGATGACGTCCGTTGCCTGCTCCATGCCAAGGCTAGATGGGGCAGGCGGCAGAAGCGTCAACCGTCAAATTCTGTCGTCACCGAGAACACGAAAGGCGCATTGCCATCGGCATCAGCACCGCGTCCGATGGCGCGGACGGCATCCACCAGACGGCCCTTTCTTTGGAGCAGCACATCGCCGATTTCGACGATGCGGGCATTGGGCGTCGCATAGGGCGAGGCGCTGCGCAGGCGCTTTGCCAGCGCCATCTCGTCCTGGTCCGGCGCAAGGGAAAGCGCGGCGATCAGGGCGGCGGCGGGGGAGCGGGAAACTCCCATCCAGCAATGGATTAGCAGAGGCGAGCGCTGATCCCAGGCGGCGGCAAAATCGATCAGCTGGCGCACATGCGCCTCCTCAGGTGCGACGAGATTTCCTGTTCCCTTGAAGGCGATATCATTCATGTACAGGAGCAGGTGGCGGTCGGCGGCAATCACGCCGGGCCGGTGGAAGGCCTGTTCCTTTGCCATCAGGCTGATCATTTCCCGCGCGCCGTGGCGCACCGCCATTTCGGCGATCCGGAAAAGCGGCGAGACGACGATCCTCGTCATGGTTTCGCACTCCTCCGCATCGTCTCGATTGCCTCGAAGCGCTCGCAGAAGAGCCGCTGTGCCTCCAGCGCCGGAAGCGGCTCGATCAACAGCATGTCCTTGCTGATGCCGCGCGGCTGGCCGAAGAATTTCCGGGCTTCGACAGGCGTGAAACCGGCCAGGCAGGTCGCCTCGAAATAGGCCGCGATCGTATCGGCCTTCTTGATCTTATCCTTGAGTTCCCGTGACGGGTGCGGCGGCAGGCCGAAGCGCAGGTGAACCGCCGCCTCGAGACGCTTCTCCACGGCCTTATAGCCGCCGCCGACGACTGCCTTGAACGGCGAGATCATGTCGCCGATCACATATTCCGGGGCATCGTGCAGCAGCGCCATCATGCAATCGTCCGGCGTCGCATGGTTGAACCGCCGGAAAATGTCCTCGACGACGAGGCAGTGCTGGGCGACGGAGAAGGCATGGTTCCCGCAGGTCTGGCCGTTCCAACGCGCGACACGCGCCAGCCCGTGGGCGATATCGCTGAGCTCGACATCGAGCGGCGAGGGGTCGAGCAGATCCAGGCGTCGTCCAGACAGCATGCGCTGCCATGCGCGCGGCTCCTTGCTCACGCGCTCGCCTCGTCGGCGCTCGCAGGGAAGGTGAGGCCGGACCAGCGCGGCAGTCTTAGCGATACGGTCGTCTCTCCCGCCAGCAGTGGAATGCCGCTTGCGATGGCTTCGCCGACGCGATCGATGCGGACGATCGCAAGCCCATTTTTGCCGACAACGGTGCCCAACGCGCCGACCGGCTTTCCGGCAGCGGTGATCTCGGTCCCTGTGGCGGGCAGATCGGCATCGGCGCTGACTGATACGACACGCCGGCGCGCGGTGCCGCGATGCTGCATGCGGGAAACCACCTCCTGACCGACATAGCATCCCTTTTTGAAGGAAAGACCACCGTTCAGATCCAGCAGCACGTCATGCGGAAACGCGTCCTGGAGGGTGAAATCCGCACCGGAAATCGCTACGCCGTGCGCGGCGCGCAGGGTATCATAAAGCATGGCATCCGCCGTGCCATGATTGCCGCGGCAGCGCAGAAGCACCTCCCCGGCCCTCGCAAAGCGGCTGTCGGCCACGCCTTCGGCGGCCTCTTCGTCCCAGGACACGGTAACGCCTTGCTCTTCGACCGGTTCAAGTGTCACGGCGGCGTGCAGTTTGTACATGGCCAGCCGCTTCAAGAGTGCATCCCGCTGGCCGGCGTCGGTCTCGATGATGAAATCGGCACCGCCGCGCCAGATCATGAAGTCGAACAGGATCTTGCCCTGCGGTGTCAGCAGCGCGCCCGGCCGGGCTTCGCTTGCGGAAAGTGAGACGATGTCGGTCGTAATGAGATTGTGCAGAAAGGCTTCGGCGTCGGCCCCGCTGACGCGGATAAGCGCGCGATCCTTCAGAAAGACGGCTGGCATGGCGGAACCTGTCGCGTTCGTTATCGCTCAGAAGTAAGTCTTCCGTGCGCTGGCTGCAAGCGGGATTGAAAGGCCAAGCTCAGTCGCCGGCCGTGAAGAACTTCCATTTGCCGGCGGGCGTAATGCCGAGACGGTAGAAATTGTAGCCGCCGAATTCCTGCATGTCGGAAAGGTCGCCCGCAGTGACGATGCGCAACAGTTCCACGCGTTCCGGCGGGGTCAGAGCCTTCAAATCCTTCTCGGCGAAATAAGGCCAGACATACATCTCGTCCGGCGTGCCTGCGCCGACATGCACAAAACCGGTCGAGATCACGTCGAGCATGATTGCAAGGATCTCGTCGCCGTCCGGGTCGCCCGATAGGTCTTTCAGCGTGCCGATCGGGTCGTCCGTCGGTTCGCCCACTGACACTTGCGTCTGTTCGGCACCGCTGCCGAAGAGCGGCCGCAGGCGCTCCAGGTCGCCGGATGCTGCGGCTTCTACGATCTGCTCGCGCATGCGGCGCACCGGCTCCGGCACCTTGCTGATGTCGTAGATTACTTCGGCAGGCTTCGCATCGTCACTCGCGCCGGGCGTCGTGTCGCTTCCTTGGCTGCTGTCCTTGCTGACGATGGGATCTGGCATCGGCAAGCCCGGAGACGTTGAAGACGGTGTCTGGGACTGTCCGGAATTTTTCTGATCGGCCGCCTGCGGATCGGCTTGGCCGGGAATCTTCTGGAGTTCAGAAAGAGCATTTGCCGAAGGAGCCGCCAAGAATGCCGGCGCTGAGACAAACAGCGAGCAGGAGCGGCGCGATCGAAAGCCGCGGTTCGGTGTCCTTACCGGTACGCATGGGACTCTCTATTATTGCAGGGTGCGGTTCGGAGAAAATTCGCCACCCAGCATACGTTCGCGCAGCGAATCCAGCAGCGCCTCTGCACCCTTTTCGCCATGGCGGCGGATCGTTTCGCGCAGCGCTTGAACGATTGCCGTGTCGGCAATAATCTCTGGCTCGATACCGTCAGCCATACCGTCGGCCCAGGCTTCGTTGTGGTACTCCAGAGCCGCCTGCATCTTTTCGTGGACGATCATGTCGTCGATGTCATTGAGGCTTGGTTCCATCATCTCTTCCTCAAATTGCATGCCTTACTGCCTGGTTAACAACTCTATCAGCCTTTTCCCAAAACGACACGTGCGCGAGTGAAAACAGGTTAATTTATCCCTAATTTCCGAAGCGCGAGGTAATTTCTGTGGCGAGTGTTGCACCTTCGTTACGGTAGCGCTCTTCTGCCACGATGGCTGATGGAGTGCAATCGTTGTAGACCGAAGCAAAAGCGCGGTAGCCGCGGTTGAACGCCGCCGTCAGCCTTTCCTTCCGCTGAGGTTCGTCTTTCGTCTCCGAATCCAGCAACTTTTGCATGTCGCCTCGCCATTCGCTGCCGCCAGGCGCCTTGCAGAGCGTGCGCAGGTAGTGGACCGAGCCGATCACCTCCGCCAGCCGCGAGAGCTTGTCGTCATAAGGCACGACTACGGGCGCTGCCGGCACGGCTTCGGGAACCGCCGGCGGAGCCTTGTCCTGCGCCCATGCCGCAGCCGCTATTGCCGAACCGGCGCAGACAACGAGAGGCAGAAAAACGCGTCGAACGGGAATCATATTGATAGATGATACCTGCGCCGTGACCGGAACAAGGCAGGGTGATGACTATCCACGCCGTTATTGTTGCACGGAGAGCCGTTCGGCACATTCAAGCACCGACTGCGGCACCGGCAAGCGGCGGATTTCCTCGACGGCGTACCAGCCGAGAGCCGCTGCGTCGTCCGACGCCACCGCCACTGCGTCCCCGTCAGCCTCCACGGTGAAGACCGAAAGGAGAAAGTGGCTGCTGACGCTGCCGTCGGCGGCATGGGCCGTCAGGTCGTAGGTCGCAAAGAGCTGTGGACTATAGGCGCGGATGCCGGTCTCCTCCTCAAATTCGCGCAGCGCCGTTTGATCAGGCGTCTCGCCATCCTCCGCCCGGCCGCCGGGAAAGGCATACATATCCGCAGACGGCGGGTTGCGGCGGAGCACGAGGAGAAAGCGGCCGTCGCGCTCGAGGATCGGCTGAAGACGCTGCTCTTGGTTTTGAAGTCATGACCTGCCGTCTCTACACTCAGCCGGGGATTTGCGTATTCTCGTTTTGAATATTCGATCGCCGATTCGAAGGGAAGGGGCACGCTGACCTATATCATCTACGCTTTTGCCGCACTCTTCGAAATCGCGGGCTGCTTTGCCTTCTGGGCCTGGTTGAGGCTGGGCAAGCCGATTGGCTGGCTCGCGCCGGGCGTGGTCTCGCTTGCCCTCTTCGCCTGGCTTCTAACGCTGGTGCCGAGCGAGGCGGCCGGGCGCACCTTCGCGGCCTATGGGGGCATTTATATCGTTGCATCGCTTGTCTGGCTGTGGCTTGCGGAAAACCGTGTTCCGGACCGTTGGGATATCGGCGGGGCGGCCGTCTGCCTTGCCGGCAACGGCGATCATTCTCTTCGGGCCGCGCAGTTAGGCTGTGCCTTGACGGTTGCGAAACAGGGTGCAAAGACAAATTCATGTGCGGACGCTATGCCTTGACGCTGACCCCGGAGGAGTTGAAGGAGATATTTGGGCTGCTGGAGCTCGGGGACTTTCCCGCGCGCTACAATATCGCGCCGACGCAGCCGATCCTCGTCGTCGTTTCCGGCGAAGCGCACGAGCGCGGCAGCAATCTTCCGGATCGCCGCGCCGTGCTGGTGCGCTGGGGTCTCACGCCGTCCTGGGTCAAGGATCCGAAGGAATTTCCACTGCTCATCAATGCGCGGGCCGAAACCGCAATCGGCAAGGCATCCTTCCGCGCCGCGATGCGCCATCGCCGGGTGCTCGTCCCGGCTTCCGGCTTTTACGAATGGCACCGTCCCTCGAAAGAAAGCGGCGAGAAACCGCAGGCTTATTGGATCAGGCCCCGCCGCGGCGGCGTGGTTGCCTTCGCCGGCCTGATGGAGACCTGGTCGTCGGCCGACGGCTCGGAAGTCGATACGGGCGCGATCCTGACCACGGCCGCCAACGCTTCCATCGCAACGATCCATGACCGCATGCCGGTCGTCATCAAGCCGGAGGATTTCGCCCGCTGGCTCGACTGCAAGACGCAGGAACCGCGCGACGTCGTCAGTCTGATGCAGCCGACGGACGAGGATTTCTTCGAAGCGATCCCCGTCGCAGACAAGGTCAACAAGGTCGCCAACATGGGAGCCGACCTGCAGACGCCCTTGGTGATCGAGAGGCCGCCGAAACCGCCCGGCAAGAAAGCTGGCGACGGCCAGCTCAGCTTCTTTTAAAACCCCATGTCATTCAGGATTTTCCTGAAACCCAAAGTTTCGATCGAGGCTGCCCTTTCGAGTTTGGGGCTTGGACAGGATCGCCTACGGGGGCCGGCGTCGCGTCGTCTGATTTTTTGGCTTGGAACATGGCGCGCCTGCTGCAGCCGGTATTGGCAAAACCCGCCGCGTGGCGGGTTCTCGATGTCATCATCGGTATCGCCATGAGCTTGCTGGCGATCAGCCTGCTCGTTCGCTTCTTCCGTCCGGCTTAGGCGATCTTCTTGACGAGGGCAGGCTTGCTCTTCAGCATCAGCGCGGCGGCCAGAACGGCCTTGAGGCCGAGCGGGCGGTAATGTGTGCTCAGATCCGGCTTTGCCACTTGTTCCGCCTGGTCTGTTTTCTTCGAGGTCACGATACTCTCCTTACACGCTTCCCTAGACTTTTTATTGGTCTGCTCTTTTATCGCCGAAAACGACAAAATAGAGGCATGGTTTATCAGGAATTGTGTACGCAATGCACATTGCGCGAGGCTTGATGCGAAGCCTCGCGCTCGTCGGGGCTTTACCGGGCGTGTACGAAATCAGATGTGGCGGCCGATATCGTCGTCGCCGTCGCCCGGTTCTTCGATCGTGAGCGTGCCGTACTTCAATCGCCACTTACGTGCTCCGAAGGGCAGCGACAGCAGATAGACGATGACGGTGAACACCATGACTTCCCAGGTAAAGCTCATCAGGAGAGCGACATAGAGCACGACGCCGAGCATCAGCGGCAGTACCAGATCGCGCCGCAAGCGGCTGCCTTCGGACTTGCCGGACCAGACGGGCAGGCGGCTGATGAGCAGGAAAGCGATCAGAACCGTATAGGCCGAAGAGATATAGGCGAAGGTGCGGTCTTCGGTGAGGCCGAGGAAGCCGAGATAGACAGGCAGCAGCACTAGCATGGCACCGGCAGGCGCAGGCACGCCGACGAAATATTCGGATTGCCAGGGCGCACGGTTTTCCCGTTCCGCCATGACGTTGAAGCGGGCGAGGCGGAGGCCTGCGGCGATCGCATAGATCAGCGCGGCGATCCAGCCAATGGAGCGCGCGCTGTCCAGCGCGAAGACATAGACGACGAGAGCGGGCGCGACACCGAAATTGACGATGTCGGCGAGCGAATCCATCTGCGCGCCGAACTTGGAGGTTGCTTTCATCAGGCGGGCGATGCGCCCGTCGATGCCGTCGAGAAAGGCGGCCAGCAGCACCATTATCACCGCCAGCTCGTAGCGGCTCTCGAAAGCCAGGCGGATGCCGGTGAGGCCCGCGCAGATCGCCAGAATTGTGATGAGATTGGGTACGACGAGGCGCAGCGGAATTTCGCGGAGCCGCGGACCGCGCGCCGAATCGTTCGGGCCGTTCGGTTCGAAGGGCGGAAAAGGCGTCTCCATAGCACGCTCCATTCGTTCTAGCTGCGGCGGCTGATGACGGGTCCCTTGGGGGAGCCGAATTCAGCAAGTACCGTTTCGCCGGCAATCGCCGTCTGGCCGAGCGAAACACGTGCTGCCGCGCCGGCGGGCAGGAAGACGTCGAGCCGCGAGCCGAAACGGATGAGGCCGAAACGCTCGCCGGCATCCAGCGGCTCGTTGGTATTGGCCCAGCAGAGGATGCGGCGTGCGACGAGGCCGGCGATCTGCACGACGCCGATCTGGCCGTGGACGGTCTCGATCACCAGCCCGTTGCGCTCGTTGTCTTCGCTGGCCTTGTCGAGCTCGGCATTGACGAAGCTGCCGGACCGGTAGTTGATGCTCACGACGCGGCCGCGCATCGGCGCGCGGTTCACATGGCAGTTGAAGACGTTCATGAAGACGGAGATGCGCAGCATCGGCTCGTTGCCGAGGTTCAGCTCGGCGGGCGGCGTCACCATCTGGATCGAAGAGACCTTGCCGTCGGCCGGCGAGATCACCAGGTCGTCATCCTGCGGCGTCACGCGCTCGGGATCGCGGAAGAAGTAGGCGCACCAGAGCGGTCAGGACGAGGCCGACCCAGAAGAGCGGCTCGAAGATCCAGCCAAGGACCAGCGAAGCGACGAAGAAGGCGGCGACGAAGACATAGCCTTCCTTGTGCACCGGAACGATGGTGTTGCGAACGGTGTTGAGCAAGCTCATCGACTGCTGGTCTCCTCGCGCTTTTTCGTTTCCGCTGGTTATGCGAAAAACCGTCTCTGCGGGAGCAATGCCGTGCCGCTTGCGCCCGGCTCTTACGGCCATGGTTCTGAACAGCAAAACGACAGAGCCGGCCCTTTCGGTTCCAACGCTCAGCTTGCCGGCGCCAGCCGCGGCAACAACGCCCAGGTCGTCGCTTTCGCGCACTTGCTTCAGATGTTCCTCCGCCTGCGTCGCCTCGCGCTGGCGGTTCCACATCGAGGCATAGAGGCCGTTCTTCTCGAGCAGCGCCGCATGCGTTCCGCGCTCGGCGATCTCGCCGCTTTTCAAGCACGATGATCTCATCCGCGCCGATGACGGTCGACAGGCCGGTGGGCGATGACGAGCGTCGTGCGGTTCTTCGAAACGACGTCGAGCGCCGCCTGGATTTCCCGCTCCGTCGTCGTGTCGAGCGCCGAGGTCGCCTCGTCGAGGATCAGGATCGGCGGCGCCTTGAGGATCGTGCGGGCGATGGCGACGCGCTGCTTCTCGCCGCCCGAAAGCTTCAGTCCGCGCTCGCCGACCTTGGTTTCGAAGCCCTCCGGCAGCGTCTCGATGAAATGCGCGATCTGGGCCATTTCCGCAGCCGCCTTCACTTCGGCGTCGCTGGCCGACGGGCGGCCGTAGCGGATGTTGTAGGCGACGCGTGTCGTTGAAGAGCACGGTATCTTGCGGCACCATGCCGATCGCCGAGCGCAGGCTCTTCTGCGTCGACGTGGCGGATATCCTGGCCGTCGACGGTGATCGCGCCGCTCTGGATGTCGTAGAAACGATAGAGCAGGCGCGAAAGCGTCGATTTGCCGGCACCGGACGGGCCGACGACCGCGACGGTCTTGCCGGCCGGGACCTCGAAGGAAATGCCCCTCAGGATCGGCCGCACCGGATCGTAGGCGAAGTGCACGTCCTTGAAGGAGATCGCGCCCTGGCCGATCTCGAGCGGGTCGGCATCCGGCGCGTCGGTTACCTCGGGCTGTCACCTCAAGCAGGTCGAACATCTGCTCGATATCGGTCAGCCCCTGGCGGATTTCGCGATAGACGAAGCCGATGAAGTTGAGCGGCACGGAAAGCTGCAGCAGCATGCGAATTGACGAAGACGAAATCGCCGATGGTCTGCTCGCCGCGCTGCACGGCAAAGCGCCGACAGCACCAGCATGACCGTCGTGCCGATGCCGAAGATGACGCCCTGGCCGAAGTTCAGCCAGCCGAGCGAGGTCCAGACATCGGTCGCCGCCTTCTCGTAGCGTTCCATCGACCTGTCGAAACGTCTGCGCCTCCATCTCCTCATTGCCGAAATATTTGACCGTCTCGAAATTGAGGAGGGAATCGATCGCCTTGGTGTTGGCGTCGGTATCGCTGTCATTCATCGTCCGGCGGATGGCGATGCGCCAGTCGCGACGCGCGGATCGTGAACCAGATATAGGCCCAGACGGTGAAGGCGGTCACGGCGAGATAGGAAAAACCGTAGCCCCACCAGAAGATCACCGCCGTCAGCAGGAATTCGATGACGGTCGGAACCGAGTTGAGGATCGTGAAGCGCACGATCGTCTCGATGCCCTTGGTGCCGCGCTCGATGATCCGCGATAAGCCCGCCGGTCTTGCGCTCCAGATGGAAGCGCAGCGAGAGCTCGTGCATGTGCACGAAGGTCCGGTAGGCGAGCTGGCGCACCGCATGTTGGCCGACGCTCGCAAAGAGGGCGTCGCGCAGCTGGTTGAGGCCGAGCTGGATCAGCCGGGTGAGGTTATAGGCGATGACCAGCGCGATCGGCGCCGACGCAGGAGCGGCGGCACCGAGTCCGGCGAGATCCACGCTGGCCGTTCAGCGCATCGGTCGACCATTTGAAGAAATAGGGAACGAGCAGCAGCACAAACTTGGAGACGAGCAGGAAGACCGTTGCCCAGACGACGCGCATCTTCAGGTCCGTCCGTCCGGCCGGCCACATGTAGGGCCAGAGATTGAAGAGCGTCTGCAGGAGGTTGGATTCCGAAACCGTCTTGCCGTTTGCCATGCCTATCTCCAGCCCGGTCGGGCTCGGCCGCGGATGCGGCGTTTCGATACGGCAAAAGTGACGAAAAAGCGGAGATGCCCGATTGAGCCTCCGCAGACAGGATCGCCGTCTCCGCCAGATAGGGTGCGCGACACCGAATGCAACATGTGAAGCTGGGTAAGGAACGAAAGGCCGGGCGCTATATCGGCCCGGCCTTTCCATCACCTGGTTCGAGCTTAGAAGTGCTCGCCGGAAAGGCGCTTGCGGTGAAGCTCTTCGGCGTTCGGCAGGGCTTCCTTCGGCACGCCGAAAATCTGGCCGGGCAGGATGCGGTCGGGATTGTTGATCTGGGTCCTCGTTGGCCATGTAGATCGTCGTGTAGCGGACGCCGAGGCCATAGACGCGGCGCGAAATCTGCCACAGCGTGTCGCCGCGGCGGATGATGACGGCGGTGTTGTTCGCCGTCAGCGGCGCCTGCTCGATCGTCTTCGGCTGGCTGGGTCAGCCGCTGATTCGTTTGCAGCCGGTCGCGCCGGCTGCCTTTGGCGCGGCGCGTGACTGTAGACCATCAATCGCCGTCCCAAGCTTGCCGAGAGCGTCGCCTACGGATTTTGCATCCTTCGGCAGTGCCTGGAGCATGGCGAGCGCGCTTGAGGCCGACTGCTAGGCTGCGCCTGCCGTCTGCTTGAAGGCAGGCGTTGCTTCTGCTGCCGGACGGAATTCGGCGATCGAGCGAAGCGCGAATTCGGTTGCCGAACGCGCTGCTGCAAGCTGCTCGGCGCCGGGAAGCTTGCCGTCGGCAAAAAGGCCCTTCAGCAGCCCGAAGGCCTTGCCCGACATCGGCTCTCAGCTTGCCGAGCTCGCCTTCGTCGAGGGGCACCATCGCGGCACCAGCGTCGTTTGCGTGGCGGGTTGCCGGGCTGGGCGGCGACGGTGACCTGGTCGCCTGCCGGGCGGGTCGAAGTTGACGGAGGCGCGCACGAGCACCTTGCCGCTGCCGTCGACGATATCGACGCGGATCTTGTGGTCGCCGACCGAAAGGTCCATCACGCCGTCGATGACGAAATGGCCGTCGGCGCCTGCTGTTGCCTTGCCGATCAGGGCTGTCGTCCGCATAGCGCGATCACCGTTGGCGTTCGGCGTGCGCGGTGCCAGCGACGAAGATCTTCGTTGCCTTCGATCTCGACGGCATTGACCATCACGCTCGGCACGTTCGCCGAGGCTGCGGCGGCCTGGGCCTGCCTGCGGTGCACCGGGAGCGGTGTCCGGTGCGGTATTGGCGATCTGCGCGCGAGTCGCCGGTTGGCAGGCCGGGCTGCAGCGGCAGCCTGTTCGTCTGCTGTGGGCTCGAGCAGCCGGCGGTGCCGGCCGTCGGCGCGGTGATGATGCGGCTCGCCGCGCCTGGCTTGGAAACCATGGCGAGCAGCTCGGAACCGCTGCCGTCCTTCGGCACGGAAACGGTCGCGACTTCTTCGGAAAGTCAGTGCTCTTGCCGTCCTTGCCGGTCGAACTTGAGCACGAGCTGGTGGTCGCCCGGGCGGCAGCGGGTTGTCGAGGACGGCGGCAAAATCGCCGGTCGGCGCCGACATTCGTCCGTAGTGACGACCTTGTCGCCGTCCGATGACTTCGAGCTTGCTGTTGGGCGTGGCCGAACCGGCGATGACGGTGGACCCGTCGGGCTCTACACGCAAAACGTCGAAAGCCGGGAGCTTCGATGCCGATGTTCGCATCGGTCGCCGGTGGGGTCGACGCAGGCTGGCTTCCGGTCGCGCCGGACAGCTCGGCCTCGGCCTTGGCGAAGGCGGCAAGCGCGTCGGCGATGTTCTCCGGCAGCGACCTCGACGATTGCGCAGCGCCTTTGCGCGCACCGTCCTTGGCATTCGTGGCGGCAAGGGCCGCGGTCGCCGGATCGGTGCCTTCGGGGATTGCGAAGTCGGCGAGCGCCTTCAGCGAGCTCGACCGCCTTGCGTCTTGGCGGCAGTCGAATGCTTCGCTCGTCGGACCCTTGCCGTCGGCAAAGAGCGCCTTGAGTTCGCGTGAGCGACTGACGCTGGCATCGGCCGAAAGACGGCCCGAGTTTCTCGGTCGATAGCCGCCGCGTCGGCCGCACGGCGTTCCGCGCGCTCTTGCCGGCCTCGTTCAACCGTGTTCTTGACCTCGGTGCCTCGCCTGATTGATGGCGTCGCCGATCTTCGACGTGCATCTCCGCCGATCCGGGGCATGACCGACGAAGACCATCAGAAGGATCGCAACTGCGAGCACTGCGAAGAGCCAGCAAGCCGGCACGATTTCTTCATCATTCACTCTCCCAAGACGGCAAATGTGCCGTAGTATTAAAAATTGCTAGCGATTCCCGTTGCTTTCCACAAGCATTCAAAGCAATGACGCAGGCTCAACGCGCAGCTTTTCTGTCATTTTTCTTGACTGCGCAGGCATGGAATAGTTGTTTTCCCATCATGACGCGATCAATCTGCATTCAATTCGAGTCCATCTGCGTCTACTGCGGGTCGAGGCCCGGACGGGATCCGGCCCACATGGCGGCCGGGCGCGCGCTCGGCAAAGAAATCGCCGAATACGGCCTGCGGCTCGTCTATGGCGGCGGCACCAAAGGCATCATGGGTGCTGTTGCGAGCGGCGTGCTTTCCAATGGCGGGCAGGTGACCGGCATCATCCCCGAATTCCTGATCGACATGGAGGCGACGCGCCATTCCCTCGGCCAGCTCAACGAGCTCATTGTAACGCCGGACATGCATGCGCGCAAACACCTGATGTTCGAGCGTTCCGACGCCTTCGTGGCGCTGCCGGGCGGGATCGGCACGCTGGAGGAGATCGTCGAGATCATGACCTGGGCGCAGCTTGGCCGTCACGAAAAGCCGATGGTCTTCGCCAACATCAAGGGCTTCTGGGACCCGATGATGGAACTGATGAAGCACATGACGGATGAGGGTTTCGTGCACACCGCCCATCGGGTGCAGCCGCTCGTCATCGACGACGTCTCCGGCATCATTCCAGCCATCATGGCGCAGGCAGCGGAACTCGCTGCCGACCGTGAGGGCGAGGATGCCGTGATTTCGAAGATGTGAGGCGGGCGCTCAGCGCCGGCGCGTTGCGTTCAGCATCGACCACGTGTAGAGCACGAGGCCTGCCCAGGATCGAGCGGGAAGGCGATCATGCGCGCTGTATCCAGCGGTTCGTGGAAGACGAAGATCGCGATCAGGAAGATCATCGTCGGCGCGATGTACTGCATGATGCCGATCGTCGAGAGCTTCAGAAGCTTTGCACCGTTGGCGTAGATCATCAGCGGTGCGGCGGTGACGATACCGCAGCCGAAGAGCAGTGCTGTATCGCTGAAGCCGGTCTGAACGAAGTGGCCTTCGCCACTGAAGAACTCCAGATAGACGATGTAGAGGACGGCCGGAACGCTAAGAATCAGGACCTCGAGCAGGAAGCCCTGGTTGGGGCCGAGCGGCAATGTCTTGCGGAAGAAGGCATAGAAGGCCCAGCTGAAGGCGAGGGTCAGCGCCACCCACGGAAGCCCGCCGCCGTCGAGGGCGAGAACGACAACGGCAATGGCCGCCAGGCCGATTGCGACGATCTGAGCCGGGCGCAGCTTCTCCTTGAGTAGCACCGAACCCATGAAGATGCTGATCAGCGGGTTGATGAAATAGCCCATGGCGGCATCGAGCGAATGTCCAGCGCCGATCGCCCAGACATAGGTACCCCAGTTGACGGTGATGAGTGCCGCCGTCAGCGCAGCCATTGCGAGCATGCGCGGCGAACGCAGCGCGTCGCGGATTTCCTGCGTACGTCCGAGCGCGAGCAGCACGAGGCCGGCAATCGGAAGAGACCAGAGAACGCGATGCGCAATCACCTCGGCCGGCGAAATATGCGCCAGCGCCTTCATGTAGATCGGCAGGAATCCCCACAGAAGATAAGCGGTCAGCGCGAAGGCGAAGCCGCGCGGACTATCTTCGTTTTTGATGGCAGGAGGGCTCGCTTCGGCAGACATCAGGTGTTTCCAGCTTTGTTCTTCTTCTGATCTCGATTAGCTTAAGTGCCGTGAATAGACCAATTCATTTCGGTGAATGGATTGTCAGCGGATTTGAGGCGGAGGACTTGCATGGCTTTCGAGGATGAGCCGCCATACCGGCAGATTTATGCCCGCCAGATACTGGCGAAGGCAGGTGTTGCGAAGAACGACAGGCTGCTTGCAGCCCTTGCCAAAGTGCCGCGTGAAAAATTCGTCGGTCCGCCGCCCTGGGTCTACAACGACTTCCGCCATTATCGGGAAATGGCTTCCACCGATCCGGTCGTACTTTATCAGGACTTGTTGATCGGTCTTAATACCAGGCGTGGGGTCAACAACGGCATGCCCTCCCTTCACGCGTCCGCCCTGAATACGCTGGGAATTCGGGAGGGCGAGACGGTTGCCCATCTGGGTGCCGGGACCGGCTATTACACGGCGATCATCGCTGGACTCGTCGGCTCCGGCAAGGTCGTCGCCGTCGAATACGACGAAGCGCTGGCTGAAGGCGCGGGAAAACCTTTCCGGTTATCCCAATGTCGAGGTAGTGCAAGGCGATGCGGCCGATTGGCCGAAGGAAGACGCCGACGTCATTTACGCCAATTTCGCTCTCGACCATCCGCCGGCCGCCTGGATCGAAAACCTGGGCGTCAGTGGGCGGCTGTTGTTTCCGCTCGGGATCCCGGCGGTCGAAAATGGCAGGGCGACCGGCTTCACCCGTTCGGCAGGCTTCCTGCTTATAGACCGGCGCGCCAGAGGTTTTGGCGCCCGCTTCATTCAGCCGGTCTCCTTCGTCTGGGCGGAGGGTCAAGAACCGCCGCCGGCCGGTCGCCACGAGGGGCTGGCGGAAGCCTTCCGCAGCCGCCGGCTGTTCCAGGTTCGCAGTTTCCGCTGGCGGACTGCGGTCCAAGGCGAAGAGTGCTACGGCGAGGAGGACTGGGGGCTTTCTTTCGAGGAGCCGTGATCTTCACTCCGCCGCGATCTTGCCCGCCAGCTGACGGTTCTTCATCAGCTTGTAGATGCACGGAATCCATCAGCGCCTGGAACGAGGCGTCGATGATGTTTTCCGACACGCCCACCGTCCACCAGCGCAGGCCGTCGCTGTCGGTGGATTCGATCAGCACGCGGGTGATGGCTTCGGTGCCGCCATTGAGGATACGCACCTTGAAGTCGGCGAGAACCAGGTCGTCGATTTCGTGCTGATACTTGCCGAAATCCTTGCGTAGCGCCAGGTCGAGTGCGTTGACCGGGCCGTCGCCTTCGGCCACCGACATGATCGTGTGGCCGTCGATCACCATCTTCACCACGGCTTCCGAGACGATCTTCACCCGCCCGTGCGAGTCGAAGCGGCGCTCGACCATCACGCGGAAGCCTTCGATCGAGAAGAATTCCGGGATGGTGCCAAGCGTGCGGCGGGCCAGCAGCTCGAAGCTCGCATCCGCCCCCTCATAGGCGTAGCCGGAAGCTTCGCGCTCCTTGACGATGGAAATCAGCCGGTCGAGCTTCGGATCGTCCTTGGCGACCTCGATGCCCCGGCGTTTTAGAGCATTGATGAAGTTCGCCTTGCCGCCCTGGTCGGAGACCATGACCTTGCGGTAATTGCCGACGCTTTCCGGCGGCACGTGCTCGTAGGTACGCGGATCCTTGAGCAGAGCGGAGGCATGGATGCCCGCCTTGGTGGCGAAGGCCGAAGCGCCGACATAGGGCAGTTGATGATCGGGCGAGCGGTTCAGAAGCTCGTCGAAGGCATGGGAAAGGCGGGTGAGGTTCACCAGCCGCTCCGCATCGATGGTGGTTTCGAAGCGGGTGCTGTAGGTGTCCTTCAGGGCCAGCGTCGGGATCAGCGTCACCAGGTTGGCATTGCCGCAACGCTCGCCGATTCCGTTGAGCGTGCCCTTGGACCTGGCGCACGCCGGCCTCGACGGCCGCAAGCGAATTGGCGACTGCCTGGCCCGTATCATTATGCGCATGAATGCCGAGACAGCGACCGGGAACGCCTGCGGCAATCACCGCCTCGACGATGGCGTGGATCTCGGGCGGCTGCGCACCGCCATTGGTGTCGCAGAGCACGACCCAGCGGGCACCCGCTTCATGCGCGGTCTTAGCGCAGGCGAGCGCATAGGCGGGATTGGCCTTGTATCCATCGAAGAAATGCTCGCAATCGACGATCGCCTCCTTGCCGGCGGCGACGGCTGCCTTCACGCTCTCGGCGATGCATGAGAGGTTTTCCTCGTTGGTGCATGCGAGCGCGACCTTGACGTGATAGTCCCAGCTCTTGGCGACGAAACAGATCGCGTCGCTCTTTGCCTGCAACAGCGCTGCGAGGCCCGGATCGTTGGAGGCTGAAACGCCCGGCCGCTTCGTCATGCCGAAGGCGACGAATGCTGCCTGGCTGGTGCGCCTCTCTGCGAAGAAGGCGGTGTCCGTCGGGTTCGCGCCCGGATATCCGCCCTCGATATAATCGAGGCCGAACTCGTCCAGCATGGTCGCAATCGCAATCTTGTCCTCGACCGAGAAGTCGATCCCAGGCGTCTGCTGCCCGTCGCGGAGCGTCGTGTCGAAGAGGTAGATTTTTTCTCTGGTCACCGAGGTGCCTCCGAAGCATTTGATGTTATGCCGTGCGCCTCACCCACCTTCGCCGGCAGAGCCGACATCTCCCCCACAAGGCGGAAGATTGGGAATATGAGGCGGCTCTCGCCCACTGCATCGATGGTTGCACGAGTGGGTGCGGACAGCCGATCTCCCCTCTTGTGAGGGAGATGCCCGCCACGGCAGAGGGGGGTATCCACGACGCGCATCATCTGCCCTTATTTCCCCGCAAACTTGTCCGTCGCCCGGATCAGCTGATCCAGGATGCCGGGTTCGGAAAATGCATGGCCCGCACCTTCGATCAGGTGGAATTCCGCCTTCGGCCAGGCCTTGTGCAGCGCCCAGGCGATAGCGGGCGGGGCAGGGCATGTCGTAGCGACCGTGCACGATGACGCCCGCAATATCCTTGAGCTTGTGCGGCCTCGCGGATCAGTTGGCCCTCCTCCAGCCAGCCGGCATTGACGAAGAAATGGTTCTCGATGCGGGCGAAGGCATAGGCGAATTCGGCCTCCTCGAACTTGCCGCTGGTCGACGGCTCGGGCAGCAGCGTGATCGTCTCGCCTTCCCAGATGCTCCAGGCATGCGCGGCTTTGAGCGCGATTGCCTTGTCGTCCGCTCGTCAGGCGGCGGTGATAGGCCTGCATCATCTCGTGCCGCTCTTCCGGCGGAATGGGAGCAATGAAGCGTTCCCACTTGTCCGGGAACATTTCCGAAACGCCGAACTGATAGTACCAGTCGAGTTCCGCTTTCGTGAGCGTATAAATGCCGCGCACGATGAGTTCGGAGACCCGCTCGGGATGCTTTTCGGCATAGGCAAGCGCCAGCGTCGATCCCCAGGAGCCGCCGAAGATCTGCCATTTCTCGGCCCCAGACATATCGCGCAGGCGCTCGATGTCGGCAACGAGATGCCACGTCGTGTTGGCGTTCAGATCCGCATGCGGCGTGGATTTACCGCAGCCGCGCTGGTCGAACAGCGTCACGTCGTAGAGCGCCGGGTCGAAGAGGCGGCGATGCACGGGCGAAATTCCGCCGCCAGGGCCGCCGTGCAGGAAAACGGCGGGTTTGGCGCCCGGCGTTCCGCAGCGTTCCCAGTAGATCACATGGCCGTCGCCGACATCGAGATGGCCCGAAGCATAGGGTTCGATTTCAGGATAGAGGGTACGCAGCACTTCGGTCATATCTTCAAGCCTTTCGCGGGCCATACGTCGGTATCGTGGTCGGGATGCTGGAAGGAGATGATCTGCTCCTGCCGGGCATAGTAATCCGGATCCCCGTGAACCGGTGTGTCGAAGATCGTTTCGACCCAGGGCAGACGCGTATCGTAATTCACTTGGATCTGCGGCGCGAGATCGCTGCGGTCGTCGAAGGTGCCGATCGCAAGCTCCAGCCCGCCGGGATGCCGGTAGGTCATCGGCGTGCCGCAACTGCTGCAGAAACCGCGGTCGATATTGATCGAGGACTGGAAATAGCTCGGCTCGCCGCGGGTCCACTCCACGGCCTCTTCGGGCGCGGTAATGAGCGCCGAAAAGAAGCCGCCGAACTGCTTCTGGCACATGCGGCAATGGCAGATAGACGGACGCCCCAGCTTGCCGCTGATTCGAAAGCGAATGGCGCCGCATTGGCACCCGCCTGTTCTGATAGGTTCGCTCATGTCTGTGCTCCGGATGGCCAGTGGTTCGTATCGTGATCGGGATGCTGATGATTGCTGGCTGCGATCGCGTCTTCGCGCTCGGAGCGTCCCGGCGGCGGGCTCTACCGGCAGGGTGTCCAGCGCGTGAAACCAGCTCATCTTGCGACCGGTATTCGATTGCATCACCGGCCTGACCGCATCGGGATCGTCCAGCGAGCCGAGCGTAATGTTGACGGACTCGGCACGAGGTATGTCGTAGAAGAGTGGCGTGCCGCAATCGCCGCAGAAGCCGCGGCGCACGAGATCAGAAGAGCTGAAACCACTTCGGTTTTCCGCGCGTCAACGCAAAATCCGTTGCGCATGAACGCTCCGAGCGGCAGGAAATAGTTGCCCGCCGCCTTCTGGCACATGCGGCAATGGCAGATATGCGGATAGCCGAGTTCGCCCGCCGGCGCGATAGCGCACTGCGCCGCACTGGCATCCGCCGCTATGGCTTGTTCCCGCCGTCACTTGCGCTCCTCTTGGCCATCCTGTCGTGTCGTGATCTGGATGCTGATAGGAGACGATCTCACTGCATGAATGCGGCCATCTCGACGTCGTCCTCCGTCCGTGTGCCGGGAAGTTCATCAGAGTTTGTCCGTGAACGGCAGCCTGCCTTCGATGCCATACTGGATCGTCGGCGGCAGAAGAGCCGGATCATCGAATGCGCCCGCTGCAATCGCCATCCCATCCGGCGCCTCATAGGTCAGCGGTGTGCCGCAATCGCCGCAGAAGCCGCGCTCGGCGAAATTGGAGGAACGGAATGTCTTCCGCTCGCCGCGCGTCCACTCGAAATCAGCCCCGCGCACGGAAACAAGCGGCGCATAATAGCCGCCGAACGCCTTCTGGCACATGCGGCAATGGCAGATCGACGAATGCGAAAGCTCGCCTTCCACCCGGAATCGGATCGCACCGCACTGGCAGCCGCCGGTGTAGACAGTCATCGACACTTCCTCCTGTTTGGCATGGGTGAAAAGCCCCCTCCCCACAAGGCGGAGGTCTGGTTCGCGCCGCCGCGGGCATTCTCAGCGCCAATCTCGGCGGATGCTGCATGCTCGACAGCGGTGTTGTTGCGAAGCGGCATGGCGCAGTAGCCCCTCCCATGTCTGGGGAGGGGTTGGGGAGAGGCATTTTTCGATAGGACTGACCTCACCGCTTCACCTCCCAGGTCGTCACGCGCTCGCCGGTGACCGCATCTTTGGCGTCCTTGAGCTGGATGCCCTCGGCAAGCAGCGTCTCGCGGATCTTGTCGGCCTCAGTGAAGTTTTTTGCCTTCAAGAGTTCAAGGCGCGGCGCGCACCCGCGCTGTCGATCTCGCCGAGCGACCGCCTCATCCACTTCCGTTTCCTTCGGCTCCACGCCGAGAAGGGCAGCGCTCGCCGCGAAGGCGGCACGGGCGTATTCGCGGCACTGCGCCAGAGCATGAAGCGCCTGAACGGCGGCGACGGTGTTCAGGTCGTCGGCAAGCGCGTTCAGTACTGCCTCGTCCGGCCACGCATCGCCGGCCTCCGCCACTGGCCACTTCGCCAGCAGGCGTTCGGCCTCTTCTAGCCGCTTGATCGAAAAATCGATCGGCTCGCGGTAATGTGTCATCAGCATCGCAAGCCGCAAAACTTCGCCCGGCCACTTCCGGCCGCCGAATTTTTCGGTGTGCAGCAGCTCGTAGATGGTGACGAAGTTGCCCTCGGATTTCGACATCTTGCGGCCCTCGACCTGCAGGAAGCCGTTGTGCATCCAGACATTCGACATCACATCCGTGCCGTGGGCGCAACGCGATTGGGCGATCTCGTTTTCGTGGTGCGGGAAGATCAGGTCCAACCCGCCGCCGTGAATATCGAAGACCTCGCCGAGATAGCGCTGGCTCATCGCCGAGCATTCGATATGCCAGCCCGGACGGCCGCGACCCCAGGGGCTTTCCCAGCCGGGTTCGTTATGGCTCGAAAGCTTCCAGAGCACGAAGTCGCCGGGGTTCTTCTTGTGCGCATCGACGGCGACGCGCGCGCCGGCCTGTTGCTCGTCGAGATTGCGCTTCGAAAGCTGCGCCGTAATCCGCCATGGATTTCGTGTCGAACAGCACTTCGCCGCTCCGCCTGATAGGCATGGCCCTTGGCAATCAGCTTTTCGATGATCTCGATCATCTGCGCGATGTTTTCGGTCGCGCGCGGCTGGATGGTCGGATCAAGGCAGCCGAGAGCCGTGGCATCTTCGAGATACTGCGTCTCGGTCTTTTCGGTGACCAGCGCGGATCGCCTCGTTGAGCGGCAGAGCCGGGGTGGTCGCGCAGAGCCCGCAGCGTTGATCTTGTCGTCGACGTCGGTGATATTGCGCGCATAGGTGACGTGCTCGGCGCCATAGACGTGCCTGCAGCAGCCGGAACAGCACGTCGAAAATGATGGCCGGGCCGCGCATTGCCGATATGGGCGTAGTCATAAACCGTCGGGCCGCAGACGTACATGCGGACGTTGAGCGGATCGATGGGCTTGAAGACCGTCTCCTCGCGCGTCAGCGTATTGTATAGCTTGATTTCCGGCTTCTTCAGTTCCGGCTGGCCGGCCATGTCTATTTCTCCCAAAATGCAATGATCCGAAAAATGCCGCCGCCGGCGGGCCGGGGCGTTTCTCATCTTTGGGTATTTGGGAGACGAAAACGGCCAGGCCAGCGAGCGCGCTAGCGAATAATCTTCCGGCAGATAATGCAGGTAACCGTTTTCATGGCGGGTTTTATGGCGTGGGAACGATGTTTGGTCAAGTGGTGCGTAAGAGACGAGCGTCGCGAACGCAAATGCAGGGCTGGCATGGCGAATAATTCGCCATCTTTCCGGCGCAAGCCTTTCCTGGCCAAAGGCGGAAACGGTGGAGCGAGAGAGCATCAGTGAAGAAAGCAGTTCAACGAGCCGTCATCGGCGCGGCGATTCTAGCGGTCGCATCCGCTTCCTATTTGGCTTACGATTTCGGCATGGTCCGCTTCAATCATCCATCCATCAAGGACTATCCGATCCAGGGCATCGACGTTAGCCACCATCAGGGCGACATCGACTGGAAGAAGCTCGCCGCTCAACTGAATGTCCGCTTCGCCATCATGAAGGCGACAGAGGGCGGGGATCATAAGGACAGGCGATTTGCCCGGAACTGGCAGGCTGCAAAAGAGGCCGGCATCGTGCGCGGGGCATATCACTTCTTCACCTTTTGCCGTCCGGGCCGTGAGCAGGCGCAGAACGTGTTGGCGACAGTTCCCAAAGAGCAGGGCACGCTGCCCATTGCGATCGATCTCGAATTTGTCGGCAACTGCGACAAAGTTCCGACGGTCGAGCAGCTGACCGCCGAGGTCAACGCCTTCCTGGCCGAGATCAAGAGCACATATCCGGAAAAGCCGATATTCTACGTCACGCAGGAATTCTTCGACCAATACCTGAAAGGCAACGAATCCAGCTTCCCGGATCATTATCTTTGGCTGCGCAGCGTATTCAAAGAACCAGAGCAGGAAAAATGCGGCCGCTGGTCGATATGGCAGTTTGCCGACAACGGCAAGGTCGATGGCATCGAGGGGCCGGTTGACCTCAACGCGCTGTGCCCTACGGAAACGGGCCTTGCGGCGCTGTTTCGCTGAAACAGCCGGCCGGTAGCCCTTATTCCGGCAGCCGGTAATCTACAAGCCTGTTCTCGCGGACGATGAAGAGCTTGCCTGTTTCGGTTACATCCGGGCCGACGAGCGGCAGGATCGCCTTGGCGACTTCGGAAGGATGCGGCAGCGTCGCGGGATCTTCGCCGGGCACGGCCTGGGCGCGCATGGCGGTGCGGGTGGCGCCGGGATCGACACTGGTGATGCGAAGAGCCGTCGACCGGCTTTCGCCGGCCCAGGTGCGGGCGAGCGCTTCGACCGCGGCTTTCGACGCGGAGTAGGGGCCCCAGAAAGGCCGGCATTTGTGAGCGGCAGCAGAAGAAATGATCACGGCGCGGCCGGCGTGCGAGCGCGCCAGCAGCGGATCGACGGAGCGGATCAGCCGCCAGGTGGCCGTGACGTTGATGTTCATCACTTTCTCGAAGGTCTTTGCCTCGATATGGCCGATCGGCGAGATGACGCCGAGCACGCCGGCATTGGCAACGAGGATGTCGAGCTTGCCCCAGCGCTCGAAGATCGAGGCGCCGAGCGCGTCGATGGCGTTCATATCCGCAAGATCGAAAGGCACGAGTGTGGCCGCTGCCGCCCGACAGCCTTGATCGCGTCGTCAAGCTCCTCGAGCCCGCCGACCGTGCGGGCGCAGGCGATCACGTGGGCTCCGGCCTTTGCCAGTTCCAGCGCCGTGAAATAGCCGATGCCCCGCGATGCACCGGTGACGAGTGCGATGCGGTCTTTGAGGTCGATGGTCATGATCGTGTCGTCCGTGTCGGTTGCGCGCAAACGCATCCCACCCTAATGAGGGGAAGAGGGGGCGCCGGCGTTCATTCAGGTTTATGAAGTCCCTTAGCCGTTGCTGGCCATCACGGCGAGCTTGCGCACGTTGCTCGTGCTTTCCTTGTCGAGCAGGCGCGTCGGGTAGTCGCCGGTGAAATAGTGGTCGGTGAACTGCGGATTCTCGTTGTTGCGATCTTCCCCGCCGACCGCACGATAAAGCCCGTCGATCGAGAGGAATTCGAGAGAATCCGCGCCGATGTAATTCGCACATAGCCTTCAGGCTGTTGTACTGGTTGGCAAGCAGCTTGTCGGCGTCCGGCGTATCGATGCCATAGAAGTCCGGGAAATAGATCATCGGGCTTGCGACGCGGATATGGACTTCCTTCGCGCCTGCGTCGCGGATCATCTGGACGATCTTCAGCGAGGTGGTGCCGCGCACGATCGAATCGTCGACGAGGACGACGCGCTTGCCTTCGAATCATCGCCCGGTTGGCCGAATGCTTCAGTTTGACGCCGAAGGCGCGGATCTGCTGCGTCGGCTCGATGAAGGTACGGCCGACATAGTGGTTGCGGATGATGCCGTATTCGAAAGGAATGCCGCTTTGCTGAGCGTAACCGAGCGCTGCCGGCGTACCGCCGTCCGGAACCGGCACGACGACATCGGCATCGACCGGGGCTTCCTTGGCGAGATTGATGCCCATGTTCTTGCGGGCGACATAGATGCTGCGGCCGCCGACGACGGAGTCAGGGCGAGCGAAGTAAACAAATTCGAAGAGGCAGAGACGCTCCGGCTTCGGCGCTTCGGGCTTGCGCGCGTCGATGGTGATCGAGCCGTCCGGCTGGATTTCGCAGATGACGACTTCGCCGTTCTCGACGTCGCGGATGTATTTGGCGCCGATGATGTCGAGCGCACAGGTCTCCGAACAGAAGATCGGCTTGCCGTCGAGCTCGCCCATGACGAGTGGACGGATGCCGATCGGGTCGCGCGCGGCGATCAGCTTCGTGCGGGTCATGGCCAGCATCGAATAACCGCCTTCCATCTGGCGGATCGCATCGATGAAGCGGTCGGAGGAGGAGGCCTGCTTGGAGCGGGCGATCAGGTGGAGGACGACTTCGGTATCAGAGGTCGACTGACAGATGGCGCCGTCGGCAATCAGTTGACGGCGAAGCGTCAGGCCGTTGGTGAAGTTGCCGTTATGGGCGACAGCGATGCCACCGACTTCCAGTTCGGCAAAGAGCGGCTGGACGTTGCGGAGCGCCACTTCGCCCGTCGTCGAATAGCGCGTGTGGCCGATGGAGATGAAGCCTGGCAGCTTCGCGAGCGTTGCAGGATCGGTGTAGTGGTCGCCGACGAGCCCCATGCGCTTTTCGGTATGGAACTGGCTGGCCGTCGAAGGTGACGATACCGGCCGCTTCCTGTCCACGGTGCTGGAGGGCGTGAAGCCCGAGAGCCGTCAGCGTTGCTGCATCGGGATGGCCAAGAATGCCGAAGACGCCGCATTCCTCGTGGAGTGTATCTCCATCGAGTTCATCGTTGAGCGTGGAAGGAATGGGACTGGTTCATTGATGCGGGCCTTTGCTCTCACAAGAATGGATCGGCTTTTCCATAGCATGATGCCGGATTCAGGCATTTTAAACGGCGGGGGCCCGGCAGAGCAAATGCTCGGCCGGACCCTTATGTCACGTCCCGCTCAAATGGCAATTGCCACGCGGCAGGTCAAGCTGTTGAACACTGTGTCAATTCGACTGCGGTTGCGCGCCGCCCGACGGGGCTGCGCCACCTGCAGGCGCTGTATCATCCGCCGGGGCCTGTTCGCCGGCCGGTGCATTGCTGCCCTGCGTGCCTTCGGCCGGCGGCTGAACCTTCTCGAGCACGCTGGCTTTCACCATCTGTGCGAATTCCTCAGGCAGGACCGATTGCAGCTTTACGACCATCGAGTCAAGGAACGGCTTGGACTTGGCGTTGTTCACCCAAGCGGGCCGGTGATCGGCATCGACGAGCCAGTTCCAGAAGGCCACTGCCACGACGAGAAGCAGTATGCCGCGTGCCGCGCCGAAGAGGAAGCCGAAAGTGCGGTCGAGCGCGCCGATCCGGCTGTCGATGATGAAATCGGCAATCTTCATGGTGATGAACGAGATGACGATCAGCGCAATCAGGAACACGACGGCGGCGGAGCCGACGATCGCGATGCGGTCATCATCGGTGTACCTCTTCGCGTAAGGCAGCGAGGTACGGATAGAGATAGTAAGCAGCGGCAGCCGAGCCGCCCCAGCTTGCGATCGACAGCACCTCGCGCGAAAAGCCGCGGACCATCGCCAGAACGGCGGAGAATAGGACGACGCCGATGACAATACCGTCGAAAATCGTGATGGGCATATAAATTCAACTCCAGGACCGCCGCGTGGGTAATGCGGTTCGGTCGGGCCTCATTCGTGTGCATCCTATATCATCACCGTTTATGGCAATGAAAGGATCAAACCTCGTCTTCCACACGTCGTAGCGCACCTTTCGGATCCGGCAATGCGCACGACCAGATCCGGCAGGCTGTCGATCTCGCTCCAGCGTCCGCCCGAACCCTTCGGCAATTCGACGGATGCTGACGGAAGCAGCGCTGCGGAAAATCCCAGCTTCTCGGCTTCTTTGAGGCGCTGAGGCGGTATGCGCAACCGGACGAACGGCCCCCGACAGGCTGACTTCGCCGAAATAGACGCAATCGGCCGGCAGAGCAATACCGGCAAGCGAGGAAACCAATGCGGATGCGACGGCGAGATCAGCCGCCGGCTCGCTGATACGATAGCCGCCGGCGACATTCAAATAGACGTCATGCTGGCCGAGCCGAACGCCGCAATGGGCCTCGAGCACGGCAAGGATCATCGAAAGTCTGGCGGAATCCCAGCCGACCACGGCGCGGCGCGGCGTTCCGAGCGATGTCGGCGCCACCAGCGCCTGCACTTCGACGAGGATCGGGCGCGTTCCTTCCATGCCGGCGAAGACCGCCGCTCCCGGAGACTTTTCATTGCGCTCGCCAAGAAAAAGTTCAGATGGATTGCCGACCTCACGCAGGCCGCCGTCGGACATTTCGAAGACGCCGATCTCGTCGGTCGGCCCGAAGCGGTTCTTGACGGTGCGCAGGATGCGGTAGTGATGGCCGCGGTCACCTTCGAAGTAGAGCACGGCGTCGACCATGTGTTCCACCACCCGCGGACCGGCGATCTGGCCGTCCTTGGTGACGTGGCCGACGAGAACCATGGCCGCTCCCGTCTGCTTGGCGAAGCGGATCATCGACTGCACGCCGGTGCGCACCTGCGTGACCGTTCCGGGCGCCGATTCCGCCAGTTCGCTCCAGAGCGTCTGGATCGAGTCGATGATGACGAGGTCCGGCCGCTTGCCGTCGGCGAGCGTCGCGAGGATATCCTCGACATTGGTCTCTGCGGCAAGCATCACGTCGGTATCGGCCGCGCGCAGGCGCTGGGCGCGCAGCCGCACCTGCGCCACGGCCTCTTCGCCCGAGACGTAGATGATCTTGTGGCCGCGGCGCGAAAGCGCTGCCGCTGCCTGCATCAGCAGCGTCGACTTGCCAATGCCGGGATCGCCGCCGATCGAGCACCGCCGAGCCGCGCACGAAACCGCCGCCGAGCGCCCGGTCGAGTTCCGAGATGCCGGTATGGATGCGCGGCGCTTCTTCGATCTCGCCGGAAAGCGCCGTCAGCGTCACCGGGCGGCCCTTCTTCGGCGTCCTTGCCGGTCCGCCGCCAATCCCGCCCATCGGATCTTCTTCGACGATGGTGTTCCACTCGCCGCAGTTTTCACATTTGCCCGCCCAGCGGTTGTGGATCGTGCCGCAGCTCTGGCAGATGAATTGTGTCCTGGCCTTGGCCATCAATGGTGCTTTCGTCCATGAGCGCCGGCGCGCCCGAATTCAGATTTGCCCTAGATAATGGCCTGCGGGACCGATCAAAACTAATGATTTTCCCATCAGGCGCCCAAGTGGCAGCATGGAAGGATCATCCGACGGATCGCCAATGCTCGATTATTCGCTCGCCCACTGGATCGCCTTCTTCACCGCCGCCGTGCTTCTGAACCTGTCGCCGGGTCCGGATATGGCTTTTATCCTCGGCCATACGATCAAGAGCGGCACGCGTGCCGGCTTTTCGGCTGTCTTCGGCATCTGGACCGGCGCCTGCCTGCACGCGCTTCTCGCAGCCTTCGGCCTTTCGGCGGTCCTTGCCGCCTCTGCCGTTGCCTTCTCGGCAGTGAAGTGGATTGGTGCGATCTATCTCGTCTGGCTCGGCATCCAGGCCCTGCGGTCGAGCGGCGAAGGCGGCTTCGTCAAGGCGGAAAGGCTGGGCTCAGGACGGATCTACCGGCAGGGCGTGCTCGTTTCGCTGCTTAACCCGAAGGTTGCGATCTTCTTTCTCGCCTTCCTGCCGCAGTTCGTCGTCGAAGGCGCCGGGCCTGCCTGGCTACAGCTTTCCGTGCACGGTGGACTGATTATCGTCGTGGCCGCCTTCATAGAACCGCCGCTGATCCTGGCCGGAGGGCGGCTTGCCGATCTGATCAAACGCAACAGGAGGATTGGCCTCTGGCTCGATCGCGGGCTTGGCGCGCTGTTCGTTGCCCTCGGCGTGCGGCTGGCCCTGACAAGCCGCTGAGCCGGACCTCATTCTTCGCTGACGTATTTTCGCTCATACCGCAACCCGACGCTTGCCAGCATCTCGTAGCCGATCGTGCCTGCCGCCCGTGCCGCATCGTCAACGGGGATGTTCCTGCCGAAGAGCTCGATGTAATCGCCGGCACGGATGAGGTTTTCCGGTAGGTCGGTCACATCGAAGATGGAAAGGTCCATGGTGATGCGCCCGGCGACCGGCACGGTGTAGCCCTCAAAGAAGCCTTGGCCGCCCTGCGGCACGACTTGGCGAAGCGGGACGCCGCCGCTCGACTGGCTGCGCATGTAGCCGTCGGCATAACCAGCGGACACGATGGCGAGGCGGCTATCGCGGTCAAGCTTCAGCGCCCGGCCGTAACTCACGGATTCGCCAGCGCGCACGGTGCGGACCTGGATCACGCGGGCCTCCGCGGTCGCAACCGGCCGCATGGGGTTCGCCACGCCGCTCACCGCTTCGCCACCGTAGATGGCAATGCCGGGGCGCGTCAGGTCGAAATGATAATCCTCGCCGAGAAAGATGCCGCCGGATGCTGCGAGGCTTGATTCGATACCTTCATATGCGGCGCTAACCTTGCGGAATGATTCGAGCTGCTGCTTGTTCATCTGCGATGAAGGATCGTCGCCGCAGGCGAGATGGCTCATGACCAGAACCGGGGCGAAGCTGGCCGGGCGGGAGACGTCATTAGCCAGCGCAAGCGCTTCGTCGATATGAAGGCCGAGCCGGTTGAAGCCGGTGTCGACATGCAGCGCGCAAGGGTAATCGCCATACTCCGAAAGCACCGCCATCCAAAAGGCGAGCTGCTCCTCGGAGGAGATGACCGGCACGAGGTCGTTTTCAAAGAAGCGTCGTTCAGTGCCTAGCCAGATGCCGGCGAGCACGAAGATGCGCGCATCGGGCGCGTAGAGGCGCAGCGTCACGCCTTCATCGACCGTTGCGACGAAGAAGTCGCGGGCACCCGCGATGTAGAGCGCTTCCCCAGCGTCCTCGATGCCCATGCCATAGGCGTCGGCCTTCACGACCGCGGATGCGCGCGCCCTTTTGGAGCGCCGTGCCATGTCCCGCCAGTTTTCCGTCAGCGCAGTCAGGTCGACAGTCAGCCGCATGCCGGCGCAAGCAAACCTGTCTACTTCGGAGGCGGCGGAAATTTCAGTCATGAATCCACATAAAAAAATGGCCGGAGATTGAGTCTCCGGCCAGTCTAAAGGTCAATTTGGTCAATAGGAAGTCCGCCGCCGCACTGCAGCAAGAAATCGGAACTGCTCAGTGTTCCTCGTACTGAATGAAGGACGGGTCGGCGAGGTCGGCAAAGCGCGTGAACTCCGCCTGGAAGGCAAGCTTTACTGTGCCGGTCGGTCCGTGACGCTGCTTGGCGATGATGACGTCCGCCGTACCCTTCACCTTGTCGAACAGCGCTTCCCACTCCGCATATTTCGGATCGGCCGGATCGCGGGGTTCCATGTTCTTGACGTAATATTCCTCGCGGAACACGAAGAGCACGACGTCGGCGTCCTGCTCGATCGAGCCCGATTCACGCAGGTCGGAGAGCTGCGGGCGCTTGTCGTCGCGGCTTTCGACCTGACGCGAAAGCTGTGACAGCGCGATGATCGGAACGTTCAGTTCCTTGCCGAGGGCTTTCAGGCCGGTGGTGATCTGGGTGATTTCCTGGACGCGGTTCTCGTTCGACTTACCCGAGCCGGTCATCAGCTGCACGTAGTCGACGACCAGCACGTCGAGGCCGCGCTGGCGCTTGAGCCGCCGGGCGCGGGCGGCAAGCTGGGCGATGGAGATGCCGCCGGTCTGGTCGATGTAGAGCGGCACCTTCTGCATCATCATCGAGCAGGCGACGAGTTTTTCGAAGTCCGCGTCGTTGATGTCGCCGCGGCGGATTTTCGAGGAGGAGACTTCCGTCTGCTCGGAGATGATGCGGGTGGCGAGCTGTTCCGACGACATTTCGAGCGAGTAGAAGCCGACGACGCCACCGTTCTTCGCCTTCATGCTGCCGTCGGATTGGACTTCGCCCTCATAGGCGGCGGCGATATTGTAGGCGATATTGGTTGCAAGCGAGGTCTTGCCCATGCCCGGGCGTCCGGCAAGGATAATCAAGTCGGAGCGCTGCAGTCCGCCCATCTTCGAATCGAGCGAATGGATGCCGGTCGAAATGCCCGAGAGGCCGCCGTCGCGCTCCTTGGCGACTGCCGCCATGTCGATCGCCAGCGCCACGGCGTCGTTGAAGGCCTGGAAGCCGCCGTCATAGCGGCCGTTTTCGGCAAGCTCGAAGAGGCGGCGTTCGGTATCTTCGATCTGCGTCTGAGGCGGCATGTCGAGCGGCGCGTCATAGGCGATGTTGACCATGTCCTCGCCAATAGTAATCAGCGCCCGGCGCAGCGCCAGATCGTAGATCGCCCGCCCGTAGTCCTCGGCGTTGATGATTGTCACGGCTTCGCGGGCAAGGCGCGCGAGATATTCGGAGACCGTCATGTCGCCGACCTTCTCGTCGGCCTTCAGGAAGGTCTTGATCGTCACTGGATTGGCGATCTTGCCCATACGGATGATGTCGCCCGCGACCTCGAAAATCTTGCGGTGGAGCGGTTCATAAAGATGGATCGGCTTCAGGAAGTCGGACACCCGGTAATAGGCGTCGTTGTTCATTAGGATGGCACCCAGAAGCGCCTGCTCGGCTTCGATGTTGTTAGGTGCTTCGCGGTAGTGCTGCTCTGCTGGAGCAACGGCGGCAATCTTTCGCGCGGCGTCGTTCATCTTGATCCGTTCTGTCTTTTCCGTTCCCGGATGTGAAGGCTCGCCAAGGCAAATGCAAGTGCAGCTCAGCAACAGCCTTGGGCCTGTCGTGAAATCCGTAACGCTTTGCACATTGTTCGACTTCTCCACAGCGCTGATGGCCGCCTGGGAGAAAATATTGCCGATGTCACCTTGAGGACACGGCATAAAGACCGCGACTTATTCCAACCGATAATATTTTAGCCTGAATGCCTCGAGCGTGGCACTTGAAAAGACCTCTGAACTCGATTAGACAGAGGAAATATAATTAGTGCGCTAACTAAATAATGGGGAATTTATGGGGAATATGCTTCTCAGGCGGGAACTCATTGAGGACATCGCTGCGTTCACCCGAAAATTGAGAGCGACGTTTGATTCCCTGGTGCGTGAGAGAAACATGACACTGCCGCGCGCGCGAGTCTTTTTTACGCTCAACAAGAAGGACGGCATCAATCAGCGAGAACTGGCCGAACGGCTGGAACTCGAAACGCCGACGCTGGTCCGGATCCTGGACGCAATGGAGGCGCAAGGCTTCCTGGAACGCCGTGTCGCCGGTTCCGATCGCCGCGCCAAGGAGATCTACATGACGGATGCGGGAAGGGTCGTCGCCGGCGAGGTCGAGGATCTTGCCGCAGACGTGCGCGCCCGGGTCGTCGCCGGCATTTCCGAAAGTGACTTGAGGACGACGCTGAGCGTCATCCGCGCCATGCAGGCAAACCTGCTGGCAGTTCGGGGGCAATGAGAACCGCGGCCAACTGACAAACGCAAGAAGCCCGGCCTGGAGCCGGGCTTCTGCTTTGTGAAGGAAGCGTGCGAAGCTTATGCTTCGTCTTCGGCGTTGCCGTCGGCATCCGGATCGAAGAAGTCTTCCGCACGAAGGGCGTCTTCATCAACGCCGTAGATCGCGTCGACGGAGGTGAGCGTCTCGCCCTTTGCCTGGCGCTCGGCTTCGTCGGCGGAGCGGGCAACGTTGAGATTGACGTGGATTTCGACTTCGGCGTGAAGCTGCAGTTCGACCTTGTGGATACCGATCGCCTTGATCGGCGTGTTCAGGTGAACCTGGTTGCGGCCGATGTTGAAGCCTTCGGCGGCCAGGATTTCAACGACGTCGCGGGCGGCAACCGAGCCGTAGAGCTGGCCGGTTTCGCCGGCAGAGCGAACGACGATGAAGGACTTGCCGTTAAGCACGTCGGCGACCTTCTGGGCCTCCGACTTGCGCTCGAGGTTGCGGGCTTCGAGCGTTGCGCGTTCGGATTCGAAACGGGCCTTGTTGGCGGCGTTGGCGCGCAGTGCCTTGCCGAGCGGCAGGAGATAGTTGCGTGCAAAGCCGTCGCGAACCTTGACGGTTTCGCCCATCTGGCCGAGCTTGGAGATGCGTTCGAGAAGAATGACTTCCATCTTCGTTTTCCTTTCGTGTCTCTAGGTTTTCTTGTCTGTGGATTGAGGGGCATCGGCATTCTTGTTCGGGGTCAGGGCAATCGCCTTGCGCGTATCGGACAGACCGACGACAAGAATGAAAAAAGCTGGCAGCATCAGTACGAGCGATGCCAGGTAGCAGAGGACGAGCGCCGGCAGGCGCCAGTCCTTGCCGCGCGTGCGAAAATGCAGCGCGGCGAAGCCGGAAAGCAGGAAGCCGGCGCCAAAGGTGCCGACGACAGTTGCTCCGATCATCGCCGGAACGCCGCCGAAGAAGGTGGCGGCAAGACCAGCGAGGAAGACGAAGATCGCGTTGCGGTTCATGCGCAGCGCGGACGGAATGTCCTCGCGCGGGCGAAGCGCGCGGCCGGACGCATTCACGATGCGTGCCGCGATATAGTAGGCCGCAAACAGCATCAGCACCCACATCGCGCCCTGAATGGCGGGCAGCATCAGGAGCAGCAGCGACTTGGTCTGAGCGGTGGCCGTGTCAGTGAACGTGAAATCCGGCTGCTGCTGCGCAAAGGAACCGAAAAGTGCATCGACCATCTGGCCGATAAGTTCCGGGCCATAGCCGATCATGTAGCCGGTCACGATGACGGCAAGCGTCACCAGGCCGCAGAGATGCAGCAGGATGTCGGAGAGCGGATACCAGGCCGTCAGGTGTTCCGGGCCGCCGAGCTCGGCGGCGGGGCGGGCAAGGTTTGCCAGGTGGCTGATCCAGCCGGCGGGAATGAGCGTCACCAGTGTCATCATCAGCGCGAAAGCCGGAGAGCCGGCCACAGCACCGAAGGCGGCAGCGGTGACGACGGCAGAGATTGCCGCGGCATTGCCCCAGCCGAGACCCACGAGAAGGATGGGCAGGGCGGAAGCGGCGTAAAGCAGGGCGCTGAACGACAACTGGAGGCTCGCGCCGAGCGCCAGGAGCGCGGCGGTCAATCCGGCGAGTGCGCCGGTCAGCAGCCTCTTGAAGTTCATTTTGGTCACGTCGCTGTCCTGCTTCATCAAGCAGTTAGAGGAGTATCCTGAATCAAGTTCAGGAAAACCCGCCTCAACATGGGTTTTCAGGGTTCCGATCCGCGCCCACCGCGGAAGGGATGCGACCCTCTGGTTTGGGACCAGAGGGCCGCGATAGCAAATTAGGCTACGACGTACGGCAGCAGGCCGAGGAAGCGGGCGCGCTTGATCGCCTGGGCGAGTTCGCGCTGCTTCTTCTGCGAAACAGCCGTGATGCGGGACGGAACGATCTTGCCGCGCTCGGAAATGTAACGCTGCAGAAGACGGACGTCCTTGTAGTCGATCCGCGGAGCATTCGCGCCCGAGAACGGGCAGGTCTTGCGGCGGCGGTGGAACGGGCGGCGGACCGGAGCGGAGGAAGCTTCAGACATATCTCAAATCTCCTTATACGCGGTCTTCGCGCGGACGGCGCGGACGGTCTTCACGGTCGCCGAAGCCACCTTCACGCGGCGGGCGCGGGCCACGGTCGAAACCGCCTTCGCGCGGGCCACGGGCGCCGTCACGCGGGCCGCGGTCGTCGCGGTCGCGCTTCTGCATCATGGCAGACGGGCCTTCTTCGTGCTTTTCGACCGCGAGCGTCATGTAACGCAGAACATCTTCGCTGATGCGCATCTGGCGTTCCATTTCTTGGACGGCAGCTGGCGGTGCATCGATGTCCATCAGGGCGTAGTGAGCCTTGCGGTTCTTCTTGATGCGGTAGGTGAGGGACTTAAGACCCCAGTTTTCGATGCGCCCGACTTTGCCGCCGTTAGCTTCGATCACGCCCTTGTACTGTTCTACGAGGGCATCGACCTGCTGAGCGGAAATATCCTGCCGGGCAAGGAATACATGTTCATAAAGAGCCATGACAGCTTTGCCTTTCTTGCGTTGGTTCAACCCGATATTCGGCGGCTAAGCCTCAACGACTGCTCCCGATTGGGCTGAACCCAGGCAAGAAAAGCGTTTCCGAGACGGTCGAGAGCGGAGACACGGGAGGCTGGAACGCTTCCGTTCCGAACGATTTCCAAAGAAACCGGCCCTCCGTTCAGCCACCAGCCAGAAGACCGGGTTTGCGAACAGGGGCGCTTATACGGATTTTTCGGCGAAAGGCAAGCGTTCGGATACAATTAAGCAGGGCCATCTTGCCGTTTACAGTGATCTTGAGGGCAAATTCTGCATATGTCAGAAAGGAGTTGTCCACGGCTAAACCTCGGCTTTTCGCTCGCAGCGCCAAGCCCATAATCTTGTCCACGGGCTTGCGCACCGTGAAAACCGTTCTATCGCCGATATAGTCGTGATCGCTTTCGAATGCGATGAGATCCGACAGGCCAGGCGGGAACCCGCCCCGGCTTTCTATAAGGGCGTGGCCGAAAGGCATGCGACAGGCACCGACCTGGAAGCGGTCTTCAAGGAAGGGCGCAGTCTTCACCAGGGTATAGACTTTAATTCTCCGCAGCGCTGGAAACAGATGTTCCGGGCTTGCTTTATCCGAAGTCCCGTAGCGCTCGTCACAGCGGCATCGGATACTGCCGGTGGACCTTTTCGATCTCGGAGAGGACGTCGTTCGAGAGTTTCACCTCGACGGCGCTCAGATCGATCTTCAGCTGCTCCATCGTCGTTGCGCCGATGATGACGGAGGTCATGAAGCGGCGGGTGAGGCAGAAGGCAAGCGCCATGGCTGCCGGATCAAGCCCGTGCCTCGCTGCAATCTCGACAAAGGCCCTGGTGGGCGCTTCCTGCAGCGGCTGCAACCGGCCGCCGAGATCGCCGTTGATCGTAGCGCGCGATCCTTCTGGCCTGACGCCATCGAGATATTTTCCGGTGAGCAGGCCAGCCGCAAGCGGCGAATAGGCGAGCAGGCCGACATCCTCGTGATGCGACAGTTCCGCCATGTCCAGGTCGAAGTGGCGGTAGAGCAGGCTGTATTCATTCTGGATGCTGGCGACGCGTGGAAGGCCCTTCTGCTCGGAGAGCGTCAGGTATTTCTGCGTGCCCCACGCAGTTTCATTGGACAGGCCGACGGCGCGCACCTTGCCTTCCTTCACGAGCATATCCATCGTCTCGAGGATATCGGTGATGTTGGCGACCGCCTTTGCCCGATCCTGCTTGAAGGGGTCGTAATGCCAGTTCTGCCGGAAGTGGAAATGCCCACGGCTCGGCCAATGGATTTGGTAGAGATCGATGTAATCGGTCTGCAGCCGCTTGAGGCTCGCTTCGACGGCAAGCTTGATATTCTTGGCGTCGGCACCTTCGCCGCCCCGGATATAGGAGCGTCCGGGCCCCGCGACCTTTGTCGCCAGCACGATGTCGTTGCGCTTGCCGGTCGTTGCGAACCAGCTGCCGATATAGTCCTCGGTGCGCCCCTGTGTTTCCGCCGAAACGGGAGTTGTCGGGTAAAGCTCGGCGGTATCGAAGAAGTTGACGCCTTTCTCGACGGCGTCATCCATCTGCTCGTGCGCTTCGGTTTCAGTGTTCTGCGTGCCCCACGTCATGGTGCCGAGGCAGATTTGCGAAACGGAAATATCGGTGCGGCCTAATCTATTAAACTTCATTGGAACCTTGAAAACGGATGAGCGGAGGTAGCCGGGGAGGGCGGCGCAAATTTAGGCGCGAATTGACCAAGCGCAAGGAAAAAATCGCGGCTTTTCGCGCCTGCAAAGGCTCTAGAGACCCTGGCAGCGCTATTGACTCTGCCCGCAAGAACGTCAATTGGAGGCGAAATAGTCCAAGTTGACATAATAAGGGACATTAGATGACCGTCGCTTTCACATTTCCCGGCCAGGGAAGCCAGGCCGTGGGCATGGGCAAGGAACTCGCGGAAAATTTTTCCGAGGCCCGTTCCGTCTTCGAAGAGGTTGACGATGCGCTCGGCGAAAAGCTTTCAACAATCATGTTCGAAGGGCCGGAAGACACGCTGACGCTGACGGCCAATGCCCAGCCGGCGCTGATGGCGGTATCGCTTGCGGTGGTCCGTGTCCTTCAGGCGAAGGGTCTCGACCCCAAGCCGAAGGTGTCCTACGTTGCCGGTCATTCGCTCGGCGAATATTCCGCACTCTGTGCCGCCGGCACCTTCTCACTCGCCGAAACCGCGCGTCTACTGCGTATTCGTGGCAACGCCATGCAGGCTGCCGTTCCTGTCGGCGTTGGTGCCATGGCGGCGATCATCGGGCTGGAACATGCCGATGTCGTGGCCGTTTGCGAAGCTGCTTCGGCCGCTGGTGCCTGCCAGATCGCCAACGATAACGGCGGCGGCCAGATCGTCATCTCCGGCGAAAAGGCCGCGGTCGAAAAGGGCGCGGCACTGGCAACCGAGAAGGGCGCCAAGCGTGCGATCCTTCTACCGGTTTCCGCTCCTTTTCACTCCTCACTGATGGCGCCGGCTGCCGAGGCGATGCGCGAAGCGCTCGCGGGCGTTTCAAAGTCCAACCCGGTCGTGCCACTGATCGCCAACGTTCGCGCCGCGCCGGTGACAGACGCCGATGAGATTGCCAGGCTCCTCGTCGAGCAGGTCACCGGCCAGGTCCGCTGGCGCGAAACGGTGGAATGGTTTGCCGCAAACAATGTCACGACGCTTTATGAACTCGGCTCCGGTAAGGTGCTGACCGGCCTTGCGCGCCGCATCGACAAGACGGTGAACGGCATTGCCGTCAATACGCCCGCCGATATCGACGTGGCCGTCGCCGCCCTCATGGCCTGATTGGTTTCACCAGATATAAGGAACGCATCCATGCTCGATCTTTCCGGCCGCAAGGCGCTCGTCACCGGTGCATCCGGCGGTATCGGCGAGGAAATCGCCCGCATTCTCCACAAACAGGGCGCCGTCGTCGGCCTTCACGGCACGCGCGTCGAAAAGCTCGAAGCGCTGGCAAACGAGCTTGGCGACCGCGTCAAGATATTCCCGGCGAACCTCTCCGACCGTGACGAGGTCAAGGAACTCGGCGTCAAGGCCGAAGCCGAGCTCGAGGGCGTCGATATTCTGGTGAACAACGCAGGCATCACCAAGGATGGCCTCTTCGTGCGGATGAGCGACGAGGACTGGGATAACGTCATCGAGGTCAACCTGACAGCGATGTTCCGCCTGACGCGCGAGCTGACGCATCCGATGATGCGCCGTCGCTACGGCCGCATCATAAACATCACCTCGGTGGTCGGTGTCACCGGCAACCCGGGTCAGGCGAACTACTGCGCCTCCAAGGCCGGCATGATCGGCTTCACCAAGTCGCTCGCCCAGGAGATCGCGACCCGCAACGTGACCGTCAATTGCGTCGCGCCGGGCTTCATCGAATCCGCCATGACCGGCAAGCTGAACGACAAGCAGAAGGAAGCGATCATGGGCGCAATCCCGATGAAGCGCATGGGCACGGGTGGCGAAGTGGCGTCCGCCGTTGCCTATCTCGCCTCCTCCGAAGCCGCCTATATGACGGGTCAGACGCTGCACGTAAACGGCGGCATGGCCATGATCTGAAACAGAAACTGGTCCTGTTTGCGTTTTTCGGCGGAATAGCGTGTTGAGCAATGGAACAGGGTTGATTTTCAGGCTTTGCGGCAGACATAAACCGTGTTAAGCGGGCCATGACTGTCACAGTCGTTCCGGGAAACAAGGCGGACCGGCGGGCGTTTTGCCAGCGGGGAACATCTTAGAGAGCCGGGCTAACGAGTTTGCTGAAAGTGCCGAGAAGGCGCCGAAGGCTGAACCAGGGTAGGGATGCCGGTAGGCATTCTCATCAGGATATAAGGTCGAGGAAACCGACATGAGCGATATCGCAGAACGCGTAAAGAAAATTGTTATTGATCATCTTGGCGTCGATGCCGAGAAGGTTGTCGAAAGCGCCAGCTTTATCGACGATCTGGGTGCTGACTTGCTCGACACGGTCGAACTGGTCATGGCCTTCGAAGAAGAATTTGGCGTAGAAATTCCGGACGACGCAGCAGACTCGATCCTCACGGTCGGCGACGCAGTAAAGTTCATTGAAAAGGCCCAGGCTTAATCCTGTGCGATTTTCAAAGGGCGGGCCATGAGTCCGCCCTTTTTGTTTGTGCATTGCTTTAGCGAAAGAACAGGCGGGGAAGCTGTCGATGAGACGGGTCGTCATCACCGGTACCGGTATGGTATCACCCTTGGGATGCGGAACTGAAGTGACGTGGTCGCGGTTGCTCGCTGGCCGCAGCGGCGCCCGCCTTGTCACCGAATTCGAGGTGGATGATCTCCCTGCCAAGATTGCCTGTCGCATTCCGGTTGGTGATGGCACAGAGGGCACCTTCAACCAGGATGACTGGATGGAGCCGAAGGAACAGCGCAAGGTCGATCCCTTCATCATCTACGGCATGGCCGCTGCCGACATGGCGCTGAATGACGCCGGCTGGCATCCTGAGAACGACGACGACCAGATCGCGACCGGCGTGCTGATCGGCTCCGGCATCGGCGGCATCGAGGGTATCGTCGAGGCGGGCTATACGCTCCGCGATAAGGGCCCGCGCCGCATCTCGCCCTTCTTCATTCCCGGCCGCCTGATCAACCTCGTATCCGGCCAGGTCTCGATCCGCCACAAGCTTAGGGGGCCGAACCACTCGGTCGTTACCGCCTGCTCGACTGGCGCGCACGCCATCGGCGATGCTGCCCGTATGATCGCGCTCGGCGATGCCGATGTCATGGTCGCGGGCGGTACGGAATTGCCGGTCAGCCGCATCTCGCTTGCGGGCTTTGCTGCCTGCAAGGCGCTTTCCACGCAGCACAACGACGATCCTGAGAAAGCGTCGCGTCCCTACGATCGCGACCGCGACGGCTTCGTCATGGGCGAAGGTGCCGGTATCATCGTTCTCGAAGAGCTGGAACATGCCAAGGCGCGTGGCGCGAAGATCTACGCCGAAATCGTCGGCTACGGCCTCTCGGGCGACGCCTACCACATCACTGCGCCGGCGGAAGACGGTGACGGCGCGCAGCGCTGCATGGCCATGGCGCTGAAGCGCGCCGGACTGACGGCTGCAGATGTCGATTATATCAACGCGCATGGCACGTCGACCATGGCCGACACGATCGAGCTTGGCGCCGTCGAGCGTCTGGTCGGCAATGCGGCATCGAAGATTTCGATGTCTTCGACCAAGTCGGCGACCGGCCATCTGCTGGGCGCAGCCGGTGCCATCGAGGCGATCTTCGCGACGCTTGCGATCCGCGACAATGTCGCTCCGCCGACGCTCAATCTCGATAATCCCGAGCGCGAAACGGCGATCGATCTTGTCCCGCACAAGGCTCGTCAGCGAGAAATCAATGTCGCGCTCTCGAATTCCTTCGGATTCGGCGGTACGAATGCATCGCTGGTGCTGCGCCGCTATACTGCCTGAAGGCGGTTTTTGACAGGACGGAGGACGGGCCCGTACCTTTTGGGAGGGAGGCCTACCTGTTTTTTGCCGTATTGCTTCTTAAAACAGCGGACAGGGCCAAGTTTAGAGGATTGCCGGTGAGCGATACGAATCAGAGCAACGACGCGGCGGGCCACAACGGCCATCCGGCGCAGAACGGGCCGATCATTCCGAAGTCGCCCAATGAAGCGCTGCGCCCGGAACGCGTTCCGGAGCCGCCGAAGCGCTCGAAGAAGGCGCGCAGCCAGGTCGTCATCTTCCTGAACTTCCTGATGACGATGGTCGTGCTTGCCTGCGCCGCCGGCATCTTCGCCTTCTACTACGCGATCTCCAGTTACCAGGACCCCGGTCCGCTGGAGACGAACACCAATTTCATCGTGCGCAGCGGCGCGGGCCTTTCGGAAATCGCCACCAATCTCGAGCGCAACAACATCGTCTCCGACGCCCGCATCTTCCGCTATCTCACGGCGACGTACCTCAACGAGGGGGAGAGCCTGAAGGCCGGCGAATACGAGATCAAGGCGAAGGCTTCCATGAACGACATCATGGAACTGCTGAAGTCCGGTAAATCGATCCTCTATTCGATCTCCTTCCCGGAGGGCCTGACGGTGCGCCAGATGTTCAACCGCATGAGCGGGGATACCGTCCTCGAAGGCGAGCTGCCGACGGCGCTGCCGCCCGAAGGCAGCCTGCGTCCCGATACCTACAAGTTCTCCCGCGGCACGAAACGCTCCGAGATCATCGACCAGATGGCTGCAGAGCAGAAAAAGCTCGTCGACCAGATCTGGGAGAAACGCGATCCTTCGGTCTCGCTGAAATCCAAGGAAGAGTTCGTAGTACTTGCTTCGATCGTCGAGAAGGAGACTGGCATTCCCGACGAGCGCGCGCATGTCGCATCCGTTTTCCTCAACCGGCTCGCCAAAGGCATGCGGCTTCAGTCCGATCCGACGATCATCTACGGCCTGTTCGGTGGTGACGGCAAGCCTGCCGACCGGCCGATCTACCTGTCGGACCTGAAGAAGGAAACGCCTTACAACACTTACGTGATCAAGGGCCTGCCGCCGACGCCAATCGCAAATCCCGGCCGTGATGCCCTGGAAGCGGCGGCCAATGCCTGGAAGACGGCGGACCTCTCGTTCCGTTGCCGACGGCACCGGCGGCCACGTTTTTGCGGCGACGCTACGAAGAGCACAATGCCAACGTCAAGCGCTGGCGCAAGCTTGAAGCTGACAAGGGCGCCGATCCGAATATCGTGGTTGACGGCCAGCCGGAGGCTCAGGCGGCGAAGCCGGCGGCTCAACAGAAGAAAAAGAAGACGAACTGATTTCGGAGGCTCGGATGGCTTTGCAGTCCATGACCGGTTTTGCGCGGCGCGAGGGAACGAGCGGCCGCTGGCGCTGGGCTTGGGAACTGCGGTCGGTCAACGGCAAGGGGCTCGACCTGCGCCTTCGCCTGCCGCCGGGCCTCGAGCGCATGGGAACAGACGTTCGCCGCATTACGGGCGAACAGTTCAGCCGTGGCAACATGCAGGCCAACCTTTCGGTTTCGGCAGCCGAAAACCGCTTCGAAACGGTTCTCAATCAGCACGCTCTGGCCAATGTGCTTGCAATGCGTGACCAGCTTGCAGGCGTCATCGATCCGGCGCCTCTGACCCTCGATACGCTGCTTTCGATCCGCGGACTCGTCGAATTTCGCGAGACGGAGGACAGCGAAGAAGAAATCGCCGCCCGCGATGCGGACGTCACGAAGGGCCTGCTGGCTGCACTTTTTGACCTCAAGCTCATGCGGGAACAGGAGGGGGCTGCACTGTCTCGCGTGCTGCTCAATCACGTCTCGACGATCGAGGACCTGACGCACGCGATCGAACGCGACCCGTCGCGCACGCCGCAGGAGATTTCCGCGCGCATCAAGGCGCAGGTTGCCTTGCTGATGGACGGAGCGGGCGCGCTCGACCGCGACAGGCTGCATGCAGAGGCGGCTCTGCTTGCGACGAAGGCCGATCTGCGCGAAGAAATCGACCGGCTGAAGGCGCATGTCGCGGCCGCACGGGATCTGTTGGGTCGCGGCGGCCCGGTCGGCCGCAAGCTCGATTTCCTTGCACAGGAATTTAACCGCGAATCGAATACCATCTGTTCGAAGTCGAATGCCTCGGCGGTCACTGCCGCCGGCATCGAACTGAAAGTCGTCATCGACCAGTTCCGCGAACAGGTCCAGAATCTTGGAGTAGGACATGAAACCGGCGAAAGCCTCGCCCGTTCCGATCGCTCGCCGCGGTCTGATGCTCGTCGATCTCGTCGCCCTCGGGCGCGGGAAAGTCGACGATTGCGCGGACGCTGCTTGCGCAGGACAAGGCCAGATCGGCCTCTCCGGCAGCGCGACGACCCGCCAGCGGCGCCCCGAGCGAGGTCGAGGGCATTCGACCACCACTTCAAGAGCATCCGCGAATTCGAGCGACTGCGCGATTCCGATGCGCTGTTGGAATGGGCTGAAGTGCACGGCAATTTCTACGGCACGCCGCGCGAACCGGTGGAAGCAGCGATGGCCGAAGGCCGCGACATGCTTTTCGACATCGATTGGCAGGGCGCCCAGCAACTGCAGGAGAAGATGTCGGCGGATGTGCGTATCCATCTTCGTGCTGCCGCCGACGATGACCGAGTTGCAATCACGGCTTCACCGCCGTGCGGAAGATTCTCGGAAGAGGTCGGTGCTGCGCGGCTTGCCGATTCGCGCGCCGAAATCGCCCATTGGCGGGAATATGACTATGTCATCGTCAACGACGATCTCGATACTGCCTTCGACGCCGTGCAGGCAATCGTGGGGGCCGAGCGCCTGCGCCGCGACCGGCGGCACGGCATCTACGATTTCGTCACCAAACTGCTGGAAGAGACGCCGGTTCTTTAAAGCGAATTCGCGAGCAGGCAGAATTCCTCGACGGATAGCGTTTCGGCGCGGCGCTGCGAGTCTATACCAACCTTGTTGAGCAGCGTCTCGCCGCCGAGCGGCTTGAGGCTCTGGCGAAGCATCTTGCGTCGCTGACCGAAGGCCGCATGTGTTACTCTTTCAAGATTGGCGACGGCGCAGGGGATGGGGTTTGCCTTCGGCGTCAGATGCACCACCGTCGACGTCACCTTCGGAGGCGGCGTGAAGGCTTGCGGCGATACGTCGAAAGCCATGCGGGCATCGGCGCGCCACCCGCAGAGTACCGCCGAGGCGGCCATAGTGGTCGTCATCCTGTTCGGCGACGATGCGCTCGCCGACCTCTTTCTGGAACATAAGCGTCAAGGATTCCCGAAAACGGCGGCCACTCTTTTGGCAGCAGCCAATTTACCAGCAGTTGCGTGCCGACATTGTACGGAAGATTGGCGATGATCTTGACGGGTCCCCCAGGCGCCAGCGCCTCGAAATCGGTCTTCAGCGCATCGCCGCCCATGACCTCGAGCCTGCCAGGATAATGAGCGGATATTTCCGCCAGTGCTGGCAGGCAGCGCGGATCACGCTCGACGGCAATCACCTTCTTCGCACCCAGCGCCAGGATGGCGCGCGTCAGCCCGCCGGGTCCAGGTCCCACTTCGAAGACAGGTGCAGCCTTCCAGCGATCCTGCCGTGCCGGGCGACCTTCTGCGTCAGGTTGAGGTCGAGAAGGAGGTTTTGCCCGAGCGCCTTGCGCGCATCGAGGCCGTGACGCTGGATCACGTCGCGAAGCGGCGGCAGACCATCGAGCGCAGCCATCAGCGGTGTTCCGCGGGACGACTGAGATGGGCTGCAAGCTTGAGGGCGGCAATCAGGCTCTTTTCGCGCGCGATGCCCTTGCCGGCAATGCCAAAGGCTGTGCCATGATCCGGCGATGTCCGCACGAAAGGCAGGCCGAGCGTCACATTCGCACCGGATATTGTCGAAGCCGAGCGCCTTGACCGGGATCAGGGCCTGATCGTGATACATGCAGACTGCGACATCATACCGGGCGCGAGCCTCGTCGTGGAACATGGTATCGGCGGGCAGGGGGCCGATCGCGTCGATGCCCTCGGAGCGCAGAAGCTGTATGGCGGGATGAATGATGTCTTCGTCCTCGCGTCCCATCGTTCCGTTTTCGCCGGCATGCGGATTGAGACCGGCGACGGCAAGGCGCGGCCGTTCGATGCCGAAGCGGTGCGTGAGATCGGAATGTGCGATACGGCACTGTCTCTGCGATCAATTCACCGCTCAAAGCCTGCGGCACGTCCTTGATCGGGATGTGAATGGTAACCGGTATCGCCCGCAACTTCGGTCCGGCAAGCATCATCACCGGCCTGACCGGATTGCCGGTCGCGCGGCTCGCGAGATCAGCAAGGAATTCGGTGTGGCCCGGAAACTTGAAGCCGGCCTCGTAAAGAACAGCTTTGGCGATGGGGTTGGTGACGACGCCCGCTGCCTCGCCCTTGACGACCAACGATACGGCCGTTTCGATCGCAGCGATCGTACCCGTTGCAGTCGCGACATGCGGCTCGCCGGCAGCCACCTCGACGCCCGCAGGAACAGGCATGACGGGGAGAGCACCGGCAAAGACATCCGCGGCCGTTGCGGCGTTCGCCTCGGCTATCGCGACGGATAGATCGAGCTGCCGTGCTCTTACTGCCAGCACGTCAGGATCGCCGATCAGAAAGAAGGGCGGCAGGCCGAGCTCACGCCGCCTCAGCCAGGCCATCAGGGTTATGTCCGGGCCAATGCCGGCCGGATCGCCTTGCGTCAGCGCAAGCGGTCGCGAAAACGGGGTAGCCACGGCGGTCAGCGATAGATGATCTGCGCCTTCGTGCGCAGCTCTTCGAGATATTTGGCAGCGTTTTCGTTTTCCGGGGCGCTCTTGCCGGCCTTGGCCTTGTCGAGGTTCCTCCTGGCGGAACACGATCTCAGCGGCGGTGTCGTCGGACACCTCGCGCTGGCTGCAGATCGCAAGATACTCCACGCCCTTGTCCGTCACGCGGGTCGCCGTGGTATTGCCCTTGGCCTGCTCGACCAACGGCTTCCGACTCGGCCGGGAAGTTCCGGCGCGAGGATCGCGGCCGAGTTCGCGGACCGAGACGTCGCGCATCGTTGCTGCAAAGACCTTTGCCTGTTCGCAGCCCGGATATTTCGAACGGGAGGCTTCGGCCTCGCTCTTGCGCTTGCCCGGGCATGCCCTTCTTCGCTTGCGGCACCACGAAGATGATCTGCTGAAGCACGTATTCGGTCGTGACCGGCTTCTTTCGCTTGTTGTTCTCCATCATGCGGCTGACGAGGTCGCTGCTGGAGCATGCGGGCGCTCGACCCGTAGCGCGCATTGACGACGCGCGGCCAGCTCATTTGCACGGCAATATACTGCTTGAAATGATCGGCGCCGACCCCGGCCTGAGTGAGAATTTGGGTAAGCTGCTCGGTGGAGAGCTTGTTTCCGGACGCAAAGCGCGCAGAGGACGCATCGACGTCTTCCTTTGGAGACGGACATGCGCACCCGCGAGATTTCCTGACGCTTCAGGGTCTCGTCAACGAGCGATTCTTCCGCCGTCTTCGCATCGGCCTTCTGGTGCTGGAGACGAAGGAACGCCTGGCGCCTTGCGACGTCGCCCGTGGTCAGCGCCACCCCGTTGACGACGGCCTTGACTTCGCTGGCGGCAAATGCGGAACCGCCCTGTGGCCGAACAAGCGCCGCGAGCACGCAGAAGGCAGCGCCGGCAAACAGAGTCGTGACAGTCTTTCTCGCGCGAATCATGTGTCGATGGCTTGCCATAGACGCTGCGGCAGCAAGTGCGCGTGTACACAGCTTTGCCGAGGCCGGATGCCGCCCCCAAGCGACATCCCTATGCCTCATAACCCGATTGACGGCAATGTCCTGCATAGTGTTGCGGCGAAAGAAAGGCTCGCTTTCTTTCGCCGTCCAATATCGCAATCAATTATTGTAGATATTCTTTTCGATATCGTCAGAATATCCGACGTTGACATCGCCGAGCGTGCGGAACGTAAGTCTGGCGCCAATGCTCCAGTCGCTTGCCGACTCGTCGCTTGTATCGCGTTTTGAAGTATAGGCGATCGTGAAGATCGTGCATTCGTCTTCATAGGAGAGGCCGAGCGTCTTCCTGCTGACGACGTCGTTGTTGAGATCCCACGCAATGCCGCCGAAGACGGACCAGTAGTCCCTGAACTTGACCGTTGCCTTGGTCTGGATTTCATCACCGTCTTCGGCCGATCCGTAATCCGGCTGAGCCGAAATATGGGTGTAGAGAAGCTGGCTCTGGAATGTATCGGTCTGGAATCCGGCCGTCAGATCGCCGCGGCGAAAAGAGAGATCCTTCTCGTCCAGACGGTACGAGGCGGCGAGGGAAAGGCCCTGCGGCGTCTCGATGCCGCCGAGCCCGACATAGTCGGAACGGTCGGTCTCAAGACCTGATTCGCTCCCGCATTCACGAGATCGTCCGTGGCGAACGAGTTCTGGCCGGCAAGATGATAGGACTGGCCGAAAATGCCGTGAAGTTTGTAGCCGTTGTCGAAGGTGCCGGTGTACTGGAAGCCGATATTGGCACGCGTGCCGCCCTCGATGCGATCGTAACCCGAGTACTTGTCGCGCTCGAAGAGCGACGTCGCGTCGAAGACGAAGCTCTGTGCGTCCTCGTTGGGCAGGGCGCCCGCCAGAGACTCATCGGGACGGGCGTAGACTTGGGCAATCGGCTCGAAGACATGCGTGCTGTTGGCCGTCGTCATCAGAATCGGATAGCGCGCTTCCAGGCCAGCGGTAATCATCCCGCGCGTTGCGCCATCACCGTTTTCGAAGTCGCCGTTGTATACGGACGTCCCGCTGATGGAGTTGGGATCGTCCACATTCAACGCCAGTGCATCGCCGCGCGCGGCGAGCAGAGGCGTGATGAGTACGCCCTGCGGCGTCACGAAAGTTCGCTTCCACTCGAGTTCGCCGGTCAGACGCGATGTCTGCCCCTTCAGTGAGAAGCGATCATCACCTGCCGGATTGTCGAAGAAACTGTCATGGGTGCGCGAAATATTCGTGAAGTTGACGTCGAGCGACAATTCGCCGCCGGCCAGCGGCTGCGGAGCCACGGCATGATAGTCTATCACGGGATAGACGATCGCCTGCTGCTTTTCTTCCTCGCTATGCGGATCGGAGTCCTGAACATCGAAGTAGAACGACCTGATGTCGAAGTAATTCCGCTTCCCGAGGCCGGTCAGGTAGACTTGGTTGACATGGGTTGTCTCGTTGAACCCTTTGAGTTCGTAGGTACGCGAGAAGTTATTATCGCTCTGCACCATGACATCCCAGCCGAATGCCCAGCGGGGATTGATCTTGAACTCTGCCTTGGATCCGATCATTCCGCGGTCATCGGCCTCCTGGTCGCTTGTGTCCCGCGGTGAAGCTCTCCGGGCTGCATCTGGTTGATGCCCGCTACGCGCAGGGTATGCGTGCCGTTCTCGAAACGCTGCCGGAACTCCGCGTCGAGCAGGAAGCCCTGATTCGTGTAGCCGGTGCCGCTGACCGTCAGGTCCATGCTGGGCGAGAAGACGTAGTAGTAGGGGACGGTGACGCCGAATCCGAGGTTCTCGATGATGCTAAAACTCGGGAACAGGAAGCCGGACTTCCGCTTGACCGTCTGGTCCGGGACCTCGATCCAGGGGAGGAAGGCGATCGGATGGCCGAGCAATTCGAAGCGTGCCTTCTCCAGCCGGATCGTATGTTTTTCGCCGTTCTGAATGACGCGCTCGGCCTTGACCTGCCAGCAAAGGCGGTCGTTCGGGCCGCTCGGCGCAGGGAAGGCATGCGGTGTAGACGCCCTTGTTGAGGATCATCAGGTTGTCGTTGACGCGCTCGCCGCTTTCGGCCGCGATGCGTGTGTTGTCCGTGGTCTCGATGCGCAGCGCATTGACGAAGCCTTCGGCGAAGTCGTCGGTCACGTCGAGCTTGTCGGAATACATGCGATTGCCGTCGGGGCTGATCAGCTCGATATTGCCGACCGCCATCATGCGGCCGCGTCTTCTGGTTGTATTCGACGCGCTGGGCCACCATTCTGTAGCCCGCATAGTTGATCTGGACGCCCCCGACTGCGGAGACGATCTGCTGGTCGCGGTTGTAGACGAGCTCGTTGGCCGAAAGCATCATTTTCGCTTCGGGATCGATCTTCGGCTGCAGCTTCTGCAACGTCGAATTCTCCTGCGCGAACACCGGCAGGAATGCTTCCAGAATAGCCAGAGCAGAGTCGCCCCTGCGAGCAGGGCAACCAACTGTTTACTAAGAGTCTTGCGGTCGCCTGCCGCCACTAGCCGTCCTCCTGATGAAGCAGAATCGTTGCGCCCAGGGCCAGCGCGACGACGACCGGAATCCACGCCGCCACGAAAGGCGGTACGACTCCGCTGCTTCCAAATGCCTTTACAAGCACGTTGACGACATAAAGCACGAAGCCCGAAAGGATTCCACCCAGAATCACCGACCTCGACTGGTTGAACCGGCTAAATTTTAAAGACACTGTTGCAGCAATGAGAGTCATCGCGACAAGCAGCAGTGGCTGGAGACAGCAATGAGTGAAATTGCGTCTCCAGCGCCTTCGTCGGAACACCGAAGGATTTTGCAATTGCTATTCGATTGGAAAGATCAAAAAAAGCAATGGTTTCAGGCGATGTCAGGCGCTCCTGGACGAAGTCTTGTTTCAAATTGGTGCGAAGCTGGACCGTATCCTTGCGGACCGCGATTTCGCCCTGGCCGGCGCTCGGTAACGTTCTTAAGGAGCCAGTAACCATCTTCCAATTTTGCGGAAGCTGCATCCTGGCGCAGAATCACGCGGCCATCCGAATCGAAGTGGATCAAAACGGCATCGATCAGCAGCGTTCCGTTCTGCTGAATCGTACGAGCGCCGATGATGACGTCGTCCTTTCCGCTGATCTGGCGCAGCCAGGGAACCTGCGGCTTACTGCTTGTCGCCTTCTCCTGGCCGCGCCAATCGGTCTCCACCAGTGCCGCCTGACGCTGGCCCCAGGCCGCGAGCGGATTGATGACCGCCATCGTCAGGATGCCGAGCAGGAAGGCACCGGCGATGAAGGGCGACATGAACTGCCATACCGAGATGCCGGCTGCGCGCGCCACCACGAGTTCATACTTGCGGTTCAACCCGATCAGCACCGTCATTCCGACAAAGAGCGCAATGAACGGAACGGTCTGCTGGATGATGAGCGGCAGTCGGACGGCCGTCATCAGCAGGCCACCGGCAACGGTATAGCCCGGAAGCCCGGACATTCGGCCTGCCGTCTCGCTGAAATCGATAAGAAAGACAATCGAGATGATTCCGAGGAAGAACCAGATCGTTGATCGCAGAGTAGCGGCAAGAAGTAGCGTGCCCGAGGTGCCGAAGATCATGCGCTGCCTCCGGGCGTCTTTCCGAGCGCAGAAGGCAGTCAGCCGCTCGATTCTGTGCCAGATGCCGGCGGCACGTTCGCCCACGGCGGCCGGAATCGAAAGGCGCTTGTGCATATTGAGGAAGCCGCTCGCCGCGACGCCGGCCACGACCGGAATCGCATAGAGCACGCCGATGTAAAACGGATTGGTGTCGATCTGGTTCGCGGCGTAGAACGACGCCCAGCGCAGCGCAAAGGAAAAGGTCAAAGCCGTGACCATCGGGTGCAGGCGCGCCTCGCGATGCGAACGCGCGTCACCGGCGATCGCCAGCGAAATCAGCGCCAAAACGAAAGGCAGAACCCAGTCCGTCAGCCGTCTGTGAAGTTCGGCACGGTATGATTGCGGCCTTGGCGATGTAATCCTTGTCGGCCGGATCCGGATTGAGCAGGAAGCCCAGGTCGCGGTCGCTGGCGCGGAGCGTCGCCTGTCCGCGGTTCTGCGTCAGATCGGAGAGATCGAAAGAATAGGAATCGAATTTGATAATCGAGACGTTGCCGTCGCGGGCTTTGCGCTGAACCTCGCCGTCGCGCATGATGAGCGATGTTCCCGTATCGTCGACGGCGCCCTCGCGCGCATAATAGATCATGTCGAAGGCAGGATCGCGCTCGTCGACGACGAACAGGCCCCTCAGCACGCGGCCGGCCAGCCGCTCGGAAATCTGCACATAGAGACCCTCATCGATCCTGCGGAAGTTCTTTTCTTCGATGACGGTGGACAGAAGATCGGCATAGGCCGCCGCAATCATCTGGCGCGCACCGGTCTTTGCCTTCGGCTCGACGACGTTGTCGACGAAGAAGGAGAACGCGCTAATGACAGCCGCAAGCAGCAGGATCGGCCGGATGATGATGTTTCGCTTGGCACCGGCCGCATCGATAACGGTCAGCTCCGAATCGTTGTTCATCGTTGTCAGCGTCTGCGTGACGCCGATCACAAGGGCGAAAGGCAAGACGACAGGAATAATCGACGGCAGGATCAGCGTCGCAAGCTTGGCGAACGAGCCGATCGACTGACCGCTATCGGTGACCAGGTTGATGCGCTGCAGGACCTGGGTCGTCCATATGATCGCGAGCACCGGCAGCAGCGCTACGAGAAACATCTGGCCGACGCGCCGCAATATGTAGATTTCAAGTAGTTTCATGCCTGCCCTTGAACGCACCTGCGAAGCGGAAGCATCGCAGCAGGAACCATCTAAGCTCTTTGCTGCGCTTTTGCGACAAGCAGGTGTCAAAATTTCATTCAAAATTCAGAATTTTTTGGGCCTGTGTGATGAATTCGGTAAACGCATACACGCCGGCAAAAACGACAATCGCCAATAGCCAGCCGAGTACGATATCGGAAAGGTAGTGCGCGCCGAAGGAAAGCCGCATCAGCGGCGTGAGGAACGAGATCGCCAGAATCGGCAGGAATAGTCCGGTTCGTGCCGGCTGTGGTATCAGCATGACGAGACAGAGCAGCCAGCCGGCGCTTGCCGCCTCTCCGGAGACAAACGAGCAGTTCGAAATGCACTTTCCGGCAAGCGATCCCGCCTGCACAAAATCGAGGGTACCGCCGAAATTGAGAGTCTCGATCGGCCGCGGCCGGCCCCAATGCTCCTTGAGGATGACGTTCGCGATAAGGCCGGGTCCGAGCAGCAGCGATGCCAGAGCGATCTTGAGATTTCGGGCCCGAAGCGCGTTGAACGTAGCACCGTGACGCCAGTAGCAGGCGATCAGCATGGCGAGTTGAACGGCCGCCACAACATACGGCAGCCGGAAGAAGATCGTTCTGAGCGTGTCCAGAAAGGCTGTCTGACGGGAGGGGAAATGTCCGCAAACCTGTGCCGCTGCGTCCGAGGCTTTGCAGGTATCGACGAGAAAGAAATGCCACGACGCTAGGATGTCGACCTGCGGGAAGGTATGGAATATCAGAAGCAGCGTCCACCACAGACAGAAGAGGCCGATGAATGTACCTCCCGCGCTGGGCGGAAAGCGAACTTGGGAGCCGGATAATTTGTCTGCAAGACTAGCGGTCACGTCAGGGCATTCTTCTCGTGGTTTTCGGCACCATCTCAAGCACAGTTGCTTTTTAACTCGGTATCGCGGATTTGTCCATGGCTTCCCGATCAAGCCTTGTTTTCGACGCTGAAACCCGAAATTATCGCCGCCGGTTGGATTCCGCAGAATCCGAATGGAGAAAACATGGCAGCCAAATTCGATATCTCATTTTCAAAGTCGGCCAAGATCAGCGGCGGACTGACCATTCTGTTGAAGGCAAGCGACGCCGATTTGGCTGCGGGAGCTGAGATCGCCGACCCGGCCGGTGTCATCGCCAGGGCCGCGAAAATTGCCAAATTCTCGGCAAAACCGGTGAGTACGCTTGATCTTGTCGCCCCCGAAGGCTCGCCGGCCGAACGCGTCATCGTGGTTGGTCTCGGCAAGGCCGAAGAACTGACGGCGCATGACTGGCTGAAGGCTGGCGGTACGGCTGCCTCGAAGATCAAGGGAGCCGAGAAGGCGACAGTCTTCATCGACGCGCCGGGCGTTGGCGTCGATGCCAGGGCTGGGGCCGATTTCGCGCTCGGCATGTTGCTGCGGGGCTACAGCTTCGACACCTACAAGACGAAGAAGACCGATGACGAGGACAAGGCGAGCGGCAAGGGCAAGGTTACTATCGTTACCGCCGATGCAGCTGGCGCAAGGAAGGCCTTTGCCGATGCCGAAACTGTCGCCGATGGCGTCAACCTGGCGCGCGATCTCGTGAACGAACCGCCGAACGTCCTTGGCCCCGTCGAGTTCGCCGCGAAGGCAAAGGAACTGGAAAAGCTCGGTGTCGAGGTCGAAATCCTGACGGAGCGCGAGATGAAGCGCCTCGGCATGGGGGCGCTGCTCGGCGTCGCCCAGGGTTCCGTCCGTCCGCCGCGCCTTGCCATCATGCAGTGGAAGGGCGGAAAGGCCAAGGAGCGTCCCGTCGCCTTCATCGGCAAGGGCGTCGTCTTCGATACAGGCGGCATCTCGATCAAGCCGGCAGCGGGCATGGAAGACATGAAGGGCGATATGGGCGGTGCGGCGGCCGTTACCGGCCTCATGCATGTGCTTGCGGCGCGCAAGGCGGCCGTCAACGCGGTCGGCATCATCGGCCTTGTCGAGAACATGCCGGACGGCAATGCCCAACGCCCGGGTGATATCGTCACCTCGATGTCCGGCCAGACGATCGAGGTTATCAACACCGATGCCGAGGGGCGTCTCGTGCTCTGCGACGCGCTTTGGTACTGCAACGACCGCTTCAAGCCGCAGTTCATGGTCAACCTTGCGACGCTGACAGGCGCTGTCATCGTGGCGCTCGGCAGCGTCTATGCCGGCCTGTTTTCGAACGACGACGCGCTTGCCGGCCAGTTGACGGAGGCCGGCTTCTCCACAAGCGAGAAGGTCTGGCGCATGCCGCTCGGCAAGGAATACGACAAGATGATCGACAGCAAGTTCGCCGACATGAAAAACACCGGCGGCCGCTATGCAGGTTCGATCACGGCGGCGCATTTCCTCAAGCGCTTCGTGCAGGACACCCGCTGGGCGCACCTCGATATCGCGGGCACCGCGATGGGCTCGCCGCTGGATGAGATCAACCAGTCCTGGGGCTCCGGCTTCGGCGTCCGCCTGCTGGATCGCCTGGTGCGCGACCACTACGAAGCCTGATTGCGCAATGACGGAAGTGCTGTTCTATCATCTGACCGAATCCAAGCTGGAGGACGCGCTGCCGCCGCTCGTCGACAAGAGCGTCGGGCGCGGCTGGCGTGTCGCGATCCAGGTGAAGGAAACGGCTCGAAGGGATGCGCTCGACGCGCACCTGTGGACTTTCCGCGAAGACAGCTTTTTGCCGCACGGCACCGACGAGGCTGAATTCGCCGAAGATCAGCCCGTCCTGGTGACGGCATCGGCCGGAAACGCCAACGCTGCGACCGTGCGTTTCGTCGTCGACGGCGCCGAACCGCCGTCGCTGGACACTTATGAGCGCATCGTCTTCATGTTCGACGGATACGACCAGGAGCAGCTCGAAGCCGCGCGGGCCCAGTGGAAGAGGCTGAAGAGTGAGGGGCATAGCCTCACCTATTGGCAGCAGACGCCGGAGGGACGCTGGGAGAAGAAGGCCTGACCGCCCAGGTCAGACAAGACCGCCGTCCGTCACGACCTTGTCGATGAAAGCCTTCTTCGAGGCGGTATAAGCGGCGCGATTTTGGGCATATTTCCGCGCAAGATCGATCTTCAGCTCTTCATAGGCTTGGACGAGAATGGGATCGCTCCGAAGCCTATCGCGGAAAAGAATGTTCCGCTTCCAATTGTGACCCTGATATTCGACGATATGGGCGAGGTGCGTGCGCGTCTCGCCCTTGATGCCGCGGCCGAAGATGTAGTCGTCGGGCACGATATCGGCTCCAGCATAATCGTAGCCGATCTGTTCCATCGGGCCGACACAGGTCGCTCCGTCTTCGAAACGTCTGACGCCGATCAGAATGTCGATGATTGGTTTTGCTTTGATCGCCGGGATGGCGGTGCTGCCGAAATGCTGGATGTCGAGCGCCAGAGATCCGAGCGCACCTCGGATTCTAGCCTCTTCCAGCGCATAGGCTTCCCGCCACCTGGCGTCGGGAGCGGCGAGCGTGACGGTCAAATGACGCACGCCCAACCCGAAAGATTCGTCTTGCTCCTGCTGCATCGTATTGGACGTCCTTGGCGAGGCTCGATCTTGCCACTCTAACAGTCAACGCTAGCACTGGCAGCCGGCCGACGATGTGTCGGTCAGTCGTGGAATGCTTCCACGAACTTCCGCTTGCCGAGCATGAAGGCGTCGGCAACGTGACGTAGCGGTGCGAGGTCGACATCCGACTTGCCTGCCGTGATGATCTCTGCGAAGCGCCGGTAGAGCGCCGGATATTCCTCTTCCGGAGCGGAGAATTTCAGTTCGCCGTTGACGGAAAGCTTCGATCCGCCTTCCGCAAGCTCCATCTTGCCGGCTGCCGTCTCGGCAATGATGTCCCAACTCTGTTTGCCGGTTTGGCGCCAGTCGAATTCGCCGTGAACCGGAACATCGTCGGCATTCTTGAAATGCATGTCGGCCGCAATCGGCGCGTCGCGGTTTTCCGGAAACTCCAGCGTGGCGCTCGTCAGGAAGATCGCCTTCGGCAGGATATGGGTGACGATTGACAGCGCATTGATACCCGGATCGAAAACGCCGAGCCCGCCCGCCTGCCAGATCCAGTCCTGATTCGGATGCCAGTGGCGCACGTCCTCCTTCCAGATGACGTGGACGCTTTCGATCTTCGTCGAGGCGAGGAAGGCTCTCGCGGCCTCGACCGCAGCCGCATAGCGCGAATGCCAGCTTGCAAAGAGCGAGACGCCTTTTTCGGCGGCCAGCGCTTCGAGGTCGGCGACCTCGCTCAGGGTCGCGCCCGGCGGCTTTTCGAGGAAGACGTGCTTGCCGGCAGAAAGCGCCTTATGGGCTGCCTCGTAGCGATATTGCGGCGGCATGCAAAGCGACACGGCGTCGATCTCAGGCACGGCGTCGAGCATGGCCTCGATGCTTGTGAAGCTCTGGATGCCGTCGACGGTGCCGTGGCGGCTTGCCGTCGCGATAAGCTTGAAATCCGGATTCTTGGCGATCGAGGGGAGGTGCTGGTCGCGGACGATCTTGCCGACGCCGACGATGGCGAGGTTGATGGGTGACATGGCTGAAGCTCGCGTTCGGTGTTTCGCACAAAAGTATGATTTATTGGGCGGTGTTTTATCAGAATGTTAGCGCCGGGCAAGCTGGCTTGTCACGTGCAGATCGACAAGGCGCGACACCTAGCCTGCCATGGCGTCCTCATATTCGGCCGAAAGCTCCAGCCACTGTTCTTCGGCGGCTGCGAGCTTTGCGGCTGCCTCGCCACGCTGCTTGGCTTTCTCGCTGGCCTTTGCCGGCGCCTTTTCGTAGAGCGCCGGATCGGCAAGTTCCGCATCGAGCTCCTGAATCTGTTTCTCCAGCTTCGCCGTCAATGATTCGATTTCGTTGATCTTTTTCCTGAGCGGCGCGAGCGAGGCGCGCCTGCCGGCATTCGCCTTGCGCTGATCCGCCTTGGAGGCGGGCTCTTCGCTCAGATCAGGCCTTTCGTCTTTTTTTTTGCCCGAAGAGACGACGAGGTTGCGGTATTCCTCCATATCGCCCTCGAAATTCGAAACCGTGCCGTTGTTGACCAGCCAGAGACGGTCGACCGTCGCCTCGATGAGATGGCGGTCGTGCGAGATGAGGATCACGGCGCCATCGTAGTCGTTAAGCGCTTCTATCAAAGCGCGGCGGCTGTCGATGTCCAGGTGGTTGGTCGGCTCGTCGAGAATGAGAAGGTTCGGCGCGTGGAATGCGGCAAGCCCCATCAGCAGGCGGGCCTTCTCGCCGCCAGAAAGATCCTTGGCGGCGGTCGACATCTTCTCCGTCGAAAGTCCCATCTGCGCCACCCGGGCGCGGACCTTGGCCTCGGGCGCTGCGGGCATCAGGCGGCGCACATGCTCGACCGGCGACTCGTTGGGGACGAGATCGTCGAGTTGGTGCTGGGCGAAAAAGCCGATCTTCAGGCTCGGTGCGAGTTTGATGTCGCCGCTTTCGGCCGAAAGCCGGCCGGCGATGAATTTTGCGAAGGTCGACTTGCCGTTGCCGTTGGAGCCGAGCAGCGCGATGCGGTCGTCGTTGTCGATGCGAAGGCTGATGTTCTCGAGGATCGGCTTGCCCGGTTGGTAACCGACGGCGCCGCTCTGGATGGCGACGATCGGCGATGCCGGCTGCTTTTCCGGTTCCGGGAAAGTGATCGGCTGCACATGATTTTCGATCACCGCGGCGACCGTGCCCATGCGCTCCAGCGCCTTGACGCGGCTCTGCGCCTGGCGCGCCTTGGAGGCCTTTGCCTTGAAGCGGTCGATGAAACTCTGCAGATGTTTGCGCGCGGCCTCGTTCTTGGCCTTCGCTTTCGTCTGCAATTCGTCGGCTTCCGCCTTTTGCCGCTCGAACTGGTCGTAGCCGCCGCGGTAGAAGGTCAGCTTCTTCTGGTCGAGATGGACGATCGAATTGACGGCATTGTTCAGAAGGTCGCGGTCATGGCTGATGATGATGACCGTGTGCGGATAGCGCCGCACATAGTCTTCCAGCCAGAGCGTACCTTCGAGGTCGAGATAGTTCGTCGGCTCGTCGAGAAGCAGGAGATCGGGTTCGGCAAAGAGCACTGAGGCAAGGGCCACGCGCATGCGCCAGCCGCCGGAGAAGGCCGAGGCCGGGCGCTGCTGGGCATCCTGGTCGAAGCCGAGGCCGGCAAGAATGCTTGCCGCCCGCGCCTCTGCCGAATGCGCATCGATATCGACAAGCCGCATCTGGATTTCCGCAATCCGGTGCGCATCGGTCGCGATCTCGGATTCGGCAAGCAGCGCGGCGCGCTCCTTGTCGGCGGACAGCACGATCTTGATCAGCGAATCTTCCGTGCCCGGTGCTTCCTGCGCCACCTGGCCGATGCGGGCGTTCTTCGGTATGGAAACTGAGCCCGTTTCTGCGCCGAGATCGCCGGTGATGATCCTGAAAAGCGTAGATTTGCCCGCGCCGTTCCGCCCCACAAGGCCAGCCTTCGTGCCCGCAGGAAGCGTCACGCTGGCATTGTCGAGGAGAAGGCGCCCGGCGATGCGGGCCGAAATGTCGGTAATCGTGATCATGGGCGGCGTTTTGGCCGAAAGCCGCGATCAAGGCAAGACCGTGGCGGCAACTCGTGAAGGTCGATCCTGGGATACACGTCCGTGACCTGCTGCGAATTAGGGTCGAGGGACAAGGGAAACCGCGAAAACCAAGAGAAGAAAACCAAGCGACGTTCCTCTGCCTCTCCTGCGGACGCGCAGACCATGCCGACGTCAACGCGGCGGTCAACATCCTTGCGGCCGGAACACGGCCATCGAAGGCGGTTTAAACCCGTCTCCCGAGAACGCGAAAGGGCGACCTGGGCCGCCGCTGAAAATCCCAGTCCTTTCGGGCGGGGAAGATGTGAAGAGTTGGTTCGAGCGCTGCCTTGATCTGTTATCAAGGCAGGGGCCGCACTATGACAACGGCGTGAAATTGCCGCGTCCCCCTTGTTTTCGGGGCTAGGGGCGGATAAAGACCGCCCACTTTTCCCGCTAAACCAGAGGATTTGACCCAATGGCGATTGAACGCACCTTTTCGATGATCAAGCCGGACGCAACGAAGCGCAACCTGACGGGCGCTATCACCAAGATGCTGGAAGATGCGGGCCTGCGCGTCGTTGCTTCCAAGCGCGTTTGGATGAGCAAGCGCGAAGCTGAAGGCTTCTACGCCGTTCACAAGGAGCGTCCGTTCTTCGGCGAACTCGTCGACACCATGACCTCCGGCCCGACCGTCGTGCAGGTTCTCGAAGGCGAAAACGCAATTCTCAAGAACCGCGAAATCATGGGTGCGACGAACCCGGCAAACGCTGACGAAGGCACGATCCGCAAGGTGCACGCGCTTTCGATCGGCGAAAACTCCGTTCACGGCTCCGACGCTCCGGAAACGGCTGCGCAGGAAATCAAATACTGGTTCTCCGACACCGAAATCGTCGGCTGAATCGCAATTTCAGCCGGGAGGCTGAAGCCTTTGAAATGTTTCTGAAAGCCGGAGCTTCGCTCCGGCTTTTTCGTTATGCGGCGGGACACTTGTCGGTATTGCTGAAGTCCGTCGTTCCGTCCGGCTTGAAGACATCCGGGTTCTGCGTATAGAGCGGCCCGACAACCAGCGGCTTGCTCGGCAGGATCGATTGATCGACGTCCGAGACCAGTTGTGTCTTCAACTCCTGCAGCGTCGCGCCCTCGGCATCGACGAGACGGATCTTTACGGAATAAGGTCTATCCTTGCGGATGCAGTGTACTTTTGGGCTCTGGAGGGTGATCTTGTCCCAGCCCGGATAGATCTTCTCGGTGAGCACGATTGGGTCGCCGCCGGCCGGGTTCTCGAATTCCGCGATCGCCACGGCGCCATCGGGAATGGCTGCAGTCTTCTTCAACGTGACGAGGTAGGTCGCGCTTGCGACGCGATAATTGAACACGAAAATATGGCCGCTCACTTCGACCATCTTCTCCATCTCGCGCTGGCAGCCGGCGAGCAGCGCGGCGCTCAGCGCCAGCGCCGTGATAACCTTGATCTTCATGTCGCGTCCTCTTTCTTCCGGCGGTAGTGCCGGCTTGCCTTGGCGCGGTTGCCGCAGACGCCCATGTCGCACCAGGCACGGCTTTTATTCTTGCTGCGGTCTATGAACAGCCAGCCGCAATTGCGGCATATCTTCAAGCGCTCCGGATCAGGCATCGCGATCAGGCGAAGCACCGAATGCGCGGTCGCCGCGTCGAGCCCGTTGGGCCTGGCATTGCGGAGGGTTACGGCAAGTTTTCCAAGCAGGTCCGCGAGGAGTTGATCGTCATTGCCTGTCAAAGCCCGTTGCCGGAAATAGCGGTCCGTCGCCTCGCGCAGCGCGATGAAATTCAGCCTGTCTTCTGGCGCCACCGGCAGAACGTCCCTGAACAGGGCGCGCTCGGCGCAGAATTCCGCAGCCGCATGCGGAAAGCTCGCGAACTGTTCATCCGCCGCAAAGCGGTCGATGCTGCGCGCTACATCATGACGCAGAATGACGCTGTTGGCGACATCCAGCGCCAGCGCGCCGCCAGAAAAACGATGTGCGGTCCAGGCAAAGATCATAGAGAAAATATAACTGGTAAAATAGGTTTTGCCAGTTATTATTTGCAGAGGATCTGGAGTTTCCTGATGGGTTATCTATTGCAGCAGCTGGCAAACGCGGTGCCGTTGGCAGCGCTCTACGCGGCGCTTGCCTTTGGCTATGCGCTTGCCTTCGGCGTCACCAAGCGCGCCGATATCACCTATGGTGCGGTCTTCGCTTTCGCGGGACAGATCCTGCTGCTGTTCACCGATTTCGCCTATAACCGTCTCTGGCTGGTCCTGCCCGCATCGCTCGCGATCGGCGCCGTCATGTCTTTCGCCTATTCGCTCGGCGCCGGCTTCTGGATCGGCCGCTCCGTTATTGAGCCGCTCGTGCGACGTTCACCGAATACGGTCATCGTCGCAGCCCTCGGCGTGACCATCCTGCTCATGGAAACGGCGCGGTTGGCCTCCGATACGCGGGAGCTCTGGCTATCGCCCTTCCTCAACCGCACCGTCGTTTTCTGGAGCGACGCATCCTTCAAGGTGACGCTGACTTATATCCAGCTTATCAATACCGGGCTGATGTGTGCGCTGATCGCCGTCGGCGGCCTGGTGCTGCGCCGCAGCGCCTGGGGTCGCATCTGGCGCGCGGTGACGGACGACCCGCTCGCCGCTGAACTCTGCGGCGTCAGCGCAATCCGCGTGTTCCTCGCTGCCTATGTGGCCGCCGTCTTCATCGCCACCTGCTGTGGCATCCTGACGACCTTCTATTACGGTTCGATGGATTTCGGTGCGGGTCTGCTCTTCGGCCTCAAGGTGCTGATGATCGCCGCTGCCGGCGGCTATTCCGATCCGCTGAAATCCGCAGGCGGTGCAGCAGGCATCGGTTTTGCCGAAACCCTCTGGACCGCCTACGGCCCGTTCCTCTGGCGGGATTTCGTCATCTTCTCGCTGCTCGTCTTCCTGCTGGTGCTGAGCCGGCGCGAGCGCGCCATTCCGTGACTACTTCCACTTGTCGCGCGCAGCGTCGTCTGCGTCCTTGGCAGAGACCCAATCGCCTGCCGAGCCATCCATGCCATGTTCCCTCTTCCAGAAGGGCGCGGAGGTCTTCAGATAATCCATGACGAAGTTCGCGCCGTCGAATGCCGCCTGCCTGTGCGGCGCCGCGGCAATCACCAGAACGATATTTTCCCTTGCGGCGATTTTTCCGAAGCGGTGGATGGCGGTGAGCCCAAGCAGGCCAAAACGGTCGATCGCCAACTCGGCGATGCGCGTCATCTCCGCCTCGGCCATGCCCGGATAATGTTCCAGTTCCAGCGCTGCCAATGTGCCGCCTTCGTCGCGGCACAGGCCGGAGAATGTTACGACCGCTCCAACGCCGGCCGCGGCCATTTTCAGCCGGTCGACTTCAGTCTGCAGGTCGAAATCTTCGCGCTGGACGCGGATGGTGGGGGCTGGGCTCACGACATGCTTCCCCTTTGCTGATGCGCGCTGACCTCAAAACGCACTGCCTCGTCGCCGTGCTTGTCACAGGGAGCGGGTGCGCCTAACGCCTTGGGAGCGAAAGACGTTCTTGCAAGACAAAGAGAGTCATTCACGGCGTGGACGCGCCGTGGCTCGATTCCGGTGACAAGCACAGGAATGACGGACAAGCGTGGGGCAGCCGTCTCTATAGGCAGTGTTTCCATTTGTCTTCTCGGAAACGCGAGCGTGCGTCCGTCATCCGTCACCCGCCCGTCATCGGCGGAAAAATCCCGATCTCCCGGGCATTGCCGACCGGTTCGTCGTGTTCGGCGTGTTCCTGATCGAGCGCCACGCGGATGACGTTTTCGTATTGAAGCGCCATCTCGTATTCTTCGCCCAGGGTCTTCAAGTGACCGAGGAGATCGGCAACGGTGACGACGGAGGCGGGAAGGGCGATGTCTTCCTCGCTCTTGCCGATCCGTTCCCGCACCCAGGCAAAATAGACGAGACGCGTCATTCTTCGTCATCCACGATATGCTTCAAGCCGGCGCGGAAATAGTCATAGCCGGTATATATGGTCAAAATCGCCGCGATCCAAAGCAGGCCTATGCCGATCTGCGTCGTATAGGGAAAAATCTCGTCGCCCGCAGGACCGGCAAGCAGGAACGCGATAGCCACCAGTTGCAGCGTCGTTTTCCATTTGGCGATCCGTGTGACGGGAACGCTGACCTTGAGGGCGGCGAGATATTCCCGCAGTCCCGAAACGAGGATTTCGCGGCACAGGATGGTGATTGCCGCCCAGATCGACCAGCCGGCGATTGTCTGGTCCGCGGCAACCAGGAGCAGGATCGAGGCGACTAGGAGCTTGTCGGCGATCGGGTCGAGCATGCGGCCGATATTCGAAGTCTGGTTCCAGATGCGCGCCAGATAGCCGTCCAGGAAATCGGTGAGGGAAGCGATGATGAATATCCAAAGGGCGACCCATCGCGCCGTGTTGCTGATCGCAAGCCGCCCCTCGACAAAGAAGCACAGGACGATCAGCGGTACCGCGAGAATGCGGCCGTAGGTCAGCAAATTGGGAATATTATACGCGCGCGATGCCATGAAACCGTTCTCTGAATTTTTGTGCTTGTAGATGACGGGTTTGACCGCAAGCCGTCAACATTCTTTCTGTTTTTCTGCCGCCTTTGCGTGGGAATTTCGCGACCAGTAGCCGCCTATTTCGCGGCATCGTCGTGAAAATGGTTGTAGACCTGCTTTGCGACCGTTTCGGAAATGCCGTCGACTGCCATGAGATCGGAAAGCGCTGCCCGCGAAACGGCCTTTGCGGTGCCGAAATGCTGCAGCAGCGCCCGCTTGCGCGACGGGCCGATGCCGCCGATCTCGTCGAGCGGGTTCTTCACCATCTCCTTCTTGCGTCGCGCGCGATGCGAGCCGATGGCGAAGCGGTGCGCTTCGTCCCGCATGCGCTGGATGAAATAGAGCACGGGATCGCGTGGCGGCAGCGTGAAGCTTTCGCGCCCCGGCGGGAAGAAACGCTCGCGGCCCGCATCGCGGTCGACGCCCTTGGCAACGCCGATGGCAATGACGCTGTCCGTGATGGCGAGTTCTTCGAGGATGGCGCGCACCGCCGTCATCTGACCCTGGCCGCCGTCGATCAGGATCACGTCCGGCCAAACAGGGAAAGGCAGATCGGCGGCCTCAGCGCTCGATACCGTCTGCGTCCGGTCCGGAATGCCTTCCTCCTTGATCAGCCGCGAGAAGCGCCGGGTCATCACCTCGCGCATCATGCCGAAGTCGTCTCCGGGCGTGATGTCGGTCGATTTGATGTTGAACTTGCGGTACTGGCTCTTCACGAAGCCTTCCGGCCCCGCCACGACCATGCCGCCCACCGCATTCGTGCCCATGATATGCGAGTTGTCGTAGATCTCGATCCGCTGCGGCGCATAGGGTAGGCCGAACGTTTCCTTGAAGCCCTCGAGCAGGCGCGATTGCGAAGCAGTCTCGGCGAGCTTGCGGCCATGTGCCTCGCGGGCATTGGCAACGACATGGTCGACTAGATCGCGCTTTTCGCCGCGCTGCGGCACCAGGATCGAAACCTTGTGCCCGGTCTTTTCGCCGAGCGCTGCCGCCAGCAGCGCCATTTCCTCGACCGTTTCCGACAGCATGATCTGCTTCGGCACCGGCTTGTCGTCATAGAACTGCGCGAGAAAGGCATTCAGAACCTCGGCGCCCGAAAGCTGCGGGTCGGCCTTTGGGAAATAGGCGCGATTGCCCCAGTTCTGGCCGGTGCGAAAGAAGAAGACCTGGATGCAGGAAATCCCGCCCTCGTGGTGGATCGCGAAGACATCCGCCTCCTCGACGCCTGCCGGATTGATGCCCTGATGGCTCTGGACGTGCGACAGCGCGGCAAGGCGATCGCGATAGATCGCCGCACGCTCGAAATCGAGATCTTCGGCGGCAGCGTTCATTTCCTCCGCCATGTGCGCCTTCACCTTCTGGCTTTTGCCGGAAAGGAAGTCCTTCGCCTCCTGCACCAGTTGCGCATAGCCTTCGTCGCTGATCTCCCGGGTGCAGGGGCCAGAACAACGCTTGATTTGATAAAGCAGGCAGGGTCGCGTGCGCGTCTCGAAAACGCTGTCCGTGCAGGTGCGGATCAGGAAGGCGCGCTGCAGCGAATTGATCGTGCGGCCGACTGCGCCGGCGGAAGCAAAGGGGCCGAAATAATCGCCCTTGCGGGCGCGGGCGCCGCGATGCTTGAAGATCGACGGGGCGCGATGATCGCCGGTGATGAGGATATAGGGAAACGACTTGTCGTCGCGCAAAAGCACGTTAAAGCGCGGCCGCAAGCGCTTGATCAAATTCGCTTCCAGGAGCAGCGCCTCGGTCTCCGTGCGCGTCGTCACGAATTCCATATGCGAGGTCAGGCGGACCATCTGCGCGATGCGGTTGGAATGGACCCGGCCCATCGCATAGTTGCCGACGCGCTTCTTGAGGCTGCGCGCTTTGCCGACATAGAGCACGTCGCCATCGGCATTGAACATGCGGTAGACGCCGGGGCTGTTCGGCAGCCGCTTGACGAATTCGCCGATCAGTTCCGCGCCGGCAAGCCCGCTCTCGTTGCCGCCGCCTTCATTCCAGTCGATCGCAGCCGGAAGCGGCGAGGCGGAAAGGTCGCTTTCCACCTCGATATCGTCTTCGTTTTCATCGGTTTCATCATAAAGAACACCGCCATCGGGCAGCTTCTTGGCATTCATTCCTTGATCTCCAGCACATCCGGCGTCTGCCACGCGAGATGCTGGCCGCCGTCGAGTGCAATCATCTGACCCGTGATCGAAGGCGTCTCGAACAGAAAACGAATCGTTCGGCCGAATTCCTCCAACGCAGGTCCTTGCTTCAAGATAAGGGCTGCGACCTTGCGCTTGGAAGTCTTCCTGCAACTGCCGTTCGCTTGGCATCGAGGGGCCAGGCCCGATGGCGTTGACACGAATTTTCGGAGCAAGCGCCTGCGCCATGCGTCTGCGTTGCGGTCCAAAGCGCCGACTTCGACAGGGTGTAGGAATAGAAGCTCGGCCGCAGCGCCCAGACGCGTTGGTCGATGACATTGACAATGAGGCCAGTGGACGTTTCCGGTAGCTGGGCGGCGAATTGGGCGGCGAGGATCGAAGGCGCCCGGACATGCACGGCGAAATGCTCATCCCAGACACCGGCATCCATTTTTCGCACCGAATCTTCGCGGAAGACGGAGGCATTGTTGACGAGCAGATCGATGGGACCGAGCCGGTCTGCGGCCCTTTTTACCAGGGCTTCCGTCTCGTTTGTTTTCGTGAGGTCGCCTTGCACTGCGACGGCGTATTTGCCTTTTTGCCGCAATTCCGCCGCAACCGCCTCCGCCTCGTCGATCGAGCTATTGGCATGAATGGCAACGGAAAAGCCGTTTTCCGCCAAATCCTCGACTATCGCCCGGCCTATTCTCTTGCCAGCCCCGGTTATGAGCGCGGCCTTAAGTCTTTGCTCGTTCAAAAGCGTGCTTTCTGGTCCCGCGAGTCTAAGTGCGTTTCTATATAGGGGCAGGCACAGACTATATAAATAGGGTGTCACGATTGCCTTTGTGGCAGACCTATTCTATGTATTATTTGAGAAATAAAGTTCTTAGAATAAGTATTGACAATTTAACTCATCGTTATGGTTAACAAATATTCTGTTGCCCTATAGCAACATCAAATTTCAGCCGCTTCGCTGCCTCAATCATTTCACAATTTGGCTCTCTCAAATCCGCAATTGCGCTCCACTTTCGACCTCGATCCGAGAGGGACATCTTGTAATTTCTCGCGAATGCTTCGGCGTAGGACAGTTACGAAGGGCGCGAGATCGAAAGGAGAAATGAGTATGCGTACATTTATTGCTAGTCTGATGGCGTCCGCCTTCGTGATCGCCGGCTTTTCTGCCGCCAACGCCGCCGATGCAGTCGACCAGGTTCCGGAAGCTCCGGTAGCACAGGCCGAGCCGGCCGCTCCTGCAGGTAACTGGGAAGGCTTTTACCTCGGCGGCGCGGGCACCTATAACAAGGGCAACTTCGGTGCAGACCGCGACGGTTACGCGATGGGCGGCCAGCTCTACACGGGCTACAACTGGCAGAGCGGCCAGATCGTCTACGGTGTCGAAGCCGATCTCGGTTATTCCGGCCTCGACAGCACGTCGGACGGCATCACCAACAAGAACCGCTTCAACGGCTCCGTTCGCGGCCGTGTCGGTTACGACCTGAACCCGTTCCTGCTCTACGCGACGGCTGGTGCCGCTGCGGCGAACAACAAGGTCAGCGGCTTCGGTAAATCCGATTCCAATACAGCTTTCGGTTACACCGTCGGCGCCGGTGCTGAAGCCATGGTGACGAACAACATCACGGCACGTGCTCGAATATCGCTTCAGCGACTATCAGAACAAGGACTTCGATCTCGGCGCCACGAACGTATCTCGCGGCTATGACGAACACAGCGTCAAGGTCGGTATCGGCGTCAAGTTCTAAGTCTGCCGAACATACCTGATGAAAGCCGGGCCTCGCGCCCGGCTTTTTTGTTTGTGCGCCAGGCATGGCGCGTGGTGTGAGAACACCGTTTGGCCGGGTGGTATGCGGCCGATGACTTGGAGGTGACAGTCCCTCTGCGGGCCCTGGTGATGGGAACCGTTAGCTGAACAGCAAGGGGACCGCTTTTCCGACCGCCTTGAGCAGATGCCTCGCAAGCGGCCCAAGCCGGAGGTAGCGGGCGGAACCCCGCGAGATCAGGCCGGGGCGCTTGTAAGGGCGGCGGGCATTGGGGACCATGAAACCGAGCGCGCCATGGACCGCCATGTACGGAACCGTACGCACGGTGGCGTGGGAGGAGGGACACCGCAAGGCTCCCTCCTACCGGATCTCAGCCGTGCGGCTTGAGTTTCCTGATAGGCAGGAAATTTCTTCTCGAACTTGCGTGTCCAGTCGATCGGTTCGGATCGCTCGGCTTCCCACTGGCCCTTGAAGCGCAGTTCCAGATAGCCGATCGTCGCAGCAAGCGCGAAGTGACCGCCATTCAGCCTCCGGCCGATCTTCGGTGGATGCGCGCTGATGTGGTTCAGGCCGCTGACGGCCTTCTTCCACTGCCGGTCGATCCACGGGCTGGTGCACCTTCTCCTCGTCGCGGAAGCGGCGCTCGTAAACGATCGCCAGCAGGCAGTCGCAGATCCGTCAGCAGAGTGCTTCCAGAATTTCAGCATCGGTTCGCTTGCCGCTCTTTGCAGGGTAGAGCTTCGTGTTCTTCAGCCGGCCGAAATAATGCATGATCGCCACGCTGTCGAAGACCGAAACCCCTTCGTCGGTCAGAAGCGTCGGGATCTTGCCGAGCGGGTTGTTGTCGAGAAGGATCGCCGGGCCAGCATTGGTATCGACGCGGATTTCGGTGACGCCGAGTTCCAGATAATGCGCGGCCATCAGCACCTTGCTGGAATAGGGCGATGTCGGGGAGCAAAGCAGCTTCATGTTTCACCTCGAAAGCGGTTTCGGCGCGGACAAATTTCGCACGTGCAGCAAGCGGTCAATCGGCGGTTCCGGTCTTCGCTTCGCCACGCAGCCAGAAGGCACGCTGTGAGGCGAACCGATCTTGGGCGAGATGATCCTTGAGCGCCGGCAGCAGCGCGTGCAACTCGTCCTTCAGCGTGAAGGGCGGGTTGACGATGATAAGACCGGAGCCCGTCAACCCGGTAACGCCGCGGTCGCTGCGCACCGCGAGTTCAGCGCACAGCATCTTCGGAATTTGGGTCACCTGCAGCGCCTCGTGAAATTCCTTGATGGGAGCGCCCCTCTTAGCGGGTACCAAAGGCAATAGGTGCCGCCCGGAAACCGCCGGTAGGCCCTCGCCAGGCCGTCAACCAGACGCTCGTATTCGCCGTCCTCCTCGAAGCGGCGGATCGACAAGCACGATGCCGCGTTTTTCCTTCGGCGGCAGATGCGCGCCGAGCGCCAGCCAGCCGTCGAGCTCGGTGATGCGGGCATGGTGATCGCCTTCGAACAGCCGGTGAAGGCGGATATAGTCCTCCGGATGCAGTTCCATCGCCGAAAGCCTGTCCTGTGGGCGAAAGAGCATGCGCGAAAGCTTCGGCGAACCGGGATAGAAGCGCACGCCGCCATCCGGGTTGAGTTCCCGGACCGCGGAAAGATAGGGCTCGAGCAGTCCGGCCACCTGCGGCGCAAGCTCGGCCTCCATGATCCTGCCGATGCCGTCCTGCCACTCGCCGGTCTTTTGCGCCTCTTCCGAGGAGAGGTCGTAAAGCCCGACGCCGGCATGCGTGTCGAGCACTCGGAAAGCGCCGTCCTTCTTCTGCAGATAGCGGATGAGACGCGCCAGAACGGCGTGCTTCAGCACATCGGCAAAATTGCCCGCGTGATAGATGTGGCGGTAGTTCATTTTCGCTGATGCCTGTTATGAATTCATGTCATAGCCGTCATTTCCGGCTTTTGGTGGATGACGGCTTGGAATATAGAAAAGCCATGAACATTGCGACCCCCATTCACGCCAAATCCGCCGATCCCGGCAAGAAGGTCGGGCACACCGCCCGTGTCCGCGCGACTGTCCCTCCACCTGCGCGCTGGAAGTAGAGATTGCGGAGGACGGCCGCATCGGCCGTGTGCGCGGTGCCAACGACCACACCTATACGTCCGGCGTCATCTGCGCCAAGGTCGCCCGCTATGCGGAACGTACTCTACCACCCGGACCGGCTGCTGCAACCTTTGCGCCGCGTCGGCGCCAAGGGGGAAGGGCGTTTGGACAGCAGGCGATGTCCTGGGACGCGGCGCTGGACGAGATCGCCGAACGCCTTCCTGAAGTCCGAGGCAGAAGGACGGCTGCGAGAGCGGTCTGGCCCTACTACTATGCCGGCACCATGGGCCTCGGTGCAGCGCGATTGCATCGATCGCCTGCGCCATGCCAAGACGCTACACCGGCCTAGTCTCGTCAGCATCTGCACGAACCTCGCCTGGTCCGGGTTCTTTGCCGGCGACCGGCACGCTCGGTGGCGTCGATCCGCGCGAGATGGGCCGCAGTCAGACTGCGTCGTCATCTGGGGTACCAACGCCGGTCGGCGACGCAGGTCAATGTGATGACGCATGCTGTCCGGGCTGCGCAAGGAGCGCGGCGCGAAGATCGTCGCCATCGACATCTACGAGACAGCCGACCGATGCGGCAGGCCGATCATGGCGGTTGGTCCTGAAGCCCGGCACCGACGCGTGCACTCGCCTGCGCGGTCATGCACGTCGCTCTTCCGCGACGGGCTACGCCGACCGGGACTATCTGGCAACGCCTATGCCGACGACCCGGCAGGGCCTCGAAGCAGCACCTCAAGACGAATCGCACGCCGGAATGGGCTGCCGCAATCACCGGTCTGTCCGTTGCGATGAGATTGAAGCCTTCGCCCAGTCTCGTCGGTACGACGAAGAAGACATTCTTCCGCCTCGGCTATGGGTTCGCCCGCCAGCGCAATGGCGCGGTCGCCATGCATGCCGCAGCCATGCGATTGCCGGCCGTAACTAGGCTCGTGGAAATATGAGGGCGGCGGCGGCTTCCATTCGAACTGCGGCATCTTCCGTATGGACAACGCGCGAGCTGACCGGCAGGGCCGATGCAGGATGCGGATGTCCGCCATGCTCGACCAGTCGCAAGATCGGGGCGCGCGCTGACCGGCGATGCCGGCATGCGCTCCGCGCAGGTCGCGGACCTGTCACGGCGATGCTGGTGCAGAACACCAATCCTGCGAACGTCGCGCCGGAGCAGCGCCTGGTGAAACAGCGGCATGCTGCGCGACGACCTCTTCATGGCGGTGCACGAGCAGTTCATGACCGATACGGCGGAAACTTGCCGATGTCGTCATTCCGGCCACGATGTTCGTGGAGCATGACGATATTTACCGCGGCGGCGGCCAGCAGCATATCCTGCTCGGCCCGAAGCTCGTCGAACCGCCGCCGACGGTGCGTACCAACCTTTTCGTCATCGAGGAGCTCGCAAAGCGCCTCGGCGTTGCCGATCAGCCAGGCTTCGGCTTTAGCGCCCGGGAAATGGTCGACCGCATTCTCGAAACGAGCGGCCTGCCGGACTACGACCACTTCCTCGAGCATAAATGGTTCGACCGCCAGCCTGACTTCGAAGACGCGCATTTCCTCAACGGTTTCGCGCATCCGGACGGCAAGTTCCACTTTCGGCCGGATTGGACCAACCAGCCGGCGCCTAACCGTCCACCGGAATCCGATCGGCCTGCTCGGCCCGCATCCCGAGCTGCCGGCTTTTCCCGATCAGGTGGATGTCATCGAAATCGGCCGATGCCGAACATCCCTTCCGGCTGGCAACCTCGCCCGCGCGCAACTTCCTGAATTCCAGCTTTTCCGAAACAAAGACGTCGCGGCAGAAGGAGGGGCGTCCCGAACTGATGATCAATCCGCACGATGCCGAGATAAACGGCATTGCCCACGGCGATCTCGTCCAGATCGGAAACCGGCGCGGCGAGGTGCGCCTGCACGCCCACGTCACGACCGAGGTCGAAGCCGCGGCGTTCTGATCGCCGAAGGCTTGTGGCCGAACAAGGCGCATGTCGACGGCGAGGGCATCAATGTGCTCACCGGCGCAGACCCCGTCGCGCCCTATGGCGGTGCGGCCGTCCACGACAACAAAGTCTGGCTGCGCAAGGATGCCGTATGACGAAGTTTGCGAAGGCAAGGGCGGAGGTCGTCGAGGAAACGACGCTGCGCGGAAGGCTGGACGCGGCTGAGCGTTTATAAGCTCGATTACACGGATTCGAACGGCCTTACCCATCGCCTCCATCGCGAGGTCTATCACCGCACGCCGGCCGCGACGATCTTGCTCTACGATCCGAAACGCGGCTCCGTCGTCCTCGTCGAACAGTTCCGCCTGCCGCCCAATCTTCGGGGCGAGCCCGCCTTCATGATCGAAACGCCAGCCGGCCTTCTCGACGGCGAGGAGCCGGAAGCAGCGATCCGCCGCGAAGCGGTGGAGGAGACGGGCTTCCGCGTCCGCGACGTCCGGTTCCTCTTCAGGGCCTACAGCTCGCCGGGTTCGAACAGCGAAGTCGTGCATTTCTTCGCCGCGCCGATCGATACGTCCGACCGCGTCTCGAACGGCGGTGGCCTGGACGAAGAGCATGAGGATATCGAAGTGCTGGACGTGCCTCTGGACACGGCAATCGCGATGATCGAAAGCGGCGATATCCGCGACATGAAGACGATCATCCTGCTGCAATGGGCGGCGATGAAGCGGGATAGCTTGATCTAATCGACATTTTTTCCAGGACCGTTGATCTTTCGGCAGTCGACCGCTTGGATCGATGACCCTCACCTGATACGCAAGCGTGCTCGACCATTTCCAGAGTACGAGATTGATTGCCGTTTCCGCACGATGGGCAAAGGACGGCACGAGCAGGCCGGCATATTTTTCATGCAGCTCATCAAGTATTGTGAAAGTGCTTTGGGTTGATTGTCGCAGCAGCATCCAAGTTCATACCGTTGTCACGAATCCCGCCTAGCGCTGCAGTTTATCAAATCATGGAATGCCGTCAGGAGAGTGCCCATGTGGCTCAGCAATTTCACGCTCGTTCTTCCCGCAGAGGTGGTGAGCCGGGGCGCAATCCGGATCGAGGACGGGGCGATTGCCGAGATACGGCCGGAGCCGGTCGGCGATGCCGCGATCGACGGCGGCGGGCGGTTGCTGATGCCGGGTTTTGTCGATCTGCATGGCGACATGGTCGAGCGCGAGATCGCCCCGCGCCCGAACGCCATGATGCCGATTGATTTCGGCATCCATGAACTCGACAAGAAACTCGCGGCCGCCGGCGTGACGACGGCTTTTGCGGCGATTTCCTTTGCGACCGAGAGCGTCTACGGCTATGTCCGCTCACTCGAAACAACGGGTGCGATCATCGAGGGGATCAACCGGCTGCGAGCCCGATCTGCTGATCGACCATCGCGTCCATGCGCGCTATGAGATCACCAATCTGGGTGCCGCGCCCGCGCTCGAAAAGCTGCTTGAAGCCGGTCATATCGATATGGTGTCGCTGACCGACCATACGCCGGGGCAGGGGCAGTACAACAACATCCAGAGCTACATAATCGAGCATCGCCGAGCGCCGGGCGATCTCCGAGGAAATGGCGGCGGAAATGGTCGCCAAGCGCATTGCGATGCGCAGCAATCCGGAGATCGAGGCAAAGCTGAAGGAGATCGTCGCCCTCTCGCTCAAGTGGAAGCTGTCGCTTGCTTCCCACGATGACGATAGTGCTGAAAAGGTTGCCGAGATGCATGATCTCGGTGTGACGATCAGCGAGTTTCCGGTCACGCTACCAGCTGCCGCGGAGGCCCGCCGCCGCGGGCTCTGGACGCTTATGGGAGCGCCCAATGCGCTTCGCGGCCAGTCAATGTCGGGCAATCTGAGTGCGCTCGATGCCGCCAAGGCCGGGCTCCTGACGGTGATTGCTGCCGATTATCACCCGGCGGCTTGTGCGTGCCCGGCATCTTCAAGATCGCCGATTACACCGCAATGCCGGCCGCGGTCGCCATGGCGACCAGGAATGCCGCCCGTTCCGCAGGTCTGACAGACCGCGGCGAGATCGCCGTCGGTCAGCGCGCCGATCTGGTCGTCGTCGAGCCGGGCGATGTGCACCGCATCCGCGCCACCTTCTGCGGCGGACGCTTCGTCTACAGCGACGGCACCTTGCATCAGCTTCGGGCGCTCGTTGCCTGAAGGATCAGGCGATCAGGGAAATGATGTGATTGGCATTGGGGCGGGCGGATATCTCTGCGCCCACCGCCCTGCCGCCTTCCATCCGCACCTTGCCTTCGGCAAAGAGCCGCAGCGCTTGCGGATAGAGCTGATGCTCGACCGTGAGGACACGCGCGGCGAGCGTCTCGGCGGTATCGCCGGACAGAACCGGTCACGGCGGCCTGTCGCGATCACCGGCCCTTCATCCATGCCTTCGGTCACGAAATGCACCGTGCAGCCCTGCGATCCGCATGCCGGCGTCGATGGCGCGCTGATGCGTGTGGAGGTCCCGGGAAGAGCGGCAGCAGGGAAGGGTGGATGTTGATCATCCGGCCCTCGTAACGTTCGGATGAATTTCGCGCTCAGACAGCCGCATGTAGCCCGCAAGGCAGAGAATATCCGGCGAGAGCCAGTCGCAGCGCTTCAAAGATCGCCGCCTCGTGTGGCTGTCCTTGCTGGCATAATCCTTGCGGACGAAGAGCGCAACGTGGAGATGCCTTCCGCGGCAGCTTTCGTCAAGGCCGCCGGCATCCGCCTTGTCGGAGATCACGCGCGACGATTTCAGCGGGATAGTCCGGAGCTCTTCGCTGCCGCGACGAGCGCCATCATGTTGGAGCCCGCCGCCGGAAATGAAGATCGACGACGCGTTTGCGCGGCAGGTCGTGTCATAGAGCGAGCGTGCCCTTGATAGACCGTACACCGGCGCACCTCGGCGCGGCCGATCATCCGTGCCGAGCGTGACTGACTGTCTCGCCCTGCGATTTCAGTGACGGCGGTCACCGCAGCGGCATTTTCAGCCGAGCAACAACGGCGATCATGCCGACTGCCGCAGTTGAAGGTGCGCAGCATTTCCTTCGCGCTCGACGCCGCCCGTTTTGGCAAGCCAGGAAAACACCGGCGGAACCTTGACGGCCGGCAGGATCGATGCTCGGCGGTCAAGATTCTTCGGCAGCACGCGCGGGAATATTGTCAGGGAAGCCGCCGCCGGTGATGTGCGCCAGCGCCTTGATCGGCGCCGGTTTCGCGGATCGCCGTCAAGCAGCGGCTTCACATAGATGCGCGTCGGCGTCAGCAGTGCTTCGCCAAGCGTCGTGCCTTGGACTTGAACGGCGCATCGCGCATCCCAACCGAGGCCGGACAAGCTCGACGATCTTGCGGACCAGCGAAAAGCCGTTCGAATGAACGCCGGAGGACGCAAGGCCGATGATGATATCGCCCTCGGCGATATCGGCGGTCAGGCAGCAGCTGGCCGCGCTCGGCCGCGCCCACCGGCAAAGCCGGCGAGATCGTAATCGCCGATCGCGGTACATGCCGGGCATCTCCGCGGTCTCGCCGCCGATCAGGGCGCAGCCGGCCTCGCGGACAGCCTTCCGCGATGCCGCCGACGATGGCCGCGCCCTGATCGGGGTCGAGCTTGCCGGTGGCGAAATAGTCGAGGAAGAACAGCGGCTCTGCGCCCTGTACAACGAGGTCGTTGACGCACATGGCGACGAGGTCGATGCCGACCGTATCGTGGCACATCCGGCATCGATGGCGATCTTCAGCTTGGTGCCGACGCCGTCGTTGGCCGCGACGAGAACCGGGTCCTTGAAAGCCCGCGGCCTTGAGGTCGAACAGGCCGCCGAAGCCGCCGATCTCGCCATCGGCGCCGGGGCGGCGCGTCGAGCGGACGGTCGGCTTGATCTTCTCGACAAGCAGATTGCCGGCATCGATATCGACGCCTGCGTCGCTATAGGTCAGGCCGTTTCGTCCAGACTGGCTCATGCTGATCTCCGATGGCTGGTTCGGGCGGTATAATGGACCGCGTCACATGCGGGTCGCAATTGCATGAGAGTGCGCTTTATGCAAGGCGGCGATGGAGAAAAGCCCCAATTTCCCGCTCTTTCCATAGGGGAGGGTTGGATTTTCCGCCGCAGGGTTGACCATCTTCCGGCCCGCATCCTATGTGCTTCGAGTAGCGGCGCGAAAAGATTGCGTCATGGGCGGACGAACGGGGAAAGCGATGCCACATCAGGTCAGCGGAGCAAGTCTCAAACGGCAGGTCTTCTTCTGGCTGGGCGTGCTCGTCTTCTTCATCGTCTTTCTCTATATCTTCAGCTCCATCCTGCTGCCCTTTGTCGCCGGCATGGCGATCGCCTATTTCCTTGATCCCGTGGCCGACCGTTTGCAGCGTCTGGGGCTCAGCCGCTTGATGGCAACAATCGGCATCCTGGTCGCCTTCGTCATCATCTTCGCGCTGGCGCTGATGATCCTCATTCCGGTCCTGATCAATCAGTTCAACGATTTCGCCCAGCGGCTTCCCGGATATATCAGCCAGCTGCAGGCCTTCATCGCCAACGTACAGGATTCCGTGCTGCCGGGTTGGATCAGGAACCAGCTTCGGCACGATCAAGGACAATTTCTCCGGCATATTGTCGGAAGGCATGGGCTTCCTGACCGGCCTCTTTGGCCAGATCTGGAATTCCGGCAAGGCCATCGTCGACGTCATCTCGCTGCTGGTCGTGACGCCGGTCGTTGCTTTTTACATCCTACTCGACTGGGACCGGATGATATCCAAGGTCGATCAGTGGATTCCGCGCGATTATGTCAGCGACGTTCGCCAGATCGCTCATGAGATCGATCAGGCGATCGCCGGCTTCATTCGCGGGCAGGGCTCTCTCTGCCTGATCCTCGGAATCTACTACGCCGTCGGTCTGTCGCTCGTAGGCTTGAACTTCGGCCTGCTCATCGGACTCTTTGCCGGCATGATAAGCTTCATCCCCTATGTCGGCTCGCTGGTCGGGTTGGTCCTTGCGGTCGGAGTGGCGCTCGTTCAGTTCTGGCCGGATTATCTCTGGGTCGGCGCCGTGCTCGTTGTCTTCTTCAGCGGCCAGTTCCTGGAAGGTAATATCCTGCAGCCGAAACTCGTCGGCCACAGCGTCGGACTTCACCCGGTCTGGCTGATGTTCGCGCTCTTTGCGTTCGGCGCGCTCTTCGGCTTCGTCGGCCTGCTCGTTGCGGTGCCGGCCGCTGCCGCCGTCGGCGTCCTTGTCCGCTTTGCGCTCTCGCGCTACCTTCAGAGCGATCTTTATGCGGGCCGTTCGCAACCTGCCGAAGCCCGGAAGACAAAAGCCGAATCCAAATGAACGACGTGAAGCGCAAGGCGGGGGAACAGCTCCCGCTGGTCTTTTCCCATGATGCGGCAAGCGGCCGAGACGACCTGCTGGTCTCCGACCGGCTGAGCGCTGCGGTGACCATCATCGACGCCTGGCCGCAATGGCCATCGCCGGTCGTCATTCTGGCCGGGCCGGTCGGTTCCGGAAAGTCGCATCTTGCAAGCATCTGGAAAGAGCATAGCGGTGCCGTCACCATACATCCGAAGCGAGGATCGGATGCCGCCGTTACTGCGGCAAACGGGCCTGTCCTTTTCGAGGATGTCGACCGCCTCGGCTTCGATGACACCGAACTTTTTCACGTCATCAACAGCGCGCGCGAAAACGGCAACAGCCTGTTGATGACGAGCCGCCTGTGGCCGATGTCGTGGCCGGTGGAGCTTCCCGACCTGCGCTCGAGGCTCAAGGCTGCGACCGTCGTCGAAATCGGCGAGCCGGACGAGGAATTGCTGTCCCAGGTTATCGTCAAGCTCTTCTCCGACCGGCAGCTTAATATAGATGACAAACTCGTCCTTTATATCGTGAACCGGATGGAGCGGTCGCTGAACGCGGCCCAGACGATCGTCGAAAGGCTCGACCGGCTGGCCCTTGCGCGGGGCACGAAAATCACCCGGTCTCTCGCTGCCGAAGTATTGAATGAATTGGGTAATTCGGCGTCGTCCGATTGACTGTCACAGTTCTGTCGTGAAACTGATATACTGCGCATGGACGAGTGAAACGGGGCGATCGGAACATGGACAGTGCGGTAGCGGAGCATCAGGAACCCATTCCGAAAACAGCGGCAGCAGTCCCGCCGCTGGAAGACTTGCTTGCTAGTCCCGAACGTTTCATCAACCGTGAATTTTCCTGGCTGCAGTTCAACCGTCGCGTTCTCGAGGAAACGCATGAACACTGCAGCACCCGCTGCTCGAGCGCGTCCGTTTCCTGTCGATTTCCGCGGCCAATCTCGACGAATTCTTCATGGTGCGCATCGCCGGCCTCGAAGGCCAGGTACGCCAGAACATCGTGCGTTTCGCGACCGCAGTGACGACGGCAGACGCCCGCCGAACAGCTCGAATGCAATCCTGCAGGAGAGTCGACAATCTGCAGATGGAGCAGCAGGCTTCGCTTGCCGTCCTGCAGCAGTATGCTCGCGAAGGAAGACATCCTGTTCGTCCGTCCCGGCGCGCTCAGCGACGCCGAGCCGGCAGTGGCTGGCCGCAGAGTTCGAGCAGGCGATCTTTCCGGTTCTGACGCCGCTGTCGATCGACCCGGCTCACCCGTTCCCGTTCATCCCGAACCTCGGTTTCTCGATCGGCTTGCAGCTGACCAGCAAGCGCGGGCGCGAGCCGATGACGGCGCTGCTTCGCCTGCCGCCTGCGCTCGATCGCTTCGTCCGCTTGCCGGATGACGCCGGCACGATCCGCTATATCACGCTGGAGGATGTCGCCAACATCTTCATTCACCGGCTCTATCCCGGTTACGAGGTGCAGGGCTCCGGTACATTCCGCCTCATCCGCGACAGCGATATCGAAGTGGAGGAAGAAGCCGAAGACCTCGTGCGCTTCTTTGAAACCGCGCTGAAGCGCCGCCGCCGCGGCAAGGTGATCCGCATCGAGACGGATTCCGAGATGCCGGCATCGCTGCGCCAGTTCGTGGTGCAGGCGTTGAACGTTCCAGACAATCGTGTCGCCGTTTTGCCGGGCCTGCTCGCGCTCAATACGGTCTCCGAGATCACCAAGGCGCCGCGCGACGACCTTCGGTTTCCGCCCTACAATGCGCGATTTCCCGAACGCGTTCGCGAGCATGCCGGAGACTGCTTCGCGGCCATTCGCGAAAAGGACATGGTGGTTCATCACCCCTACGAGTCTTTCGACGTGGTGGTCCAGTTTCTTCTCCAGGCTGCAGCGCGATCCTGACGTTCGTGGCGATAAAGCAGACCCTTTACCGCACTTCGAACGACAGCCCGATCGTCCGGGCTCTCATCGATGCTGCCGAAGCCGGCAAGTCGGTGACTGCCCTCGTCGAGCTCAAGGCCCGTTTCGACGAAGAGGCGAACATCCGTTGGGCACGCGACCTCGAACGCGCCGGCGTGCAGGTCGTCTTCGGCTTCATCGAGCTCAAGACACACGCAAAGATGTCGTTGGTCGTTCGCCGCGAGGAGGGCAGACTCCGCAGCTACTGCCACCTCGGCACCGGCAACTACCATCCGGTCACCGCGAAGATCTATACCGACCTCTCGTTCTTCACCTGCAATCAGGTGATCGCCCACGATATGGCGAACATCTTCAACTTCATCACCGGCTACGGCGAGCCGGAGGAGAGCATGAAGCTCGCCGTTTCGCCTTATACGCTGCGCTCGCGCATCCTCCGTCACATCGACGAGGAGATCGAACATGCCAAGAACGGTGCGCCGGCAGCGATCTGGATGAAGATGAACTCGCTCGTTGATCCGGAAATTATCGACGCGCTCTATACGGCAAGCCGGGCAGGCGTTGAAATCGATCTGGTCATTCGCGGTATCTGCTGCCTACGCCCGCAGGTGCCGGGCCTCTCCGACAATATTCGCGTCAAGTCGATCGTCGGCCGCTTCCTGGAGCACAGCCGCATCTTCTGCTTCGGCAATGGACACGGGCTGCCGTCCGACAAGGCGCTCGTCTATATCGGCTCCGCCGACATGATGCCCAGAAACCTCGACCGCCGCGTCGAGACGCTCGTCCCGCTCATCAATCCGACTGTGCACGAGCAGGTTTTGTCCCAGATCATGCTAGGCAATATCATTGACAATCAGCAGAGCTACGAGATATTGCCCGACGGCACGTCTCGGCGCATGGAAGTGCGCAAAGGCGAAGAGCCGTTCAATGCGCAGCAGTATTTCATGACCAATCCCAGCCTTTCCGGCCGTGGTGAAGCCCTGAAATCCAGTGCGCCCAAGCTGATCGCCGGCCTGCTTTCCGGCTGGACCAAGAGATAAAACTGGACCTGCATGGTTGAATCAGAAGCCCAGGGGCGCCTGCCAGGGATTGCCCCGGTCTCCGTCGTCGATATCGGGTCGAATTCGATCCGCGTGGTCATCTACGAAGGCATGTCCCGGTCGCCGGCGATCCTTTTCAACGAAAAGGTGCTTTGCGGCCTCGGTAAGGGCATCGCGCTGAACGGCAGGATGGATGAGATAAGCGTCGCCCGCGCGCTGGCCGCCCTGCATCGTTTCAAGGCTCTTTCCGACCAGGCCCGCGCGGCGACCATGTATGTGCTGGCAACGGCTGCCGCGCGCGAAGCCTCCAACGGGCCTGATTTCATCCACCAGGCCGAAACGATCCTCCAGCGCAAGATTCGCGTGCTTTCCGGCGAGGAGGAGGCGAAGTTTTCCGCGCTCGGCGTCATCAGCGGCTTCTTCCATCCGGACGGCATCGCAGGCGACCTCGGGGGCGGCTCGCTGGAACTCATCGACATCAAGGAGCGCGAGATCGGCAGGGGGATCACCCTGCCGCTTGGAGGGCTTCGCCTTTCGGAATATGCCGGCGGCTCCCTCGCAAGAGCCCGCACTTTCGCTCGCAAGCATGTTCGAAGCGCCACAAAAATCCTGGAAAAGGGGGCCGGGCGGACCTTCTACGCGGTTGGTGGCACCTGGCGTAACATCGCCAAGCTGCACATGGAGCTTACCCAATATCCGCTTCACATGATGCAGGGCTACGAGGTTTCTCTCGAAGCGATGATGCAGTTCCTCGACCAGGTGGAAGTAGCCAGGGACTCCAAGGATCCGGCCTTCCAGGCGGTCTCGAAGCATCGCCGTGCGTTGCTGCCCTTCGGTGCCGTTGCCATGAAGGAAGTGTTGAGCGCGATGAATCCCGGTATCATTTCCTTCTCGGCGCAGGGCGTTCGCGAGGGCTATCTCTACTCGCTGCTGTCGGAGGGCGAGCGCCGCGCCGATCCGCTGCTTTCGGCGGCCGGCGAGCTTGCCATCCTGCGCGCGCGTTCCCCTGAGCATGCGCGCGAGCTTGCCCGATGGACCGGCTACATGATGCCCTATTTCGGCGTTGTGGAAACGGAAGAGGAAGCCCGCTACCGCCAGGCGGCGTGCCTGCTCGCCGACATCAGCTGGCGCGCACATCCGGACTACCGCGGCCTGCAGGCGCTGAACCTGATTGCCCATTCCTCCTTCGTCGGCATCAGCCATCCCGGCCGGGCCTTCATCGCGCTCGCCAATTACTACCGCTTCCAAGGCCTGCAAGACGACGGCTCGACGGCACCGCTTGCCACGATCGCCGGCCCGCAATATGTCGAGCGCGCCAAGCTGCTCGGCGGCATGCTGCGCGTCGTCTATCTGTTCTCGGCCTCCATGCCGGGCCTGGTGAAGAACCTGACATTCCGGAAGTCCTCCAATCCAAGCATCGACCTCGAATTCGTCGTGCCATCGGAATATCGCGACTTCGCGGGAGAACGCCTCGACGGCCGCCTGCAGCAGCTCTCGCGGCTGACGAACAGACGGCTGGTGTTCAGGTTCGAGTAGGGGCATTCGTGGATTTTATTCTGCGTTGAAGCGCCCTTGAACACCGTCATTCCTGTGCTCGTCAGAGGAATCCAGCCACGGCGCGTCTGCGCCGTGAATAACTCTCGCGCAAATCAAGATGAGCCTCCCGCGCCTCAAGGACTTTTGGCGCACCGGATTCTGTGGCAGGCACAGGTATGAGGCGGGAGAGCGAAAAAACGGTCCGCCGAGCAACGCCTCATCCGTCATCAGCCGCAAGGAAGTGAAGGATAGCACTCACGCGCCACCCTCTCGATCCCCAAGAGCGTCTGTCTATTTCGCACTCAAAAAATCACCCACTTCCAGCAGGCTGAACTCGTTGTCATCTGCCTTGTCGACGGCGCGGCCGGCGGAGAAGGGAAGGTTGTTGTCGTTGCCGACGATGATGTGCGTGGCATCGACGCGGTCGACATTCTCGATCGTCACGAAGGGCATGTCGTAGAAGCCTTCGCGGCCACCTTGTTTCTTCTTGTTGTCCGGGTCTTCGATATGCATCAGGTCGATGTAACCGATCTTGCGCACGGCCTTGCCGGCGTTGGCATCGTCGAGCTCGATTTTGTAGATGCGCTTGAACTCCGCCGGAGCTTGGAAGCAGTCCGGCTTGGGCTCCTTGGGATCGGCACAGACCTTGTCCTTCGTACCGGCGCCATTGTCGCGCTCGATGACGAGGGCGGTCGTGTCGTCCAGCATGTTGAAGTCGCCGATCGCGGCACCCTTGTCCTCGAATGGATAGAACCAGCTGCGGCCCGTCCATTTCTTGGAGGCGACGTCGAACTCGATGACGCGGATGGCGGTGTGGCCGTCAACGGATTCCATCTTGCCGTCATCCTGATAGAGCGCGCCTTCCAGAAGGCCGTAAAGCTTGCTTCCGTCCTTCGACATGGCAAGACCTTCGAAGCCACCGGAGCGCTTGAGGTTGAAGGCAGGCATCTTGGCGGCCGGATTTGCCGGAACCGAGAGCAGCGGGTTGTCGGGCGACATCACCGGCTTGCCATCGGCCGTGGTGGCGATCACGTCGGTCAACCGGCCTTCGGTATCGACCTTCAAAAGATAGGGACCGAACTCATCGCCGAGCCAGAAGCCGTCGGCGACCGGCTGGATGGATTCGATGTCGAAATCCCCACCGGTCAGATAGCGTTTCTCGGCACCTTCGAGAGTAATCGGGAAGGGCGCGATCTTGTTCGGATCGGAGAGGAAGATGTTCTTGACGACGTCTGCCTTGCCGGTCGTCCAGTCGAGGTTCATCTGGTGCAGGAAGAGCATGGCGTCGCTGGAGTTGCCCTTGGAGCCGAAACCATTGTCGGAGAGCGTCCAGAACGTGCCGTCTTCCATCGTCTTGATGCCGGAAAAGCCTTGGACAGGCTGGCCGTCGAGCGGCAGCTTGATGTCGGTGAGGCGCTGTCCGTCCTTGCCGGAAACGGAGCCGAGCGCTTCGGTGCGCTTGCGGTCTGGAGTGGTGAACTTGCCGGCGTGCTTCAGGAATTCGGGCGCGTCGGCGGGTGCCGGAACCAGCGTGTTGGCAGGTAGGATCGCCTGGCCGGCGAGCTTGGCCGGAAAAGCCCGCTGGTCGGCGGAAGCGGAGGCGGCGACGAGGAAGAAGAGGGAGACGGAACTGAAAAGCGCAGCTTTCATGGAAACCTCCAGTAAATGAAATGGCGGTTTCGCTTAGCAGTCCATTGATGGCGCCTAATTGAAGGTTGAATGAAGCTTTGGTGACGCTGCCGACGTCGGCAGGGCCTGTGCCAGCGTCATGACGCCGAGTCCCTGGCCCCGGCCCTTGAGCGCATGAACACCCAGGTCCTGCGCGCTGATCCTTTCAGGCAGCGTCAGGCGTTGGGCCAGCTCGCTCGAGATCAGCACCGGCCGGTTCAGTGTCTTGCAAAGGGACTCAAGCCTTGAAGTTGTATTCACGGTGTCGCCGAAATAGGTGATCTTGTGGTGATCGACGCCGATTTCCGCTGTGATGACAAAGCCGCCATGGAGGGCTGCGCGCAGGCGGGGCACCTGTCCATATTGCTTCAGCCAGCTTTCCGCATCGGCTTCGATATCGTTCAGGATGTCGAAGATACAGCGCACGCAGCGGCCATCCTTCAGCCCGCGCGCGAGCGGCCAGGTTATGATCGCGAGATCGCCGACGTAATCATCAATCGCCCCTTTGTTCCGCCGCACCGGTTCGGCAAAAGCGGCAAACAGCGAATTCAGCAATTGCTGCGCTCGAAGATCTCCGTGCTTTTCGGCAAAAGGAGTCGAATCGACGAGGTCGATAAAGAGGAAGATGCGTTCCTCCTGGACGGGGGTCCGGTAGCGGCCGGAAAACATGCTGAGAAAAACATCGCGGCCGAGCAGTTCGCGCACGCGCAACACGAAGATGACGACGGCGCAGACCCCCAGCGCATACATGAAGACATTGAACGGCATCACAAGGATGTTCAAGAACAACTGCAGGCTTGATCAGCCCGATCGCCGACAGCAGCGAGGCGGCCAGCGCGTAGCCGATGTTCATGAGGGCTTCATAAATCAGCAAAGCTGAAATGATGAACGACGCCGTCGGAAGTTTTTGGAGCCGCCGGTAGAGCGGGCGCAGGAAGGCTCTCCGCTCGAAGGCCAAAATCGGCATGCCGATAAAGACCGCAAAGACCGCGCCGATGATGACCGGTTCGTCGGGAAAGACCACCAGGCCATAGGCTACGCCGCTTGCAGCCATCACGGCCGTTAAGAGAAGCCAGTTCTGCGCTGGAGAAATCTCTTTCATGACATCTGACCTGTGTTGGCGCCCGCGCGCATTTTTCCACGCGAGACGCTTCGGTCAAGCGATTTCGCAAGCCGGCTCAAGGGGCAAGGGCCATCAAAGCGAAACGGTATCGACTTTCTTGCCGACGAAACGGAGCGCGATCTCGCCCTTGATAAGCTGCAGCGCGGGCGCACCGAACAATTCGCGGCGCCAACCGCTGAGTGCCGCGACCTCCGCCTTCTCGCCGTCCGCGGCAATCTTGTCGAGGTCTTCGCTATTGGCGATGACTTTCGGCGCGACGCCGTGTTTTTCCGAAATCAGCTTCAACAGTACCTTGAGCAATTCGACCGCAGCGGCAGCACCCTCAGGCGCCTGCGTGTGGCGGGGCACATGGGGCATCTCGGCTTTCGGCAGGGCAAGGGCCGTATTGACGGCTTCGAGAACCGCCGTACCGGCGGCAGAACGCTCCCATCCCTTCGGGATCGTGCGCAGGCGGCTCAGGGCCTCGGTGTCCTTCGGCTGCTGCTGGGCGATCTCGTAGATCGCATCGTCCTTCAATACGCGCGAACGCGGCACGTTGCGGGATCGCGCCTCCCGCTCGCGCCATGCCGCGACATATTTGAGGGTCGCAAGTTCCTGCGGTTTGCGCAGCCGCATCTTCAAACGTTGCCAGGCGTCATCCGGATGCATGTCGTAGGTCTCGCGCGATTCGAGAATATCCATCTCCTCCGAGAGCCAGGACGAACGGCCTTCGCGCTCCAGTTCGGCCTTGAGATAGAGATAGGCGTCGCGCAGATGCGTGACGTCTGCCAACGCATAATCGAGCTGCTTTTCGGAAAGTGGCCGCCGGCTCCAGTCAGTGAAGCGCGAGGATTTATCGATTTGCACGCCCTTTGTCCGGCTGATGAGCTGGTCATAGGAAACGCTGTCGCCGAAGCCGCAGACCATGGCGGCGACCTGCGTGTCGAAGATCGGATGCGGGATCAGCCCGCCGCGATGGAATATGATTTCGATGTCCTGGCGCGCCGCATGAAAAACCTTCAGCACATTCTGGTTGGCCATCAACTCGAAGAAGGGTGCAAGGTCTATGCCCTTAGCAAGTGGGTCGATGATGACTTCCGTCGTCAAGCTTGCCATCTGTATCAGGCAAAGCTCCGGCCAGAATGTCGTCTCACGCAGGAATTCAGTGTCGATTGTAATGAAGTCGGACTTGGCCAGCTCTTTGCAGGCGGCCGCCAATTCGGCGGTTGTTTCTATCATGTCAATTCATTCGCAAGGAAAAAGGTCGGTTAACCTTCCTTCTCCTTTACGCTCGATATGTCAATACGTTGAAGGTGCCTATGCCGGCGTGGCCGGCGGGTTATTCGCCGGGATCGATACGGCGCTTCGCACGATTGCTGTATTCATTGGCGAGCACGGCAATCCAGCCTCCGGCGGCGATCATCGCAGGCAGAACAATGAAAGCGAAGATTTCGATGCCGCCCATGGGGTCAGTGCACGTCCTCCTGCCAGACGTAACGCAATCGGCGAGGAACCAGATGCAGGAGGCTGCGTCATGCCGAAGCCCTTCACCGTAACCTCTCCCCGCAAGCGGGGCTTGCCTCGCGAAATGACTGAGAAGGACGGAGAGGTTGCGGCATATCACCTTTGCCCCGTTAAAGCCGGAAGAAGGTGCCGGCAGGCGGACGAGGGCTTTAGATCCCATGAGGAGTGAACAGCGGCCGACGCTCTGGCAGAGTGAGGCTGCATCAAAGCACTCGCTCAGAAGGAACAGGTTATGGAAGCCACATCCGTTCAATCAAAGACGCCAACCGCTGTCCGCACTGATCTTGGCGCAATTTTTGTGTCGTTGGAACTTAGCCGATCGACCTGGTTGATCACTTCGTTGTCGCCGGGCAACGGCGAAAAGATGTCGAAGCATGTGGTGGACGGCGGCAATATAGCCGAGTTGCTCGCTCGGTTTGAGCAGCTCCAACTGAAGGCGCGGCTACGAACAGGGAAGTCGTTTCCCATCGTGACGATCCAAGAGGCTGGATTGGATGGCTTTTGGATCCATCGGGTTCTGGAAGCGAACGGGATTGAGAGTTACGTAGTTGATGCAGCTTCTATCGCGACCTCTCGTCGACGTCGGCGCGTTAAGACCGACAAGATTGATGGAGAGGCATTGACGCGGACACTGCTGGCATTCAAGCGTGGCGAGCCACGTGTGTGCGCAATGGTCAGAGCGCCAGCTCCAGAGGACGAAGACCGGCGTCGAATCTGCCCGGGAACGCAAAGTGTTGATTGCGGAGCGAGTAAGGCATGTTAATCGCGTCAAGGGTCTACTTTTCGCCCAGGGCGTCAGCGGCTATCAACCGCTTCGAAAAGATCGCCGCATACGGCTTGAGGAGCTTTGCACCGGAGACGGCCGTGGCTTGCCGAAGCATCTCAAGGCTCAAATAAATCGAGAACTCGATCGTCTTGAGTTGCTGCTTGAGCAAATCGTCGAGGTGGAGAGCGAGCGTAATTCCCTGCTTTCCGTACATGAGCCGCTAGCGTCTGAGGCACCGGCGCCGGCAATGTTGCTTACTTTAAAAGGTGTCGGCGCTGAGTTTGCCGCCGTTCTTTGGACCGAAGCGCTGTGCCGACATTTTGATAATCGGCGGCAGATTGCCGCCTATGCAGGTTTGACACCGACCCCATGGATGAGCGGGACGATCGACCACGAACAAGGTGTCTCAAAAGCAGGGAATCCCCGGTTGCGCACCACGATGATTCAATTGTCCTGGCTATGGCTACGCAATCAGCCAGCGTCAGCGCTCAGTCGTTGGTTTGTGGATCGGGTCCAATCGAATGGTGGTCGTTTAAAGAAAGCCGCGATAGTTGCCCTGGCGCGCAAGCTCCTTATCGCGCTGTGGAAGTTTGTCACTGCGGGTGTTGTCATCGAAGGGGCTGTTATGAAGACCGCCTGACGACCATAAAATGGCCGAACACACAAATCTTCCAGGACTGATCAATCCTGGCGGATCCAGGTGAACGAACCGCCGCTAAGTCGGGCTTCAAATGCCGCGCTTTAGATTGGTCCCGTTCTCCTGAGCCTTGCCGCTACGCAAGCGGGATAGTGGTGCTGCCGGACAAAACGGCGACCGTATGTGAGTTTGAACCGGCGACGGAAACGCGCCGCGTCATGCGAGGTGGCTCAGCCATGGATTCGATACAAATCGAAAGGAGCACGCTATGAAACAGTGATTGATCTTGACGGCGAAATCCTCATGTGAGCTTACCTCAAGCAACCCGCACATAACTCGTCATGCCCGTCTTCTGATGCTCGATGATATGGCAATGAAGCACCCAGTTGCCCGGATTGTCGGCGACGAAGGCAAGCTGGACCTTCTCATCGGGCTGGACGAGATAGGTGTCAGAAACGAGCGGCATCACCTCGCGTGTCGAGGACGAAATGACCGTGAAGCTCATGCCGTGCAGATGGATCGGATGCAGGTGCGGCGTCACGTTCTCGAGCTGGAAGATGTAGCTCTTGCCAAGCTTCAGTTCGGCAAGCGGGGCGGTCGGATCGGCAATATCGCCCGGCCACGGCAGCCTGTTGATCGCCCAGAAACTGTAGTCGAGCGTGCCGCATATGCTGTCGACGGAGGCGTTTTCCGCTGTGGCGCTGAGCACCAGCGGGATCTTTTCGGCGGCGGAAAGATCGGCCTGCGGGACCGGATTGGCGGCAAGCGGGGCAAGGTCGCCGGCGTTGCGTTTCAGCGACTGACCGACGGCGCGCAGGCTCGCGATCGTTTTCGGCGCGGTCCCCCGGATATCCTCCAGTATCGCTACACCGCCTTCGCTGTCCGGCATCCGCACGGCAAGGTCCAGCCGCTGGCCGGGACCGATCTGGAGCAGGTCAAGCGGAAAGCGCTGCGGCACCGGATTGCCGTCGATGGCGATTACCGTCGCCTTGGCGCCTTCCATCCGCAGCGAGAAGACGCGGGTGACATCCGTTACGGCGATGCGCAGGCGGACAAGGCCGCCGGCCGGCGCATCATATTGCGGCTCCTGCTGCCAGTTCGCCGTGCGCACCGTTCCATAGGTGCCGGTCTTTGCCGCGTCGCGCGGACGGAAGGGCGCGATGAATTGCCCATCTCCGCCGAGCCGCCAGTCGCGCATGTTGAGCACGATCTCGGCATCGAAAGTCGGATCGGCAGGATCCTCGACGACGATCAAGCCGGTCATGCCGCGGCCCATCTGGGTCAGCGTGTTGCAATGCGGGTGATACCAGAAGGTGCCGGCATCCGGCGGCGTGAAGGCGTAGTCAAAGCTGTCACCCGTATAAACGTAGGGCTGCGTCATGAAAGGCACACCGTCCATCCTGTTGTCGATGCGAAGGCCATGCCAGTGGATCGTCGTCGGCTCGTCGAGAGCATTGGTCAGGCGTGCGGCATAGGGCCTGCCGCGGGCCATGCGAAGCACCGGCGGCGGGCCGCCATCGCCCCAGGTCATGACATCCATCGTCGGTCCGGCAGCGGTAAGCGAAGCCTCGGTCTTCACCGCCTTCAGCACCTGCGGTTCGGTGGCCGAGCCGGCAAAGCCGAACTTGCCGGCAATGCCCATGCCGGCACTGTAGGCGCCGGCGACGGCGGACGCCTTCAACAGATTGCGGCGGGTGAGTAGGGGCATCTGGCGCTCCGGCAACAACAATGGCGCCATCTTTAAAGTTGACTGCGCTTTTCATCAATAAGGAAGTGAGGGCCAAACTGCCGCAGTTCCCTTGCATCGGGCGCCCGAATAAACCGTGCCAAAGTGGTGCTCAATGCAGCCCAAGCCTTGACAAATCAGACCGTCCATGCGCTTTTCCGCCCGATTTTCTTGTCGGCACCGGAGAGCCATTCGAGCCCCTTGCTGCCGTCTCAAGCCAAAATACCAGGATTTGACATTATGCATCGCTACCGCAGCCACACATGTGCAGCCCTCCGTAAGTCGGATGTTGGCTCGAATGTCCGGATTTCCGGCTGGGTCCACCGCGTTCGCGACCATGGCGGCGTTCTCTTCATCGACCTTCGCGACCATTACGGCATCACCCAGGTTGTTGCCGATCCGGATTCGCCGGCTTTCAAGATCGCTGAAACCGTTCGCGGCGAATGGGTCATCCGCATCGACGGCCTCGTGAAGGCGCGTACTGAAGACACCGTCAACAAGGCGATGGCGACCGGCGAGATCGAGCTCTACGCGCAGGAGATCGAAATCCTCTCCGCCGCCAAGGAACTGCCGCTGCCGGTCTTCGGCGAGCCGGACTATCCGGAAGACGTCCGCCTCAAGTACCGCTTCCTCGACCTTCGCCGCGAGACGCTGCACAAGAACATCGTCAAGCGCACGCAGATCATCTCTGCCATGCGCCGTGAAATGGGCAATATCGGCTTCACCGAATATTCGACGCCGATCCTGACGGCCTCCTCGCCGGAGGGCGCGCGTGACTTCCTGGTGCCGAGCCGCATCCATCCCGGCACCTTCTACGCTCTGCCGCAGGCGCCGCAGCTCTACAAGCAGCTCTTGATGGTTGCCGGTTTCGACCGCTATTTCCAGATCGCGCCCTGCTTCCGTGATGAAGACCCGCGAGCCGACCGCCTGCCTGGCGAGTTTTATCAGCTCGACCTCGAAATGAGCTTCGTGACCCAGGAAGACGTCTGGAACGCCACGGGTCCGCTGATGACCAAGGTGTTCGAGGAGTTTGCCGAAGGTAAGCCGGTGACGAAGGAATGGCCACGCATTCCCTATGACGAGGCAATTCGCAAATACGGTTCCGATAAGCCGGACCTGCGCAACCCGATCGTCATGGAGGCCGTGACCGAACACTTCGCCGGCTCCGGCTTCAAGGTCTTCGCGAACATGATCGCGTCCAACCCGAAGGTCCAAGTCTGGGCGATCCCGGCAAAGACCGGCGGCTCCCGCGCCTTCTGCGACCGCATGAACGCTTGGGCGCAGAGCCAGGGCCAGCCGGGCCTCGGCTACATCTTCTGGCGCAAGGAAGGCGAGAAGCTCGAAGGAGCCGGTCCGCTCGCCAAGAACATCGGCGAAGAGCGCACGGATGCGATCCGCACCCAGCTCGGCCTCGATGACGGCGATGCCTGTTTCTTCGTCGCCGGCGAGCCGGACAAGTTCTACAAGTTCGCAGGCGAAGCGCGCAACCGCGCTGCCGACGAGCTGAACCTCATCGACCGCGACCGTTTCGAACTCTGCTGGATCGTCGACTTCCCGTTCTTCGAATGGAACGAGGACGAGAAGAAGGTCGACTTCGCCCACAACCCCTTCTCCATGCCCCAGGGCGGCTTGGAGGCGCTGCAGAACCAGGATCCGCTGACGATCAAGGCCTTCCAGTACGATGCCGTCTGCAATGGCTTCGAAATCGCTTCGGGCTCGATCCGTAACCAGTCGCCGGAACTGATGGTCCAGGCCTTCGAAAAGGTGGGTCTCAGCCAGGCGGACGTCGAGGATCGCTTCGGCGGTCTCTATCGCGCCTTCCAGTACGGCGCACCGCCGCATGGTGGCGCCGCCTTCGGCATCGACCGGATCGTGATGCTGCTCGCTGGCGCGAAGAACCTGCGCGAAATCTCGCTCTTCCCGATGAACCAGCAGGCCCAGGACCTTCTGATGGGCGCACCGTCGCCGGCAACGCCTGCGCAGCTGCGCGAACTGGCGATCCGCCCGATCCCGCCGGTCAACAAGGACTGAGTTCTTCCAATGCAATAAGCCCGGTGCGTTACCGGGCTTATTTGTTGGTGGAATTCAAATCTTACTGGTTCGCCGTCACCTTCACGCCGAGCACGCCGGGCAATGTGTTCGGAGCGCCCATGGCAGCACCCATGATGGTCGGGAAGGGGACAGGCTTGGCCGGTGCGGCGCTGACGGCGAAGCTTTTCGGGTCGTCGAGATAGGTGTTGACCGCTGCCGAAATCGCATTTTGCAGTTCCGGGATGTTGAGCTGCGCCAGCGCAATCGGCGCCATAGCCTTCAGCGCATCCGCCATCTGCTGTGCCGAGATGTTCTGCTTGGAGCCAGCATACTCCAGCGCACGCTTCGTGATCGATGCGTCATCGAAGCGGATTTCGGCGCCGTTGAACGAAAGTTGCTGCATCAGGCCGAGCATGGCAAGGCCAAGCGCCTGCTGCGCTTCTTCCTTGTTCGGGTTCGCTTCGGAGGCCTTCGCCGCTTCCTGCAGCGACTTCATGAAGGGCAGGGTGTATCCCGAAATCTTGAAGGCAAGGTTTAGGCGGCCGACATTTGTCACGTCGAAGGCAAATTCGGAGATGTCGATCGTGCCGGGGCCGAGATCCCAGGCGCCCTTCATCGTGATGTCGCCGTTGACGTGCTGCAGGGCTAGCTTCTCGATTGCTTCCTTGGCCTGCGGGTCCGCAGCATCGCTAAGGTCCGCCTTCATGCTCTTGAATGCGCCGTCGAAGTCGAAGCCGGATTCGTCTTCACGAAGCGACAGGTTCATCTGGGTTTCGCCGAGCGAGAAGACTTCCTTGCCATTCTTGGTGACCTTGAACGGGCCGACATGCGCCGTTTCGTAAAGCAGTATGGACTCGAGGCCGTCACCGCTGACATCAGCAGGAATGGATATGCCTCCGAGCGTCATTTCGGAGGCGCTGACGGTCGCGCCGTCTTGCGTGATGTTGATGTCAGGAAAGGCTGCTTCCTCGATGTAGTAACCGCCGTCTTCGTCTTCCTCGACGCCGGTCATCGTGATGTCGCCGATGTGGAGGGCCTCGCTGCCAGTCGGCTTGAAGCTCGCGTTCTTCAGCGTCACCGTCGTCTCGTCGACATCGACACCATCGGCAGTGATCGTTCCGCCTTGGACGCTATAGGCGGCATTCAGCTTCTTCAGGAGATCCTGCCCATCAAGCGCGAACGCGGAGCCGGCGAGTGACAGGAACGCTGCGCCAGACAGCATCAGCCGGGTTGTCCGGTAAAAGGTCATGGGTAAGTCCTTTGGTGGCGGTTGCAAATTGCAGTGAAATTACTGCGAATCGAACGCGGTTTATATTTGCAGGTTTCTAAATTTCTGTTGAAGGGGAAAGCAAACAAAGTCCAAATTTGGTGGCGATGCTTGATGACCTTTTCATGGCGTCGCAGGACGTCATCCACAGGGCCACCCCCCTCATTCCTTGCCGTGAATCGCCTTCTGGGCTAGGCAAGGCTCATGGGACAAGAGATTTTGCCGCCTTCCGGCGGAGATGACGACAGCATTCACCCGGTTGATCTGAAGGCCGCGCTCGAGGAGCGTTACTTGGCCTATGCACTTTCGACCATCATGCACCGCGCGCTTCCAGACGTCCGCGACGGTCTGAAGCCGGTTCATCGGCGCATCATTCATGCCATGAGCGAGATGGGCATACGCCCGAACACAGCCTTTAAGAAATGCGCCCGCATCGTCGGCGACGTCATCGGTAAGTTCCACCCGCATGGAGACCAGTCCGTCTACGACGCGCTGGTGCGTCTCGCGCAGGATTTCTCCCAGCGTTATCCGCTCGTCGACGGGCAGGGAAACTTCGGCAATATCGACGGTGATAACGCCGCCGCCTACCGTTATACCGAAGCGCGCATGACGGAGGTCACGGCGCTTCTTCTCGAAGGCATCGAGCAGGATGCCGTCGATTTCCGCCTGACCTATAACGAGGAAGACGAGGAACCGACCGTTCTTCCGGGGTCTTTCCCGAACCTGCTCGCGAACGGCTCCTCCGGCATCGCCGTCGGCATGGCGACTTCCATTCCTTCGCATAACGCCCATGAGCTTTGCGATGCGGCACTGCACTTGATCAAGCATCCGGATGCGACCGTCGAAAAGCTCGTCGAGTTCATTCCGGGGCCGGATTTTCCGACGGGCGGCATCATCATCGACGGTCGCGAAAGCATCATCGAAAGCTACCGCACCGGCCGCGGCGGCTTCCGGGTACGCGCCAAGTGGCAGATCGAAGATCTCGGTCGCGGCGGCTATCAGATCATCGTCACCGAAATCCCCTTCCAGGTGCAGAAGTCGCGATTGATCGAAAAGATCGCCGAGCTGCTGATCGCCCGCAAGCTGCCGCTGCTGGAAGACATACGCGACGAGTCTGCCGAAGACGTCCGAGTCGTGCTGGTGCCGAAGAGCCGTACCGTCGATCCGACGATCCTGATGGAATCGATGTTCAAGTTGACGGAGCTGGAGAGCCGCTTCCCGCTGAACATGAACGTTTTGTCCATGGGGCGCATTCCGCGCGTCATGGCGCTGAACGAGGTGCTGAAGGAGTGGCTGAATCACCGCCGCGAGGTCTTGCAGCGCCGTTCACGCTTCCGCCTTGCCGCAATCGACAGACGCCTCGAAATCCTCGGCGGCTTGCTCATTGCCTACCTGAACATCGACGAGGTGATCCGCATCATCCGCGAGGAGGACGAACCGAAGCCGGTGATGGTGGCCCGCTGGGGACTGACCGACAACCAGGTCGAGGCGATCCTCAACATGCGGCTGCGCTCTTTGCGCAAGCTCGAAGAGTTCGAAATCCGAACCGAGTTTGACGATCTCACGAAGGAGAAGACCGGCATCGAGGCGCTGCTCGCCTCCGAGGAAAAGCAGTGGCAGACGGTCGCCTGGGAAATTGGCGAGGTGAAGAAGAAGTTCGCCAAGGCAACCGAAATCGGCCGCCGCCGCACCCAGTTCGCCGAGGCGCCCGAAGCCGACGAACAAGCCATCCAGCACGCGATGATCGAGAAGGAACCGATCACCGTCGTCGTTTCCGAAAAAGGCTGGATCCGTGCGCTGAAGGGCCACATCGCGGACACCGCGAGCCTGACCTTCAAGGAAGGCGATGCGCTGAAGATAGCCTTCCCGGCACAGACGACGGACAAGATCCTTGTCGTCACCACCGGCGGCAAGGTCTTCACGCTCGGCGGCGACAAGCTGCCCGGCGGGCGCGGCCATGGCGAGCCGTTGCGCATCATAGTCGACATGGATAACGATCAGGCTGTGCTGACGGCCTTCGTCCACGATCCGTCGCGCAAGCAGCTGATCGTCTCGACGGCCGGCAACGGCTTCGTTGTGGCGGAATCCGAAATGGCTGCCAACACCCGCAAGGGCAAGCAGATCATGAATGTTGCGATGCCGGACGAAACCAAGCTCATCGTGCCCGTCAGCGGTGATCAGGTCGCTGTCGTCGGCGAGAACCGCAAGATGCTGGTCTTCCCGCTGGCCCAGGTTCCGGAGATGGGCCGCGGCAAGGGCGTGCGTCTGCAGCGATACAAGGATGGCGGCATTTCCGACGTCCGTTGCTTCGCGATCGCCGACGGTCTCGTCTGGGAAGACAGCGCAGGGCGTACTTTCACAAAAAACAAGGAAGAACTGGCCGAATGGTTGGGCGACCGCGCTTCTGCGGGCCGCACGGTTCCAAAGGGCTTCCCCCGCAGCGGCAAATTTGCCGGCTGAGGCAATAACAAATTGGCGATCCGCTCTTGGCGAGCGGGTCGCATCCTCTATCTCATTCCTGTTATCAAAATTGGGAACAGGTTCATTCCGAGGACGGACGGAATGGCCGTTGGGCATTGCGCTCGCAGCGCAGCCCCCAAACGGAGGAGCATCAATGTCTGCCAATACCATCAAGCTGCATGTCGACCACACCTATAATGCGCCGCCTTCCGTCGTCTACGACGCATGGCTCAACCCGCAAATCGCCAGGCGCTTCCTTTTCGCGGCGAAGGATGGCCATGTTATCCGCGCCGAAATCGCTCCCCATGTCGGCGGCCGCTTTCTGATCATCGACAGGCGCCCAACCGGCGACGCATGCCACTGCGGCATATTTCTCGAACTTCGCAGGCCGAGACACATGGCCTTCAGCTTCTCGGCGGAGGAGCACGACCACAATCCCGACCGCGTCGAGATCGACATCGAGCCGCTGGGTGACGGCAGCCGTTTGACGCTGTCCCACGAAATGTGCGCCGAATGGGGGGCCTTCGAAGAAAAGACCCGTCAGGGTTGGACGCATGTGATGGACGGGCTGGAACGGGTGCTGGAACAGACGGACCGGCTAGCGAGCTAAGGATACGCCGAAAGCGCGTCACGCCCGCTTCGTCTATTTCGCCGGCGGCGACGGAGGCGCGGAAGCCAACAATCTGTGCGTTCTCGGCATCAATGAGACGGCCGTTTACATATAGGAAGGCGAACGCAGCGAGGCAGCCGGTCTGCTTGTTGCCGTCGATCAAAGGATGGTTTCGGACAATCCAACGAAGATATGCAGCGGCAAGGACAATGATATCGTCCTCGCCAAACGCTATCGTCGCTGTCGAACACCGCTTCCGCGTGCCATCCAGAGCGAATGCGTCATGATCGCTATGAAGAGGATGGCGCCGCCCATAAGTGTCATCGCGGTCGGAATTTCAGCGAAGATGAACCAGACCCAGATCGGGGCAAGTACCGTCTCCAGCAGGTAGAACATGCCGACTTCGGGGGCCGAGAGATAGCGCGGGCCGGTTGCCAGACACCAGAAGGCGACGGGCATCACGATGGCGCCGTTGAAGATGATCCAGCCGGGATGATCGATCGAAACGCCCCCAGGCAGCGCCATGCCGAAGCCGAGGATCGCCGGGAACATCGCGGCAAGGAGCGGCACGAAGCCCATGTCGCGCCGAGAGGCCCGGCCGACCGTGATTGCCGCGCCGAGGATGAGCGCGCTCAGCAGCGCCATCGCGTCGCCGAAGATGTGGCCGCTCGAACTTCCGTCATGCACGATCAGCCCGACGCCGACGATCATGGCGGCCATCGCCAGCAAGGTCGAAACCGGCGGCCGCTCTTTCAGAAATATCCACGAAAGCAGCGCGCCGAACATCGGATTGAAGGCAACGATGAAGACGACGTTGGCCGTCGCCGTGTTGAAAACTGAAAGCAGGAAGGTCAGCGTGGACAGGCCGTAAAGCAGTCCCGCAACGATGCCGTGCCGTCCCGGGATCAGGATCGGCCATTTCCCTTTCAGCACGCGGATCGCTGCGACGATAAGCAGCGTCACCAGAACCGTCGTAATGCTGCGAAGGCCGAGGATCGGCCACATCTTTTCCTTCGGCGAGTCGCACGAGCGGAATGTCCATGGAAAGGGCCAGGCCACCGATTGCCGTCAGCGCAAGGCCCTTCCGGTGACCGGAAAGGGCAGGAAGGGACATCTAGTCGTGCGCGCCTTCGGGAATCGTGGAGGGATCGAAGCGTTCCCAGCCGCGCGGCGTCAGGTGCTCTTGCGGCTGGAAGCGCGTCTTGTAATCCATTTTGCGCGATCCCTGAACCCAGTAGCCGAGATAGACATGCGGAAGGCCGAGCGCCTTCGTGCGCTTCACATGATCGAGGATCATGAAGGTGCCGAGCGAGCGCTTGTCATATTCGGGATTGAAATAGGAATAGACCATGGAAAGGCCGTCGCTCATCGTGTCGGTCAGCGCCGCAGCCAGGAGCTCGCCGCGCGGACGGGTCTCCAGGCCCGAACCTTCCTCGCGTTTGCGGTATTCGATGATCTTGGTGTTCACATGCGTATCTTCCACCATGATCGCATAGTCGAGCACGGTCATGTCGGACATGCCGCCTTGCTGATGCCGGTCGTCGAGATAGCGGCGAAAGAGTGAATACTGCTCGCTGGAAGGCTGCGCCGGAAATTCGGTCGCAATGACGTCGACGTTGTGGGCGAGCACCCGTTTCATCGAATTCGTCGGCTGGAACTCCTGCGCGAGGATACGCACCGAGACGCAGGCACGGCAGGCTTCGCAGGCGGGGCGGTAGGCGATGTTCTGCGAACGGCGGAAGCCGCCTTGTGTCAGGATGTCGTTCATTTCTGCAGCGCGCGGACCGACGAGATGCGTGAAGACCTTACGCTCCATCTCATGCGGCAAATACGGACATGCAGCCGGAGCCGTCAGATAAAACTGCGGTGATGGCGAGGCCTGCGTATTCATCTGCCGGGGAAATGTCCTTTCGCACTGACTATTTCAAGACAGCATGAACTAAGAATAGAAAACGTCAACAGCGCGGCTGTCCTATCCGCGCTATCAATTTTCTGTTCTTTTTTGATATGGCGCCGCGGGCCGGCCGGCAAAGACCGGCGGCGGATTTTATTTGCCGCCTCAGTCGGTGCGAACGGTAACCGTGCCGACAAGCAGGTCGTAAATCAGCCGGCTGCGCTCGGTAAAAAGACCAGCAAGCAGAATCAGCGGCGTCAATAGCGAATTAAGGATCCAGAAAAGCGCCAGATGAGCGATCGCCAAAAGGAAATCCATCGGGCGGCCATCGACGCGCACGATTGCGATCCCCATCGCCCGCATGCCGGGCGAAGCCTGGTTCGGCCCGCCGACCGTAAAGCCGAAATAAAGGCCGGCAACCAGCACGAAGAGCGCCGGATAGAGAAAGAAGCCGAGGCCGAGCGTCAGAATCGACAGAAAAAACAGCACGACTGCCGCGGGAATGCAGAGCAGCAGCACAATGATGTAGTCGAGAATGAACGCGAAGACTCGCCGGCTCAGCGTGCCGCTATAGGCGCGCCAGTCTTCCGGTGCGGCATAAAGCGGGTTCGGATTAAGGCTCATCTGCGGTCTCCTTTGGAAATCGATGCCACTGATATGGTGTCGGCCGCCGAAGATACAATAATGCGTGAAGATCAGCGCTTTGCCAGCAGTCTGGCGACCTCGATCGCGAAATAGGTCAGGATCCCGTCGCAGCCGGCGCGCTTGAAGGCTAGCAGCGTTTCAAGCATCGCCCGTTCGCCGTCGATCCAGCCATTCATCGCTGCAGCCTTGATCTGCGTATATTCCCCGGAAACCTGATAGGCGAAGGTCGGAAGTCCGAAGGCCTCTTTCATCCGCCAGCAGATGTCGAGATAGGGCAGGCCGGGCTTGACCATCAGCATGTCCGCACCCTCTTCGACATCGAGTGCCGCATCGCGGATCGCCTCGGTGCCATTGGAAGGATCGATATAGTAGGTCTTCTTGTCACCCTTCAGCAGGCCGCCGGTTGAGATCGCCTCGCGATAAGGCCCGTAGTATGCCGACGCGAACTTGGTGGCATAGCTCATGATCCCGACATTCTGGTGCCCTGCAGCATCGAGTGCCCGGCGGATCGCGCCGATGCGGCCGTCCATCATTTCCGACGGGGCAATGATATCGGAACCGGCATCAGCCTGCATGACGGCGGCGCGCGCGACCTGATCGACGGTCTCGTCGTTGACGATTTCGCCACCGTGCAGGATGCCGTCATGGCCGTGACTGGTGAAAGGGTCGAGAGCCACGTCGGTGATCACACCGATGTTCGCAACGGCTTTCTTGATGGCGATCGTCGCCTGATTGATGAGATTGTTGGCCTCCAGGCTGTTCGAGCCCGTTTCGTCACGTAGTGCCATCTCGATGTTCGGGAAGGTGGCGATTGCCGGGACGCCGAGGTCAGCCGCTTCCCTGGCTGCATCCGCCAGCTTGTCGATGCTCATGCGGTTGACGCCGGGCATGGCAGGGATCGGTTCCACGATGCCGGAACCGGGGATCACGAAGACCGGCCATATCAGGTCGTCCACCGTCAGCCGGTTTTCCTGCACCAGCCGGCGCGTCCAGTCCGCCTTGCGGTTGCGGCGCATGCGGCGGTGTCCGGTGATCTCGTCGACGAGATGCGTCTTGTCCTGCATTGTCTTTCGTCCCTGGCCATTCCATTTCTTGGTCCGCTCATTATCATGACGGACCGGAAAACCAAACCGCGCGATTGGCCGCGGCGGATCAGCCGCTGGTGGAGCCGCAACGGGAACCCTAAAGTCTGCGCCATGGAAAATGATTCTCCGACGATGCCGAAGCGGACGCTGATAGACATCCTGTTCATCCTCTTCCTGAGGCTGATCGCGATCTCCTGCTTCTGGTTCGGCCTGCAATATTGGGCGATGCTTGTTGGCTATTCACTGGTGGGGGCAGGGCGCTTCGATCTTCTGAGCTTGCCGTGGAAAGTTGCGGCCACCAGCCTTGCCGTCCTCTTCCCCGTCGCTTCGCTCGGCCTCTGGCTGACGGTATCCTGGGGCCCGGTCGTTTGGGTGCTCGCCGCAGGCGGACAAATCCTGATGTATGGCCTGCTGCCGCAGACCTTCGGCTCCAACCGGCTCATCCTTGTGATGCATGGCGCGGTTGCCTTGGTCTATCTGGTTTTCCGCCTGGCGCTCTGGCTGGAGAAACGCCGCCAGCGCCGCAAAGTAAGCGTTGATTTACCCTGATACAACGCGGGGTTTCCGGTAAGGTGCTGTTAAGCCTGCAGTTTAAGTAGAATTTTATTTGTATTCGATAGGGTCTGTCTCAAGGCGGGAAGAAAACCAACACCGCCAAACAAAACAGTGAGGCAGTCATCATGAATACGAAAATCAAGCCGCAGGCGGTATCGAACTTCCGTGATCAGCAGGACCAGGACATCCGTGATCTTTACATGGAATCCCTTCACCTTGTTGAACGTCTTCACCGCCGCCTTCTGGATGTCATCAAGGACGAGTTCGACCGTCAGGGCCGCAGCGACGTCAACGCCATCCAGGCTCTGCTCCTTTTCAACATCGGTAATTCCGAGCTGACCGCCGGCGAGCTGCGCTCGCGTGGCTACTATCTTGGCTCGAACGTGTCCTACAACGTCAAGAAGCTGGTCGATCTCGGCTTCATCAACCACCAGCGTTCGCGCATCGACCGCCGCTCCGTTCGCATCAGCCTGACGGAAACCGGTACTGAGGTTGCCGAAACAGTCGCCAAGCTCTACGAGCGCCACATCGCCTCGATCGACAAGGTCGGCGGCATCGGCACGGACGAGTTCACCCAGATGAACAAGCTCCTGCAGCGCCTCGACCGTTTCTGGAACGACCAGATCCTTTACCGGCTCTAAGGGAAGAGACCTCCTCCAAGGTCGAAGAAAACCGGACGCGTCCCTGCGCGTCCGGTTTTGCCGTTCCGGGCAAGCGTGTCATCTTTGCAACGCATCGCACCCAAGCATAGCGGCCCGTACTCAGCACCTGTATTCAGGCCGTTTTTTAGCCGTTATTAACCAGCACCGTTTACGGCGGATCGATATGGTTTCGTCCGTGCCGCTCCCGACCATCGGTAGGCATCTTGGACGTCGGCGACACGAATTGGCCATATTGGTATGACAGCGGACATGCACGGCAAGCGGCGCTTCTCATATGGTAGTTCAAAGTCGTCCGCGCTTCTGGCTCGCAATCTTGTGACGGCCAGGCGCGGAAAACCTGTGATGCGCCGGAAAACGGAATGGTAGTGATCTGCGCCGTGGCGCAGTGAATCGCAAAGCCCGCGGTTTTCCTTTCAAGCTGCGGCATTGAGTGGTTGGGATTATGTCGAAGAAAAACCGAATTGAAGCTCTTTCGCGCCGCGCCTTTCTTGCGTCTGCGGCAACCGTCGGCGCCAGTGCAATCGCCGCCCCGGCATTTGCGCAGTCCGCGCTCGATGCGCTGATCAACGCACCGCGCCGCGGCGCCTGGGATGACCAGTTCGATGCCAAGGCTGCCTCGCGTACGGCGAGTGCCGCCGTCTCCAATACCCCGATCCTCAGCCCGCAGTCGGTTCCGAGCATCCAGCAGGCGATCATGGAGTATCAGCAGATCGCCTCCGCAGGCGGTTGGCCTGAGGTCAATCCGGCTGGCCTGCGTCTCCAGCTCGGCGTGACGGATCCTTCCGTTCAGGCCCTGCGCCAGCGCCTTGCCATTACCGGCGACCTGCCGCGCGAAGCAGGCATGTCGTCCGCCTTCGATTCCTATGTCGATGGTGCGGTCAAGCGCTTCCAGGCTCGTCATGGCCTTCCGGCAGACGGCGTCATTGGCGAATTCACGCTGAAGGCGATGAACATTCCGGTTGATGTGCGCCTGCAGCAGCTGAACACCAACCTCATCCGCCTGCAGACCTTCCCGGAAGATCTCGGCCGCCGCCATGTCATGGTCAATATTCCGGCCGCCTATGTCGAGGCGGTCGAGGACGGCAGCGTGGCGACACGTCATGCGGCCGTCGTCGGACGTATCAGCCGCCCGACGCATATCGTCAACTCGAAGATCTACGAGGTCATCCTCAATCCCTATTGGACTGCGCCGCGCTCGATCGTCGAGAAGGACATCATGCCGCTGATGCGCAAGGATCCGACTTATCTCGAGAAGAACGCCATTCGCCTGATCGACGGCAAAGGCAACGAAGTCGCCCCGGAAACCATCGACTGGAATGGCGAGGCGCCGAACCTGATGTTCCGTCAGGATCCAGGCAAGATCAACGCCATGGCCTCGGCGAAGATCAATTTCCACAACAAGAACGGCGAGTACATGCACGACACGCCGCAGCAGGGCCTGTTCAACAAGCTGATGCGCTTTAAGTCGTCCGGCTGCGTTCGCGTCCAGAACGTCCGCGACCTGACGACTTGGCTGCTGCGCGACACCCCGCCGTGGTCGCGCCAGCAGATGGAGCAGGTGATCGCCAGCCGGGTCAACACGCCGATTACGCTCGCCGAGGAAATCCCGGTCTATTTCGTCTACATTTCCGCCTGGGGCATGCCGGACGGCCTCGTGCAGTTCCGCGACGACATCTACCAGATGGACGGCAACGCCGAGCTTGCTCTCGATACGACCGCTGGAATGGAGCAGCCGGTTCAGTAAGCGTCATGCATATGAATTGGGAAACCGCGCCAGAAGGCGCGGTTTTTTCATTTCCAGCGGTTGCCATTCATCCGTTTGCCGGGACCCTCTCCCGGTAAACGAGGCGAAGGGGATATGTCGCAACGCTTCGGTTAATCTCCAAGTTTTGTGAGGCACGTCCCCTCCAAGCCGGCGCAGAGAGGATCAGGGTGAGGGGCATCCCACGACAACATGCCAAGTCCACGACACTCCTGCGCGTAGATTGCCCAGCAAATGTCGTTCTTCGTATTGCTCTCGGCAGGGCGGAACGCTAATACCTTCGCGCATTCCAGTTGAGGAGCCCGCCCATGACAAATGCTTCCACGCAGACCTTCTTCAATCGCTCGCTTGCCGACACCGATCCGGATATCTTCGGCGCGATTGAAAAGGAGCTCGGCCGCCAGCGGCATGAGATCGAATTGATCGCATCGGAGAACATCGTTTCCCGCGCGGTGCTGGAAGCCCAGGGCTCCATCATGACGAACAAATATGCGGAAGGTTATCCGGGCAAGCGCTACTACGGCGGCTGCCAGTTCGTCGATATTGCTGAAGAACTGGCGATCGAACGCGCCAAGAAGCTCTTCGGCGTCAACTTCGCCAACGTCCAGCCGAATTCCGGCTCGCAGATGAACCAGGCGGTCTTCCTGGCGCTGCTGCAGCCGGGCGACACCTTTATGGGCCTCGACCTGAACTCGGGCGGTCACCTGACGCACGGTTCGCCGGTCAATATGTCCGGCAAGTGGTTCAACGTCGTGTCCTACGGCGTTCGCGAAGGCGACAACCTGCTCGACATGGACGAAGTCGCCCGCAAGGCCGAAGAGCACAAGCCGAAGCTGATCATCGCCGGCGGCACCGCTTACTCCCGTGTCTGGGACTGGAAGCGTTTCCGCGAGATTGCCGATTCCGTCGGCGCCTATCTCATGGTCGACATGGCTCATATCGCCGGCCTCGTTGCCGGCGGCCAGCATCCGTCGCCGTTCCCGCACTGCCACGTCGCAACGACGACGACCCACAAGTCGCTTCGCGGCCCGCGCGGCGGCGTCATCCTGACGAACGACGAGGATCTGGCGAAGAAGTTCAACTCGGCTGTTTTCCCGGGCCTCCAGGGTGGTCCGCTGATGCACATCATCGCCGCCAAGGCCGTCGCGTTCGGCGAAGCGCTGCAGCCGGAATTCAAGGACTACGCCGCGCAGATCGTCAAGAACGCTAAGGCGCTTGCCGAGACGCTGATGGCAGGCGGACTCGATGTCGTCTCCGGCGGTACCGACAACCACCTGATGCTCGTCGATCTTCGCAAGAAGAACGCGACAGGAAAGCGCGCCGAAGCAGCGCTCGGGCGCGCCTACATCACCTGCAACAAGAACGGCATTCCGTTCGATCCGGAAAAGCCCTTCGTCACCTCCGGCGTCCGTCTCGGCGCTCCGGCAGGCACGACGCGCGGCTTCAAGGAAGCGGAATTCAAGGAAATCGGCAACCTCATCGTTGAGGTTCTCGACGGCCTCAAGGTCGCCAATTCCGATGAAGGCAACGCTGCAGTCGAAGCAGCCGTTCGTGGCAAGGTGGTCGACCTTACCGGCCGCTTCCCAATGTACGACTACATCGGCTAAGGATAGCGCATGCGCTGCCCATTCTGCGGATCGGAAGACACCCAGGTCAAGGATTCACGTCCGGCGGAGGACAATACGTCCATCCGCCGCAGACGGATTTGTCCCGATTGCGGCGGCCGCTTCACGACCTTCGAGCGCGTGCAACTGCGCGAGCTGATGGTCGTCAAGAAGACCGGCCGCAAGGTGCCTTTCGACCGCGACAAGCTGGTGCGGTCCTTCGAGATCGCGCTGCGCAAGCGCCCGGTCGACCGTGACCGCATCGAAAGGGCTGTTTCCGGCATCGTCCGCCGCCTCGAAAGCTCCGGCGAAGTCGAAATCAGCTCCGAGGCCATCGGCCTTCAGGTGCTGGAAGCTCTCAAGAGTCTCGATGACGTTGGCTTTGTTCGGTACGCGTCGGTCTATCGGGATTTCTCGCATGCCGAGGATTTCGAAAAGGTCATCTCCGAAATCAACGCCAAGATCAGCCGCGACACTTTGGAGACGTGAGCCTTGAGCGCCTGGCCGCATGACAATCGTTTCATGGCCGAGGCAATCCGTCTTGGCCTTCTGCATCTCGGCCAGACGTCCACAAATCCTTCCGTCGGCTGCGTCATCGTCAGGGACGGCGAAATCGTCGGCCACAGCACGACGGCGATCGGCGGGCGCCCGCATGCCGAGCCGCAGGCGCTCACCGAGGCAGGCGAACTGGCTCGCGGCGCCACCGCCTATGTGACGCTCGAACCCTGCTCTCATCACGGCAAGACGCCGCCCTGCGCCGACGCGCTGATTGCCTCTGGTGTCGCGCGCGTCGTCATCAGCGTGACCGATCCCGATCCTCGTGTCTCCGGCCGCGGCATCGCGCTTCTGCGCGAAGCCGGCATCGAGGTTGATACCGGCGTGCTGGAAGAGGAGGGCAGGCGCTCGCTCGCCGGCTATCTCACCCGGCAGACGAAGAACCGGCCCTATGTGACTCTGAAGCTTGCCGTTTCCGCCGACGGCATGATCGGCCGCAAAGGCGAGGGACAGATCGCCATCACCAGTCCTCTCGCCCGCGCACAGGTCCAGGCGCTCCGCGCTGAAACCGACGCCATTCTCGTCGGCATCGGCACGGCGATCGCCGACGACCCGGAACTGACGGTGCGCGTGCCGGGCCTGCAATCGCTGTCGCCGGTGCGTATCGTGCTTGATCCGCGGCTCGATTTGCCGCTCGACAGTAAACTTGTGCGTTCAGCACGAGAGGTGCCGACCATTGCCGTTGCAGGCGAGGCACCCCCCTTTATCCTGCCGGACATCTCTCCTACGAGGGGCGAGATAGTTGGGGGGAACGCTCGCCCGCATTCTTCCGCCGGGACCGACGCCACCCCTGATGAGGTGCCAGTAGAAGCGAGCTTCGGCAACCTGCCGATCCCTCCCCTGGTGGAGGAGATGCCCGGCAGGGCAAAGGGGGGTGAGGCTCGCGCCGAAGCCTTGCGGGCTGCAGGCGTTGAAATCCTCTGCTGCCATCCTTACCATCCCGAAGTGCTGCTCCCGGCGCTCGCCTCGCGCGGCATTTCCTCGCTCCTCGTCGAAGGCGGTGCGAAGACGGCGCGGCTTTTCCTCGACGCCGGTCTCGTCGATCGAATCCAGCTTTACCAGGGCCAGCTCGTCATCGGCGAGGGCGGTATTGAATCGCCTTTGACGAAGACCGATATGCCATCCGGTTTTGCCCATAGAGCCACATTCATGTTCGGCGACGACCGGCTGGACGAATACGAAAGAGAATTTTGATGTTCACCGGAATTGTCACCGATATCGGCATGATCGAATCCGTTTCTCCCATGAACGAGGGTGTAAAGCTACGCGTCGTGAGCAATTACGACCCTAAGACCATCGATATGGGCGCGTCGATTTCCCATTCGGGCATCTGCCTGACGGTGACCGGCCTGCCGGACGAAGGCAGCAACGGGCGTTGGTTCGAGGTGGAGGCCTGGGAAGAGGCTCTGAGGCTCACGACGCTTGCAAGCTGGAAGGAAGGCACCCGCGTCAACCTCGAGCGTTCTCTGAAGATCGGCGACGAACTCGGCGGCCACATCGTCTCAGGGCATGTCGACGGCAAGGCAGAAATCCTGTCGGTGACAACGGAAGGCGATGCGACCCGCTTCCGTCTGCGCGCCCCGGAGCATCTTGCGAAGTTCGTGGCGCCCAAAGGCTCGATCGCGCTCGATGGTACGTCGCTGACGGTCAACGCCGTCGAAGGCACGGATTTCGATGTGCTTCTCATTCGCCATACTTCGGAAGTCACGACATGGGGCGAGCGAGAGGCCGGCGATTTCGTCAATTTCGAGGTCGATACGATGGCGCGCTATGCAGCTAGGCTGGCTGAATTCCCTGCCGCGAAAGCAGAATGATTTCGCCGTGATAATCGGTACGTGCCACCTCGCGGAAGCCGAGCTTTTCCGCGACGCGTAGCGAAGCTGCGTTTTCCGGGCTGACGATGCAGGTCATCTCCTTGCCGGGGAAATGACAGTTAGCCCATGCGATCAGCGCCGTGAGCGCTTCTGTCGCATAGCCCCTTCCGTGTGCGGAAGGCAGCAACACCCATCCGGTTTCCAGTGTTTCCTCGATGGGTGGAGACATCTCACGTCGGGCTTCGTGGAAGCCTGCTTCGCCGATCAGCCGCCCGCTTTGCTTTTCCTCGATGATCAAAAAGCCGAAACCCATATGATGCCACATGCCACTCGCCCTTATGAGGCGGGACCATGTCTGCTCGCGTGTCGATGGCACGCCGCTGATATAGCGAACGACGTCCGCATCTGCCCATAAGTGTATGTAGGCATCGAAATCGTCGAGCCGGTGCGGGCGCAAAATCAACCGTTTCGTTTCGATGGTCGGAACATTGATCATCATGGATATCGTTTCTGTGAACACCTGTCTCACGCGCCTGCTTCGCCATCCCAGTAGTCGAGATCGTTCTCCGCGCGCCCGATGAAGCGGAAGCGCCCGACGTCATGATTTGTCTTGGCGAGGAATTTTTGGGAATCCGGGTATTCGACGATCTCCGTCACCGCCATCGTGGAGATGCCGAGATAGATCAGCGTCGTGCTGCCGGTATTGAGGATCTGATGTGCCGTTTCCTTCCCGCCGGCAGGCGCGCCGAGCGTGTCGCCTTTCCTGATGGGGTAACGTTCGCTTCCAAAACGGTATTCGCCTGTCCCTTCGATTACGAAGAACAGCTCATCCTCGACATGGTGATTGTGGAACGGACAGCTCGATTTGCCGGGCGGCACCTCGTTGTAGCTGATCCCGAGATTGGAAAGTCCAAGCAGGCGGCCGAAGGATGTGTCGGCGCCCTCGTAGAGCGCGCCCTGTTGCCACCGCTCCAGCGTCAGGTCGGCAATATTGAGAACCGGTTTGATGTCCCGTGGCATGTTTTCTCCCCTTTTGCAGGGACGAACAGACCATCAATTCGGGATGGTTTTCAATAGGCGTCAGTAGAATTGTCGGGCAGGGCGGCGCAGCGATCTGCGCCGCCCTGCGCCGATCAGTCGGTATAGAAGGTAATGCTGCCATCGGCCGCCTGTTCGGCATTGACGACGTTGCGGACATTGACGCCGTCATTGCCGAGCTTGCGCATCAGCATCTTGTTGGCGTCGATCGATGCCTGAATCTGGCGCACTTCCTGGGCCGAGCGTGGCGGAGCGGAGCGCGGACCATATGCTTCGGGGCTTGCGTCGTGCCAGTTGTAGAAATGCTTTACGTTGAAGTCGTTACCCCGGAAATTGCGGAGCGTCTGTTCGATGCCCGATGGGCTGTTCATGCCAAAGCTTTCCGCACGGCTGACGCCGGCAAGCGCGAGGGAGGAGAAGGCGGAAACGATGGCGATAGTGGCAACGCGGTTCATGATGGTATCCTTTCATCTGCTATGACGGTCGGCTGTCGTGCAGGGGATCGTCGGCGTTACGCTTGTTGAGTTGGGTCGGCCACAGCGTGGAATCAATAGCTAAACACCTGAAATAACATTACAAATTGTTCATAACGATTGCCTTCGATTTGCCGTTTTCAAGGTGCTTGCGAGCGTGCATGGCAAACGGCCGGCGTATATTTCTGCTATCCTCTTGCAGAGATTTCCGGCCATGATCCGAATTTGCTTGCCATTCATCGAAAGGCGTGTTTTGACCGCGGCCTGCCAAATGGCAAAGTCCTCAGAAACCGAAGGTGATGCATGGCGCGAGATAACGCTCCCCATATTTTGATCGTAGAAGCGCGCTTCTACGACGACATGGCCGACGCTCTTCTGGAAGGGGCAACCTTTGCGCTCAAGGAAGCCGGCGCGAGCTACGATGTCGTCACCGTTGCAGGAGCCCTGGAGATTCCGCCGGCGATTGCCATGGCGCTTGACGGCGCCGACAATGGCGGCACGCAATATGACGGCTATGTCGCTCTCGGCATGGTCATCCGCGGCGAGACCTACCACTTCGACATAGTGTCGAACGAATCCTGCCGCGCATTGATGGATCTCGCTGTCAGCGAATCCCTTGCCATCGGCAACGGCATCCTGACGGTCGAAAACGATGAGCAGGCTTGGGCACGCGCCCGCCGCTCGGACAAAGACAAGGGCGGCTTTGCCGCTCGCGCAGCTCTCACGATGATCGAGCTGAAGAAGAAACTGGGTGCATACGAATGACTAGTGAAAATCCGGAGCGTCAGGTAAAGACGGCAAACCAGCGCGGCGCTGCGCGTCTGGCTGCTGTTCAGGCGCTCTACCAGATGGATATCGGCGGCACGGGTGTTCTGGAAATCGTCGCCGAATATGAGGCTCACCGCCTCGGTCAAGAAATCGACGGCGAGACCTATCTCAAGGCCGACGCCGCGTGGTTCCGTTCCATCGTTTCCGGCGTGGTGCGCGAGCAGCTTCGTCTGGATCCTTTGATCGCCTCTGCCCTGCAGGACGACTGGGCGTTGTCGCGCCTCGACAGCACCGTGCGCGCGATCCTGCGCGCCGGCGTTTTCGAACTTCTCGACCGCAAAGACGTGCCGGTGGCCGTGATCGTTACGGAATATGTCGAGATCGCCCAGGCTTTCTTCGAGGATGACGAGCCGAAGCTCGTCAATGCCGTGCTCGACCGCATCGCCAAACAGGTGCGCGGCGAGATGAAGAAGTAAGCCTTCCGTCCGCTATCGGACCATTTCGCGCTTTACGCTGCGCTGCAAGGGTTTTCGTCCCTTGCGGTCTTGACGTCGTGTTTTCCACCCCGCAATCTCCGCACGCAAAGCTAGAGCGTTTCTGTGGAGAGAAGACGATTCGGCTGCTTCGTGGCCGGAGGGAGGAGTGCTCCGGCACTTTTGGAGGAAAGAGCGAAATGATAATTCTTTTATGCGTAATTGCATGCGGTCTGCTCTCGGTGGTTTATGCCATCTGGGCAACCCGCTCGGTACTGGCGGCCGATCAGGGAAACAGCCGCATGCAGGAAATCGCGGGTTATATCCGTGAAGGCGCGCAGGCCTATCTCATGCGCCAGTACAAGACGATTGCGGTCGTCGGCATCGTTGTTTTCATCGCAGCCTGGCTGCTTCTCTCCGGCATGGCCGCCATCGGCTTTCTGATCGGCGCCGTGCTTTCCGGTGCCGCCGGCTTTATCGGCATGCACGTCTCCGTTCGCGCCAACGTCCGCACGGCGCAGGCCGCATCGCACAGCCTCTCGGCCGGCCTCGATATCGCCTTCAAATCCGGTGCCATCACCGGCATGCTCGTCGCCGGTTTGGCACTGCTCGGCGTATCCATCTATTATTTCATCCTGACCAGCCTGCTCGGCCATGAAAGCGGTTCGCGCGAAGTCATCGATGCGCTTGTCGCGCTCGGCTTCGGTGCCTCGCTGATCTCGATCTTTGCTCGTCTGGGCGGCGGCATCTTCACCAAGGGTGCCGATGTCGGCGGGGATCTCGTCGGCAAGGTCGAGGCAGGCATTCCGGAAGACGATCCGCGCAACCCGGCGACGATCGCAGACAATGTCGGCGACAATGTCGGCGACTGCGCCGGCATGGCCGCCGACCTTTTCGAGACCTATGCCGTTTCCGTCGTCGCAACCATGGTTCTCGCCTCAATCTTCTTTGCCGGGGCACCGATCCTGCAGTCGGCGATGGTTTACCCGCTGGCAATCTGCGGCGCCTGCATCCTCACCTCGATCGTCGGTACCTTTTTCGTCAAGCTTGGAACCAACGGCTCGATCATGGGCGCACTCTATAAGGGCCTTATCGTCACCGGCCTCCTGTCGATCGTCGGCCTAGGCGCTGCAACATCGTTGACCGTGGGCTGGGGGTCGCTCGGACAGGCCGGCGGTGTAGATGTTACCGGTACCAATCTCTTCTTCTGCGGCCTCGTCGGCCTCTTGGTAACGGCGCTCATTGTCGTCATCACCGAATATTATACCGGCACCAACAAACGCCCGGTCAATTCGATCGCCCAGGCATCCGTGACCGGCCACGGCACCAACGTCATCCAGGGCCTTGCGGTCTCGCTGGAATCGACGGCGCTGCCTGCGATCGTCATCGTCGCCGGTATTATCGGCACCTACCAGCTCGCCGGCCTCTTCGGCACCGGCATCGCCGTCACGGCCATGCTCGGCCTTGCCGGTATGATCGTTGCGCTCGATGCCTTCGGTCCTGTAACCGACAACGCCGGCGGCATTGCCGAAATGTCGCATCTGCCGCCGGAAGTCCGCAAGTCGACGGACGCGCTCGACGCCGTCGGCAATACGACGAAAGCCGTGACAAAAGGCTACGCGATCGGCTCTGCCGGACTCGGCGCGCTGGTGCTTTTTGCGGCCTATTCCTATGACCTCAAATATTTTGCGGCAAATGGCGACAAGTTTCCCTACTTCGCAGGCATAGGGGAGATTTCATTCGATCTCTCCAACCCCTATGTGGTGGCCGGATTGATCTTCGGTGGGCTCATTCCCTACCTCTTCGGCGGTATCGCCATGACGGCCGTCGGCCGCGCCGCCGGCGCAATCGTCGAGGAAGTGCGCCGTCAGTTCAAGGAAAAACCGGGCATCATGCAGGGCACGGAAAAGCCGGACTACGGCAAGGCCGTCGACCTTCTGACCAAGGCCGCAATCCGCGAGATGATCATCCCCTCGCTATTGCCGGTCCTGGCTCCGATCGTCGTTTATTTCGGTGTTCTGCTGGTCTCCGGCTCCAAGGCCTCGGCCTTCGCCGCACTCGGCGCATCGCTCCTCGGCGTCATTATCAACGGCCTGTTCGTCGCCATCTCGATGACGTCGGGCGGCGGTGCATGGGACAACGCGAAGAAGTCATTCGAGGACGGCTTCGTCGACAAGGACGGCGTCCGCCACATGAAGGGCTCGGACGCACACAAGGCCTCCGTCACCGGCGATACGGTCGGCGATCCTTACAAGGACACCGCAGGTCCAGCCGTCAATCCGGCGATCAAGATCACCAATATCGTCGCCTTGCTGCTCTTGGCGGTCTTGGCCTGATCGAAGAAGAAACCCGCCGGAGCGATCCGGCGGGTTTCTTTGTTGGGTCGGATATTTATCGGATACTTGCAGGATTCTGCGGATTGCCTGAAGGCGTTCCGAACAGGCTCTTTGCTGCACCGCCCGCGCCGCCTGCCAGAATCTGCTGCAGGAAACTCAGTTCGCGGCCGCCGGTCGGGGTCACGCGCGAAATCGTATCGAAGACCCTGCCGTCCTGGAGCGTGTAATTCGCGCGGCGCGTGACGACGCCGTCCTTATCGAAGTAGATCGCAAGCACGCTCTGGTCGACGACCTTCAGTTTCTGGAAGGCGACGGAGCGCGTGCGCTTCTGCGAGATGTAATAGAAGACCTCGGTGTCGAACGTTGCCGTCGTCGAAGGCGTGCCGAGCGACAGAAGCACCTGTTCGCGGCTCGAGCCTTCCGGAACGAGATTGAGGGATTGCTCGTCGACAATATAGCCGCCGTTAAGCACTGTTCCCGTTTGGCAACCTGTGAGGCCTGCTGAGGCAATCATAATGGCGATGGCTGCGCTGCTGAAGAATTTTATGTCAGACTTGAAATACCGTTTCTTCAACGACATCTACTCCCTTGAGGTCTTGATAGGCAGCTTTCCGGCCCTGCAATCACCGCTGATGCAAAACCTTTGTGGCCTTTCCGGGGTCGAATACTCCCAATTCCCCGAGATCGAGCCGACAAGGGCACTGTCCCGAAAGTGGCCACCTTCGGCATTGCAATTCGCGCCTGCTTCGGTAAACCAGCTTTCGAAATCATGCAACACGACCCACGCAACTCCGCGTGAAGAACGAGGCTTTTCCGGAAGAAACAATGATCTTCGGGCTCTTTCGCAAGAAAAACAACAATCAGGCGATCGTCGAACGGCAGTATTCGGTACTGACTGCCGCAGCCCGTATGCCGGAATTCTACGAGACCATGCATGTTCCGGACACCGTGATGGGCCGTTTCGAGATGCTGTCGCTGGTAATGATCCTCTTCTTCCGCCGCACACGCTCCTGCCAAACCAGCGGACAGGAGATTGCCCAGGAGATCGTCGATGCCTTCTTTGAGGATATCGACCATTCGATCCGTGAACTCGGCATCAGCGACAACGGGGTGCCGAAACGCATGAAGAAGCTTGCCGGCATGTTCTACGGACGTCTCGAATCCTATTCGGCGGCAATCGATAGCGGCGACCGCGGGGCCCTTGCCGCAGCCCTTAACCGCAATATCCATCCGCAAGCCGCCGACCCTTACGACATGACGGCGCTTGCCAACTGGATGTTTGGCGCCGAAGCCGATCTGTCGGCCCAGTCCGAGGAGCGGATCGCCACCGGCTCGGCGACGCTGCCACGGGCAGCGTAAGGAGGACGCCATGAAACATCGCAACGACGACATTCCATTTTCTTACCTCGTCAAGGTCGGCCATATCTCCGCAAACCCTGTCGAAGTGCACCTCAAAGCGGACGAGAAGGAGCGGAAAGCGCTTGCCGAACGCTGGGATGTACTGTCCGTCGACGATCTGCGTGCGGACCTGCAAATCAACCGCTGGAAGAAGGATGGCGTCCGCGTGAAGGGCAGGGTGCAGGCAAAGATCGTTCAGGCCTGCGTGGTGACGCTCGACCCGGTACCTGCCGATATCGACGAGCAGTTCGAGCAGATCTACGTGCCCGAGAATTCGAAACTCGCCCGGCACCCGGCCAATGATGCCGGCGAAATGGTCCTCGATCCTGACGGGCCGGACCTGCCTGAAACCTTCGTCGGCGACACGATCGACGCGGGAGAAGTGGTGATGGAATTCGCCGCGCTGGCGATCGATCCCTATCCCCGCAAGAAGGGTGTCGAGTTCTCCGGCCATATCGAAGATACGGGGAAAACGATAAGAAGCCTTCTGCCTTTGCGGTACTCAAGGATTGGCAGAAGGACTGAACACCCGTGGGGTATTTGACACAATTCAGTTGTAAGCGATAGGAAAACCGGTATTTTGGCCGAAATTTTCGCTCCCCTCAGGCGAAAGAAAAGGATCAGGGACGCGTGATCAGAATATCTCTCGACCTCATGGGTGGCGACTTTGGTCCCCAGGTTGTCATCCCCGGTGCCGCGAAAGCATTGGAAAGGCATCCCGATATCTCCTTCGTCTTTTTTGGACTGAAAGAGCAGTGCGATCCGGTTCTCGCCAAGTTTGCGAAGGTGAGGGAAAAGTCCGTCTTCCACGATTGCGAACTTGCCGTTCGCATGGACGAGAAGCCCAGCCAGGCGCTACGCCGCGGCCGATATATTTCCACCATGTGGCGCTCGATCGAGGCCGTGAAGACGGGCGACGCTGATGTCGCCGTTTCCGCGGGAAACACCGGCGCTCTGATGGCCATGGCAAAGTTCTGTCTGCGCACGATGGCCAATATCGAGCGCCCGGCGATTGCGGCCATTTGGCCGACGCTGCGGGGCGAGAGCATCGTTCTCGATGTCGGCGCGACGATCGGCGCTGATTCTCAGCAGCTGATGGACTTCGCCCTGATGGGCGGCGCCATGGCGCGCGCCCTCTTCGAACTCGAACGGCCGACGATCGGCCTGCTGAACGTCGGCGTCGAAGAGGTGAAAGGCCAGGAAGAAGTCAAGGAAGCAGGCCGGCTGCTTCGCGAGGCCAATATCGATTCGCTCGAATATTCCGGTTTCGTCGAAGGCGACGACATCGGGAAAGGCACCGTCGATGTCGTCGTGACCGAAGGCTTTTCGGGCAATATCGCCTTGAAGGCCGCAGAAGGTACGGCAAAACAGATCGCCGCATACCTGCGTGCCGCGATGTCGCGCACGCTGCTTGCCAGGATCGGCTATCTCTTTGCCAAGAGCGCCTTCGACATGCTTCGCGAAAAGATGGACCCGAGCAAGGTCAATGGCGGCGTATTCCTTGGTCTCAACGGCATCGTCATCAAGAGCCATGGCGGCGCCAATGCAGACGGCATCGCTGCTGCCATCGAGGTCGGCTATGATATGGCCAAGAATGGCCTCAATCAGAAAATAGAAAACGATCTCAAGAAATATCATGCCAAGCGGTTACCCCCGATGGGGCCGGAAGCCGCATGAGCAACGAGGTTTAACCAGAATGATCCGTTCAGTGGTTCGCGGGTTCGGAGCCGCACTTCCGAAACGCGTAATGACCAATCGCGAGATGGAAGATGTCGTCGATACGTCTGACGAGTGGATCGTCCAACGCACCGGCATCCGCCAGCGACATATCGCAAGCGATGACGAGACGACGTCTTCGCTCGGCGAGCGGGCTGCGCGTGCGGCGCTCGACAAGGCAGGGCTGACGCCTGCCGATATCGATCTCATCATCTGCGCCACCTCGACGCCGGACAACACTTTCCCGGCGACGGCGGTCAATATCCAGAACCGTCTCGGCATGCACCACGGCTTCGCCTTTGACGTTCAGGCGGTCTGCACCGGCTTCGTCTATGCCGTGACGACGGCCGACGCCTATATCCGTGGCGGCCTCGCCAGGCGTGCACTCGTGATCGGTGCGGAAACCTTCTCGCGCATCCTCGACTGGAACGACCGCACCACCTGCGTGCTTTTCGGCGACGGCGCCGGCGCGATCGTGATCGAGGCTGCCGAAGGTGAGGGTACGACGGCCGATCGCGGCATCCTGACGGCGCATCTTCGCTCCGATGGCTCACACAAGGAGAAACTCTTCGTCGATGGCGGCCCGTCCACCACTGGCACTGTCGGCAAGTTGCGCATGGAAGGCCGCGAGGTCTTCAAATATGCCGTCGGCATGATCACCGACGTGATCCAGGCCGCCTTCGATTCGACGGGTACGACCGCCGAAGATCTCGACTGGCTTGTGCCGCACCAGGCGAACCGCCGCATTATCGACGGCTCCGCCAAGAAGCTGCATATTGCCCCCGAGAAAGTCGTCATCACTGTCGACCTGCACGGCAACACCTCAGCCGCCTCGATCCCGCTCGCACTTGCCACTGCAGCAGGCGATGGACGCATCAAGAAAGGCGATCTGGTGATGCTGGAGGCGATGGGCGGCGGCTTCACCTGGGGTGCTTTGCTGCTGCGCTGGTGACGGCGAAGAATTGCAAAAAACTGGCGACGAACAAGAGCTTGACCGTAAGGCGCAAGACAAATAGTCTTTGCTCGCTTTTAAAAAATATTTTGTAGAATTGGTGGGGAGACCATGACCGGAAAGACAGTGACGCGAGCAGACCTGGCGGAATCGGTTTTCCGGAAGGTCGGTCTCTCCAGGACCGAATCCGCCGAACTCGTCGAGACCGTGCTCGACGAAATCTGCAACGCCATCGTCCGTGGCGAAACCGTCAAGCTTTCCTCCTTCGCCACCTTCCAGGTCCGCGATAAGAACGAGCGCATCGGCCGCAACCCCAAGACGGGTGAAGAAGTGCCGATCTCGCCCCGCCGGGTAATGACCTTCAAGGCTTCGAACGTCCTGAAGACCCGTATTCTCAAGGCGCACACCCTGCGCAAGGTCAAGCAGAAACCCGCAAATCCGGCCATGTAAGGGTGCAATGGGATAAGTTGAATATCTGTCCCTGATTGCTGCCTCCTGATCATTTTTCTCCAAGCGCGCTTCCAGCTTGTGGGCTATGCGAAGACATGACTTGAATTCAACGCCGCAAACCGTTGAAATATGATGAGTCGCGGTTTGAACCGCCACCGGTGATCGCGTAGGGAGTACGACCTTGGACAAGAGCCCCGATGCCTTCCGAACAATCAGCGAAGTCGCTGACGACCTCGATCTGCCGCAACACGTTCTGCGTTTCTGGGAAACGCGCTTTCCGCAGATAAAGCCAATGAAGAGGGGCGGTGGGCGCCGCTATTACCGGCCGGAAGACGTGGATCTGCTGAAGGGCATCCGCCATCTCCTTTACGACCATGGCTATACGATCAAGGGCGTTCAGAAGCTCCTGAAGACGAACGGCAACAAGTTCGTCGTCGCTGTCGCGCAAGGCGATCTCGCCAGCGTCGAGGCGCTTGCCGCGGGTGGCAGGGACAGTGCTCCGGGTGAACCGCGCGTCGGCATTGCGGAGGAGGATCAGCTGGTCGGCCGCGCAAAGCCGCCGATTACCCGCCGCTTCTTCAATTTCGTTGCCGGCGACGACGATCAGGCAGAAGTCTCGATCGGCAAGTCGAGCGTCAGCAAGGAGGACAGGGCGCTTCTGCAGGAGGCGCTCTACGATCTTCTGGAATGCAAGCGCCTTCTCGATCAGGTGCGTTAAAAATCCTTGCGCCCTGGGAATGCGGTCCTTGACCAGGCAGTGGACGGTGATCACCAGATCGGCCTGACGTCGGCCAATTCCCAGGCGGTATCGTCGACGCCCGATTGCCGTCTCCGATGGAAAATGTCGCCGGAAGCAGCGTCTTTCCGACGGGAGGGCAGCGAATCCGGCGCTACCAGCGGTCGTGATCGCCATGCGGCTGGCGGAACAGCTGCACGCGGCATGCGCCGGGGAAGGCTATTCATCGCCGGCTCTGGATCAAAACATTGAGAAGGCTTCCTGAGGATGGAAAGCCTGTTCTGTCTGCTGCTCTGGGAGGGACATGGGCGCGAAGCTGTGAGCTTCGCGCCTGATCTGGTCACTCGAGGATTTGAATGACGCGGTGTGTCTGAGGTTCGACGATCACTCTGCGATTGTTGACAACGGTATAAGCATAACCGTCCATATCCGGGACCTCGTGAATTTCGACGGTCTCCGGAAGCATCGTTCCGACGACGACATCCCCCTCATAGACGACAGAAGGTACCTGCTGCTCCATCACATAGGTGCGAACTTCGCCCGGCAACACGATGGAGCCGGTGGGTGCAGGGTCAACGATTACCGTACTCTGCGCGAAGGCGGCAGAGCAGACCGTCAGCGTTACGGCGGCCGTAGCCAGCATGGTCTTGCGCATAGGACAAATCTCCTTTTCCTACCCAGCCTTGAAGAAAAACGCCCCCACCGGTCCGTTGTTCCGGAAAAGGTCACAGCCGCCTGCTGCTTCGGCGCTGACGTGGCACCGACCTTGGCAAAGCCGCCGGCATCTGTTTAGAGAGGATCGCACGAAAGGACTCGTGCGCTGAGAACCGCCAGAAAAACGGGAGAGACAATCCTGATCTCCGTCCGCCTTTCTGCTTATAAAGCCCCATTTCACAAGGAATTCCCCTGTGTCCTCTCCCAATGTACCCGGCAAAGCCTACGATGCATTCCTTTTCGACATGGACGGCACGCTGCTTAACTCCATAGCGGTCGTCGAGCGCATCTGGGGCGATTGGGCAAAGGATCACGGCCTCGAGCCGGAAGTGTTTCTGAAGACGATACACGGCGTCCGTGCCAGCGACACCATCCGTCAAATGGCGCTTCCCGGTGTGGATCCGGTGCTTGAAGCGAAAAAACTCCTGATCGAGGAAATGGAAGACGTCGACGGCATCGTGCAGATCCCCGGCGCAATCCGCTTTCTAAACGGCATTCCCGCCGACAGATGGGCGATCGTCACCTCCGCCCCATTTGAACTCGCCAAGCGACGCATGGCCGCCGCCGGTATCCCGATGCCGAAGGTCATCGTCACCGGCGAGGAAGTCCAGGCAGGCAAGCCCAGCCCGGAATGCTACCTGCTCGGCGCCAGCCGCCTGGGTGTCGATCCGAAACGCTGCTTGGTCTTCGAAGACGCGGTTGCGGGCATACTTGCGGGAGAAGGTGCAGGAGCCGATGTCACCGTCATTACCGCGACACATGCCACGCCATTCGAAACACCGCATTTCTCGATTGCGGACTACGAGGCATGGACCGTGAAGACAATCGGAGGCATCGGAATCGGAATCGTTCGGAACCTAAGTGGCACATCGGCTTTTTGCGCGGAGTACGGCTTTTTCCGCTTGCATTGGGCGACACGAAAAACTAAACGAAACAAGCTGTTTCGGCAGGTCGAGGCGTAGCGCAACCAAGTAGCGCACTTGACTGGATCAAGGGGCGCTGGTTCGATATAAGGATCAGCGAAATTGTTGAGGCCCACCGAATGAGGCATGTGACGGAATGTAGCGCAGTCTGGTAGCGCACTTGACTGGGGGTCAAGGGGTCGTCGGTTCAAATCCGGCCATTCCGAGATTTTTACTCGTTAATTCAACGAGTTATCTTTGGGCATCCGAAAAGGCGGCTGGTGGGGCAACGTCCGACTGGCCGCTATTTCTATCTGGAACAGTTATTTTGGGCTCTGAACAAGGTTACAGTGTTCCATCGGTGGCGTCACCTGGTTTTGGAACGTCGCGGACGCCAGGCAAATCCAGTGCTTGTGGAACCACGCGTCCAAGTCCGCCTCGAAAATGTCTTCGCCCCCTGTAAAGGCCAGCCGGCAGCGAACGCCCATCGTCGCGGGCGTTGCACGGTTGAAAGGCGCAGATCTTTGATCGCGCTCCAGTAGACCCGATTGCAAAATTCCCTTGGCGGAGCGTACACCTTGTCCAGTCGCCCCGACCGTTTATCACATTAAAATCTCAGGAAAAACTTGACCGAGAGCTCGTCACGGCGGAGCCGGAAGAAACCGGCCGCGCGCAAAAGCGTGATGAGCTGTTATCATGCAGCGCCGGTCTTTCCCGGAACAAGCCCGTCCCCTTAGGGTTAGCCTGCCGTCACCCACGCAACACTGGAGGACGTTATGCCTATGAAACTTTTCAGCAGCATCCATTCTGGCCCTCGGCACGGCAACATCGGCTTCCTATGCCCAGAGCCAAGGCGCTCCGGCCAGCTCAACGAATTCGCCGCCATCGGTGCAGGAAGGGGAAGACTATCCTTTCGGCAACAATAGCAATGCGCCTGCTGCGGTTGATCCCAATGTAACCGGCAGCACGACCATGACACGGGGAGGCTCCATGGAAGGCAATTGCCCTGCGTACGACAAGGCGCGGACCTCTCCTGGTCGCGGCGACGACCAGACCGACATGGCAGAACTATGCGGTAACAAGTAACCGATGTGCTTCCAAGGAAGGGCCGGTGTTGCACCGGCCCTTCCTTTGCTTGTGTCCACTCAATCGGCGCTGTCGACCACATCACGCCGTCTTACGAGCTTGAGGCTTCTGTCCGGTTGAATGATGTAGGTTTCCTCCACCCATCGGCCGGTCGGGTCGATAAATTGATGGGGCAGAACAGAGCCGGGGGGCGATTTGCTAAGCCGCACCGGTGGCTGGCCTCCATATGTGATGCTTCCGCGTATCGGCTCAATTCCTTCGGAGCCGCTGGTGCAGCCGGATAACACCAGTGCAGCTATCAAAATCGTCGGTCGAATTCCCATTACTGTTGGCCTTCAAATGTTCTGCCGCGTAACGGCGCAACGTTTCCGTGTCGCGCGCCTCTGGCGCACCAAGTAAATGGTGCTCTGTTTTATGCGGGAAAGCGTAAGCTCGACTGGCATGCAAAAAAAGCAGGCAGAACGCCAGTCGGGGGGCCGGCACAAGCGCAGGCGCGCCGGAAACCAGCTTGCGACCCCGAGACATTTGTTCCAGTTGCCAAGCCGGAAATCGGCGCGCATATTATCTATATCGTCGGCCATGGATGGGCGGCTGGCGAATGATGCTAGTTGTGCTTTTGCCCTCATGGGAAGTGCGGCTCGATGCTCGATACACCTTTTCATCCCCGTGATCTGCCGCTCTTTTCGGAAGACCTAGATGTGATTTCCGGAGTGTTGGATATCGTCTGCAAGGCGAGGGGACTAAGCCGCAACACGCCCGAAGCCGAGCACCTCGGCGCGCTGATCATCCAGCTCTATCGCCAGGGTGCCAAGGACAGCACGAAACTCGCCGCCCTTGCGAAGGCCTATCTCTAGCCCTCACTTTTCCTCGACGGAAATGCCGTTCTGGCCGATGCGAAGTTCGATGCCATCGGGCTTGCGTTCCTCATTGAAAATATAGACGCCAAGGCCGACAATGACGACGACCAAGGCGCCGATGACGAAATATAGACCATTGTTGCGGTTCAAGATGTTTTCCCCAACGTTTTGATATCGAAGGAAAAACGCGTGAAGATCCCTTTGGTTCCTTGTGCGGGCCACACTCAGTCGTCGTTGGCAGCGTTGAGGTTTTCGGGGCGGATGCCGTCGTCGCTTGACGTGCGCGCCCGCAGACGCACGCCCGGGCCGCCTTCGTCCTGATTGCCGCTTGCGATAAAGATCACGCCGGCTGCTTCCAGCGCGTGCTTGGCGGCAAGGAATGCGCCGGGCTCGCCCATTCCGTCGCCGTCTTCGAGTGCCTCTATAGCTTCCGGCGTCAGGCCGGACGCAGCGGCAAGCTCATCGATGCTCATCCCGGTCATGGCGCGCGCGCCGCGTATCTGCATTCCTGTGATCATGCTTGGAAGTTTAGCGCGAATGCCGCCGTTCTCAAGTACTTAGGCCGCACTATGCCCGGGAAACTCTGCCGGTAGCGATGTTCGAGTGCTGCGCACCCCCAGACGATGCCGAAGAGAAGATAGACATGCCGCCAATGGTCGATGTCGATCACGTTGCCGATGACCGCGTGGCCGATGATGCAGATCCAGGCGATCATCAGATAAGGCTGCCAGGGCCGATTCCTGAGCGAGGTTCTTGAGACCGAGGTAAAGCGTCCACACGAGCAGCGACACGTAGGAGACGAAGCCGAGCCATCCATAGGTCGTCAGCGTCTTCAGCCAGATATTGTGCTCGTCTTCCGGAAAGATGGTGCCGAACACCATCGGGCCGAGACCGAGCGGCCTTTCCATCATCATCTGAAAGCCGATGCGGTGGCGGTCGAAACGGCCGAGATATTCGCCGTCATATTCCTGGACCAGCTGTGCGCGGGTGCTGAACAAATCGCTGACCTGCGGGAATTGAAGCGCGATCAGAAGGGCTGCGACCATCAAAACGGTCGCCAGAAGCGAGAGGATAAGGATGCGCAGCCGGAAAACGCCGCTTCGCTCCTTCAGGAGCATCAGGAAGATGAGCAGCACCACACCGAGCAGGAAGAGGCCCCAGGCGGCGCGCGAGAAGGACAGGAATACGCCGAGCACAACGATCAGTAGCGCGGCGGCGCGCAACGGCGAGGTCTTCAGGTCACGCGTCAATATGCCGTGGATAAGATAGAGGGACGGTACGGACGAGGAACGGTCCGAAGACGTTCGGATCCTGGAATGCGCCCTTCGCGCGGTCGTAGAGCGTGAAGACCTCGGCGCCGGGAAAGGCATGGAAATATCCAAGTATACCGAGCAACGAGGTGATGACGGCTGCAAAGACCCAGGCATTGAAGATCAGTGGCAGCCGCTTGGCGCTGTCTTCGATGATGGCCGCATAGAAGACCGAGGTCAGGGCAAGGAAGGTCGAGACCGCAACATACATCGGCCCGCCGGTCATGTCCTTCATTTGCGTCAGTGAAAGCATGCCGCCGACATTGAAGGTCAGGAGCAGGGTCAGAAGCATCGCGGTGAAGCGCGAGATTCGAAGGCCGAGGATGAACCAGATGCCGACGAGCCCCGCCATCCACAGTTCGTAAGGCGCAGGCTCATTGATGACGAAGCCAGCGAGGAAGACGCCGAAGGCGACCATCGCCGAGCCGATGAAGCGCAGTGCGGCGCGCTGCGGTTGGGCGACGTGGGAATATGCCGCCTCGATCGCGCTCAATAGGCGTTTTCCGTGTTGAGCAACCGCACCGGCGTCAGGAACAATATCTTGAGATCGAACCAGAGCGACCAGTTCTCGATATAGTATAGGTCGTAGGCGGTGCGGAACTTGATCTTTTCGTCATTGTCGATCTCGCCGCGCCAGCCGTTGATCTGCGCCCAGCCGGTCACGCCGGGCTTCACGCGGTGACGGGCGAAATAGCCTTCCACGATGTCGCCCCAGGCGCGATCTTTGGTCTGCGCCAGGACTGCATGCGGCCGGGGGCCGACGAGCGAGAGATCGCCTTTCAGCACGTTGAACAGTTGCGGCAATTCATCGATCGAGGACTTGCGGATGAAGCGGCCGACCGGCGTCACGCGCGGATCGCCCTTGGTCACTACGACCTTGGCGTTGTGATCGCTCATGTTGGTGTACATCGAACGGAACTTGAAGACGTTGATGACCTCATTGTTGAAGCCGTGCCGCTTCTGCATGAAGAAGACTGGACCCTTGGACGTCAGCTTGATTGCAATGGCCGTCAGGATCATCACGGGCCAGAGCAAAGCAAGCGCAAGCGATGCGAAGAAGATGTCGAAGCCGCGTTTGGCGACCGAGTCCCAATCGCGGATCGGCTTCTTGAAAATGTCGAGCATCGGCACGGAGCCGATATGCGAATAGGCACGCGGCCGGAACCGCAGGCGGTTGGCATGTGCCGCAAGGCGGATATCGACCGGCAGGATCCAAAGCTTTTTGAGAAGCTGAAGGATGCGCGCCTCGGCGCTGAGCGGCAGCGCGATAATCAGCATGTCGATCCGGGTCAGCCGTACGAATTCGACCAGTTCGGCAACGGTGCCGAGCTTCGGATAGCCGGCGACCATGACCGGCGAGCGCTTCTCGCCCCGGTCGTCGAAGATGCCGCATATGCGGATGTCGTTGTCTGCCTGCTGCTCGAGAACGCGGATCAGATCCTTGGCAGGTTCGCCGCCGCCGACGATCACGGCGCGGCGCTCCATGACGCCGTTGCGCGCCCAGTTGCGGATGCCGTAGGCGACCAGGAAGCGTGAGCCGAGCAGGAAGACTGAGGCAAGCGAGAACCAGGCGACATGCAGGTTTATCTCTGCCCATGCGAGATCGCGGAAGAGCGAAAAGATCACTTCCGTCACGGCAAAGGCAGCCGCCCACGCGCCGAAGATGCGGGGCAGCAGGCGAATGCGGGCCCGCAGCGCCGGAATGGAATAGGTATCCGAAAGCTGCAGCGCCATGACGCCCAACGCCGCGGCTGCTGCTGCTATGCCCGCTCGCGCGCCAAGGCTTTCGCTGCCGTCTCCAGGCCAGATCAGGAAGGCAAGCAGCCCGATTGCGAATTGCGAGACGAATTCGAAGAGGCGCAGCTGGCCGATGACCATCGACGGGGAACGCGTTCCCTCGCGGAACTGTTCGGCAATCTGCCGGGCATAGGCGTTGATCTCTCCGGGGGTTTCCTTCCCGCCACCGTCTGCGTTGGCAGCGGAAACCCGCTTGCGCAGGGCTTCCACGTCGAACTGATCGCTCTTTTCTGCTTTGTTCATAAGGCTTCAGCCGCTCGTTGTTTCAAACGGCATTAGCAGAAAGGCCCTAAGAAAGATTTACGGATGCCTCATAGGTTTCGGAGGCTGAAGTCCCCTCCGCGAGCGCGTGGTACAGTTTCAGGACATCTCTTGCCATTACGGAAGAGGAAAAAATGGACTTCACCGAGTTGATCGAAGGCATCACGGCATTATGCCAGCCGGGTGTCGTCAGCGCGTCGGCCATGACGCGGGCCAGGTCATCCGCGTTGTCGGGCGCGACGAGGGCAGGGCTGCTCCTGCCGAGCACTTCCGGAATGCCGCCGACGCGGCTGGCGATGACCGTCTTTCCGGCGCCGAGCCCTTCGAGGATGATGTAGGGCATGGCTTCGGCGCGGGATGGCACCACCAGGTTCTGCGCCATCGCGAAGGCTTCCTGCACACGCATCGGCGGCAGCATGCCGATACGCTTGCCCAGGCCGCGCTCGACCATCATGTCACGGTATTTCTCCCGGTCCGGCCCGTCGCCGATCATCAGCGCGGAAAGAGGGCGACCAATCAGCCGCTCGGTCTTGGCAAATGCATCCACAAACAGATCGGGACCCTTAAGGTCCCGGAGCATGCCGACATAGATGAAATGTACGGCATCGGATCGTGTGGGAATGATCTGGAAATCCCGCTCTCCGATCCCGTTGTAGATCAGCCGCGTCATGGGTCTCGGCCGGCCCACTTTCTGCGCATAGGTGTCGCGTTCGTATTCGCAGATGAAGACGAGGGCATCAGTGAAATATTCCTGCAACCGCTCCATCCGCAGGACGAACTGTCCGGTGAGCGACGAGCGGGAATAGTGCAGGCTTCCGCCGTGGGCGGTATAGAGGCGGGCTACGCGATACCTGTTCACCCGCAAGGCTGAGCCGACAAGGCGCGCGAGCACGCCGCCCTTGGCGCCGTGTCCGTGCAGCACATCCGGCCGCAAACTTTTAATTTTCTTGTATGTTTCCCATATCACGCCGATATCGGAAAGCGCCACGGAACGCCGGATCGGTATGCGCGTCAGCCCGAGCGAGAGAAAGGGACGGATATCGTCGAAAAGCCGGTCCTCGTGCTCGCCGCCGGTGGAGCTGTCGCAGAGGATGCCGATCTCATGCCCGGCCGTGCTGTGTTCTTCCACCAGATCGCGGACATGGCGAAATATCCCGCCGACGGGCGATCTGAAACAATGGAGTATGCGGAGGGGGCGCTGCTCTGCCATCAGCGATCAGAACAGCCGTTCGCGGACATAGATCGTGTCGCCGGCGATGATTGAGGACGAAATGTTGACGCGTCCGGTCAGCACCTGGCCGTTGATCTTGCGGGTGACGTCGACCGTGCCCTGATTGGCGCGCGAGGTGAAGCCGCCGGCAACGGCGATCGCGTTCTGCACTGTCATGCCTGGCACATAGGAATATTGGCCGGGCTGACCGACTTCACCCATGATGAAGATGGAACGGTAGCGGTCGACATCGATCGTCACATCGGGATCGCGCAGATAGCCCTGCTGCAACTTCTGGGCGATCTGGCCGGAAAGCTGCTGCAGCGTGCGTCCGCGCGCCGGCACCTGTCCGACGAGCGGGAAGGCGATGTAGCCTGCCTGATCGACCATATAGGTATTGGTCATGCTCGGCTGATCGAAAACGGTGATGCGCAGGCGGTCGCCGCTGTCGAGCGTATAGGGCTGGATCGTTGCCTGATTGAAAGCTCTCGGCGCGGGCTTATAGGTGTTGCAACCGCTCAATGCCGCCGTCATGGCGACAAGGCTCAGAGCCAGAAGCGTCTTGGGCTGGACGAAAAGCATCCGCGTTATGCTCACAGGAAACGAACTAGGTGCTGCCGTTATCGATCCGTTAGGGTTAATGACTGGTAAAAATGCGCCGCAGTTTTTGCTTTTTGCCCGGTCACGCCTCGCTTTGCTTATGCGGGGCAACATTAACCGTCGGGTTACTATAGTCGTTTACGCTTCGCGCCATGTTTGTTCTCGGAGTACGAGTATGTCCGGCGTAACGGGTAATCAGGATGTGGACATCGACCTTGGCCAGCTCGTTCGAGCCGTCTGGGCCCGCCGGCTGAAGGTTGTCGCCGTCACGCTGATCGGGGCAGGGGTCGCCTTTGCCGGCGCCAAGATGATCTCGCCGAAATACAGTGCCGAAACGCGTCTGCTGATCGAGCAGCGTGCGCCGGCCTTCGCCAACACCCAATCGAACGATGGCAATGCCGGACCGCTGCTCGACGAGTTGAACATTGCGAGCCAGGTTCAGCTTCTGCAGTCCGCCGATATCATCAAGCAGGTCATCAACAGCGAGAAGCTCTATGAGCTGCCTGAATTCGACGATGCCGTCAACGGCTCTGCGCTGAGCGACATCCTTGTGGCACTGCATATCAAGAAGAACCCGCTTGAAAATCCGCCTGAAGAGCGCGTGATCGATGCGTTCATCGAGCGCCTTCAGGTCTACCAGGTTCCCGGTTCGCGCGTCATCGGCATCACCTTCACGTCGAAGGATCCGAAGATTGCCGCGCGCATTCCGAATGCCATGGCGAATGTCTATCTCGCGACGCAGAGCGGCGCCAAACTCGATACGAACTCGGAGGCCACCCGTTGGCTCGAGCCGGAAATCGAGAACCTTCGCAAGAAGGTAAACGACGCCGAGCAGAAGGTTGCCGAATACCGCGCCAAGCACGGTCTCCTGCCGACGAACGGAGGCAGCAACTTTCCGCAGCAGCAGCTGAACGATATCTCTGTTGAGCTGACCCGCGTACGCGGCGAAAAGGCGAATGCCGAGGCGCGCGCCCAGTCCGTCCGCAACGCCCTCGCCTCCGGTGAGGCCTCGGATACGTTGCCGGACATCATGTCCTCGCAGTCCATGCAGCGGCTGAAGGCCACTGAGTTCGGGCCTCCAGTCGCAGATTTCCGATCTCAGCACGTCGCTGCTCAATAACCATCCGAAGTTGAAGAGCTTGCGGGCGCAGCTTGCAGACATCAAGACGCAGATCCGCCAGGAAACGCAAAAGATCCTGGCCAGCGTAGAGAGCGAGGCGAAGGTCGCCGGCCTTCGTGCTGCCGAACTCGAGCGCCAGTCCGGCACGTTGCGGGCAAACAGCGCCCAGGCGGGCGAAGACGAGGTCGGCCTCAATGCCCTGCAGCGCGAGGCGAACGCCCAGCGCCAGCTGCTCGAAACCTACCTCGCTCGCTACCGGGAAGCCGCTTCCCGCGCCGACAGCAATTCGAGCCCGGCGGATGCGCGCATCGTCTCGCGCGCCATCGAGCCTGTCGATCCGTACTTCCCGAAGGTCGTGCCGATCGTTGTCGTCGCTGCCGTCGCGACGTTGGTCATGAGTGCGATCGTCATCATGCTCGCCGAACTCTTCAGCGGCCGGGCACTGCGTCCGGTCGACGGCAGCGTCGAGCCTGCTGCGCCGACAGAAGAAAAAGCGCAGGCCGCCGCCGCGCCGAAAGCCAGGCGCGAGGTCAAGCCCAGCATGCTTTCGGCACCGGTGGAAGAAGAGCCGGCGCAGGAGGCGCCTGCACCTTTGGAAGAAGAAAGCGAATTCTCGATCAGCTCTGTCGCCCATTATCTCACGAGCAGCCGGGCAACGCTCGCTGTCGCGATATCGCCGACTGGCGACGATGGCTCCGCGGCGACTGTTTCGCTGGCCCGCGCACTTGCCGACGTCGGTCAGCGCGTGGTTCTGGTCGACATGACCGGCTCCGGCTATCCGACCGAGTTGATGGGCGACGACCCGAATGCGCCGGGCGTCACCGATCTGCTCTGCGGCGCTGCCGCTTTCGGCGAAACGATCGCATGGCGACCGTTGCTGAGATGCTCGATTCTATCCCGCAGGGCATCAGCGACATCCGTCAGGCGATGCGCGGCGCAGACCGGCTTTCGCTGCTGCTCGACGCATTGTCCTCAGCCTATGATCTCGTGATTGTCGAGTGCGGCGCAGCCGATGTTGCCGGCGTCTCCCGCCTGACGCGCAGCAAGGATGTCGAGATCATCCTTTCGATGCCGGACGTGATCGAAGAGGAGTTCGTCTTCGCGATGACGGAATTCGAAAAGGCGGGCTATCAGCGCGTCGTGCTGATGTCCGGCGACGAGACAATTGCAGAGGACCTCCCGCGCCGCGCGGCGTGATCAGACGCCGATCTTTGAACGAGCGCGCTGCGCGAATTTATAGAGGCCAGGCCGAGCCTTGATGTGGGCCTTGCTCCGCGTGATGGCCCGGTGCGCAAGCCCGGCGATCCTTCCGACGAAGGACACCGGCAGCACTACATCGTGATGATTCCGTTTCGATCGGTGCCCAAGAACGTTTGTAGACCTGATCGCCGAGCCCGAAATCGAAGAGGGTGACGCCCTTCCCGTGCAATTTGGAAATCATCTGCCAAAAGAGGAATTCGCCCGGGCTTGCATCCGCCGCAATGCTTTCGTCGATCGAACTGAACTGGCAGATCACGTGATCGCCCTTGCGCGATATACCGGATAGCGCAGCGATATGCTCTTCGTTTTCGCCCTTGAGGCGGATCGCATGCATCTCAAGCCCGAAGTCGTCGCCCTCGCGGATATCGATCAGGCCATGGAGAAATGTCCGCGTTTCGGCGTCGGCAAACACGTCGGGCAGCCCGAGTGCCTTGAAGCGCTCGGCCTTCTGAGCGAAGAACCGGTCAAGAAAGGCGTGCTGGTCGCCGGCCGTCCCGCCAGCGACATAGTCGAAGCCGCCGATGGCTTCGAGCCGTTTCGACTGCACCCGGAACTTCTTCCGCCGGCTCTTGGAGTTCAATTGCCTGAGCGTCGCCTCGAAATTTTCAAGCAGCGGCAGCTGATAGGCGTGGTTCTGGTTCTGCACCAATGGCAACAGACCGAGCGGGCTCTTCTGACCGCGCCATTCCAGCGGGATGTTCTGCAAGAGCAGCAGATCGGCCTTGCCGCGAAGGGCGTGACGAAGGCTCTCGGCGAAAGAGTGCGCGTCGAGGTCAACGGCGCGGCGGAGAAAATGCTCCGTGAAAAGTCCGGTATTGATGTTGCTGTGATTGGCGCCGATGAATTTCGCGATCCGCACGCCATGGGAGCGCTCGATTTCGACCGGCAGGATAAAGGCCGTTTCTGGCCCGCAGACGCCCCGCAAAATGGCGAGCGGCCGCCGATAGGCGCCGACCCAGCTATGGCACCAGTCATAGCCCTGATGGAGAGACGTTAGATCGTCGAGCTCCAAGGCACGCCAATCCCTTTCCAGCGGCGCCATCGTGTCGAAGACCGTGACATCGAGTTCCGCGCTCAGCGAGCGAGTGTTCGCAATGCCTGCCGCGGCTTTCGCCGCTTCGTCGAGCGGTCGTTGATGGGCATCGAGCTTTTGCGTCTGCACGGGTCTTCTCCGGTCAAGATGGCTTGGCCGGAAGCATAAAGGGCGAGCGCCTTCATTTGGCTTAAATGCAAGAGGGCAGACCGTCTTTTCCGCGCATCACGGTTATTCCGGCGTTAACGGCGTTCACTTCTGCCGCGGACCGGCCATCCATTTGATGATCAGCATCGCCGGCAGGACCCAGACAAGGCCCGTCACCGAGAAATAGAGGAGGTGGACCCACCACGACCGATTCCCCAAGTGTCGCGACGGCAATCGTGTTCGCCAAAAGCGCATAAAGAAGCACGAGAACGACGATGAGGATCGTGCCGATGAATTTGCGCACGCGGACGGGCATGAATTCTCTTTCCAAAGTTATGTGGACCCACGCGACGGCATGCCGCAAGGTTCGGGGCTTGTTTTGCATGAGCCGTTGGGGCAAATCAACTGCCGGAAAGAAGGAACAATCATGGCCGTCGCGAACTTGACCACGCAACAGACGATCTTGAGCGAGGTCCGCAGGTTGGACCGGAACCGCCGCGCACTGCGCATCTGGCTGGGTATCGTGCTCCTGGCGCTCGTCTGTCTCGTGCTCGTCGGCGGCGCGACGCGTCTTACCAATTCCGGCCTTTCGATCACGGAATGGAAGCCGATCCACGGCGTCATACCGCCGCTCACTGCCGCTGAATGGGAGGAAGAATTCAAACTCTACCAACGCATTCCCGAATTCCAGCAGCTAAACAGCGACATGACCGTGGAGGATTTCAAGACCATCTTCTGGTGCGGAATGGGCGCACCGGCTGATTGCCCGCGGGATCGGCGTCATCTTCGGCTCTGCCGCTTGTCTTTTTCTGGCTGCACGGGCATGGTCGAACGGCGGCTGCGCTGGCCGCTCGCCGGCATCCTGGCGCTCGGGGGCCTGCAGGGTTTTATCGGCTGGTGGATGGTCTCGTCCGGTCTTTCGGTGCGGACGGACGTCAGCCAGTATCGCCTCGCGGCGCACCTCGTCATGGCATGCCTGATTTTCGCCGCCTGCATGTGGATCATGCGCGGCCTTTCCCCGCATTCGAACGACACCGCGCCTACCGAAAGCTCGCGGCATGGGCGGCGATAATTGCCATTTTCGCGCTCTTCCAGATCTATCTCGGCGCGCTGGCGGCCGGTATCGTACGCCGGCTTCGCGTACAATACCTGGCCGCTGATGGACGGCGCGATCATCCCCTCCGATCTTCTCATCCAAAAGCCGGCCTGGATCAATTTCTTCGTAGTCCCGAAGACCGTTCAATTCATCCATCGCACCGGCGCCTACGTGCTCTTCGCGCTCGCGTTCGTCGATATGGTGGTCGCGCTGCGCGCAGCTCCCCAAACCACCCACGCCCGCCGCGCTGTCGTTCTCTTCGCGCTCGTCACGTTGCAGGCCGCAATCGGCATCGCCACGCTCCTTCTGCAGGTCCCGCTTCATTGGGGTCTTTTACATCAGGCAGGCGCCCTGGATCGTCTCTGGGCTTCGCCGTCGCCAACTGGCGCGGCTTCTACGGTGTCGTTTGCGCCACGACACGATGCGTGCGGAAAGGGACTGAGCAGGAGGGGCTGCGTGCAAGGACGTCTACCGCAAAATCCCGTCGAGCGCTGGCATGCCGATGATGGCGGCCGCGGCGATCGAGCGGATAGCAGATCAGGCGGAACGTGCTCTCCTTCGCCAAGCCGAACAGCTTCGAGCCGCCATAGAGGCCGAGCGCATAGCCTGGCAGGATGACGAGCGTCGAGAGCAAAGACGGCCTGCACGAAAAGCCCTCCGGCATAATAGCTGATTGCGCTGAAGCAGGTGGAGATCGAGAAGTAGCGGGTCGACGTTTGCCCCGGACGCGGGTGAACTCGCTCTTGCCGCCGAGCCAATCGGCAACGACCGGCGGGCCGCCAGAGCTGTTGCCGCGCCGCTGAAAAGACCGGCGATAAGGCCGACCCCGGCGCTGAGCGGCGCGCGCGGCTCGCCGTGATAGCGCCAGCCGGACACGAGGAGCGCCAGCAGCGACACAGCCACGGCGGCAATGATCTGCAAGTCGGAGCGTCAATGTATCCGTCAGCGCCAGCGCAACTGTGCCCGCGGGAACGCCGAGAGCCGCGCCGATCGCCATCGCGAAGACTTCACGCCGGTTGGCGCTGCGCCAGGCAGGCGGGATCATCCCGAGTGTCGCAAGCCCGTCGATGAGAAGCAAAACGGGAGAAACGGCAGCTTCGGGCCGACAATCGCACCGCCAAGCGGAACGAAGATCAGCGCCAGGCCCGAAGCCCGAAAAGCCGCGCGCAGAGCTCCGGCAATGAAGGCAAAGAAGATTAGCGCATAGATGCCGTGATCTGGCAGCGCAGCGGAAAACCATTCAGCAACGCCGGCCGAAAGCGTGTCGATCCGGACATGTCCTCGCGGCTCCGGAAGGTTTACGCAGGCGAGCATCAGGTCGATGTTCTTGGACCGCCGCCACCCGTAGGCGCCCTTGCCAAGATTGTCGAAGCAGCAGCCGACGAAGGTCGACCTGACCTGGCGCCCGGCGTGCCGAACACGAAGAGCTTCATCGTGTCCTTGCCGGCAAGTTCGACAGCATCGACGCGGGGCAATTTTCGCACTTTCTTCCAGCGGGCACGACCTCCACGATCGACTGGCCGGCATAGTGGGCAGTCGAGCGCCGCGTGGATGCTTTCGAGCGTTGCGTCGCGCGTTCAGATCGATCGATGATACAGCGGCACCTGAACGATCATGCCCTGCGGCGAAGCGTGCCGACCGACGGGCGAGAAGATCGGCGCGCGGTCGAGCAGGCCATGGGTCTGCATCTCCGGCACATGCTTGTGCTGTCAGCGGCAGGCCGTAGAGGAAATGCGGCGCAGTCGATGTGATCCGTCGCGGCTCGGGTCTTCCATCTGCGCGATCATCTGCTTGCCGCCGCCGGTATAGCCGGAGACGGCATTGACCGTGACCGGATAGCCGTCCGGCAGGATGCCTGCCTGCGCGCAGCGGCCGGATGAGGCCGATGGCGCCGGTCGGGTAGCAGCCGGGATTTGCGACGAAACGGGCGTCGCGTGATCTTGCCGGCCTGCTCCTTGTCCATTTCGGCAAAGCCATAGGCCCAGTCCGGCGATCGACGCGGATAGGCGGTCGAGGTGTCGATGATCGCGCACATTGTTGTTCGCCGTCGAGCATCTGCGACGGCCTGCCTTCGAGGCGTCGTCGGGCAGGCAGAGGATGGCGACATCGGCGCTGTTCAGCAGGTCCTCGCGCATCGCGGCATTGCGGCGCTCGGCTTCCGGAATGGACAGAAGCTCGACATCGCGAGCGGCCGGCCATGCGGCGTGCGGATCTGCAGACCCGTTGTGCCGTGTTCGCCATCGATGAAGATTTTCGGTGCCATGATTAATCCTGCGCTTCCAATGAGTTCGGATTGCTTCCGGAATCAGTGTGCCATGAAGTTGAATCAGTTTGATAACAGGCGCTAGCGTCGCCGCTGCGTCGCCTCTCGGCGCGGAGCCCGAGCATATACATCGCGACCGTCGCCGCCTGCAATGGCGGTGATATCGGCGTGATCATAAGGCCGGCGCGACCTCGACCACGTCTGCGCCGCGGATATCGAGCGTGCTGCAGGCGCTGCAGAGACCGAAAGGATCTTGGCGCTCGACGGCCCGCCCGCTACTGGCGTGCCGGTGCCTGGCGCATAGGCCGGATCGAGGCAGTCGATATCGAAGGTGAGATAGGCCGCAGCGTCCTCGGTGTGCGAGACGATTGCCGTAGGCGATCTCAGCCGGCACTCATTTCCTCGACCTGATGGCCGTAGAGGATGCGAATGCCGAAATCCTCCGGCGCGTGGGTGCGGATGCCGATCTGGATGGAGCGGTCCGGGTCGATCGATGCCGTCGCGAGCCGCGCGTGCGACGAAGGAGCCGTGATCGATGCCGCCGGTTATCGTCGAGCCAGGTATCCTGATGCGCGTCGAACTGCACCAGCGCCAGCGGACCGTGCACTGGCGGCATGCGCCTTGAGGAGCGGCCAGTGTGACGATAGTGATCGCCGCCAAGCGTGAGCAGGAAGGCGCCGCTTTCAGGATCGTTTGCGGCCTCCGCTCGATCGCCGCCGGCGTCTCCTGGTGATTGCCGTAGTCGAGCAGGCAGTCGCCGTAGTCGATCACCGCCATTTCGGCGAAGAGATCGCGATTGAAGGGATATTGCGGATCGTTGTCGAAGATCGCCGAGGCGCGGCGGATCGCCTGCGGCCCGAAGCGTGTTCGCCGGGCCGGTTGGAGGTTGCCGCATCGAAGGGAATGCCCCAGACGACGGCGTCGGCGCCTGTCAGAGCTCTTGGTGAACCGACGCCGCATGAAGGAGAGCGCGCCGGCAAAGGTCGGGTCAGTGGCCGAGCGATGTGAGGCTGGTCGCCATAATAGCGTGATCGATCGACTTCTCTGGCCATGGTCGTCCCGTCCATCACATGTTGGCGGGACGTTGGACAATCACGGCCGACGAAGGCAAGCCCCGAAGCGAAACGAATTCCGTGTCGGTCAGGACGCCTTGGCTTCGAATGCCGGCGGGAAGTCGCCGAGAGCCTTGGCCTCGTTGATCGCGGCACCGATATCTTCCTCGATGATCGACTTCCAATTGCGCAAAGCTGTCGATGACGTAGTAGATCGGCTGGACGATATCGATCCGGTAGGGCGTTCTCAGCGCTGTCATCAGGTCGAACGGCCGGAATTCGCATGCCTTGCCTTCCATTGCCGCCCGCGCCTCGCTGGGCGAGGAGACGATGCCGGCGCCGAAGCAGCGGCGTCCCTGCGGCGTGTTGATGAGGCCGAATTCCACAGTGAACCAGAAGATCCGGAACAGGTGCCAGGAATAGCCCTTGCCGAGGCGGACGGCCGTTCTCGCCGAAGCGGCGGACGAAATTGGCGTAGCTCTGGTTGGTCAGCAGCGGGCAATGGCCGAAGACCTCGTGGAAGAGGTCCGGCTCCTCGATATAATCGATATGCTCGCGGCGGCGCGGATGAAGGTCGCCAGCGGAAATTTGCCCTGCGACAGCAAGTTCATAGAAGCGCGACGGCGGAATGAGGGCAGGGACGCCTTCGACGCCGAAGCCGGTGGTCTCGTTCAAGACGCCGATTGACGTCGACGAAGCTGCGGAACCTTTTCTGGCTTCAGCCCGAGGGTCTTTGACGCCGTCCAGATATTCCCGGCAGGCCTTGTCGGCGAGCAGCGTCATCTGGCGCTCGATAGAGCTCGCCCCAGATTCGCGTCTTCTTCAGCGGTGTAGTGATACGATGCCGTTCGCGTCCGGGTAGGTTGGCCGTGTAGGTGCTTTCCTTGGTCATGAGCGGCCTCCCGTCCTCTGATCCAATGAGCCGGGCGATTCCGACCTCCGGCTGTCATGTCACCATTATGATCCCTGGGAATGCGGGTAAACATTTCTTGCATTGCCGGACTATGGTTGGATAATCGTGGCAGAATATTCCGTGAGATGAGGGGAAAGAATGAAAGAAAATTTGAAGGCGGCTCGCAAGCTCCTGCAGCTTGTGCAGGCCGGCAGCAGTCTGTCGCTCGCCGAGCTGGCGGAAAAGGCCGGCATGTCGCAAAGCACCGGCCTGGCGCAAGATGCAGGAACTCGAGACGGAAGGCGTCATTCGCAAGCGTGTGGCGCTCCTCGATCCGGCAAAGCTCGATCTCAAGCTCTGCATCATCGCCCATGTAACGCTTGGAGGACCACCACGAAGAGGCGATCGAAGCCTTTGCCGCCGCAGTGCTGCGACCGGCCTGAGATCATGGAATGCTATGCGCTATCGGGTGACGTTCGACTACATGCTGAAGATCAGGGCGCGCGACGTCGAAAGCCTACGAGGCCTTCATGACACGCTACCTGATGCGCAATCCACATGTGCGCACTGTGGTTTCGAGCTTCGTGCTGCGCGAACTGAAGTTCTACGACAGAGCTGCCGATCTGAGGCCGGTTGCAAAAGAAAAGGCCGGGAAAGACCCGGCCTTTGCAAAATCCGTATTCTGGAGCGATTAGCGCTTCGAGAACTGGAACGAACGGCGGGCCTTGGCCTTGCCGTACTTCTTACGCTCGACGACGCGGCTGTCGCGGGTCAGGAAGCCGCCCTTCTTGAGCACGCCGCGAAGGCCCGGCTCGAAGTAGGTGAGGGCCTTCGAGAGACCATGACGAACGGCACCGGCCTGGCCGGAAAGACCGCCGCCTGCAACCGTTGCAACGATGTCGAACTGGCCGTCGCGGGCTGCAGCGACGATCGGCTGGCGCAGGATCATCTGCAGGACCGGACGGGCGAAGTATGCCGTGAAGTCCTTGCCGTTGACGGTGATCTTGCCAGAGCCGGCCTTGAGCCAAACACGGGCTACGGCATCCTTACGCTTGCCGGTCGCATAGGAGCGGCCAAGCGAGTTCGACCTTGCGGACGTGAACCGGAGCAGCTGCTTCCGACGACGTGCCGAGGTCCTTCAGGGAAGAGAGGTCAGCCATTATCAGGCGCTCCTTACGTTCTTCTTGTTCAGCTTGGCGACGTCGAGGACGGTCGGCTGCTGTGCTTCATGGGGATGGTTGGAACCGGAGTAGACGCGGAGGTTCTTCATCTGGCGACGGCCGAGCGGACCACGCGGGACCATGCGCTCAACGGCCTTCTCGAGGACGCGCTCAGGGAAGCGGCCTTCGATGATCTGGCGAGCGGTGCGCTCCTTGATGCCGCCGGCATAACCGGTGTGCCAGTAGTAGACCTTGTCGGAATACTTCTTGCCGGTGAAAACGACCTTGTCGGCATTGATGACGATAACGTTGTCGCCGTCGTCAACGTGAGGCGTGAAGGTTGCCTTGTGCTTGCCGCGCAGACGCATGGCGATGAGGGAAGCGAGGCGGCCAACGACAAGCCCTTCGGCGTCGATGATCACCCACTTCTTCTCCACCTCTGCAGGCTTCTGGGAGAAGGTTGCCATAGTAATTCTCTCTTTTGGATCCCTGAGCCCGAGGGCCAAGGGCGTTTCTTGTTGCTTGGTTTGACGCACCCGGAAGCGCGCCAAAAAGAAAGCAGCCCGGAAAGGCTGCGTTTCTGGCGCGGTGTATAGAGGGAAAGGCCTTAACGGTCAATATCACCTGTCTGTGCAACTGTAAAAAATACTAAACAAAATCAATACGTTGGTTATGTGGTAATATGATACCGTAATTTTATCGCGGTGGAATTGAATAAGTTGCCGTCGCATGGGCCACCAATTCGGCCGGATTTTCCTGAAAGATGGCGGCGTCGATAACGGCGAGCCGCTTTCCGAGCTTGAGGATCCGGCAGGTGCAGGTTGTCGGCTGCGGCTTCGGCAGGCGCAGGAAATTGATGTTGAGGCTGGTCGTGACGGCAAGTGCAACCGGGCCGATATGGGCAAGCACCGCTGCATAGGCGGTGACGTCCGCCAGCGTGAAGAGGGCAGGACCGGACACGGTGCCGCCAGGGCGCAGATGCCTTTTTGATGGATCGAACCGCGTGGAGACACTGCCGGGCGTAATGTCCGTCACGGTAAAGACGCGCCCGTCCGTGTGGATCTGCGGGAAATCGGTCTCCAGAAACTGGTGGACCTCCTCGATCGTCATGACCGGCTGCATCGCTTCTCCTCGAAATTGCCGATAGCTTGTGACAGAACTGTTAGCACGAAATCGCAATGTAGGGAGTTAGACCATGGCCGAAGTCGTATCCTTCCGGAAGGGCGCAAACGAGGATGGGAGCGTCCTCGTTATCCGCTCGCTTGCCGATGGCGTGCTGCGGCTCACGCTCAATAACCCGCCGGCGAACGTGCTTTCGATCGCGGTGATGGAACTGTTGATGGGCGAGCTTCAGAAAGCCGCTGAAGACGGCGAAGTCCGCGTAGTGGTCATCGCCTCGACCGGCGATGTGTTCTCTGCGGGGCACGATCTCAAGGAGATCGACGGAGCATCGTGCCGATGCCGATGGCGGGGTGGCCTTCTTCGAGGAGACATTTGCGCTTGCAGCCGATCTCATGCTGGAGATCACCCGCCTGCCGAAACCGGTGATCGCGCAGATCGACGGGCTTGCGACCGCAGCCGGCTGCCAGCTCGTCGTCTCCTGCGACCTTGCGATCTGTACCGACACCGCGACCTTCTGCACACCCGGCGTCAATATCGGGCTGTTCTGCTCGACGCCAATGGTCGCCGTTACGCGCGCCGCGCACCGGAAGCAGGCGATGGAAATGCTGCTGACCGGCGAAACGATCGATGCTTCGACCGCCAAGGACTTCGGCCTCGTCAACCGGATCGTACCCAAGCAGTATCTGACGCAGGTCGTGAGCAAATACGCTTCCGTCATCGCTTCGAAATCACCCTTGACGCTGAAGATCGGCAAGGAGGCCTTCTACCACCAGCTCGAAATGCCGACAGAAGAGGCATACAGCCATGCAGCCCAGGTGATGGTCGACAACATGCTGACTGCAGACGCGGAAGAGGGCATCGGCGCGTTTCTTGCAAAACGGGTGCCGAGTTGGACCGGCGAGTAGCGCGCTCGACATTCTACGGGACGAGTAGACAAGGCCAAAAGCCGAGCCGTGCTCACTATGCGAAATCGCTGGACGATTTACGCCCGCTAAATTCTGTTGGACTGCATAGGTTGAGCGGCGATCGGAAAGGTCAGTGGGCAATGACAATCAATGGCCCATGGCGTCGGTGCTTTCGCTTCGAAGACGGGAAACGAATGCGATCTGGCTGTTGCAGAACGTGAGAAGGGCGAGCGAATATCAAAGGTGGTTATTCCAGCGCAATCTGCCGCGTAGTTCTTACCCGAGCTTCAGGATCAGTCCGCCGCTCGCGATGATCACGCCTGCGAGATAACGCCATGGGCTGGCTTTCTCCTTCAGGACCAGCACCGAAATGATGAGCGCAAAGAGGATCGACGTTTCCCGCAGCGCGGCGACGGTGGCGACGGGCGCCTTGGTCATGGCCCAGAGGGCGAAGCCATAGGAGGCGATCGAACCGGTGCCGCCAATCAGACCGCGCCACCAATTGTAGCGGACATGAACCGCGACTGCGAGAAGGCCGCGGCGCGAGATCGCCCATGCAAAGAGCAGCACCGGCGGCAGCAGCGCCATCCACAGCGTATAGGACACCGCATTGCCGGAGACGCGTGCGCCGATGCCGTCGACATAGGTATAGGTAGCGATGACGCAGGCGTTGACGAGCGCGAGCATGATGGCATGTTTGCTGCCGCGCCGCGCCTCCAAGGCAAGGGTCAGAATGCCGGCGCAGATCGTCATCGTGCCGATGAGCGCGCCGCCCGAAAGGCTTTCGTTCAACACGAAGCCGCTTGTGGCGGTGATGATGAGCGGCGCACAGCCGCGCATCAGCGGATAGACGAGGCCGATATCGCCTGCGCGGTAAGCGGCCGCGACCAATTGAAAATACGCAAATTGCAGGACGGCCGACGCGCCGATGAAGGGCCAGGCCGTTGGCTGCGGCAGCGGCAGAAAGGGCAGGAACGGCAGCGCCGCCACTGCCCCGCCGGCCGAAACAAGCGCCGCGTCCAGTGACTTGTTGGTCCCCGCCTTGATGATCGCGTTCCATGTCGCATGCAGGAATGCACCGAAGAGAACGAGCAGAATGACGTCGAGGGGCACGATGCGGACCGGAATGGGACAAAGGGAAGGCTATCTGGGGAGAATGGGTATGGGCCGTGTTCACGCGAAAATCAATCTTGCGAGCGGATTTTGCAACCGGTGGCTGGTCTCCTGCTTGAAAATGGGAATCGTCATGCTCGGTTCCGGCGCTAACGGGCAGCACCATCGGGGCGTAGTGCGCGCGCTCGAAACACGTTTATTTTTGGCTGCGCACACTCAACTATGAGGTGTTTCTAATAGATACGCAAGAACGAAAAAGGAACAAAACGAATACAAAAGAAGTTTAATAGATGATAATGTTTCTCCGCTTAGTCCATTCTCGATTTATACTTCTGTAATATAGAGATTGTTCTATAATTTTGCTATATCCATTTTGATGCAAACCCAAGTAGCAATTCGGACCGCTTCTGATATACAAAGGCCGGAAGCTGCGTGTTTCCGGCTCTTGCGAAATCGTTTTCGCGTCCCCGAACGCCTGCTACAGGGAGTGGTTTGGTATGAAGAACATCCCGTCAAGATTGTCGATACTCTGGCAGTTGAGGACCGGGCAGGACCGGTCGTCTCTGGTCGGTATGTTCTTCCACTCCGCATATTCGTTAGCGTCGCAGTACCGACTATTGCGGACGTAGCGATCGTAAAGCGGAAGGCCGCGCGGCGAGGTCCAGCGGAAAGATCGACGGCGCCTTGATTGTGGATTGCGGCGCGCGCACTTTGGCAGGTCATGGACATCGGATTGTAGCGCGAGTATCGCCAGCGATGGCGTGGCCGCAAGGAAAATTGCTGCGGCGAGAGCGAGTTTTTCATGGGTTGTTCCTCCTTGGGAACCCGGATGCCTATATATACGCCCGAAGGAACTGTCAGTTTCAACTCTCTGCAAATAATGTCGACTGGAGGAAAGCTGATGAATCACGACCGTTATCCGGACGATTACATTGCCGGAATTTTGAGCTCCGTGAAGACGATCGCGCTCGACCGGGGCGTCGCCCAATCCGGCCCGGCCGAGCAACGGCGTGATGGGCTATCTCCTGTCGCGCGGCTACAATGTCATTCCCGTCAACCCCGGGCAGGCGGGCAAGCAGATCCAGGGCCAGCTCGTCTATGCCCGGCTTGCCGATATCCCGGTGCCGGTCGACATGGTCGATGTGTTCCGCGCCTCGGAATATCTCCATGGCGTCGTTGATGAGGCTCTGGCTCTTCCCTTGCGGCCGAAGGTGATTTGGTCGCAGCTCGGCGTGCGCGATGATGCTGCCGCAGCGAAGGCGGAGGAAGCTGGCATAAAAGTTGTGATGGACCGCTGCCCGGCAATCGAAATGCCCGCGCCTTGCTGCGTGAGTGCACGGATTTTTCTCCAGACGCCCGGTGGTTGAAACGCAAAGCGATTAACATTTGCGGATCGTAGTCGATGCTCCCGCCATCGATAGCGACGGGAGGACGACATGGCGACGAGCGATCCGGGTTTCAACACGCTGGCAATCCATGCCGGTGCGCAGCCGGATCCGGCGACGGGCGCGCGCATAACGCCGATCTATCAGACGACAGCCTTCGTCTTTGACGATTCCGATCACGCGGCCTCGCTGCTTTGGCCTGCAGGCCTTCGGCAATATCTATACGCGCATCATGAACCCCACGCAGGCGGTGCTGGAGGAGCGCGTGGCAGCCCTTGAAGGCGGCACGGCAGCGCTTGCCGTGGCTTCGGGTCACGCGGCGCAGGTGATCGTCTTTCATACGATCATGCGGTCCGGGCGAGAATTTCGTCGCGGCCAGGCAGCTCTACGGCGGCTCGGTCAATCAGTTCGGCAATGCCTTCGGGAATTTCGGCTGGCAGGTGCGCTGGGCCGATTCCCTCGATCCGGCAAGCTTTGAAAGGCAGATCGATGAGAAGACGCGAGCGATCTTCATCGAAAGCCTCGCCAATCCCGGCGGCACGTTCGTCGACATCGCGGCGATTGCCGAAGTGGGCCACAGGCATGGCTTGCCGCTGATCGTCGACAACACGATGGCGACGCCTTACCTCATCCGGCCGATCGAGCATGGCGCCGACATCGTCGTGCATTCACTGACGAAGTTCCTTGGCGGCCATGGCAATTCCATGGGCGGCATCATCGTCGATGGCGGCACCTTCGACTGGTCAAAGTCCGGCAACTATCCGATGCTGTCCGACCCCGCGCCCGGAATATAACGGCATGGTGCTGCATTCGACCTTCGGTAATTTCGCCTTCGCGATCGCCGCCCGCGTGCTCGGCCTGCGCGACCTCGGCCCGGCCATCTCGCCCTTTAACGCCTTCCTGATCCTCACCGGCATCGAGACGCTGCCGCTCAGGATGCAGCGCCACAGCGACAATGCGCATAGCGGTCGCCAGAGTGGCTGAAGAGCGCACGAGCAAGGTCGCCTGGGTGAATTATTCGGGCCTCGAAGACGATCCGAACCACACCCTGCAGCAGCGCTATTCGCCGAAGGGTGCAGGCTCGGTCTTCACCTTCGGCGTCAAGGGCGGCTACGAGGCGGGCAAGGCCCTGGTAGAGGGCCTGGAGCTCTTCTCCCACCTCGCCAATATCGGCGACACGCGCTCTCTGGTCATCCACCCGGCCTCGACCACCCACCGCCAGCTGACCGACGAACAGCAAGACCGCCGCCGGCGCCGGTCCGGATGTCGTCCGCCTCTCGATCGGCATCGAGGACGTCGAGGACATCATCGCCGACCTTGAACAGTCGCTTTCGAAGATCTGATGTTGTTCATCACAAACGTCTGATTTTTCTGCGCATACCTCTGATAGCCTTCGGTCTTAGATTGTGGTCGTAACCTGAGGAAAACAAACAGAAATCCCCTGCATGTGAGTTATTGGGGGGGGATTTCGTAGCTCTATCTGGACGGTTGACGGCGGATGATCCAGCTACGTCTCAGTTGCCTAGCGACAGAGTTTTCCGAGCCGCTCGCTGACCGATCGCGCCTGAATTTTCGAACTGTGCAGTAAATGCTACCAATGTCCGCTTCGGCCCAAAGCGGCCTTCGTTCAGGTATAGGCGAGAAGTCGCCCCGCAAGTATCACACCGATCCACGCTGCCATTGACACGATTGCTGCTGCGCGAGCAGCGATCGGTGTCACCGCGGCGTCCGCCCACTCGTCGACTCGACGGTAGACACCGTAGTGGAATATCGGGACGTTCAAGCCAGCGAGGATCAGCAGACCGAACTTCCACGGCGCAGCAACAGTATTGGCGACCACGGTCGCCTGCGCGCTGAGAAGGGCGATGCCGGTCGCGAAGGCGATGGCGAGGCCCACATGCGAAACGGGCAGCAGATGGCGCGCGGCAGTGGTGACGGACACAATGCGGTTTGCGACACCCAAGAGGCGGAGGTCGAAGGCGAAGGCGGGGCCGACAAGAAGGGCGATGCCAAGAATGTGGATGGCTTCGAGTACGGGATAGAGGTACTGGGCGTTTCGCACCATGTCGCCCAGCGCCGAGCCCTGCAACAGCATCAGCAATGAGTTGAGCAATCAAGTACTCCGTGCAAACATGGAAGATGCATGGCTCGGAGAAGCGTGTTCCCAGGCCAATCTTCGAGACTGTTTCCGAAAGGTCGACATCGCCGACCTTTCGGAATTCCCAAGCGAATTTTTCCAAGTAGGAGGATTCCTGGGCTGCGGCAGGCTATTCCGGCAGCGGTGCCCGTACCGGAAGTTCGTTGCCGAGTACCTGGTTCACAGGCACGGCATCGTCGCCGTACCAGAACACAACGGGACGAAACAGACCGTCATCCGTTCGGTTGATGTAGCCGACTGCCTGGAAACGCTCGCCGACCTTCAAAGCACGGCCAAGACCCCACCTGCCGGACCATGCTGGTGGCGCGATGATTACCTCAAGCTCCTTGTGGGTCCCCTTGTACGAGAGAGCGGCATTGACCCGGACACTATCCTCGGGACCGCTCAACTGCTCGGGTATGGCCAGCTCGGGCGTGTCGGCCGGGAGATTGCTGTCCAGGGTCACATCGAACTGCGAGTGCGGGTTGCCCCAGACGCCGTCCGATGAAACCGTTCCCGCGATGTAGACCAATCGATCGGTATCGAAGCCAGGCCACCCGTGATGGGCCGATGCAGGAGACAAAGGCATCAGCACGGCTCCCAGGATGACCGCGACCGACAGGCCGACATTGGTTAGCCGCTGGAGTGCCCGAAGACCCTTCGACTTGAACTGAACTATACTCGTCATTTTTTTACCCTTCACGGCTTGGACCGCTGAGTTGGAGAGGCGGCCGTCCGTCCGAACGTCGGCCGACCCGGTGGCATTACGCCGTGAGGTGCTGGTTGAAGAACTGGGCAAGCTTGTCGAAGGGAATTACATCCGTCTTGTCGTAGAGGTCCGTGTGGCTCGCGCCGGGGATGACCATCAGTTCCTTCGGTTCGGCCGCCGCTTCGAAGGCCGTCTTGGCGAAATAGAGAGAGTGAGCCTTTTCACCGTGGACGAATAGAATCGGGCGCGGAGAAATCTCCGCGATGTAGGACAAGATCGGCATGTTCATAAAAGAGAGTGGGGTTGTCTGCGTCCATGCGTTACCGGAGTTCACCGCTCGCTTGTGGTAGCCGCGCGGGGTGCTGTAATAGTCGTGGTAGTCGACAAGAAACTGCGCTTCGCCCCCCTTCAGCACGTTGTAAGCTGGCTGATAGGCAGGGGTGCCATTTTCCGCGTCAGCCCAGCGCTGACGGCTCATCTGCTCAAGTGCCTGTGTGCGCTGCTCCAACGTAACGGTGTCGTTGTAGCCCTTCGACATCACGCGGGTCATGTCGTACATCGTGCTGGCAACCACGGCCTTGACGCGCTTGTCAGCGGCGACGGCGTTCAGAGCCATACCGCCCCAGCCGCAGATGCCGATGACACCGATGCGCTCACGATCGACTTCGGGGCGCAGACCGATATAGTCCACCGCCGCGCTGAAATCTTCCGTGTTGATGTCCGGCGAGGCGACATTGCGCGGTTCACCACCACTTTCGCCTGTGTAGGAGGGATCGAAGGCGAGCGTAATGAAGCCGCGCTCGGCCATTGTCTGCGCGTAGAGACCGGAGGACTGCTCCTTGACCGCGCCAAAGGGGCCACCTACGGCGATCGCAGGAAGGCGACGGTCACCACGGTTCTTCGGGAGGTAGATGTTGCCAGACAGGGTAATGCCGTAGCGGTTCTTGAACGTGACCTTCTCGTGGTCGACGGCTTCGCTTCTTGGGAAGGTCTTGTCCCACTCTGCACTGTCCTGAGCAATGGCGGGTGCTCCAACGGCGGTCGCGACGCCCAATGCGGCGACGCCAACTCCGGTCAGCTTCAAAAAAGTACGGCGAACTTCATCGTGTTCGGTCATTGAGTTTCTCCTTAGGATGGTCGTTGGCTGTATGTGTTGAGTTGAAGACGGCCACGAAGGCACGACTGCGGAAGCTGGGCATCCACATCAGTGATCCAGGTCTTGGGTATGGGCAGCCGAACGAGCTTGTGCCCGGCCGGCTACAGAAAGCCGCTAAAAGCGTAACAGGGTCTTGATCGCGCGCCGCTCGTCCATGGCCTTGTAGCCTTCGGCGACGTCTTCCAACGGAACTTCGAGGTCGAACACCTTGCCGGGATTGATCTTGCGGCTCAGGATCAGATCGAAGAACTGTGGCAGGTAGCGGCGGACGGGAGCGGGACCGCCGAGCAGGTTCTTTTGGGCGAAGAACAGCATCGGCCCGTCAAGTGACACGCCATGCGGAACTCCGACGAAGCCGATCGAGCCGCCCGGTCGCGCTGCATTGATAGCCTGCATCATCGATTCCTGCGTGCCAACGCATTCCAGGACCGAGTCCGCACCGATGCCGTTCGTCAGTTCACGAATCTTGGCCGCGCCTTCATCGCCGCGCTCGGTGACGATATGCGTCGCGCCATATTCCAAGGCCAGTTCCTGACGCGGCTTGTGCCGGCTCATTGCGATGATCCTTTCGGCATCCATCTGCTTGGCCGCCAGAACGCCCATGAGACCAACCGCACCGTCGCCGACGACAACGGCCGTGCAGCCGGGCTGGACACGTGCCGCATCGGCCGCATACCATCCGGTGCCGAGCACGTCAGAGGCGGCGAGTAGGCTCGGTATCAGTTCTTCGGGCGGCAGCTCCGCGGTCGCCACCAGCGTGCCATCGGCGTTGGGGATACGCGCCACTGGCGCTTGCCCTCCGGACATGAACTGACGATTGACGCAGGACGACGGCCAACCTCCAAGGCAATTGGGGCACTTGCCGCAGGAAAGCACGAACGAGCCGACGACGAACTCACCGGGCTTGACGGTCGTAACAGCTGACCCGACCTCAACAACGACACCACAATATTCGTGACCCATATGAGCGGGTTGGTTGACGGGCTGAAGGCCGCGATATGGCCAAAGGTCCGAACCGCAAATGCAGGATGCCGAGAAGCTCGATAATCGCATCCGTCGGCTCGATGATCTTGGGTTCTTCGATTTTCGCGACGCACCTGATGTCGCCGGGGCTATAGAGAACGGTTGCACGCATGTTCCGTGTCCTCCCTTGGTTATTCGGCGCGCTCGATGCGCAGGGGAAACTCGCCGCGGGTCAGCATTGGCTCAATCCCGCCATCGACGCGCCCCAGGCGGATCAAACCGCTGGAATAGCGATAGGATGCGTAGAAGAGGATCACGTCGCCCCAGGGGGCGTAATAGCAGACGTCGCCTGGCTGCTCGTTCCCGAATGGACCGCTGCCTTCTTCCGTCAGCTTTCGCGGCAGATAGGCGATCTTCTCGTTGGTGGAATAGTCCTCGATCTTGAGGTCGAGCGGCAGCATCGACGCGAAGTCCCGTGCCGAGGGATTGTCGTAGAGTGTCGCATTGACGGTGTGCCTGTCGAAAAGGAAGCGGACTTTCATATTCGTGGGCTCCTGATTGGCGGGGTCGCGGCCCTGCTGGCCGAATGCCATCGGCGGGAACATGATGGTAGCGAGGCTGCCGACCAACACCGTGCGGCGATGCAGTTGAAGCGATGTCATACAGCGATCCTCCGTGCGTTGAGCGAGGCGGCGAGGGCGAGAGTGGACGAAGCCGCGAGAATGATCGTTGCCAAGGCGAACGGACCCCACCAGCCGATCGTATCGAACAGATATCCGCCACCCGCTGCTCCCGCCGCGATGCCGAGCTGGATGACGGCCACGCTCAGGCCGCCGCCGGCTTCGGCGTCATCAGAGATGTGCCTGCTGACCCAGGTGCCCCAGCCGACAGGGGCGGCGGTGCCGAAGAACCCCCAGGCAGCCAGCAAAACCGCCACCAGTAGATGTCGAGGTGAACGCGACCAGGCCGATCGCAAGCAGCGCCATGACGGCTGGGATGCCGATGAGGAGGCTGAACAGGCGCGTCCGCAAAGCTCTCCCAATTGCCACCGTCCCGAGCACGCCCGCGAAGCCCATCAGCAGAAGCAGCAAGCGAGATAGCCTCGATCGTGAAGCCGCCCGCGGTTTCGAGATAGGGTCGCAGATAGGTGAACAGCGCGAACTGGCCCATGAACAGGAACATTGTCGAAGCCATACCGAGCAAGACCTGGCGGCGGGCGAGAAGCCGCAGCACGTTGCCGCCTGATTTCTTACCCCGCGGTGGCATTGGCGGGAGGCTTATCCACTGCCAGAGCAAGGCGAGCAGGGCGATGGGAACGACCAGGAAGAATGCGCTGCGCCAGCCGATGTAGGCTCCGAGCAGGCTGCCCAGAGGTGCAGAGATTGTGGCCGCCAGCGCGTTGCCGCCATTGATCCAGGCGAGTGCCTTCGGGACCTCGCTTTCCGATACCAAGCGCATGACGATCGACGTCGACATCGACCAGAAGCCACCGATGGCGATGCCGAGAAGGACCCGTCCGAGCATGAGCACGGGATAATTGGGTGCGAAAGCAACGATCACGCCCGACACCACGAGCAAGGATGTGAAGCCGCTCGCGACGAGACGGCGGTCGATCCGACGGGTGAAGTGCACGACGACAAGGCTGGTCAGCACGGCGAACAGGCCGGAGATCGAGATCGCTTGTCCCGTTTGCCCCTCGGTGATCGCGAGATCGTGGGCCACCAGTGGGAGCAGGCTCACGGGCATGAATTCGGAGGCGATGAGGACAAACGCGGCCAGCGCCATCGAAAAAACTGCACCCCAGGCTCCTGTTATGCGGACGGGCTGTTGGTCGCAAGTCAATGCCATCGGTTCGAGTCATCCTCATCATTGGTTCCTGACGATTGAAACATACGCGGTGGTCATTCCAATGATTAGATGCCATAATTCGAAAGGACTTATCGATGTGCAATATGAACGGGAGCGGCGTTTTGGAGCGTCAGGACCTCAACGACATGCTGTCGTTCATCGCAGTGGCGGAGGAACGAAGTTTCACCAAGGCTGCGGCAAAGCTCGGGACGTCTCAGTCCACGTTGAGCCATACGATCAAACAGCTAGAGGGTCGGCTGGGACTTGGATTGCTGACCCGGACAACGCGAAAGGTGTCGCCGACCGATGCCGGGGAGCGTTTGCTCAACGCGTTCGTCCCACGTCTTCGGGAACTTGAAGGGGAACTCGAAGACCTGATGTCGGCTCGCGACAAACCGGCCGGCGCGGTCAGGATCACTCTTTCGGACCACGCCTTGGAGAGTGTCGTGTGGCCGAAACTGCGGCCGCTTCTTCTGGACTATCCGGATATCAAGCTTGAGCTCAACATTGACAACGGGTTCAGGGACATTGTCGAAGAGCGTTTCGATGCGGGCGTTCGATTGGGCGAGAGCCTCGACAAGGATATGATCGCCGTGCGTATCGGTCCGGATTGGCGTCTCGTTGCGGTCGCAGCACCCTCGTATTTCGCGAACCATCCGGTTCCTGAAGTTCCCCAGGACCTCGTGAGCCATGTCTGCATCAATACAAGGCAATCCCGGTCTGGCGGTCTCTGATGCATGGGAGTTCGGGAAGGACGGCCGCGAACTTCGCGTTCGCGTCGATGGGCAGATCACGCTGAACAGTTCAATGGCCCAAGCCGAGGCAGCTGCGGCGGGCTACGGTATCGCCTATGTCCCGGAAAACCTCGTGGAACGCCAGATCGCCGAAGGACAGCTAGTCCAGGTTCTCGACGACTGGTGCCCGATGTTCACGGGCTACTACCTCTACTATCCCAGCCGACGTCAGAACTCAGCGGCCTTCTCGCTGATAATGAACGCGCTGCGGTTCCGGGCGGAGTGAATTGATAGTGCGACATGGCTGCTATCGGCGCATTGCCAACAATCACCACTGGCTGCGCTTGGGCCCAAAGCTGTAAGCGCCGCTTCCGGTTGGTGCTACACTCTGGCCGAAACGAGAACCGGGCGATGGAGTAATCTTACTCAAGAAGCCAGCCAACAGAGCAAGCCAGACGGCACTGGAGCCCGACGGATGGCGCAAATCAGCGAAAAAATCGAGATTCTAAATTATACTTTCAAAACCGCATTTCCCATCTTGAACTCAGGCGAAGCGGACCTCGCAACCGTTGCAACGTTAACCGGCTGAATTTATTTGGTCGGTGCCTCGGTGCTCAACAGCGTGCGGACTAGCGCGGCCTGGCTTCGCACGCCGGTCTTGTCGAAGATGCGCTGTAACTGGGTACGCAGGGTGTTGACGCTGACCTGGAGCACATCGGAGGCCGCTGCGAGTTCCAGACCGTCGACGATCAGACGCGCAAGTCGGGTCTGTGCCGGCGAGAGGCTGAAGACCTCCCGCGCACAAGCGATCCGGCGTTCGATCGTCTCACCGTCGTCGAAGGAGATCAGCACCCTGCCATCCTCGACCATGACCCAGCAGTAGAGCGACACTCCCGCAGCATCCTCGCCGAGCGTAACGGCCCAGGCCTGTTTCGGCACGACGTTCAATGGGCGCTGGCTCTGCAACTCGCAGAAAGCCGAGCGCACTGCGTCGCGCAACCCGACGTCGCGTTCGCGCCGCCGGGCGCGCAGCCTTCCGGCGGCGGTTGCCAGGCCCGGATGACCGAGCATGCGTTCCCGCGCAAGCCGGTTCGTCCAAAGAATCCGCGCGTCTTCGTCGACTTCTATCAGCGGGCAGCTCGCCTCCTCGACCGTGCACTCCATCACCACTGCACAACCGATCTTCCAGACGCCGTCAATCCGGTGAAGAATCCGAAGCTGGCGCTTGCGATCCTCGCCAGTATCGCTGCCGATCTGGTCGAAAGTCACCCAAGCCATGTCCCGGTCGATGACGACGTTGACCTTTTCCCAACGGACGCGGCCCGCAAAGGTATGTTTCTCCGGAAATCTCTCTACGATTTTCTTGATCCGTGCGGCGATCGCATCCCAGCCTTCGTCCACCCGCACGCCGAGCGAAACCCAACCTTCCATGCGTCGGGTCTGGGGCGATTGCACCCAATGGTCCGCCCATGCTTCGAAGTCCCGCTGCAACCAGGCATCGGTCTCGGCGCGGATCACTCCCAGGATCGCCGCCGGGTCAGCCTCGCTGTCTTCCATCTCGCGGCCTCCTATGGCAACGGATCGCAATATAGCATGGCTGGCTCACCAGGGCATGGTAGCGCCTCCTGTCCGGATAAGCCGACCAGAAGCAGGATCATGCCGGCGGTTACGGCGATCGGCGCGAGCAGCCGGACGCTCGGACGTAACAGGATGGACTTATCGCCGTAGTATTGGTCCTCGGCAGCGGCGCTCATCCGTGGGGGATGGCGACGGCAGCGCATATGCGCGGCGACGAGAATGTGAAAGTCCATTTGCTGCCTCCCGGTTCGGGCTACATCTGGCGCATCCTCGCACGTATTCGGGCCGTGCTCTGTCATGCAAGCGGATGACATCGGGCTCGGCTCCTGGCTAGTAGCTGGCATGCCGAGACGGCATGTGGACGATCTGGCGAATAGATCGCCTGGGAAGATTGCTGCGGTGAGATGTTTCATAAGCATTGAGATCGATGATTCTGGTAGTTACGTCCACAGATGAACGACCGAACGCTGAATCGCGCGACCACAGTCAGCGCAGAGTTGCCGTTAAAGATACCCCGAAGCGTGGTGGCATCTACCGAATTCCGCGAATATCCCCTGCTCCGATATAGGGGCACTGGCGGCCGAGAGCTTCGCCCCTCCGACCTACAACGAGCCGCCAGCAGCGACGTCAAAATTCGGAGGCATGCCACGAACGAGGCGGCTCTCACAGAGATTAACCACCCTCCGGCGATATGCTATATGGATTGCAACCGACGAGGAGCTGGCCATGTCAATTTTCCGGAATGCAGTTGTCTCTTTGCCAGGGTGCCCCGACGCCGGCACTGAGTTCCTTCGCGATCATCGAATTTATGGTCTTTCCGAACCGATGCCAGCTCTAGGCGCTCTTCTTCGTTCGCGTAGTTCTCGATGTACTCTCCATTGCGTTCGAAGACACCACGAATAATAGCGACGTCTCCCCCAAGATAAGCGCACGCAACAAACGCAAGCCGCCCGCAACTTTATTGATCGCGATTTGATACATTTCAGACCTCATTCTCAATCAGTTTCAATTGAGAAAGCAGTCGGCGCAAACTCATATGTGTAGACGTAAAGGCGGTCTTGGCTATCCAGATAAAAGCCTGCAGTCGGGCAGCGACAATTACCAATCCATCCTCTCACCGCTGCTATCTGGTCGCCAGCTCGATGCAAGGCCAACATGCGATAAACAGTTGGAAAACAACGGCTTAATTTCTGGTTGTTGAGTTGGCCAAGGGTATTTGACGTAGGGCACGTACTTGAGCAAAGGTATGTGAGGAAACAACCAAACGTACGTGACGCTTCCTCAGAAAAATATCTGTGATTTCAATGGGGAGTTGTCAAAGGTACGTGACGAATTACATCTGATGTTGTTCATCGCAAATGTCTGATTTTTCCGCACATACGTCTGACACATTTCAACCGTCGACGGTAGGTGTAAGCCGAGGAAAACAAATAGAAATCCCCTGCCATTGAACTTCTGGCAGGGGATTCGCGACTACTCCATCGAGTTTTTCAACGAAATCCGCCGACTGTGGAAGCTTTGCCTTGGCCGGATTGCGCCACTAAAGCGGCCATTGCGACTGCGGCAGAATTGCCTATCCTGCGACAGTCGCAAAACACAGGCGCAAAATTGCGAAAAAACTCGGGATTATCGCGACAGGAATTGAGATTGCAGAATGACCACCTTGAGCCGTCCAGATTTGAGCGATATTCACCTTGGAGATTGGGTTGATCGTCGGTTGCCCACCTCTTGGCGTCCCTATGCGAGACTTGCCCGGATTGATCGGCCGGTAGGCATTTGGCTTACGCTTTTCCCCTGTTTGGCCGCGCTTATGCAGGCCGCTCACGGGCTCCCTGAAATCTGGCTTCTGGTGGTGTTCTGTCTCGGCGCGTTCCTGATGCGAAGCGCCGGATCGACGGTCAATGACATTGCGGATCGCAAGTTTGACGGGCATGTGGAGCGGACCCGCTTTCGCCCGCTGGCGAGCGGTCAGCTCCGCCTCTACAACGCAATAGCATTCCTTGTCGCAGAACTCGCCCTAGCTGCGTTGCTGCTGTTTTTCCTGACCCCCTTCACGCGCCTCGTAGCGATATGCGTGCTGCCGCTCGTGTTCATCTATCCCCTTTGCAAACGCTTCACGCATTGGCCGCAATCCGCCTTGGGCGCGGCGTTCAATTGGGGAATGCTGATGGCATGGGCGGAGGTTTCGGGAACGATCCCGGCCGGGGCCGTCGCGATGTGGATCGGCGCTATAGCGTGGCAGATCGGCTATGACACGGTTTACGCATATGTCGATGTCGCAGACGATACCCGCCTGGGCCTGAAGTCGACGGCGATCCTGTTCGGCCGGAACGGCAAGACCTGCATTGGCCTGTTTTACGCTTTGACGATTGTTGCGTGGTCGCTAGGTGGCTGGCTGTTGGACATGTCTCTGCCTTACGCGATTGGGATGCTGGTAATCGCCGCGCACCTTGCTTGGCAGACTTGGCGGATAGACCTTTCCCGCCCACAGGTAAATTACCGCCTATTCCTGTCGAATATCGTGACTGGGGCGCTTCTCGCAGGCGCGACCTTCGCAGGGACTTGGTAAGTCGCAGAAGTTCTAACATGTGCGACAAAATCGAGACTGCTGAACTTTCAGAGAAGTTTCCGTCGCAGAACTCCCTCGCAAAAGTCGGCGTTATGCGGTCGACTTTTGCGACAGCCTGATGACCGGCTCGGGCCGACAGCGGAAGGTCGGCCACTTCCGGATTGCGCAAGCAGCGGTCATTGAGGCAAACTCAGACGTGCATGGTATTTGAACGCCACGACGCGCAGAAAATGATCAGAATCGAACAAATGGTGAGGATCGAGCGCGCGCGGCGGCATTCTCCCGGTTAACGTCCCTGTCGTCACAACAGGGATTTTTTGGAATGACCTCAGGACTTGCAACGAAACGCCGGACGTTTTTGACCGGCGCGGCGGCAGTTGCCGCAACATCGATGTTCGCTTCGGCCATCTCTATGCGACAGGCTGTCGCTTAACAATCGGGCCGTGCTCCAATCATGCGGCCGATCCCGAAAACGGGGGAGATGATCCCGGCGGTCGGCCTCGGCACATTCGAGACCTTCGACCTCCGCCCGGGCGAACCGCGCGACCATGTGGGCGAGGTAATCCGGCTGTTCCATGAACATGGCGGAAGGGTCATCGATACATCGCCACTTTATGGAATGTCTGAAGTGTGTGTCGGCGATTTCATCATCGATCTCGACATCGCCGACGACATCTTCATCACCAATAAGACCTGGACCACCGGCGACTATCTTTCCGACAACAGCCATTCGGAACGGCAGCTCAGGCAGTCGCGGGAAAGGCTGTGGCGGGATCGGATCGATGTGCTGCAGGTTCACAGTCTCGAAAATCACGACCAAGTCCGTCACTGGCTGGCGCAGAAAAAGGCCGAGGGGTCTGTACGCTATATCGGGATCACGCAGTGGAGCCCAGAATACTATGACACCATGGAGCGTCTGGTGAATACGGGCACGCTGGATTTCGTCCAGGTCGCCTATACGATCCTGACGCGTGCCGCCGAACAACGGTTGCTCGATGCCTGCGCCGCCAACGGTGTAGCCGTCCAGGTCAACATCCCGTTCGAAAAGGCGCGGCTCTTTACGCCTGTGGCGGGACAACCAGTTCCAGACTTTGCCCAGGAGATGGGTATCGAGACCTGGGCGCAGTATTTCCTGAAATGGATCATCTCCCATCCGGCCGTCACAAATGTTATCCCCGCGACCAGCCAGCCACAGCACGTCGTCGACAACATGGGCGCGCTCTACGGCGAGCTGCCCGACCGGGCGATGCGTGAACGCATGGTGGATTATTATACCGGGCTGACAGGCGTCGCGGACGCGCTTAAACAGCCTCCTTATCCTGGAAAAAAATATGGTGGCGTCGTCACATGGCCATTCCCGCAAGCACAACGTACCTGACGCTCATGCTCCTTGCGCTCCCGGCCGTCGCAATGGCCGGGAGCGACCGTGTCACGATTGAAGGTTTCGCTATCGACAGGAGCGAAGTCACTATCGCCGATTTCGCCGCCTTCGCTCACGCGACTAAGCTGAGGACGGCTGCTGAACGTGATGGCGGCGGTCACGAATGGGGAAGCGGATGGGAACGTCGTCCAGGCTGGACGTTCCGCAGCCCGTTTGGAAAACCACCGCAAGAAGCGGCCGAACCCGCCGTTCATGTAAGCTGGTATGAGGCACGTGACTATTGCGCCTCGGTCGGCGGCCGACTGCCGACTCGCGCCGAGTGGCAGCGTGCCGCCTATCGTGAATATGGTAGTGGATCGGCGGCGGGCTTCGTAGTCGGGAGAACGTATTCCTATCCGACGGGAGATACTCCTGAAGGGGCGAATACGAACGGTAGCGATCCTTGGCTTCAGCATGCCTCGTCGGGAACCACTCGCCAGGGCGTGAACGGCCTTTACGACATGGGTGGCAACGTGTGGGAATGGCTCGCCGACCGCTACGGTGACAACGCGATCACGGCTGGCGGCTCGTGGTGGTACGGCCCAGACAAGATGCGGGAAGAAGCCATGCAGTGGAAGTCTGCCGACTTCTATGTCGCCTACATCGGCTTCCGGTGCGCCTACGACCTGAAATCGGAGCTTCACCTGCCGCGAGCCACGAAAACCTTTCAAGCACTCAACCCTCACGCACTTTTGAACAGCGAGGGTTGAAAACCTACGATTTCCTAAATGCATACGCACGCAACCAGTCGTATCGTTCAGCATCTCACCTGCAAGATGTGCCTTGCAGGCGTACGGCTGGAGCTTTGCGTCGATGCAACAGAAGACCAGGATCGAAGGCTGGCAATTGACCCACCCGCCTCAGGACCATCTGCGAATAGAGTGGCCCGGCGGTCGTTTCGAAACCGCGCGGCGGGGGCAGACAGGAGAAGTCGAAGGTAAGATAGCACCAGACTTCCATCTGGTCATGGTGACGCTGAATGGCGGCGCAGCGCATCATGCATTTCGAACCGACGACGGATTTCGCTATGAGGGCCGCGACGTGAAGGGCATGGTTTCCTTTCTGCCTGCAGGCTGCAATCGCGAGCTTGTGCTCCGCGACGTCGCATGGGAATGGGGTGCGATTGCCATCGATCCGGTTGTGGGAAGCCCAAAGCTCCGTAACGCCAAGTCGTTCCTCGTTGATCGCGACGACTTCATTTATGGCATGACGGCGCATATGAGCGGCCTCTATCATCGTGAAGGCAATCTGGATGTGACTTACTGCTCGACGATGGCTCTTGCTCTTTCCGAGTACCTCTCGAACAGAGTTGCAGGACGCGGTCCGCGCGGGACGTCGGCAAAGAACGCTCTAACGAGACGACAGCTTCGTGACACCTACGAGAGAATTGATGCAAGGCTGGCGGAACCGATTTCGATCTCTGACCTGTCACTCCCACTTGGCATCTCGGAGGGGCACTTCTTCCGGACTTTTCGCGGAGCAACAGGCCAAACGCCTTTGGAAGTGATATCCCGCCGCCGCATGGACCGTGCAGCTCGTCTTTTGAGGGAAACGGACCTGCCCATCATCGAGGTCGCCGCGCTCTGCGGGATCGAGAAGTCCGAGTCATTTTGCGCGGTTGTTCCGCGCGCACAAAGGCCATTCGCCCTCACGCTGGCGAAACACATAAATTTAAAATCCCGTTGGTACAGGGGAAAACCGGTAATAGCGTGTGTGACCGGACCTATCTTCGCAGCTAAAACTGCCAATGCAACCATTGTCTGGCGGTCGTTACGTCGCGCTGGAATTGATCAGATTCGTGAGGTGCTGTCACAGCTAATAACACGAAATTTCCGGCATCATGGTACGCCACAGAGTGAGGCTGCCAGCAGTAGTGTCGTCGGAGAGGCTACAGACTGTACGGCTTTATTCTGCTGGCACCGCGGCGCTCGGACGGAGCGTATCAATGATCTCGGCAACAGCCGCCACTTTTGCGATCTTTCCGTTCATGTAATCCAGTGAGACCCGAGCATGCTCTTCATTGTAGGAGTTGATGCATTCCTGGGCGAGCACCACGCGAAGGTCCCGCTGGTAGGCGTCGATTGCGGCCATGCGGATGCAAGCATGTGTGTTGATGCCGCAGAACCAGTTCATCCACTCCAAGTTCCTCAAGAAGGTCTTCGAGATCCCGTCTTAAAGAAGGCGCTATACCGTTTCTTGATAATGGTCACATCGCTTGGATTCCAATCGAGGTCAGCATGTAGCTGAGCGCCGCGTGTTCCCTCAATTGCGATTTTGATGTCGTTGTCGCGCATTTCCAAAAATGCGTCGCTCAGATCAGGCCGGAACTCCTGTCGCACCCAGATGACCGGGAGCCCCGACCTTCTGAATGCGTTCGCCAGCTTATTGGTATTTGAAACCAGCTGGACTGCTTTGTCCGTATCCCAGCGGTCGAGGTAGTCGTTGATTAGGTCAATTATGACGAGAGCGCGTTTGATCATGGCAGGTTTATGCCCAATGTTAACATAGCTTTTGTGACAAAGCGCATCATTAACTGGCAGCTTCCGGATGGCGCTGGCTCGCTTACTTGCACTCGCGATAGCGGCTTGGGGCGTGGAGAGTTCGTTCGAAATGGCCTTCGGTTCGAAGCTGATGCTGACCTACACGCTCGACATGTGGGACTTTACGGAATCGACGCCGGGGTTCTTCTTGAACTACGCATCGATTGTCGGACTCTACGCCTCGATCACACACTACGGTCTTGTGGGCGCACAGAGCAGACGCCTCGCTCGTGAACGCTCCCGGGCGGCCACCATACGCAAGACAGCGTGACGTCGGGCGAGACAGTGCCTTGCTAGCCACCTGGAACGTATGGTGCGATTTGCTCAGACGCCGAAACGAGGATGGGGAGATCAACTCCAGCTGCACATTTCGAAACCATCCTCGACAAGGCGCAGCTCAAGGTTTCGAAAACCGTCGAGCGTGTCGTCAACGAGCTTCACTCGCTTTACGCTAGCAAAGCGACCAGGCCCCATGGAAAGTTCTCGGCCCAAGTCGCCGACTATCCAGCCCAAACCTTCATGTCCGAGTTCGAGAGGGGGAATTTAACGTGATAAAGACGCGGTCGACCTCACGTCGCAACATGGGGCGAAGGGATGTGGCGAGGTGCTATACGCGGTACGTGCGAATGTTCGTCAGACCTATCCGGCGGTGGTTGTCGAACCGTGCAATGAAATCAATACTGCCCTAGACAGATGCATCTGGCTAATTACATCTGAGGTCCCATGGCGAACCACATCACCTTCGGCATAGACGGAACTGAACCCGAGTTCGGCGCACCGGATGCGGACCGCATCGTTTCCGGCAATCCGCAGTTCCGCACCTGGAACCTGGAGGCGGCCGAAGGTGGCCTCTATTCGGGCATCTGGGAGGCGACGCCCGGCAAATGGCGGATTTCCTATGACGAGTGGGAATATTTCAATGTGCTCTGCGGGCACTCGATCGTCACCGAGGACGGCGGCGAGCCGGTGCATCTGAAGGCGGGCGACCGGATGATTCTAAAGCCCGGTTTCAAGGGAACCTGGGAAGTCGTTGAAACGAACTCGCAAGGATTATGTGATCCGGGTTTAGGGCGCAGTGCCTCTGTCCTTTTCAGGGCCGGCGACGAATTTCTTTGCAAAGTCCGGCGAAGCGATGCGGTTCATCGCATTGCGCAGCGCTACCAATTCCTCGTCGCCGAAGGCGTTGTCGAAACGCGAATGCGCCTCGCGCCAAAGCAGATGCGCCTCTTGCCACTTTTCAACGCCGATCTCCGTCAATCTTGCCCGCTTCACGCGGCGGTCCGTCTCGTCAGGCACGAGTTCCACAAGTCCGTCGCGGATGAGGGGCTTGAGTGTGTGTCCGAGTGCGGAAAGATCCATCACCAATCCATCGGCCAGGGATTTCAGGGAAGGCTTGCCGTTGAAGTGAATCTGGCTGAGCAGGCCGTATTGCGTCGCCTTGAGCCCGCTTGGTGCCAGCACATCGTCATAGAGCTGGCCGAGTTGCCGAGTGGCGCGGCGCAATGCGCTGTTGCTGCAATGGGCCCAGCTTTCAAAGCCTTCTGTCTTCTCGTCCATAATCGCTCTCCTGAGGCGATGTCTGCGGATTGTTGACGATCAGTCAATCGCCACTTGGGAGTTTTTCCATCGATTGCTCTTGCGGGAAATCAGGTTCCGATCAATATGGTGGCATATACCACTAAAAACCTCGGAAAGGATTACCGATGTCTCGCTCGTCTCTTGGAACTGCACTCGTGACCGGCGCCTCCTCGGGGATCGGCGCGACCTATGCCGATCGCCTGGCAAAACGCGGCTATGATCTCCTGCTTGTCGCCCGCGATGCCAGTCGCCTGCATGCGCTTGCTGAAAAGCTGACGGCAGAGCGGGGCATCAAGGCAGAGGTGCTGCCGGCCGATCTCACGGAGCGTGAAGATGTCCGCAAGGTCGAACAACGGCTGCGTCAGGATGAAGACATCACGCTTCTCGTCAACAATGCCGGAATCGGTCCGAAAGGCACGCTGCTGGATGATGATATCGACTATCTCGAAACGATGATCGAATTGAATGTCGTAGCCGTGAACCGGCTCGGCATCGCCGCGGCGCAGACATTCGCCAAATGCGGCAAGGGCGCCATCATCAACATCGCGTCGGTCGTAGCGCTGGTCGCCGAGCGTTTCAACGGCACCTACAGCGCCACCAAGGCCTTCGTGCTCAATCTGACGCAGGCGATCAACGCCGAAGCGGGGCCAAAGGGCGTGAAGGTTCAGGCCGTGCTTCCCGGATTGACCCGGACCGAAATTTTCGACCGTGTCGGCAGCTCCTTCGATCGCTTCCCGCCGACGATGATCATGGACGTGACGGACATGGTGGATGCGGCACTGGCAGGCTTCGATCAGGGCGAACTCATCACCATTCCCTCTCTTCCGGACAATGCCGACTGGAACGCGTTCACCGCTGCCCGTTCGGCGCTTGGCCCCAACCTCTCGCACGACCACCCGGCCGCCCGCTATGGTGTCCCGAGGGCCTGAGGCGGCGCGCCTGATTTGGGACTGCGGCGAACCAACGCAGTCCCAAGTGCCTTTTTTGAAGCAAGCGTTCCGTTTCGATCGCGGCGCTAATTCCGAAGTATTACTACAGCTGACCGCGAGCAAATCACGTCCGCTCATTATATTATATTTAGCTAATTTAACTTGAGGTCGCTTTCCACTATTGAAACCGCCATCGGGCCCGATCTTCGCGCCGGCAATTTCGTCTTACGCCTCTTTTCACGCAATCAATCAACTCTTCTTGGGGACGGTGACATGCAGGTGTGGAGGAAAACATCCAGAGGGCACCGCCATATCGCTGAATTGCTTGCCGGTCTTTCGATGGCTGCGACAATATTCAATGTCGCCGTGGCCGGCGAGCTTGTGGATATGCAGCTGGTGATCGCGGCTGACGTATCGACATCAATGGATGCGGAGGAAAAGGCGCTGCAGCAGCGGGGCTTCGTCGAAGCGTTCCGGCGCCCGGAAATCATCGAAGCGATCGCAGCAGGCCGGCACGGCCGGATCGCCGTCACTTATGTCGAATGGGGCGGCGACGGACAGCGAAGGCTAGTCATTCCATGGACCATCATCACGAATGAGATGGATTCCTGGATGTTTTCGCTGAAGCTTGAGGTGAGTTTGCCGGCAAAGATACGCCGAGGCACGTCCATCAGCGGCCTGCTTTCCTATGCCGATTATCTGATCCGCTCCAGCGGCTATGAGGCGACGCGCTCGCTCATCAATATCTCCGGCGACGGCGTCAACAACAAGGGGCGCGATGTTATGCCCGTCCGCGCCGGCGTCCTTGCCCGCGGCATCACCATCAATGCCTTACCTGTTGTGTATGGCGGATTGCTGGGCGATGAAGGAGAGGTCATATCGCCCGAAAACTTGCTTGCCTACTTCCGGAGCGAGGTGATCGGCGGACCAGACGCCTTTGCTGAGCCGGTCGCAGCTCCCGAAGAATATTCGCCGGCAATCTATCGCAAGCTTTTGCGCGAAATCTCCAACATGAGCGAAATCGCAGCGATCGGCGATAAGGCCCGGCCTCGCTGAGCTTTGGCGGACAATCCTCACCAGACCGAGATTCAGCGCATCCAGCCCGTGGAAGTGGTAGACGTCCTTCACAGACGGCGTCTTCGTCAACTTGAGGCCCGGCAGCCGTTCGAAGAGGATCGGCAGGACGACGTTGAGTTCGAGCCTGGCGAGCGGCGCGCCGATGCAGAAGTGGATGCCGGCCCCGAAGGAGAGGTTCGGCGCTTCGTTGCGGTCGGGCCTGAAGCTCAGCGGATCGGTGAATTTCGCGGGATCGAGATTGGCGGCGGCAAGGATCAGGCTCACCTTGTCGCCCCGCTTGAAGGAGATGCCATCGATCTCGACGGGCTCCAAGGCCCAGCGCTGGAAGATATGCACTGGCGCGCAGATACGCAGCGTTTCCTCGACCGTGCGCTCCGTCGTCGCTTCGTCTTTGAACAGTTCGGCGGGATCACATCCGCTTTCCAGGATGACGCGGACCGAGTTACCGATCTGGTGCACGGTCGCCTCGTGGCCGGCATTGAGGAGCACGATCGTCGTCGAGACCAGCTCGGCATCGGTCAGGTACTGGCCCTTGTGCTCCGTGCGGATCATGTGCGTCAGCAGATCGTCGCGCGGGTTGGCGCGGCGCTCGGCAATCACCGTCTTCACGTAATCGGAAAATTCGCTTGCGGCTCGCTCGGCGCCGTCCTCGTCTTCGCGCGTGCGGCCGAAAAGGTACATGCGGATATAGGCATGTGACCAGGCAAGCAGCTGCGGTCCCATTTCTTCCCGAATGCCGATCATGCGGGCGATCATCGTCACCGGGATGATATCGGCGAAGGCGGAAAGCAGTTCGACCTCGCCCTTGTCCTTGAAACCGTCGATGAGCTTGTTCGCGAGCTCCGCGAGCTCCGGCTTCATCTTCTCGACATGGCGTGAGACAAAGGCGCGGTTGACGAGGGTGCGCAGGCGCGTGTGCTCCGGCGGCTCGAGTTCGAGCAGCGAGTAGCGCTCGGCCAGATCGAAATTTGCCAGATGCTGCTCCGGCTCGGCAAGGCCCAGCTCTTCGCGCGTCGCGATATGCAGGATCTGGCGGCCGAAGCGCCGGTCGCGCAGCAATCCGTTCACATGGTCATAGCCGGTGAAGAACCACTGCTTCTGCTGTTCCCAGTAAAAGGTCGGACAATGGCAGTGCAGCGCCTCATAGACGTCGTTCGGATTGCCGTAGAAAGCCGGATCACTGCTGTCGAGGGAAACGCGGCGGGTGGCGGGATCGATCGAGAAAAAGGGCGCTATCATCATGTTCGCAGGCTTAGCGGATTTGACAGGCCCCGAAAAGATGGATCGGACGGTCAGCCGGCGCGCGACAGCGAGCCCATCCGCCGGAGCGCGTCGACCTGATCGTCAACCGTCGGGACCAGCTCGCCGGCATTCTTGTCCATTTCCGCAGGTGCGGGGGCGGCGGCTTCTTCCGCCCCGAAAATGACGCTGCAGTTCCGGCCAGCGGCCTTTGCCGCATAGAGTGCGCGGTCGGCTGCGGAAATCAGCTTGTCCATATTGGTTTCGGCCGCAGAGCTGAGCGCAATGCCGATGCTGACGGTGGCCGGTACGATCGCCTCGCCGGTTGCGACCGGCACGCGGCAGAATTCGGCGCGGATCAATTCGGCAAGCGCCTCTGCCTCCATCTGGTCGGCAACGATCGCGAAGGCCGCGAATTCCTCGCCTCCCATGCGGCCGAAGACGGTGTCCGGCACGAACTGGCGCGCCGTCCTCGCAAAAGCCGAAAGAACGGCGTCCCCCGCCTGATGGCCGAAACGGTCGTTGACGCGTTTGAAATGATCGAGATCGAAAAGCAGGACTGCGATCTGGCGCTTGTCGTCGAAGGCCTTCTCATGCATTGCATCGAACCGGGCGAAGAGGCCGCGGCGGTTCCAGACGCCGGTCAATGAATCGGTGAGGCTCAAGGCGCGCAAGTGCTTTTCGGAACGTTCCATGATCATGCGGCAGGTGAATGCGAAGGCGATCGTCAGCAGAAAGGCGCTCGCCATGGCAGCTGCGCCGCTGTAGTTGGTCGCTTCCGCGTCGCTCGGCAAGGTCACGGCCATCGTCAGAGCCACGGCAAAGCAAAGCCATGCCTGGACGATGAAGACGGCGGCAAGTTTGCCGCGCGTCGGTTCGCGGCGCATGCCGGCGCTGCAGACGGCCATGGCAAGGCCGGTGGCGCCGGTCGCCGAAGCAAGATTGTAAAGGATGACGCGGTTGCCGTAGTCGTCGTTGACCCAGGGCAGGTAAACGCCGGCAAGCCATATCGCCGGCGGTAGCAACGCCCACCATTCGATCTTCCGGCGATCGAGCGCCATGAAGCCTGCAACCCAGGCGCTCTGGCCGAGGAGTGCGGTCGCGTTGCCGGCCTCGATCGACAGGATATCGGGGATTTGGCTGCGCAACGCGATCATGGCAAAACCGGTGCCGCTCAACAGGAAGCCGAGACTCCAATAAAGATAGGCCCTGTTGCGGACGTTATGGCGCCAGGCCATGAACAGCAGCAACGCGAGCGTCATGGCTTCCGCGCACCAGATGGCTAATCCTGTAGTAATATTAAACACGGCAACACCCCTTGGAATATGGGCAGTTTCGCCGCCGAAATTCTCCAGTCGATTAATGCCGGAACGCCTTGTGCCCTATATTCGCCATTAGGCTTTCCACAAGGTAAACCGCCTCAGAACTGTCCCGAGTGTATTTAGGGTTCGTTCATCCTGTCGCGGAGAAAAGCTGTGAGCGCCCGTGGTGGCCTCTCCCGGTCAAGCGGCAGCTGGGAGATAGCCCTGTCATGAGGTTCATCCTGCGCCGGGCTCCGCTTCTTAACGTTATCCTTATGCGTGTCTTGAAGAAGAGGGCGGTGACACTCTATGTAGGGATGAAGCATTTTCTTTGATTCCCGGCGGCAGCCGGCAGACGTTGGCAAAGGACGCACATGAGAAACCCAGTCGATACCGCTATGGCCCTCGTGCCGATGGTCGTGGAACAGACCAATCGCGGTGAACGCTCCTACGACATCTATTCCCGCCTGCTGAAGGAACGCATCATCTTCCTGACGGGCGCCGTCGAGGATCACATGGCGACGCTCGTTTGCGCCCAGCTTCTCTTCCTCGAGGCCGAAAACCCGAAGAAGGAAATCGCGCTCTATATCAATTCGCCGGGCGGCGTCGTGAGTGCCGGCATGGCGATCTACGACACGATGCAGTTCATCAAGCCCGCCGTTTCGACGCTCTGCATCGGCCAGGCGGCCTCGATGGGCTCGCTGCTGCTGGCCGCCGGCCACAAGGATATGCGCTTTGCCACTCCGAATTCCCGCATCATGGTTCACCAGCCCTCCGGCGGCTTCCAGGGGCAGGCATCCGACATCGAGCGCCACGCCAAGGATATCTTGAAGATGAAGCGCCGGCTGAACGAGGTCTACGTGAAGCATACCGGCCGTAGCTACGAAGAAGTTGAAAAGACCCTCGACCGCGACCACTTCATGGATGCCGACGAGGCTCAGAGCTGGGGCGTGATCGACAAGGTCCTGACGTCGCGCATCGAAATGGAAGGCGATCAGGCCTAGTAATTAATAGGGATGGTGTTTTTGCCGCCACAGTTCTATCCCATTTGTGATTGAACAAGGGGTTTAATGCGGTAGCGAAGACGCTAATAGTAACTATTAATGCTATGTTGAATCTGTATGACATAGCATTCGGCATTCGAAGGGGAGTTCGTTGCCGCCGGAACCCGGGCATGTTTTGGTTGGGTACCGGTTTTTACCCCTTAAAGCCTTGGCCGGCTGATGCTCCGGTGGGAGCAGGCCGGCGGGCCATTGAGTGGACCGCGATTTCACCTTGAAATGCGGCGTGCTGGAAGGAAAGTGATATGAGCAAGGTCAGCGGCAGCAACGGCGGCAACTCCAAGAATACCCTGTATTGTTCGTTCTGCGGAAAGAGCCAGCACGAAGTCCGGAAGCTAATCGCCGGGCCGACCGTCTTCATCTGCGATGAATGCGTCGAACTGTGCATGGATATCATCCGCGAGGAGAACAAGTCCTCGATGGTCAAGTCCCGCGACGGCGTTCCCACGCCCCAGGACATCATCAAGGTTCTCGACGAATACGTCATCGGCCAGCGGCAGGCGAAAAAGATACTGTCGGTTGCCGTCCACAACCATTACAAGCGCCTAGCGCATGCCACCAAGAACAGTGAAGTCGAACTGGCGAAGTCGAACATCATGTTGGTCGGCCCGACCGGCTGCGGCAAGACCTATCTCGCCCAGACGCTCGCCCGCATCATCGACGTTCCCTTCACGATGGCCGATGCAACGACGCTGACCGAAGCCGGCTATGTCGGTGAAGACGTCGAAAACATCATCCTGAAGCTTCTGCAGTCTGCCGACTACAATGTCGAGCGCGCCCAGCGTGGCATCGTCTATATCGACGAGGTCGACAAGATCTCCCGCAAGTCCGACAATCCCTCGATCACTCGCGACGTGTCGGGCGAGGGCGTGCAGCAGGCGCTTCTGAAGATCATGGAAGGCACAGTCGCTTCCGTTCCTCCGCAGGGCGGCCGCAAGCATCCACAGCAGGAATTCCTGCAGGTCGACACGACGAACATCCTGTTCATCTGCGGCGGCGCCTTTGCTGGTCTGGACAAGATCATTTCGGCACGCGGCGAGAAGACCTCGATCGGCTTCGGTGCCACCGTCAAGGCGCCGGATGACCGCCGCGTCGGCGAAGTGCTGCGCGAGCTCGAGCCGGAAGATCTGGTGAAGTTTGGCCTCATTCCGGAATTCATCGGTCGTCTGCCGGTCCTGGCAACCCTCGAAGACCTCGATGAGGATGCGCTGATCCAGATTCTGTCGGAACCGAAGAACGCGCTCATCAAGCAGTATCAGCGCCTGTTCGAGATGGAAGACGTGGAACTCACTTTCCACGAGGATGCGCTCCGCGAAATCGCCCGCAAGGCGATCGTACGCAAGACTGGTGCCCGCGGCCTTCGCTCGATCATGGAAAAGATCCTGCTCGATACGATGTTCGAACTGCCGGCGCTGGAAGGCGTTCGCGAAGTCGTTATCTCCGAGGAAGTTGCCCGCGGTTCTGCCCGTCCGCTCTACATCTATGCGGACCGTCAGGAGGAAAAGGCAAACGCCTCGGCCTGATGCCGATCCTCGTATGGTTAGATTTAGGGGCTTGCCGAAGGCGGGCCCCTTTCTATTTGAAAAACCGTGTATGGTCCTGTTAATAATGGCTGGCAAGACTGGGAAAACGCTATTGCTGACGTTGCGGAATGTTCCGTCCTTGGGGATGATGGAATGATTCCATAGCGGGTTCTCCGGCCTTGTGTTTTAGCCGGTTCGAAAGCGGTAAGCGTCGATCCAGTTAGGCGCTTCATTGTACTAGCGTTCCGTTGTAATAAAGCTGTCACAACCGTGGAACGCGGGCGTTAGCGTGGCTTGAAATGCATAGTCAGAACCTCCACTTGTAGCCCAAGTGAGAGCGCCGGCCGATCGCATGCGGCCGCGCAAAGAGCCCGGAAACGGGACGATGGAAAGGAAATAAAATGACGAAGAAAACGTCTGTAGCGAGCAGCACTGCCTATCCTGTTTTGCCCCTGCGCGACATCGTGGTCTTCCCCCATATGATCGTGCCGCTGTTCGTCGGACGGGAAAAGTCGATCCGTGCGCTTGAAGAGGTCATGGGTTCTGACAAGCAGATCATGCTGGTCACCCAAATCAACGCAAGCGATGATGATCCGGATCCTTCAGCAATTCATAATGTCGGCACGGTTGCCAATGTTCTGCAGCTCCTGAAGCTTCCCGACGGCACCGTGAAGGTTCTTGTCGAAGGCCGCGCTCGTGCCGAGATCGATGCCTATACCAGCCGCGAGGATTTCTACGAGGCGCTCGGCCATGTGCTCGAAGAGCCGCATGACGACCCGGTCGAGCTGGAAGCGCTGTCGCGCTCCGTCGTTTCGGAGTTCGAGAGCTATGTGAAGCTCAACAAGAAGATCTCGCCTGAAGTGGTCGGCGCTGCCAGCCAGATCGACGATTATTCCAAGCTCGCCGATACGGTTGCTTCGCACCTGTCGATCAAGATTACCGAAAAGCAGGAGATGCTGGAAACCACCAGCGTCAAGGCTCGCCTCGAAAAGGCCCTCGGCTTCATGGAAGGCGAGATTTCGGTCCTGCAGGTCGAAAAGCGCATCCGCTCGCGCGTCAAGCGCCAGATGGAGAAGACCCAGCGCGAATACTACCTCAATGAGCAGATGAAGGCGATCCAGAAGGAGCTCGGAGACGGCGAGGAAGGCCGCGACGAGATGGCCGAATTGGAAGAGCGCATCTCCAAGACCAAGCTTTCCAAGGAAGCGCGCGAGAAGGCCGACGCGGAGCTGAAGAAGCTGCGCCAGATGAGCCCGATGTCTGCCGAAGCAACCGTCGTCCGCAACTATCTCGACTGGCTGCTCGGCATTCCGTGGGGCAAGAAATCGAAGATCAAGTCGGACCTCAACCACGCAGAAGAGATCCTCGAAGCCGATCACTTCGGCCTGGACAAGGTCAAGGAGCGGATCGTCGAGTATCTCGCCGTGCAGGCGCGTGCAGCCAAGCTCAAGGGCCCGATCTTGTGCCTCGTCGGCCCTCCGGGCGTCGGCAAGACCTCGCTTGCGCAGTCGATTGCCAAGGCGACCGGCCGTGAGTATGTCCGCATGGCGCTCGGCGGCGTTCGCGACGAAGCCGAAATCCGCGGTCACCGCCGCACCTATATCGGCTCGATGCCCGGCAAGGTCATCCAGTCGATGAAGAAGGCGAAGAAGTCCAATCCGCTCTTCCTGCTAGACGAGATCGACAAGATGGGCATGGATTTCCGCGGCGATCCGTCCTCGGCCCTGCTCGAAGTGCTCGACCCGGCCCAGAACTCGACCTTCATGGATCACTACCTGGAAGTCGAATACGACCTGTCGGACGTGATGTTCATCACGACGGCGAATACGCTGAACATCCCGGCACCTTTGATGGACCGCATGGAGATCATCCGTATCGCCGGCTACACCGAAGACGAAAAGCGCGAAATCGCCAAGCGGCACCTGCTGCCGAAGGCCATCAAGGAACATGCGTTGCAGCCGGAGGAATTTTCGGTCAGCGACGATGCCCTGATGGCGATCAGCCAGCAATACACCCGCGAAGCAGGCGTGCGTAACTTCGAACGCGAACTTATGAAGCTCGCCCGCAAGGCGGTGACCGAGATCATCAAGGGCAAGGCGAAGTCGGTCGCCGTCACGGCTGCCAACATCGACGACTATCTGGGCGTTCCGCGCTTCCGCCACGGCGAAGCCGAGCGCGAGGATCAGGTCGGCGTGGTCACCGGTCTTGCCTGGACCGAAGTCGGCGGCGAGCTGTTGACGATCGAAGGCGTGATGATGCCGGGCAAGGGCCGCATGACGGTCACTGGCAACCTGAAGGAAGTCATGAAGGAGTCGATCTCCGCTGCGGCCTCGTACGTTCGCTCGCGCGCTGTCGATTTCGGCATCGAGCCGCCGCGCTTTGACAAGAGCGACATCCACGTGCACGTGCCGGAAGGCGCGACCCCGAAGGATGGCCCGTCGGCCGGTGTCGCCATGGCAACCGCGATCGTCTCGATCATGACCGGCATTGCGGTCAACAAGGATGTCGCCATGACCGGCGAGATCACCCTTCGCGGCCGCGTTCTGCCGATCGGCGGCCTGAAGGAAAAGCTGCTCGCAGCGCTTCGCGGCGGCATCAAGAAGGTGCTGATCCCGGAAGAAAATGCCAAGGATCTGGCGGAGATTCCGGACAACGTGAAGAACAACATGGAGATCATCCCGGTATCCCGCATGGGCGAGGTGATCAAGCATGCGCTGGTTCGCAGGCCTGAACCGATCGAATGGGATGGAACGGTTGAAACGCCGGTCATCGCGACGGTCGAGGGCCTCGATGAAACTGGTGCAGCCATCGCTCACTGAGCGCTGCCTGCCACATTTATGTCAAAATGCTGCAAAACTCGGAAAAGGCTGGCTTAAAACGCCAGCCTTTTTTGTGAAAACGTCACGGAGCCGCTTGCTTTTCCTTGATTTGCAGGGCTTTTGGGTTGCGGCGGGCCTGATGAAACTTATTCTGTGCCTAGCTTACAGATTTAAGTCGTTTCGAACCATTGAAAGGGGTGGAAACATGAACAAGAATGAACTCGTGTCCGCAGTTGCCGAAAAGGCTGGCCTCACCAAGGCTGACGCTGCTTCTGCTGTCGACGCTGTTTTCGACGTTGTCCAGGCTGAACTGAAGAAGAAGGGCGACATCCGTCTCGCCGGCTTCGGCAGCTTCACCGTTTCTCATCGCGCTGCCACCAAGGGCCGCAATCCGTCCACCGGCGCCGAAGTCAATATTCCGGCTCGCAACGTGCCGAAGTTCACGCCCGGCAAGGGCCTGAAGGATGCCGTTAACGGCTAATGAGATTTCTGGCCGCCGGATAACGAGACTGGCAGCCCAGGTTTGGAGGGGTTCGGCGAAAGCCGGACCCCTTCCCACTTTCCGCAGGTCTTGCGGGCTTTTCAAGTTTCATCTACGGGTTTTCTGTTCTCAGGGCGGGGTGAAAGTCCCCACCGGCGGTAAGGGCCTCGGCCCGAGCCCGCGAGCGCCTTCCACCCGCCCATGGGCGGGGAGGGGTCAGCAGATCCGGTGCGATGCCGGGGCCGACGGTCATAGTCCGGATGAAAGAGAATGATCGCATGCACGAAGGGCAGGGAACTGCCCGGCGGTGTTGTTGCGCTCATGCGTCCTGATTTGTGTTGGTCCTTTTTATCTTGGATGAATGACATGAATCAGACTTCCCTCACTATTTCCAAGTCGCGTGCCATGGCAGGTGCCGCCTGGATGGTGCTGGCCGGCGTGGCCTTCTCGCTCCTCAACGTCGTCACGCAATGGGCGGCGATGAAGCTTGCCTTTCCGGCAGCGTCCATTGCCTTCTGGCAATATGCCTTCGCGCTCGTCTTCTCGCTGCCGTTCCTCTACCGGGCCGGCTTCTCGGCGATGCGCACCAATTATCCTTGGCGCCATGTCGTGCGCGTTGCCTGTGCGGCGCTTGGCGTCGAAGCCTGGGTCACAGGGCTCGCCTCCGTGCCGATCTGGCAGGCGATCGCGCTGGTGATGACATCGCCGTTTTTCATCATTCTCGGTGCGCGACTCTTGCTCAGGGAACGCGTTGGTCCGGCCCGTTGGACGGCAACGATCGCCGGCTTTGCCGGTGCGATGATCATCTTGCAGCCCTGGTCGGTCAGTTTCACTTGGGCGACCCTGCTTCCGATCCTCTCGGCGCTGCTCTGGGGCGCCTCCTCGCTGATCACCAAGAATCTGACGGGCATCGAGCGACCCGAAACCATCACGGTCTGGCTGCTGGTGCTCCTGACGCCCATCAATGGCGGGCTCGCGCTGGCGGCCGGCTTCGAGGTTCCGGCGGGCGTCACGCTGGGGCTTTTCGTATTCGCCGGCCTGCTGACCGTGCTCGCGCAGTATTTTCTCACTCTTGCCTATACAGTGGCCGATGCTGCCTATGTGCAGCCCTTCGACGATCTCAAGCTGCCGCTCAACGTCTTTGCGGGTTGGCTCGTCTTCGGCTATGCGCCTAGCGGTTACCTCTGGCTCGGAGCGGCATTGATCTTTTGCGCCTCCCTCTTCATCATGCGCAACGAACTGCGCCGCGAGCAGACGACTGCATAGACAGGGCGGTGCAAAACGCGCCGCCTGTCATGTGTCTGTCATCAGCGTCCCTCAAAAATCCCCCGTTTCGACATTCGACACATGGGGGATTTCATGACCATTTCATCGCGCCAGGCAACACTGGCTGCCGTGCTTCTCGCGTCCGTTGCTTTCCCGGCCGCTGCGGAGCCTGTTTTCAATCGTATTGCGTCCTTCCCGGTTGCCGCAAACCTGCCCGCTGGCAGGGACAAGCTTTCCACGACCTCCGCCGAAATCATCACCGCCACCGATGACGGCAGGACGTTGATTTACAGCGACAGCCCGCTCGGCGCGATCGGCTTCGTCGACATCATCGATGCCAAGGCCCCGAAGGCCGGCGGCGCGCTGATGATGGACGGCGAGCCGACATCCGTTACGTCGGCAGCCGGCAAGGCGCTCGTTGCCGTCAACACCGGCAAGAGTAAGCAGAAGCCTTCCGGCCATCTGGCAATCGTCGACGTTGCCACCAAAAAGATCGAGAACACCTGCGATCTCGGCGGTCAGCCGGATTCGATCGCGCTCAACAAGGACGAGACGCTCGGCACCATCGCCATCGAAAACGAGCGCGACGAAGACGTCAACGACGGCAAGATCCCGCAGATGCCGGCAGGCGATCTCGCTATCTTCCAGGTCAAGGACGGAACGGTCGATTGCGGCACGATCAAGCACGTTGCGCTGACCGGCCTCTCGGCCGTCGCGCCGGAGGACCCGGAGCCGGAATTCGTCGCCTTCAACGGCCAGGATGAGATCGCACTGACACTGCAGGAGAACAACGAGATCGTCATCATCGACGCCAAAACCGCACAGGTGAAGACGCATTTCTCCGCGGGCAGCACGGACCTTTCCGGTATCGACACGAAGAAGGACGGGGCGCTGAAGTTTGCTGGCGAACTGAAGGGTGTTCTGCGCGAACCGGACGCTGTGAAATGGCTGGACGACAACCGTCTCGTCGTCGCCAACGAAGGCGATTATGAAGGCGGCTCGCGCGGGTTCACGATCTTCGACAAGACCGGCAAGGTTCTCTACGAATCCGGCAGCTCCTTCGAGCGCGCCGTGGCGGATCTCGGCCATTATCCGGACGGCCGCTCTTCCTCGAAGGGCGTCGAACCGGAGGGCCTGGAAGCAGCCACCTTCGGAGGCCAGCAATATTTCTTCGTGCTTGCCGAGCGCGCTTCTGTTGTCGGCGTCTACAAGGACACGGGCGCCGACCCGGAACTCTCGCAGATATTGCCATCGGGCGTTTCGCCTGAAGGCGCTGTCGCCATCCCCTCGCGCAACCTCTTTGCGACCGCCAACGAAGTCGATCTCGGCGAGGACGGCGGCCCGCGCTCGCATGTGATGATCTACGAGCTTGCCGAAGGAGAGAAGGCCTATCCGCAGATCGTCGCGGCCGAGAAGGATGGCAATCCGGTCGGCTTTGCCGCCCTTTCGGGCCTTGCTAGCGTTCCGGAAAAGCCCGGCAAGCTCTTTGCGGTCAGCGACAGCGTGCTCGGCATGCAGCCGACGATCTACACAATCGACGCGACGCAGAAGCCCGCCGTCATCACCGAGACGCTGACGGTCAAGCGTGACGGTGCTGCCGCCCAGAAGCTCGACATCGAGGGCATCGCCGTCGATGAGAAGGGCTGGTTCTGGCTCGCTTCCGAAGGCAACGGCGACAAGCTGCTGCCGCACGCGCTCTACCACGTCAATCCGAAGGGCGAGATCAAGGCCGAGGTCGCCCTGCCGAAGGAACTGACCGCCAACGAAATCCGCTACGGATTCGAAGGCGTGACGATCGTCGGCTCCGGAGATGATGCAACGTTGTGGATGGCAATTCAGCGCGAATGGAAGGACGACGAGAAGGGCTTCGTCAAGCTCGTCTCCTACAATCTGAAGAGCAAGGAATGGGGTGCCGTGCGCTACCCGCTCGACAAGTCTGAAAACGGCTGGGTCGGTCTTTCGGAAATCTCTGCCCATGGCGACAGCGTCTATGTCATCGAGCGCGACAACCTCGTGGGCGATCAAGCGAAATTGAAGAAGCTCTATAAGGTGGCGATCGCCGATCTCAAGCCCGCCAAGCTCGGCGGCGAGCTGCCGGCCGTCGAGAAGACCGAAGCCTACGACTTCGTCAACGAGCTGAAGACGGCCACCAACGGCTACGTGCTCGACAAGATCGAAGGCTTCACCTTCGACGCCGGCGGCAAGGCCTATGCCGTCACCGACAACGACGGGGTCAGCAACTCCTCAGGTGAAACCCTGTTCTTCCCGGTCAACCTGGCCGGCACGAACTGAGGTCCCAGAACTGAAAGGAAATGGCCGGGTCAAACCCGGCCATTTTTGGTTCTGAAAGGATACGCTTACCAGCGCTGATGCACATGTGGTGCAATCAGCCGCTCGTAGATCTCGCGGGTCGCGTCCATCACGTCGTGGGAGAGCGGCGCGAGATCGGCGGCCGCTGCGTTGGCCCTTGCCTGTTCGGCGTTGCGCGCGCCGGGGATGACCACGGTTACGGCATCGTTCATCAGAATCCAGCGTAGCGCAAAGGCTGCCATGGAGGCGCCCTGCGGCACCAGCTTGCGCACCTGGTCGACCGCTTGCAGACCGACCTCGAAGGGAACGCCCGCGAAGGTCTCGCCGACATCGAAGGCCTCGCCGTGGCGGTTGAAATTGCGGTGGTCGTCGCTTGCGAACTTGGTGTCGCGGGTGATCTTGCCGGAGAGTAGGCCACTTGCGAGCGGCACGCGGGCAATCACGGCGACGTTCCTGCGGCGGGCTTCCTGGAAGAACAGGCGATCGGGGCGCTGACGGAAGATGTTGTAGATGATCTGGATGCTTTCAACGCCCGGAAACTCGATCGCTTTCAAGCCTTCCTCCACCGTCGAAACGCTGACGCCATAGCCCTTGATCTTGCCGGCCTTCTGCAGCTCGTTGAGACCTTCGAAGACTTCCGAACGGTAAAGCACCTCCGTCGGCGGGCAGTGGAGTTGGACGAGGTCGAGACTGTCGACCTGCAGGTTCTTCAGGCTGCGGTCGATGAAGCCTTCGAGATTGGCCTTGGTATAGCCGCCGGCAACATGGGGGTTCAGCCTTCGGCCGGCTTTGGTGGCGACCATCGGGCGCGTGCCGCCACGGCTCTTCAGCACGTCGGCGACGATCTTTTCCGATCGGCCGTCGCCATAAACGTCCGCTGTGTCGATGAAGGTGATGCCGGCGTCGAGCGCCGCATTGAGGGCCGCCCGGCCGTCAGCCTCGCTGACATCGCCCCAGGAACCGCCTATCTGCCATGCGCCGAACCCGACATTGGTGACTGAAAACGGCATGCGGCCGAAAGAATGCTGTTTCATGGGAATCCTCCATTCGTGATGAAATGCTCGCACGGCGACTATCAGCCAGGCCCCGGGCGGACAAGCGCCTGCAGGGGGAAATAGGGCGCAGACGTTGCTTATTCGAGAACGGTGCCGGTTGGGGCATATCTTCCCGCTCCACTTCAAATGGGTCGACCGACGACCTACTTTCTGTGAGGGACGCGCCCGATCAAACAACGAAGAGGCAATAGCATGGAAATCAAGACAGCCGGTTCCCGGCCATCGGCGAAGGCTTCGGCGGACTATTTCGCTGGCACCGTGCGGCTTGATCCGTTGATCGAAGCGCCCGATCCGGCCCGCGTGAGGGTCGTGCACGTGACATTCGAGCCGGGAGCGCGTACCGCATGGCACACGCATCCTCTGGGCCAGACGCTGATCGTCACGTCCGGCAAGGGGCTTGTGCAGAGCTGGGGCGGCGAAATCCGCGAAATCCGGCCGGGCGACACCGTCTGGTTCGCAGCCGGCGAAAAGCACTGGCATGGCGCAGCCCCGGAAACGGCGATGACGCATATCGCGATCCAGGAATCATTGAATGGCAGCGTCGCCGACTGGATGGAGCAGGTAAGCGACGAGCAATATGCCGGAAAGGCCTGAAGCGGCGTCAGACGCGAGAAAATGCGTCGGAAGTCCTCTCAACGCTCAGCTCTTGTGCGGCGGCTGGACTTCGCCTTGAAAACAATTTCCGGACTGTCATGGTTTTGTCTCCAAACCTGCTTGACACTCAAATGCGAACCCCTTAGTTAGCCGCTCATCGAAGCGGCCTGTCCGTTTTGACAAGGATGCGAAAGCTCCGGATGACTTGAAATGAAGTGCGGGTGTAGCTCAGTCGGTTAGAGTGCCGGCCTGTCACGCCGGAGGTCGCGGGTTCGAGCCCCGTCACTCGCGCCATTTTAAGATGTGCCGCAAGGCGCATTCCGGCCTTTCCTTCAAGATGCGCGGGTGTAGCTCAGTCGGTTAGAGTGCCGGCCTGTCACGCCGGAGGTCGCGGGTTCGAGCCCCGTCACTCGCGCCATTCTTTTCTCCGAGCCATGCAGTTTTTGGTTGGCTGCCATGCAACCTCTCGCAACTTGTGCGTATTTGTCGCGACATCGTTGCATCTGCTTGATAATGTCGCATCCTCACAGGTGGAATTGGCTTTCTAAAAGCCTTGCGCCATGGCTCCGGCTGCGCTAACCACGGCTTGTTGCAACGCACGTTCGCTTGCCGGGCATTTGCCCGTTGCGCTGCCTGGCGCATTCGGCAAGCAGGGATGAACATGATGACTGAACTGCTCAGTTCCTATATTCCGATCGCTATCTTCATCGGCATTGCCCTCGTCATCGGCCTGGCGCTTCTGATCGCGCCGTTTGCCGTGGCCTTCAAGGCACCCGATTCGGAAAAGCTTTCCGCATACGAATGCGGCTTCAACGCCTTCGACGATGCTCGCATGAAATTCGACATCCGCTTCTATCTCGTGTCGATCCTCTTCATCATCTTCGACCTCGAGGTCGCCTTCCTCTTCCCCTGGGCGGTTTCCTTTGGCGCCATCGGCTGGTTCGGCTTCTGGTCCATGATGGTCTTCCTGCTCGTGCTCACCGTCGGCTTTATCTATGAATGGAAGAAGGGAGCCCTGGAATGGCAGTGACCCCCTCAAGCAATCGCACGCTCGTGGCGCCGCAGCCGAAGGGGATCATCGATCCCGCAACCGGCAAGCCGATCGGCAGCAACGACGCGTTCTTCGGCGACATCAACAACGAGCTGGCCGACAAGGGTTTTCTCGTCACCTCGACCGACGAACTGATCAACTGGGCGCGTACCGGCTCGCTAATGTGGATGACCTTCGGTCTCGCCTGCTGCGCCGTCGAGATGATGCAGCTGTCGATGCCGCGTTACGACGTCGAGCGTTTCGGCTTTGCGCCGCGCGCTTCGCCGCGTCAGTCGGACGTGATGATTGTTGCTGGCACGCTCACCAACAAGATGGCGCCCGCGCTCCGTAAGGTCTATGACCAGATGCCTGAGCCGCGTTACGTGATCTCGATGGGCTCCTGCGCCAATGGCGGCGGCTACTATCACTATTCTTATTCGGTGGTGCGCGGCTGCGACCGCGTCGTGCCGATCGACATCTACGTGCCGGGCTGTCCCCCCACAGCGGAGGCGCTGCTTTACGGCGTGCTTCTGCTGCAGAAGAAGATCCGGCGCACCGGCACGATCGAGCGGTAAGGGTTAAGGACAAGACATATGAGCGAAGCCCTCACTGAGCTTTCGTCCCATCTCTCGGAAGCGCGTGGCAGCCTGATTGCCGCGACGCAACTGAAATTCGGCGAGCTGACACTGACGACGACGGGCGAAAACCTGATCGCGCTTCTGGCGTTCCTGCGCGATGACGCCAAGTGCGGTTTCATCAACCTGACGGACATCTGCGGCGTCGATTGGCCGCAGCGCGAAAAGCGTTTCGACGTTGTGTATCATCTTTTGTCGCCGAAGCAGAACCTGCGCATCCGCGTGAAGGTCGCGACCGACGAGGATACGCCGGTTCCGTCGGCCTGCGCGGTCTATCCCGGCGCCGACTGGTTCGAGCGCGAGACCTGGGACATGTACGGCGTTCTCTTCACAGGCCACCCGGATCTCCGCCGCATCTTGACCGACTACGGTTTCGAAGGACATCCACTTCGCAAGGACTTTCCGACGACCGGCTTCGTCGAAGTCCGTTACGACGATGCGGCAAAGCGGGTCGTTTACGAACCGGTGGAACTGAAGCAGGAATTCCGCAACTTCGACTTCATGTCGCCTTGGGAGGGCACCGAATACGTGCTGCCGGGCGATGAGAAGGCGAAGCAGTAGAAGCGAATAGTGAACAGCGACGAGTTGGGAAGGGGTTGCAGACGGTAAACTCCAACAAGGATCTCAAGGTCTGGCAGTTGGCGATCGATCTCGCGGTGGACTGCCATCGGATGACCAAGGATCTTCCCAAGGTGGAGATTTGACGGTCTGATGACCCAGATACGCAGGGCAGCAAATTCGATTGCTGCCAATATTGCTGAAGGGCACGGACGTGAAGTCACTGGAAGCTTTATTCGATATCTGCGCATGTCCCAGGTTCGTTGAAGGAATTGGAAACAGATATTCATTTCTCACCGCGTCGGTTGATCGGCGAGATTGCGTTCAGGCAGATGACCGAAAAGTGCGACGAGATCAGACGGATGATCAGGGCGCTGATACGGAGTCTCCAGGAGAAACAATGAAACGGAACGAAACTATTCGCTATTCGCCATTCGCCATTCGCCTAACCAGCGGCGCGTTTGGCTTGGAGTTTGCAGTATGACCGAACATAACGTCCGCAACTTCAACATCAATTTCGGGCCACAGCATCCGGCGGCGCACGGCGTTCTTCGTCTTGTCCTGGAGCTTGACGGCGAAATTGTGGAGCGCGTCGATCCGCATATCGGCCTGCTGCATCGCGGCACCGAGAAGCTGATCGAAACCAAGACCTATCTGCAGGCCGTTCCTTATTTCGACCGCCTCGATTATGTGGCGCCGATGAACCAGGAACATGCCTATGCGCTGGCCGTCGAGAAGCTGCTCGGCATCGAAATCCCGATTCGCGGTCAGCTGATCCGCGTTCTTTATTCGGAAATCGGCCGTATCCTGTCGCATCTCCTCAACGTCACGACCCAGGCCATGGACGTCGGCGCTCTGACGCCGCCGCTCTGGGGCTTCGAAGAGCGCGAAAAGCTGATGGTGTTTTATGAGCGCGCTTCCGGCTCGCGCATGCATGCGGCTTATTTCCGTCCAGGCGGCGTCCATCAGGATCTGCCGGAAAAGCTCGTTCAGGATATCGGCGACTGGTGCGATCCGTTCCTGAAGGCGTTGGACGACATCGACGATCTTTTGACCGGCAACCGCATCTTCAAGCAGCGTAACGTCGATATCGGCGTGGTATCGCTGGAAGACTGCTGGGCTTGGGGCTTCTCGGGCGTCATGGTCCGCGGTTCGGGTGCTGCCTGGGACCTGCGCCGTGCGCAGCCTTACGAGTGCTATTCCGATCTCGAGTTCGATATCCCGATCGGCAAGAATGGCGACTGCTATGACCGTTACCTGATCCGCATGATTGAAATGCGTGAATCGGTCCGCATCATGAAGCAGTGCGTGAACCGCCTGCTTGGCGATGCCAGCACTGGACCGTTCTCTTCGGTCGACGGCAAGGTGGTGCCGCCGAAGCGCGGCGAGATGAAGCGCTCGATGGAAGCTCTGATCCACCACTTCAAGCTCTATACCGAAGGCTACCACGTTCCGGCCGGTGAAGTTTACGCCGCAGTCGAGGCGCCGAAGGGCGAGTTCGGCGTCTATCTCGTCTCCGACGGCTCCAACAAGCCGTATCGCTGCAAGATCAAGGCTCCGGGCTATGCCCACCTTCAGGCGATGGATTTCATGTGCCGCGGCCATCAGTTGGCTGACGTCGCTGCCATTCTCGGCTCGCTCGACATCGTGTTCGGCGAGGTGGACCGCTGATGCAGCTTGCCGCGCTTTCAGCAGCCGTTTTCCTCATGGCATCCGGAGCGTTCGCTCAGGATAATCAGGGATTCGGCCAGAAGCTGGGCGCGCAGGATGTAGCGCCTCCGGGCGGCCAGGCCTCCATGGGCGAGCTATTGTCCCGGGGCTATGAAATCAAGGCTGCCGTTCCGAACGGCAACAAGTTCGTTGTGTTTATGCAGAAAGACCAGTCGGCCTATGCTTGCGAGATGCAGTCTCTGACAGCCTCGCGGTGTGGGACCCTAAACTGACAAGGCGTGAGGAAGAATGTCCGTTCGTCGACTAGCCGAAGATCAATTCCAGCCTGCCGCATTCGCCTTCAATGACGAAAACGCGGTTTGGGCGGACAAAACGATCAAGAAATATCCCGCAGGCCGTCAGCAGTCGGCGGTCATCCCGCTGTTGATGCGGGCGCAGGAGCAGGACGGCTGGGTCACCCGCGCGGCGATCGAGAAAGTCGCCGACATGCTGGACATGGCCTATATCCGTGTCCTCGAAGTCGCGACCTTCTACACCCAGTTCCAGCTGGGTCCGGTCGGAACGCGCGCGCACGTCCAGGTCTGCGGCACGACGCCCTGCATGCTGCGCGGCTCTGAAGGCCTGATGAAGGTCTGCAAGAGCAAGATCCACGATCACCCGTTCGAGCGCAATGCCGAAGGCACGCTCTCCTGGGAAGAGGTCGAATGTCTCGGGGCCTGCGTTAACGCACCGATGGTGATGATCGGCAAGGACACGTACGAAGACCTGACGCCGGAGCGCCTCGAAGAGATCATCGACACGTTCAATGCCGGCGATGGGGCGAGCATCAAGCCCGGCCCGCAGATCGACCGTCATTTTTCCTCGCCCGAAGGCGGTCCGACGACGCTTCTGGCGCCGGATCCCAAGCCGAAGGCTTCCGCAAAGAAGGCCGTCGGCGATGCCGTCAGCCTTCCGCCTTCCGAGGCCGGCCGTCCAAAGAGCGGTGACGCTGAAACCAATCCGGCGCTGAAGACGCCCCATACGGCGCCGAAGGCCGCGGCCAAGAATGTCAAGGACGTCGAGGCAGCGCCGCTGCCTGCACCGGCCGAAAAGCCTGCAAGGGCAGCCGCTGCTCCGGCCGTGAGCAAGCCGGCCCTGACCGACAAGAACCGGCCGGTCGGCATCGAAAAGCCGACAGCTCCGGACGATCTCAAGCTGATCTCGGGCGTCGGTCCGAAGATCGAGGCCATTTTGAACGAACTCGGCATCTTCACCTACGCGCAGGTCGCAGGCTGGAAGAAGGCTGAACGCGAGTGGGTCGATGGATACTTGAATTTCAAGGGCCGCATCGAGCGCGACGACTGGGCCAAGCAGGCCAAGGCGCTCGCCAAGGGCGGCGAAGCGGAATATATCAAGGTCTTTGGCAAGAAGCCGCGGTAAGAGGTGTGAAGCATGTTACAAGATAAAGACCGCATCTTTACCAACATCTACGGCCTTAAGGACAAGTCCCTGAAAGGCGCGATGAGCCGCGGCCACTGGGACGGCACCAAGCAGATCCTCGAAAAGGGCCGCGACTGGATCGTCAACGAGATGAAGGCGTCCGGCCTTCGCGGCCGTGGCGGCGCAGGTTTCCCGACCGGTCTGAAATGGTCCTTCATGCCGAAGGAAAGCGATGGCCGGCCGCACTATCTCGTCGTCAATGCCGACGAGTCGGAGCCCGGCACCTGCAAGGACCGCGACATCATGCGCCACGATCCGCATACGCTGATCGAAGGCTGCGTGGTTGCAAGCTTCGCCATGGGCGCGCACGCCGCCTACATCTATGTCCGCGGCGAATATATCCGTGAGCGTGAGGCACTACAGGCGGCGATCGACGAATGCTATGATGCCGGCCTGCTCGGCAAGAACAACAAGCTCGGCTGGGACATGGAAATTTATGTCCATCACGGCGCTGGCGCTTACATCTGCGGCGAAGAAACCGCCCTGCTCGAAAGCCTTGAGGGCAAGAAGGGGCAGCCGCGCCTGAAGCCGCCGTTCCCGGCCAATATGGGTCTCTACGGCTGCCCGACGACGGTCAACAACGTCGAGTCGATCGCCGTTGCCCCGACGATCCTTCGCCGCGGCGCGGGCTGGTTCTCCTCGATCGGCCGTCCGAACAATGTCGGCACCAAACTTTTCATGCTCTCCGGCCACGTCAACAAGCCGTGCACCGTCGAAGAGGAAATGGGCATTACTTTCCGCGAGCTTGTCGATCGTCACGCCGGTGGCATTCGCGGCGGCTGGGACAACCTGCTCGCCGTCATTCCTGGCGGCGCCTCGTGCCCGATCGTGCCCGCCAAGGACATCATCGATTGCCCGATGGATTTCGACGGTCTGCGCGCTGTCGGTTCGTCCTTCGGCACGGCCGCCGCGATCGTCATGGACAAGTCCACGGACGTCATCAAGGCGATCGCCCGCATCTCGGCTTTCTTCAAGCATGAGAGCTGCGGCCAGTGCACGCCGTGCCGCGAAGGCACCGGCTGGATGTGGCGCGTGATGGAGCGTATGGCCAAGGGCAATGCCCACAAGCGCGAGATCGACATGCTCTTCCAGGTCACCAAGCAGATCGAAGGCCACACCATCTGTGCGCTCGGCGATGCTGCCGCATGGCCGGTGCAGGGTCTGATCCGTAACTTTCGTCCGGAGATCGAAGCGCGCATCGATCAGTACACGGCGAGCGCCATGGATCATGGTGCGGTTCTCGAGGCAGCGGAGTAGGAAGATGACGAAGGCATCTGGTAGCACAGGGAAGGATGGAGTGGCCGATTTCCCGGCGGACTTCGGCCGTCTTGCAGGCGAGATGCTGGAGCGGGCTCTGCCGATGCATCCGCTGATGGCGCCGCCCGTCGCGGCGATGGCTGCGGCAACTGCGATCGGCTTTGGTTTCTCGACGCAGCTTGCTGGCGCTTTCTTCGGCGCTCTGCAGGGTGTGTTCGAGGAGACCAACAGGCTGGCGGAAGCCCTTGACGACACGCCGCCGGAAGAACCAAAGCCGCAAGTGCGCATCAAGCCGGAGAATATCCGGCAGGCAGCGTTGGAGAAGGCCAAGCTTTCGATTGTCGGCGCAACTGGATCAAAGCCTACGGCACCGAAGAAGCCGGCGGCACGCGCGAAGAAGGCAGACGACCTGAAGCTGATTGCCGGCATCGGTCCGAAGCTCGAGCAGGTGCTGAATGCGAAGGGAATTCGGACCTTCGCCGAGATTGCCGCCTGGACGGATGCGGAAATCGCAAAACTCGACGCCGAACTTGGTTTCAACGGCCGCGTCGTTCGCGACGATTGGACCGGTCAGGCGAAGGCGCTTTGTGCGAAGGGCCGGAAGCGGACGTGATCTTTTCGGCTGACCCAAGCAGCCGGAGGGGAATGGCGAAGCGGCAAGCGGGCGGGGCCTGCGAACTGCGCGCCGATCGGGTTTCGGGTTTTCCGAATCCTGGAAGGACAATTTGGGCGACACCGGTGCCTGCGGGGACAAAATCCCGCCTGGCAGCGGTCATGTTGCATAATAGGTTTGTTTGCCGCCATCCGGCGAACGGGAAACAGGACTGAGTGACGATGGCAAAACTGAAGATAGACGGCAACGAGATCGAAGTCCCGGATCATTACACGCTCATCCAGGCGTGTGAGGAAGCCGGCGCTGAAGTTCCGCGCTTCTGCTTCCATGAGCGGCTGTCGGTCGCTGGCAATTGCCGTATGTGCCTTGTTGAGGTGAAGGGCGGTCCGCCGAAGCCGCAGGCATCCTGCGCTATGGGCGTTCGCGACATTCGCGGCGGCCCGAATGGCGAGCTGCCGGAAGTCTTCACCAACACGCCGATGGTCAAGAAGGCCCGCGAAGGCGTAATGGAATTCCTGCTGATCAATCACCCGCTCGATTGCCCGATCTGCGACCAGGGCGGCGAATGCGACCTGCAGGACCAGGCGATGGCCTTCGGCATCGACACCTCGCGCTATCAGGAAGACAAGCGCGCCGTCGAAGACAAGTATATCGGTCCGCTCGTAAAGACGGTCATGAACCGCTGCATCCACTGCACGCGCTGCGTCCGCTTCACGACGGAAGTCGCCGGCATCTCGGAACTCGGCCTGATCGGCCGCGGCGAGGACGCCGAAATCACCACCTATCTCGAACAGGCGATGACCTCCGAGCTGCAGGGCAACGTCGTCGACCTTTGCCCGGTCGGCGCGCTGACCTCGAAACCCTTCGCCTTCACGGCCCGTCCATGGGAGCTGAACAAGACGGAATCGATCGACGTCATGGACGCGCTCGGCTCCGCCATCCGCGTCGATACCCGCGGCCGCGAAGTCATGCGCATCCTGCCGCGCGTCAACGAGGCGATCAACGAGGAGTGGATTTCCGACAAGAGCCGCTTCATCTGGGACGGCCTGAAGACGCAGCGTCTCGACAAACCCTATGTCCGCAAGGGTGGTCGCCTGCAGCCCGCGACCTGGGCGGAAGCCTTCGGCGCGATCAAGTCTGCAGTTTCCAAGACGACCGGCGAAAAGATCGGCGCAATCGCCGGCGACCTCGCTTCGGTCGAGGAAATGTACGCGCTCTCCGAACTGGTGAAGTCGCTCGGTTCCGAGAACCTCGACTGTCGCCAGGATGGGACGGCACTTGATCCGTCGCTCGGCCGTGCAAGCTACCTCTTCAACCCGACGATCGAAGGCATCGAACAGGCTGATGCGCTGCTGATTATCGGCGCGAACCCGCGCTTCGAGGCTGCCGTGCTCAATGCCCGCATCCGCAAGCGCTGGCGCCGCGGCGGCTTCCCGATCGGCGTGATCGGCGAAGGCGGTGACCTGCGTTATGATTACGAATATCTCGGTGCTGGTCCCGATACGCTGAAGGATCTGGTGGATGGCAACCACGCCTTCGCCAAGGTGCTGGCGGAGGCCAAGACGCCGCTCATCATCGTCGGCCAGGGCGCGCTTTCCCGCACGGATGGCGCGGGTGTTCTGGCAAGCGCCGCAAAGCTCGCCGTCAATGTCGGCGCCGTGGCCGAAGGCTGGAACGGTTTTGCCGTCCTGCACACGGCCGCATCGCGTGTCGGCGGCCTTGACCTCGGCTTCGTGCCCGGCGCCAAGGGCGTCAACGGGGCTGCCATGCTGGCCTCCATGGACGTGCTTTTCCTGCTCGGCGCCGACGAGCTGGACTTCACCGCCAAGAAGGCCAAGCTCACGGTCTATATCGGCTCGCACGGCGACAACGGCGCACATCATGCCGACGTCATTCTGCCGGCTGCCGCCTATACTGAAAAGTCGGGCACTTGGGTCAATACCGAAGGCCGCGTCCAGATGGGCAGCCGCGCCGGTTTCGCACCGGGCGATGCCCGCGAGGACTGGGCGATCCTGCGTGCGCTCTCCGACGTCCTCGGCAAGAAGCTTCCCTTTGATTCGCTTGCCGAACTGCGCTCGAAACTCTATGCGGCTTTCCCGCATTTCGCCGCCGTCGACGAGATCGCCGAAGGCGACAGCGCCAAAATTGCCGCACTGGCCAAAAAAGCCGGGAAGATGAACAAATCCGGGTTTGCGTCACCGGTCAAAGACTTCTATTTGACGAACCCGATCGCACGCGCCTCGGCTGTCATGGCCGAATGCTCGGCATTGGCCCGCAACAACTTCAAAGTCGCGGCAGAGTAAGGGCAGGGACTATGGACTCTTTCTTTTCCACATATGTCTGGCCGGGGATCATCATGGTCGGCCAGTCGCTTCTCCTGCTGGTCTGCCTTCTGATCTTCATCGCCTACGTGCTCCTTGCCGACCGCAAGATCTGGGCGGCGGTGCAGCTTCGCCGCGGCCCGAACGTCGTCGGCCCCTTCGGCCTGTTCCAGTCCTTTGCCGACCTTCTGAAGTTTGTCTTCAAGGAGCCGATCATCCCGGCGGGGGCCAACAAGGTCGTCTTCCTGATCGCGCCGCTCGTCGCCGTGCTTCTGGCGCTGTCCACCTGGGCGGTCGTGCCGCTCGCAGACGGCTGGGTGATTGCCGACATCAATGTCGGCATCCTCTATATCTTCGCGATCGCCTCGCTCGAGGTTTACGGCATCATCATGGGCGGCTGGGCTTCGAATTCGAAGTATCCGTTCCTCGGCGCTCTCCGCTCCGCCGCACAGATGGTGTCCTACGAAGTCTCGATCGGCTTCGTCATCGTCAGCGTCCTCCTTTGCGTCGGTTCGCTGAACCTGACCGACATCGTCAATGCGCAGCATGACGGCCTTGGAACGATGCTCGGCCTGCCGGCGTCCTTCCTCGATTGGCATTGGCTCGCACTGTTCCCGATGTTCATCGTCTTCTTCGTTTCCGCGCTTGCCGAAACCAACCGTCCGCCCTTCGATCTTCCGGAAGCCGAATCGGAGCTGGTCGCCGGCTTCATGGTCGAATACGGCTCTTCGCCGTACATGATGTTCATGCTTGGCGAATATGCGGCCGTCTGCCTGATGTGCGCGCTGACGACGATCCTCTTCCTCGGCGGCTGGCTGCCCCCGGTTGACGTTTGGTTCCTGAACTGGGTACCGGGTATCATCTGGTTCACGCTGAAGGCCTGCCTGGTGTTCTTCATGTTCGCGATGGTCAAGGCCTTCGTGCCGCGCTACCGCTACGACCAACTGATGCGCCTCGGCTGGAAGGTCTTCCTTCCGCTGTCGCTCGCCATGGTCGTCATCGTTGCATTCGTGCTGAAGCTGATGGGATGGGCATGATGATGTCCGCCCTCGTTTCCAGCAATTTTGGAGGTTGAAGATGGCAAGCTTGTCCAACGCCGTCAGCTCGCTGTTCCTCAAGGAATTCGTTGGCGCATTCTTCTTGTCGATGCGCTATTTCTTTCGCCAGAAGGCGACGATCAACTACCCCTTCGAAAAGGGTCCTGTCAGCCCTCGCTTCCGCGGCGAACATGCGCTGCGCCGCTATCCGAACGGCGAAGAGCGCTGCATCGCCTGCAAGCTCTGCGAAGCGATCTGTCCCGCTCAGGCGATCACCATTGAAGCTGGGCCGCGCCGCAATGACGGCACGCGCCGCACGGTGCGCTACGACATCGACATGGTGAAGTGCATCTATTGCGGCTTCTGCCAGGAGGCCTGCCCGGTCGATGCGATCGTCGAAGGCCCGAACTTCGAATTCGCCACGGAAACCCGCGAAGAGCTTTATTTCGACAAGCAGCGGCTTTTGGACAATGGCGACCGGTGGGAACGCGAAATCGCCCGCAACATGGCGATCGACGCACCGTACCGTTGATTGGAATTTGAAATGCCGCGCGGCGGGCACTCGCCTCCCGCGGTCAACATGCACCGGAGCTTTGCGGGCTTGACGTCACGCCAAGCTCCATTCGGGCAGGGAAACTCCCGGCTGCCCGGGGGAAGATGAAAAAGGCACCAACATGGGTCTGCAGGCTCTATTTTTCTATCTTTTCGCCTTTGTCGCGGTAGCGTCGGCGTTCATGGTCATCTCGGCGAAGAATCCGGTTCATTCGGTTCTGTTCCTCATCGTGACCTTCTTCAATGCCGCAGGCCTCTTCCTGCTGCTCGGCGCCGAGTTCCTGGCGATGATCCTGCTCGTTGTCTATGTCGGCGCAGTCGCGGTCCTCTTCCTCTTCGTGGTCATGATGCTCGATATCGACTTCACGGAGCTGCGCGCGGGCGTTCTTGAATACGCCCCGATCGGCGGCCTGATCGGTCTGGTTCTTGCGGCCGAACTCATCGTCGTTGTCGGCGGCAGCGTGATCTCTCCGGAAGTCGCAAAGACCGTCGCGATGCCGATCCCGGCCATTACCGAGCGCACCAATACCGCCGCCCTCGGCGACGTGCTCTATACGAACTACGTCTACTTCTTCCAGATCGCCGGCCTGGTGCTTCTTGTCGCGATGATCGGTGCGATCGTGCTGACGCTGAGGCACCGCACCAACATCAAGCGGCAGAACATTCCAAGACAGGTCGCCCGCACGCCCGCAACTGCCGTTGAGGTGATCACGGTCAAGCCGGGGCAGGGCCTCTAAAGGCAGGGACAAGGAACAAAGAACATGGTCATCGGTCTTTCCCATTACCTGACGGTTAGCGCCATTCTCCTCACGATCGGCATTTTTGGCATCTTCCTCAACCGGAAGAACGTCATCGTCATCTTGATGTCGGTCGAACTCATCCTGCTTGCGGTCAACATCAACATGGTCGCCTTTTCGTCCTTCCTGAACGACATCGTCGGCCAGGTCTTTGCACTGTTCATTCTGACGGTTGCCGCGGCTGAGGCGGCGATCGGTCTTGCAATTCTGGTTGTCTTCTACCGCAACCGCGGCTCGATCGCGGTCGAAGACGTTAATATGATGAAGGGCTGAGTGGCTCATGTTCCTCTATAAGGCTATCGTCTTTCTTCCCTTGATCGGCGCGATCATTGCCGGCCTCTTCGGCCGTGCGATCGGCGCCAAGGCATCGGAATACGTCACCTGCGGCCTGATGATCGTCGCTGCCGTCCTGTCCTGGTACGTCTTCGTCACCGTCGGCATGGGGCATCTCGAAGGCGGGCCGATCAAGGTCGAGGTCCTGCGCTGGATCCAGTCCGGCGGCATCGACGTCTCCTGGTCGCTGCGCGTCGACACGCTCACCTCCGTCATGCTGATCGTCGTCAACACGGTCTCGACGTTGGTGCATATCTACTCGATCGGATACATGCACCATGATCCGCATCGTCCGCGCTTCTTCGCCTATCTCTCGCTCTTCACCTTCGCCATGCTGATGCTGGTGACCTCCGACAACCTCGCCCAGATGTTCTTCGGCTGGGAAGGCGTGGGTCTGGCTTCGTATCTGCTCATCGGTTTCTGGTACAAGAAACCGTCGGCAAACGCCGCCGCAATCAAGGCTTTCGTCGTCAACCGCGTCGGCGACTTCGGCTTCGTGCTCGGTATTGCCGGCATCTTCGTTCTATTCGGTTCGATCAACCTCGACACGATCTTCGCCAATGCCTCGAGCTTCGCGCCGCATGAGGGAACCGAATCCGCGGGTGAAGTCGTACTTAACCTCTTCGGCATGCAGCTCGACAAGGCGCATGCGCTGACCGGCATCTGCCTGTTGCTCTTCATGGGCGCGATGGGCAAGTCCGCTCAGTTCCTGCTGCATACCTGGCTGCCGGACGCTATGGAAGGCCCGACGCCGGTTTCGGCACTCATCCATGCCGCGACCATGGTCACCGCCGGCGTCTTCCTCGTCGCCCGCATGTCGCCGCTCTTCGAATTGTCGCCCGATGCACTGGTCTTCGTCACCATGATCGGCGCGATCACCGCCTTCTTCGCGGCGACCGTCGGTCTCGTGCAGAACGACATCAAGCGCGTCATCGCCTATTCGACCTGCTCGCAGCTCGGCTACATGTTCGTGGCGCTCGGCGTCGGGGCTTACGGTGCGGCGATCTTCCACCTCTTCACACACGCCTTCTTCAAGGCGCTGCTCTTCCTCGGCGCCGGCTCGGTGATCCATGCCGTCGACGGCGAGCAGGACATGCGTTACATGGGCGGCCTTCGTAGGCACATCCCGGTCACCTTCTGGATGATGACGATCGGCACGCTGGCGCTGACCGGCGTCGGCATTCCGTTCACGCCGGTCGGTTTCGCCGGCTTCTTCTCGAAGGACGTGATTATCGAAGCGACCTACGCCTCGCATTCACCGGTTGCAGGCTTCGCCTTCACGCTTCTGGTGATCGCGGCCCTGTTCACGAGCTTTTATTCCTGGCGTCTTGCCTTCCTCACCTTCTTCGGCACGCCGCGTGCCTCGCACGAGGTAATGCACCATGTCCACGAATCGCCGCAGGTCATGCTCGTGCCGCTCTATCTTCTGGCGGCCGGCGCGGTTCTCGCGGGTGTCCTGTTCGAGGGCTATTTCTACGGCCACCACTATGCCGAGTTCTGGAAAGGCGCGCTCTACACCGGCGCCGAGAACGAATTGCTGGAAGAATTCCACCACGTGCCGGCGTGGGTGGCGCTGAGCCCGTTCATCGCGATGCTTCTCGGCTTCGTGACGGCTTGGTACATGTATATCAAGTCGCCCTCGACGCCGCGCGTTCTCGCGCAGCAGCACCGCGTGCTTTACCAGTTCCTGCTCAACAAGTGGTACTTCGACGAGCTCTACGATTTCCTCTTCGTCCGTTCCGCCAAGGCGCTCGGCCGCTTCCTGTGGAAGAAGGGTGATATCGGCGTCATCGACGCTTACGGCCCGAACGGCGTTGCCGCCCGCGTCGTCGACGTCACCAATCGCGTCGTGCGCCTGCAGACCGGTTACCTCTATCACTATGCCTTCGCGATGCTGATCGGCATTGCCGCACTCGTTACCTGGATGATGCTCGGGAGTTCCTTCTGATGACCGATTGGCCTATTCTTTCAACGGTCACCTTCTTGCCGCTCGTCGGCGTGGTGCTTCTGCTGCTGATGAGCGAAAACGGCCCGAGCGGCAGACGCAACGTGCTCAACATCTCGTTGATCACGACCATCGTCACGTTCATCGTTTCGCTGTTCATCTGGATCGGTTTCGACAATGCGAATCCGGGCTTCCAGATGGTCGAGAAGCATAGCTGGCTCGGCACGGGCATCGGCTATCATGTCGGCGTCGACGGCATCTCGATGCTGTTCGTCGTCCTGACGACGGTCCTCATGCCCTTCTGCATTCTGGCGAGCTGGCTCTCCATCGAAAAGCGCCTGAAGGAATACATGATCGCCTTCCTCATCCTTGAAGTGATGATGGTCGGTGTCTTCGTTTCGCTCGATATCGTGCTCTTCTACGTCTTCTTCGAAGCGGGTCTCATTCCGATGTTCCTCATCATCGGTGTCTGGGGTGGCAGGGACCGCGTTTACGCAAGCTACAAGTTCTTCCTCTACACGCTGCTCGGTTCGGTACTGATGCTGCTCGCCATCATGGCGATGTACTGGCAGGCCGGCACGACGGATATTTCCGCGCTGCTCGCCTACAAGTTCCCGCCTGCCATGCAGACCTGGCTGTGGCTTGCCTTCTTCGCCTCCTTTGCGGTGAAGATGCCGATGTGGCCGGTTCACACCTGGTTGCCGGATGCGCACGTCCAGGCACCGACGGCCGGGTCCGTCATCCTGGCAGGCGTGCTGCTGAAGCTTGGCGGTTACGGCCTCATCCGCTTCTCGCTCGGCATGTTCCCGGTCGCGTCCGATTTCTTCGCGCCGCTGGTCTTCGCCCTGTCGGTGATAGCCATCATCTACACCTCGCTGGTCGCGATGATGCAGGACGACATCAAGAAGCTGATCGCCTATTCGTCGGTTGCCCACATGGGCTACGTCACCATGGGCGTCTTCGCGGCGAACATGCAGGGCGTGCAGGGCTCGATCTTCCAGATGCTGTCGCACGGCATCGTTTCGGGCGCGCTCTTCCTTTGCGTCGGCGTCGTCTATGACCGCACCCATACCCGCGAGATCGTGGCCTATGGCGGCCTGGTCAACAACATGCCGAAATATGCCGTCGCCTTGATGGTCTTCACCATGGCGAATGTCGGCCTTCCGGGCACCTCGGGCTTCATCGGCGAATTCCTGACGCTGATGGGCGTCTTCCGCGTCAACACCTGGGTAGCGCTCTTCGCCGCAACCGGCGTGATCCTGTCGGCAGCCTACGCTCTGTGGCTCTACCGCCGCGTGATCTTCGGCGCGCTGGAAAAGGAAAAGCTGAAGGCGCTTCTCGATCTTTCGCCGCGCGAGCAACTGATCCTCTATCCATTGGTGGCACTGACGATCTTCTTCGGCGTCTATCCGGCGCCGGTCTTCGATGCGACGGCCGCCTCCGTGGATATGCTGGTGAACAACTATACGGCCGCCGTAAACGCTGCGCACGACGTTGCGCTGTCGATGAATTGATGACGGGACTTTTTGGACATGACCGCTGAAACCATTCTCGCAAGCCTGCATCTTTCCGCGCCGGAGATCATCCTCGCGGTCGGCGCCCTTGTCCTGCTCATGATCGGCGTCTTTGCGGGCGAGCGGTCGGGCCGTATGGTGAGCGTTCTGGCGCTGATCCTGTTTGCGGCCTCCGCGCTGTGGCTGATCTTCGTGCCGGGCTTTGGCCTCGCTTACGGCGGCGTCTACCAGGCGGACGGTTTCTCCCGCTTCATGAAGATCACCGCGCTCGTCGGCTCCTTCGCAGCGCTCTTCATGTCGATCGGTCTTGCCAGGGAAAACCAGCTCGACAAGTTCGAGTTCCCGGTCCTGCTCGTGCTCTGCACCCTCGGCATCTTGCTGATGATCTCGGCAAACGACCTGATCGCGCTCTATCTCGGTCTCGAGCTGCAATCGCTGGCGATCTACGTCGTGGCGGCGATCAACCGGGAGAACCTGAAGTCCACCGAAGCGGGCCTCAAGTATTTCGTTCTCGGCGCGCTTTCCTCGGGCTTGCTGCTTTACGGCATGTCGTTGGTCTACGGCTTCACCGGCCATACGCATTTCGACGATATCGCCCAGGCGCTTTCCGCCGAAGGTGCCCGCTCGCTTGGCCTGGTCTTCGGCTTGGTCTTCATCCTCGCGGGCATCGCCTTCAAGATCTCGGCGGTCCCCTTCCACATGTGGACGCCGGACGTTTACGAAGGTGCGCCGACCCCGGTCACCGCCTTTCTAGCAAGCGCGCCGAAGGTTGCGGCCATGGCCATGATGACGCGCATCGTCATCACCGCCTTCCAGCCGGTCATTGCCGACTGGCAGCAGGTCGTGGTCTTCATCTCGATTGCTTCGATGCTGCTCGGCGCCTTCGCCGCCATCGGGCAGCGGAACATCAAGCGTCTGATGGCCTACTCCTCGATCGGTCACATGGGCTATGCGCTCGTCGGGCTTGCCGCCGGCAACCAGACCGGCGTGACGGGCGTGATGCTCTACATGGTCATCTATATGGTCATGACGCTCGGCTCCTTCGCGATCATCATGTCGATGCGCCGCAAGGACGGCACGGTCGTCGAAGCTGTCGACGATCTCGCCGGCCTTTCCAGCACGAACCCCTTCATGGCGACGGTGCTGACGGCCCTGATGTTCTCGCTCGCCGGCATTCCGCCGCTTGCAGGCTTCTTCGCGAAGTACTTCGTCTTCGTCGCTGCCATCGAAGCCAAGCTCTATGCGCTCGCCATCATCGGCGTTCTCGCGTCGGTCGTCGGGGCTTACTATTATCTGCGTGTCATCAAACTGATGTGGTTTGATGAAGCGACGGATGAGTTTGCCCGCGTTTCCGGCCCGCTTCGCCTCGTCTTCGGCCTTTCCGGCCTGTTCGTTCTTGCCTATGTCGTCATCGGCGGCCCGATCGGCGGTGCGGCCGAGCTCGCGGCTGCGACGCTCTTTTGATGATGTTTCCCGTGCGGCGCCGGATATCGCTCGGCGATTTCCGGCACGAGGCGCTGTCGGAAACATCCTCCACCAACAGCGAATGCCTTGCCCGCGCCAGGGCAGGGGACGATGGTTTCCTGTGGGTGACTGCGGAAAAGCAGACCAGTGGCCGCGGCCGCCGCGGCCGCGCGTGGGCTTCGGAACGGGGCAATCTCTACGCTTCCCTTCTCTTGATCGATCCGGCACCGATGGAGCGCCTTTCGTCGCTTCCGCTGGCAATCGCCGTTGCCGTGCATCAGGCAATTCGCATGGTTCTGCCGCCTTGCGCAGCACCGCTCGAGGTGAAGTGGCCGAACGACATCCTGATCGGCCGCAGGAAGACCTGCGGAATCCTCGTCGAAGGTGAAAAGCTTGCAGATGAGCGCTACGCGCTGGTGATCGGGATCGGCATCAACGTCGCCCTCATGCCCGACAATCCACTCTACCCGGTGACCTGTCTGCGCCAAGAGGGAAGTACCGCCGCCCCCGAGGAACTCTTCGCCCATCTCTTCGCTTCGATGGCAGAGGTGCTCGATATTTGGAACGAAGGACGAGGCGTTCGCGAGATCACCGCCCGTTGGCGGGATGTCGCCTGCGGCATCGGCGAGAAGATCACGGTCAATCTGCCGGACCGCTCTATTTCCGGACAATTCGCCGGGATTGATGATAATGGCTTGTTGATGCTCGAAACCGGCACGGGCAAGATGATGCAGATTGCCGCCGGGGATGTATTTTTTGGATAGTGGAGCTTATGGCTAAGCAGGACGAACTGGTATTTCTGCCTTTGGGCGGTGTCGGCGAGATCGGCATGAATCTCGCGCTATACGGCTACGGCCCGGCAGATCACCGCCAGTGGATCATGGTCGATTGCGGCGTCACCTTCCCGGGTCCGGATCTTCCGGGCGTCGATCTGGTGCTGCCCGACATCCGCTTTCTCGCTGCCGAGCGCAAGAACCTCAAGGCGATCATCATCACGCATGCGCATGAGGATCACTACGGTGCACTGGCCGACCTCTGGCCGGGCCTGAATGTTCCCGTCTACGGCTCGCCGTTCACCGCGGGCCTGCTGGAAGCCAAGCGCAATTTCGAGAAGGATGCGATCGGCGAAGTGCCGGTGACGATCTTCAAGGCTGGCGATACGATCAATGCTGGTCCCTTCAGCATTGAGGGCGTGGCTGTCAATCACTCGATCCCCGAGCCGATGTCGCTGATGATCCGCACGCCGCTCGGCAATGTGATCCATACCGGTGACTGGAAGATCGACCACGAGCCCTCGCTTGGACCGCTGACCGACGAGACCCGCTTCCGCCAGCTCGGCGACGAGGGCGTGTTAGCGCTGATGTGTGACTCCACCAATGCGCTTCGCGACGGCGTTTCGCCGTCCGAAAAGGACGTTTCGGAAAGCCTGAGCAGGATCATCGAGAATGCCGAAGGCCGCGTGGCGGTCACCAGTTTCTCCTCGAATGTCGGCCGTATCCGCACCATTGCCGAGGCCGCTGAAGCCGCAGGCCGCGAAGTCTTGCTGCTCGGAAGCTCGCTGAAGCGCGTCGTCGATGTCTCACGCGAGATCGGACTGATGGAAGGCGTCAAACCGTTCATCTCCGAGGACGAATACGGCTATATCCCGCGCGACAAGGTCGTGGTCATCCTGACCGGCAGTCAGGGCGAGCCGCGCGCAGCGCTTGCTAAGCTATCGCGCGACGAGATGCGCAACGTCGCACTCGCCGCCGGCGATATCGTCGTCTTCTCCTCCCGCGCGATCCCCGGCAACGAGAAGGCGATCCAGGATATCAAGAACGGCCTCACCGAGCAGGGCGTGCACGTCATCACCGACAACGAAGCGCTGGTTCACGTCTCCGGCCATCCGCGCCGCAACGAGCTCCAGAAGATGTACGAGCTGACACGCCCGAAGATCGTCGTGCCCGTGCACGGCGAGGCGACGCATCTGACAGCTCACAAGGAACTGGCGGAACAATCCGGTATCGGCATCGTGCCGCGGGTGCGCAACGGCGATATTCTGCGGCTTGCGCCCGGTCCGGTCGAGGTCATCGACGAGGCGCCGCACGGACGCATCTACAAGGACGGCATGCTCATCGGCGATTTCGACGAGATGGGGATCGGCGAGCGCAAGAAGCTCTCCTATGTCGGCCATGTCGCGGTCAACCTCGTGATCGACAGCCGCTACGACATCGTCGGCGATCCCGATCTCGTGGCCATCGGCCTGCCGGTCTATGACGACGAGGGCGACGAGATGGAGGACACGCTCTTCGATGCCGTCGTCGGCGCAATCGAGAGCATCCCGCGCGCCCGCCGCAAGGACCTCGACATGATGCAGGAAGCGGTGCGCCGCGCGGTCCGCGCTGCGGCAAACCAGACCTGGGGCAAGAAGCCGATAGTCACGGCGTTCATCACAAAGGTCTGATCGATGCTTGGCCGCGTCAACCACATCGCCATCGCCGTCCCCGACCTTGCCGCAGCAACGGCAGGCTACCGCGATACGCTGGGTGCCAGGGTCTCGCAGCCGCAAGCTTTACCTGAACACGGCGTCACCGTCGTCTTTGTCGAATTGCCGAACACCAAGGTCGAACTGCTGGAGCCGCTCGGCGAAAATTCGCCGATCGCCGCCTTTCTTGAAAAGAACCCTTCCGGCGGCATGCATCACATCTGCTACGAGGTTTCGGACATCCTTGCGGCGCGCGATCAACTCGCGAAATCGGGCGCGAGGGTGCTTGGCAGCGGCGAGCCGAAAACCGGCGCCCACGGAAGACCGGTGCTCTTCCTGCATCCGAAGGACTTCTTCGGCACACTGATCGAGCTGGAACAAGTCTGAGGCAGGCTGCGGCAGAGTGACCTGACTGCCGGAAGCATCCGGATATGGGATTTGAGCTATCCACCATTCCGCTCTATAAGCGCGTCTGTTGCAATGTTTGCAACGGCGTCTCGGGACACAGAAATGCTGCAGATTTTTCTACAGGGCTTTGCCGTCTATTTCATCGTCTGGTGGATCACGCTTTTTGCCGTGCTGCCGATCGGCCTGCGCACGCAGGCGGAGGACAATGATGTGGTTCTCGGCACCGTTCCGAGCGCGCCGACGCGTTTTCGGGCGCTCTTCACCTTCTCCCTGACGACCATCGTTTCGGCGGTCGTCTATGGCGCCTGGTATATCTCCTCGACCTATTTCGGCTGGGGTTTCGACGCCCTCCCGCAGATTGGTCCGAGCTTCCGATGAAATGGAGCTTTTGCTCAATCTTTGAGCATATGCAAACTTGCCGGAAAGCCGGAGCTGTCATACGGGCGTCAGGGAAATGACGCAGAGAACTCACGTAACGGCATGACGCCTTGCCGTAAGGTAAGACTTAGGGCTTTTGTGCGTCGAGTTAGGCTGGAAAAACCAAAAAAAAACAAGGCTGAAAGCCTTGTTTTAAGTATCGCGTGATCTGTAACCGTTACCGGGGCTGCGACGAGCGCGCCTAAGATCTGATCCTCCCAAGACTTGACCGCGAATTCGACAGGAATTTAATCTCCCTGCCTGTTTTGTGAGCTAAAGCTAGCTCAAAGATTAAGCTTTGTCATCAGCTTTTTTTGCATTTTTACTACACTTGAGAAAAAAATACCTGTTGACAAGATTTTGATGCAAACCTTTAGAAATGCCCGCTTTTTTTCGCATAGGCATTTTTCGGCCGCAAACTTGCGTCTACGATAGGCTGCTCGCGCGTCACGCGGGTTTCTTTCCGGCCGCGAAGCGGTTATGACGCTCCCGATATCAACGATCGCCGTCGATTCCGCCTGAGAGCGGAATCCCAACTGCTTTGGAATCCGTCATGCGTCTGTCCCGTTATTTCATGCCCATTCTCAAGGAAAACCCCAAGGAGGCGGAAATCGTCTCCCACCGGCTGATGCTGCGCGCCGGCATGATCCGCCAGCAGTCGCAGGGCATTTATTCCTGGCTGCCGCTCGGCAAGCGCGTTCTCGACAAGGTAAACTCCATTATCCGCGAGGAGCAAAATCGTAGCGGCGCGATCGAGCTTTCCATGCCGACGCTGCAGTCCGCCGAGCTCTGGCAGGAGAGCGGGCGCTACGACGCCTATGGCAAGGAGATGCTGCGTATCAAGGACCGCCAGGACCGGCCGATGCTCTATGGACCGACGAATGAGGAGATGGTGACGGATATCTTCCGTTCCTACGTCAAGTCCTACAAGAATCTGCCGCTGAACCTCTATCACATCCAGCTGAAGTTCCGCGACGAGATCCGCCCGCGTTTCGGCACCATGCGCTCGCGCGAGTTCATGATGAAGGATGCCTATTCCTTCGATCTGACGCGTGAAGGCGCCGAGCACTCTTACAAGAAGATGTTCACGGCCTACCTGCGCACCTTCGACCGCCTGGGGCTGCGTGCCATTCCCATGCGCGCCGACACCGGTCCCATCGGGGGCGATCTCAGCCATGAATTCATCATTCTCGCGGAGACCGGCGAATCGGAAGTTTACAGCCACAAGGATTTCGTCAATTTCGATATCCCGCCGGCCGATACCGATTTCGACGATGCCGCCGGCCTGAATGCGATTTTCGACAAGTGGACCTCTGTCTATGCAGCCACCTCGGAGATGCACGACGAAGCAGCATTCAACGCCATCCCGGAAACCGAGCGTCTTTCGGCGCGCGGCATCGAAGTCGGCCACATCTTTTATTTCGGCACGAAATATTCCGAGCCGATGGGCGCCAAGGTGCAGGGGCCAGATGGCAAGGAGCACACTGTTCACATGGGTTCCTACGGTATCGGGCCGACGCGCCTTGTTCCCGCCATCATCGAAGCATCGCATGACGACAACGGAATCATCTGGCCGGCTTCTGTTGCGCCGTTCGATGCGCTCGTGATCAACATGAAGGCGGGCGATGGCGCTTGCGATGCAGCTTGTGAGAAGATCTACGCGGCGCTTTCGAAGGCCGGCAAGGACGTTCTCTATGACGATACCGATGATCGCGCCGGAACGAAATTCGCCACCGCCGACCTGATCGGCATACCGATGCAGATCATCGCCGGCCCGCGCGCGGTCGCGAACGGCGAAGTGGAACTCAAGGACCGCAAGACCGGTGCCCGCGAAACGATGACGATCGACGCGGCGATCAACAAGCTCTTGGCGTAAGGCCGAACGGAGGCGAAATGGCAGATGCGGCGGTGGACCAGCGGGGTTCGAAATCCGGCTTCGGTCCGGCGGTCAGGCCATTTTCCGCCTTCGAACGCCTTGTGGCGTGGCGTTATCTGCGCGCCCGCCGCAAGGAAGCCTTCATCTCGGTCATCGCCGGCTTTTCCTTCGTCGGCATCATGCTGGGCGTTGCGACGCTGATCATCGTCATGGCGGTCATGAACGGTTTCCGCACCGAGCTGATCTCGCGCATTCTCGGCATCAACGGCCATATGATCGTGCAGCCGGTGGACGGACCTTTTACCGACTATGCGGCGTTGACCGACAGGTTCGCGGCGGTGCCCGGCATCAGGATGGCGCTGCCGCTGGTCGAGGGCCAGACGCTGGCGTCGGGCCAGGCGGGTGCCGGAACCGGCGCGCTGGTGCGCGGCATCCGCGCCGAAGACCTGACCAAGCTCAAGACGGTTTCCGACAATATCAAGTCCGGAGACCTCGTCGGATTCGCTTCGGGTCAGGGCGTTCTCGTAGGTTCGCGCATGGCGGAGCAGCTCGGTCTGCAGGCAGGCGACACCATCACGCTGATTTCACCGGAAGGTGACGTGACGCCGATGGGCATCAATCCGCGCGTCAAATCCTACACGGTCTCCGGCATCTTCGAGATCGGCATGTCGGAATATGACGCGGCGATTATCTATATGCCGCTTGAGGAGGCCCAGCTCTATTTCAACGCCGGGGGCCTCGTTCAGTCGATCGAGCTTTTCGCCAACAATCCCGACGATATCGACAATCTCCGCCCCAAGGTGGAGGAAGCGGCAGGCCGTCAGATCGCCATCACCGATTGGCGCCAGCGCAACCAGACGTTCTTTTCCGCCCTGCAGGTGGAGCGCAATGTGATGTTCATGATCCTGACGCTGATCGTTCTGGTCGCGGCGCTGAACATCATCTCCGGCCTGATCATGCTGGTGAAGGACAAGGGCAGTGATATCGCCATCCTGCGCACTATGGGCGCGACGTCCGGCGCCATCATGCGCATCTTCTTCATGACCGGTGCTGCGATCGGCATCGTCGGCACTATTGCCGGCGTGCTGCTCGGCGTCGTCGTCTGCATCAACATCGAGTCGATCCGCCAGTTCTTCTCCTGGGTCACCGGCACCGTGCTCTTCAATCCGCAGCTCTATTTCCTGAGCCAGCTGCCGGCCGAGATGAGTCTCGGCGAGACGGTCTCTGTCGTCGTCATGGCGCTGGCGCTCTCCTTTCTCGCGACCATTTTCCCCGCCTGGCGGGCCTCGCGGCTCGATCCGGTGCAGGCGCTCCGCTACGAATAAGGAATGCTGATTTCAATGAAACGGAACGTCGTTCTCAAGCTTTCCGGCGTCGAGCGTCACTATGGCCAGGGCGATACCGTGCTCACCATTCTGAAGGGCGCAGATTTTACCCTCCACAGCGGCGAGATCGTCGCCCTGGTCGCTCCTTCGGGCACCGGCAAATCGACGCTGCTGCATGTCGCGGGCCTGCTGGAGCATCCCGACGGCGGCGAAGTCATCGTCAACGGTCAAGTCTGCGAAGGGCTGACCGACGAGAAGCGCACGGCGATCCGCCGGAGCGAGATTGGCTTCGTCTACCAGTTCCACCATCTCCTCCCGGAGTTTTCGGCCCTCGAGAACATCATGATGCCGCAGATGATTGCCGGTCTGGCGCGAAAGGAGGCGGGCGAACGCGCAAAGCAGCTGCTCGACTATATGCGCATCGGCCACCGCGCCAGCCATCGTCCCGGCGAGCTTTCGGGCGGCGAGCAGCAGCGGGTCGCGATTGCGCGCGCGGTTGCCAATGCGCCGACCGTGCTTCTCGCCGACGAGCCGACCGGCAACCTCGATCCCGAGACCGCGAGCTACGTGTTCGATGCGCTGGAGGCGCTCGTCCGCCAATCCGGTCTTGCAGCGCTGATCGCCACGCATAACCACGAACTCGCCGGCCGCATGGACCGTCGCGTGACCATCAGCGACGGTAAGGTTGTCGAGTTCTGATTAGGGACGGATGAGGCCGCCTCGGTAGTCCAGCTCGTAGGCTCTCCGCTCTGCAACGATGATCATTTCCCGTCCGCTGAAGTGATCGCAATCGCCGGTGCTGTGGTCGGCATAAAAGCCGAAGGCATGCTCGAATTCCATGCCGCCCAGGAAGCGACTGTATTCGGCATACATCGTCGAAAGCGCGGCTTTGATGACGGCGCCTGCCTTTTCCCCATCGATCAGCGTCGGCTCGACAATGCGGCCGAAATAGTTCATCACCCAGACGGGCTCGCCGCCCAGCCACACGACTTCTTGTCCGGCGAAATCCGTTCCGCCGAAATAGCTGTCGAGATAGCGCCATTCTCCGCGCTCGTAGCCGATGTCGTGCGATCCGCTGCGGCAGGCGTCTAGCTTTCTCCCGCCGCCGACATAGGTATTTGCCTTCGCTTCGACGATGAAGCCGTTCAATGCAGCAAGATTCATGGCTCTCGGCCTCCCGCGCCGAAGCTTTCCCAAAAACGTATGCCTGTAAAGAACAAAATGAGAACTGGCGACTATTGGCCGCAGATCGATTGACCGGTTTCGTCGCTCCACTGCTCGATGGTGATCACGCGCGGCGCGGCTTTCACGTCCTTTCCGTTCTTCTGCAACTTGCCCGTCAGCGCATTGTAGTCGCATGAACCGCCGGCATTGGGATCGAGCGTGTCGTAGTGATTGTAGGTGTAGCCGGCGACAACAAATTGCTTGTTGCGGTAGGCAAGTGTCAGCGTCAGATCCCAGCGCTCGCGGCCGATCGCGCTGTTTCGGGAATGGACTGCAATGGAGGATTTGCCGGCAGCCTTGATCGTGGGTTCTTGGCCGAAAACGCCGTCTGCATCCGTGCTGCCCCAGATCTTGCTGGGCGCGCTTGCCGAAAGCCTGAGGAGTTCGTGGTCGGCGTCGCGCAGATAGATGTAGATGCCGATCTGCCCTTTTGTCTCCGCATCGGCCGGTGCGACGAGGATAGCCAGATCCAGCTTGCCGTCGCCGTTCCAGTCTCCCGTCGCGCCATCGACGATGGCGCCAGGGTCTATCTCCGCAGCCGACGTCGCCGTTGCGACGAAAATGGCGATGAATGCGATGACAGCCCTCATGATTCTCCTCCGGTTCCGCCGTTAACTATGCGCAAATGATTCCTGTTGACAACAGAACAATAGCGGAACAAATTGGAAACATAACGAGTAAAGGAGAGCCAGATGACTGACATGATCCGTGATATCGCAGCATTCACCTCCATTGCAATGTTCGTTGCCAGCTTTTCGTTGATCCTCATGGCACTGTAATTTTCCAGGGGACCGCATCACTTTCATGCGGTCCGCCCAAGGGACTGCTTCTGGACATCGCTGTCATCAACACCGACAATGCAAACCGATTCATTCGGGCGATTGGAAGGGTATGAAATGGCGGATGCGGAGAGCGGCTTCGTCGGCGGTACGCCGGGTTTCGTGCATCTGCGTGTCCACTCGGCTTATTCGCTCCTTGAAGGCGCGCTGCCGCTGAAGAAGATCCTTTACAAGGCATCGGGCGATAGCCAGCCGGCGATCGCCATCACAGACACCAACAATCTGTTCGTCGCTCTCGAATTTTCGCAAAAGGCGATGGAAGAGGGGCTACAGCCGATCATCGGCTGCCAGCTGTCGATCGACATGGACGGCCTGGAGACAGAAAGGCGCGGCGGTCAGCAGGCGCTGGCCAAGCTGCCCTCGATCGTCGTGCTTGCCGCGACCGCGGCAGGCTACGAGCGGCTCGTCGATCTCGTCAGCCGCGCTTATCTCGGCGGCGACGACAACCAGGCTATTCATATCAGGGCGTCCTGGCTGGAAGAGGCCGGAACCGAAGGGCTGATCGCGCTGACCGGTGCGCTTGGCGGTCCCGTCGATGTGGCACTGAAGCAGGGTCATGCCGCGCAGGCGCAAACCCGGCTGCTTGCCCTGAAGCGCCTCTTCCCAGACCGGCTCTATATCGAGTTGCAGCGCCACGGAACCTATGACAAGCGCCATGAGCAGAAGGTCGTGGGGCTTGCGTATGAGCACGATCTGCCGTTGGTGGCGACCAACGAAGCCTTCTTCCCGACGCGCGACGATTATGATGCCCATGATGCGCTGATGGCCGTTGCCCATAACGCCATCGTCTCGGACGACAGCCGTTTCCGCCTGACGCCGGACCACTATTTGAAGAGCCGCGCCGAGATGGCGAAACTCTTTGCCGATCTGCCGGAAGCGCTGCAAAACACGGTCGAGATCGCCCGCCGCTGCTCCTTCGTCCTCAAGACCCGTAAGCCCATCCTGCCGCGCTTTACCGGCGCCACCGACGATCCCGAGGAGGCCGAACGCGCCGAAGCGCTGGAGCTCCGCCGGCAGGCGGAGGAGGGCCTCGACATGCGCCTTTCGACGCTCGGCATGTCGCCCGGCTATGAGGAGAAGGATTACCGCGAACGGCTGGAATTCGAACTCAGCGTCATCGAGCGCATGCGGTTTCCGGGCTACTTCCTGATCGTTGCGGACTTCATCAAATGGGCAAAGCAGCATGATATCCCTGTTGGCCCCGGCCGCGGTTCCGGTGCAGGCTCGCTCGTCGCCTATGCGCTGACGATCACCGACGTCGACCCGCTGCGCTTTTCGCTGCTCTTCGAACGTTTCCTCAATCCGGAACGCGTCTCGATGCCCGACTTCGACATCGACTTCTGCCAGGACCGCCGCGAAGAGGTGATCCGCTACGTGCAGCAGAAATACGGCCGCGCACAGGTGGCGCAGATCATCACCTTCGGTTCGCTGCAGGCGCGCGCTGCCCTGCGCGACGTCGGCCGTGTGCTGGAAATGCCTTACGGCCAGGTCGACAAGATCTGCAAGCTGGTGCCGAACAATCCGGCCAATCCGACGCCGCTCTCCAAGGCGATCGAGGAGGAGCCGAAGCTTCAGGAGGAGGCAGCGAAGGAGCCCGTGGTGGCGCGCCTGCTCGATATCGCCCAGAAGATCGAGGGCCTTTACCGCCACGCCTCGACGCACGCCGCCGGCATCGTCATCGGCGACCGGCCGCTCTCGAAGCTGGTTCCGATGTATCGCGACCCGCGCTCCGATATGCCGGTCACCCAGTTCAACATGAAGTGGGTCGAGCAGGCCGGCCTCGTAAAGTTCGACTTCCTCGGCCTGAAAACGCTGACGGTACTGAAAGTTGCGGTCGATTTCGTGGCCAAACGCGGCATCAAGGTGGACCTCGCCGCGATCCCGCTCGATGACAAGAAAACCTACGAGATGCTCTCTCGCGGCGAAACGGTAGGCGTGTTCCAGGTGGAAAGTGCCGGCATGCGCAAGGCGCTGATCGGCATGAAGCCGGACTGCATCGAGGACATCATCGCCCTCGTCGCCCTCTATCGCCCAGGCCCGATGGAAAACATCCCGACCTACAATGCCCGCAAGCATGGGGAAGAAGAGGTCGAGTCGATCCATCCGATGATCGATCACCTGCTCAAGGAGACACAGGGCGTCATCGTCTATCAGGAACAGGTGATGCAGATCGCCCAGGTCCTGTCCGGCTATTCGCTCGGCGAAGCCGATCTTCTGCGGCGCGCCATGGGCAAGAAGATCAAGGCGGAAATGGACCAGCAGCGCGAACGCTTCGTCGACGGTGCCATCAGAAACGGCGTGTCGAAGCCGCAAGCCGACAACATTTTCGAACTGCTGGCAAAGTTCGCAAACTACGGCTTCAACAAGTCGCACGCCGCCGCCTACGCTATCGTCTCTTATCAGACGGCCTATATGAAGGCGCATTACCCGGTCGAGTTCCTGGCCGCGTCGATGACGCTCGATATGTCGAACACCGATAAGGTCAACGATTTCCGGCAGGATGCCAAGCGCCTCGGCATCGAGGTCATCGCACCCTCGGTTCAAAGCTCGTTCCGCCAATTTGAAACCGGCGACAACCGCATTTATTACGCATTGGCGGCGTTGAAGGGCGTCGGCGAAAATGCCGTCGATCACATTGTCGAGGTACGCGGCGACGAGGCTTTTGCCAGCATCGAGGATTTCTGCCTGCGCATCGATCCGCGCCAGGTCAACCGGCGCGTGCTGGAAAGCCTGATCTATGCCGGCGCCTTCGATTGCTTCGGCCAGGATCGCGCAGAGCTCGCAGCCGGCCTTGATCGCATTCTGGGCTATGCCCAGCGCGCGCAGGAAAATAAGCTGAGCGGCCAGTCGGATATCTTCGGCGGCGCGCTGTCGTCCGGGCCGGAGAAAATCGCGCTGCCGCCGTTTTCGCCCTGGCTCGCTTCCGAGCGACTGCTCAAGGAGTTCCAGGTGTTGGGCTTCTACCTGACGGCGCACCCGCTCGACAGCTACAACAATATCCTGCAGAAGATGCGGGTCCAGACCTTTGCGGAATTCTCCGCCGCCGTGAAGCAGGGCGCAACCAATGCCCGGCTTGCCGGGACTGTCATTTCGAAGCAGGAGCGCAAGACGCGCACCGGCAACAAGATGGGCATCATCGTCTTTTCGGATTCGTCCGGACAGTTCGAAGCTGTGCTGTTCTCCGAAATGCTGAACCAGTACCGCGACGTGCTGGAACCCGGGAAGTCCTTTGTGCTAACCGCCACCGGCGAGGAGCGGCCGGAAGGCGTCGGTCTGCGCTTGCAGACGATCCAGTCGCTCGAGGAAAAGTCGCTGCAGATGCAGAAGTCGCTACGCGTTTATGTCCGCGATTCCGGTCCTCTGCGCGCCGTTGCGGCGCACCTGAACGCCAAGGGCGACGGCCTCGTTTCCTTCATCGTCATCAAGGAGGACGGCAAGCGCGAGGTCGAGGTCGAACTGCCGCAAAAATACCGCATCACACCGGAAATTGCCGCCGCCTTGCGCGCCGCCCCCGGCATCGTCGATGTCGAGCTTGTCTAGGTCGTGAACTGCCTGAACCAGAATCAGGGAACGCCCCGTTCCTGAAGAAAGGCTTGGGTGATCTGCGCCGCTAGCCGTGCCATCTCGCCTGCGGGAATCTGCAGCACGCCATGCTCGGCCATGAGCGCGTGGTACTGTTGCTCTTCGAGGGGTACGCCTGCAGGCAGAGGAACGACATGGAAATGGAGGTGGCTGTTGGCTTGCTGGCTGCCGAGTGAAAGAACGTAGATTCTTTCAGCGTTGAATGCTTTTTTCAGCGCCCGAGACAAGAGGTGTATATGCCCTTGCAATCGCAGGTATTCTTCGGTCGAAAGATCCTGAGCCAAGTCTTCGCGGTGTTTCTTTGGGGAAACCAAACAGTATCCGGGCAACGTTGGATACTTACTGAGAAAGATAATTGTCTCCTCATCCTCGAAAATGCGATGATGGAAGAACGCAGGATCTCCGCTCACCAGCCCGCAGATAAAACAGGGCCTTGTCGCTATATCGCGCAGGTAGGCTTCGAGATTGAACGGCTGGCGTTTGCTCATGCTGAACATCAAGGACCATGCGTATAAATCAAGATTTTCTTGCGCTGCCTTTCGATTTTAAGCGAAGGTTGTTTTGAGCGCCTTCGCCGCATCCTGCGTGTGGTCTCTGCGGTCAATGAAGTTGCATGCCCGAGGGATCGGGTCATGCAGATACTGATCGGGACCCAGCATCTTGCGATGATTTAACTCGGGCGTGCTGAGCGGATCGAAATCGACTTTCTCGATCGCGCAGCCCCACCCGGGATTACGAGATGCCCACCCCTTCCGATGGTGTTCCAGAAGCCGTTCGCGCCCGGAATAGCCGTGATAATCGAAGGCGATGATGCCGTTCGTCACATACATATGGCCTCCTGCAAAACCCTCGTTCGGAATGATCCGCTCAGCATGGAAACCTTCGAGCGGCGGACGCTGAAGGAAGACACCGGCAAGGATGTGGCAGGCGCCATAGCCAAAGAAGATACGGTCAGGCAGCGCCCACCGCTTTTCAGGATTTTTCTTGATGCCGTGTTTCAGGACATACATGCGTGAGCAGTTCCATTTTCGATCAGGCCCACCACTTGGTTGATCGAACGTTCCAAATGAATCGCTCTATCATGCAACCAGTATTTCATTGATTGCGACGAGATTGCAATTAGGCGGTGCCGGAACCGACTGCAAAAGGGCTGCCGGTACGACGGCCGTGCCGCCAGCCATCGATGAGTTTGCGCTCTAGCGCGTAATTGTGATGAAATCCGTGCCGGCGCCGGTCTCCGGGCCGATGCCGGTGTCGGAAATCGTCAAAGTCGAGCCTGCCGCCAGCATGCCGCCGATCCGGCGGCGTGTTTCGTCGGGTATCGTGATGCGGTCGAGCGCGTTGGCGATCGGCGTGCCGGTCACGATCGAACTCTCGTTGGCGACGATCCCGAGCCGCTTCATTGCCTGCCTGGAAAGGTCGTTCTTGAGCGTTACGCCGAGCCAGTCGGCCTTGCCGTTCTTGGCGTCGACGGCGTGCAGCGCGAAGAAATGCGTGCCAAGTGCCTGCCGTGGATTGTCGATCGTCAGCGGCGCTTCGAAGACCGACATGAAATCCTGCCGCACCATGATAATGCCGTTCGGCGGCTCGCCCTTGCCTGCCGCAGCGTAAACTTCCCTTAGGAGAGTGTCGCTGACGAGCGCTTTGTCACCTTTGAATTGTGCAGGCCGCAGCGCCTTGAAGGTGTTGATGGCCTGAATGGTGGCCGTGCCGACAAGGCCGTCAGGTGTGCCCGTCGAGAAACCCAGCTGGTTGAGATAGGTCTGGATATCGATCACCGTCTCGCGCTCGGTGCGCCGGGAGATGAGAATGCGGATCGGATCGGTGTTTTCCGGTGCCGCGACCTGCGCGACGGGCGGTGGCGCGGCGCTGTTCATCGCCAACTGAACAGGCTCTCCGCGGTTTTCGCCGATCGCCGGGCGCAGTTCCGCATCCGAAAGCAGCAGTGGCGGTTCCGGCAGATCCGGACGGAAGAGATTTGGATGCGCGATCGGCTCGGGCGCCACTTCGGCATCGCTGATGATGACCGGCACGCTGAGATCCGTCATCTTGTAGAGTTGCTTGGCAAAGGCGGCGGGCATGCGCACGCAGCCGTGGGAGGCCGGATAGCGCGGCACGGAATTCAATTCATGAAGCGCGATGCCAGACCAGGTCAGTCGCTGCATCCACGGCATCGGAGCTGCCGAGTAGAGGTTGGACTCGTGGTATTTCTTTTTTTCGAGAACGGAAAAGATACCGTTCGGTGTCGTGTGGCCGGCCTTGCCGGTTGACACCTTCGAGGTCGCGATCACTTCTGTGCCGTCATAGACGACAAGCGACTGCTTGTCCTTGGAAACAAAGATTTGCAGGGTGCGGGCATCCACCGCAAAGGCCGGGTGATGCACGAGTGCGGTCGCCGACAGCAAGCCGAGGCCGAAAACAAAACGCGAGAACATGTGAGCCAACCAATACGCAATACTTGTCCTTCATATTACGGCACGATGCTTAAGGAAGGCTTGAGCGTTCGTCGTTGGATCGGCGTGATCTTTGGCCGCCACAGCAGCCGTGTACTTGCGATTGCCCGATTATCCGTCGCGTTTGCCGCTGCCGAACGTATAGCCGGTCTCCACGGTCTTCTTGCCGAATTTCTCGCGCAGCTTGTCCATCGCGGTTTCCGCCGCCGCGCGCCGCGTGGATTGCTGGTCGATGAGGTCCGGCGGGTCGGCGCGCGCCGGGTCGCAAAGGTCGGTGACGCCGATGCCGATCAGGCGGAATTTCGTGCCGTCCGTTTCCTTTTCCAGAAGCTCGATGCCGGTCCGGAAAATCCTGTCGGCAAGCTGCGTCGGGTCTTCCAGCTTACGGTTGCGCGTGCGGGACTTGAAGTCCGCCGTCTTCATCTTCAAGACGACGGTATTGCCGGCAATGCCGCTCTTCTTCAGCCGCCAGGAGACCTTCTCGGAGAGACTGCGCAGGATCGGCACCAGCTCGTCATGGCGTGAAATATCGTCGAAGAAGGTCGTCTCCGAGGAGACGCTCTTTGCCGGATCGTTGAGGTGAACCTCGCGGTCGTCGATGCCGCGCGAAAGGCGCGCGAGCCTCTGGCCGATACTGCCGTAGCGGCGCATCAGGTCCGTTTCCTCCATCGTCTGCAATTGTCCGATTGTGCGGATGCCATTCGCTTCGAGCGTTGCCGCGAAAGCCTTGCCCACGCCCCAGATCGTCGTCACCGGGCGCGGCGCCAGAAACGCCACGGCTTCTTCGCGGCCAATGACGGAAAAGCCGCGCGGCTTCTGCAGGTCTGAGGCCACCTTGGCGAGGAACTTGCAGTAGGACAGCCCGACGGAAACCGTGATACCGATCTCCTTTTCCACTCGACGGGCGAATTTCGCGAGTGTGCGGGCCGGCGGGTCATGGTGCAGGCGCTGGGTGCCGCCGAGTTCGAGGAATGCCTCATCGATCGAAAGCGGCTGCACAAGCGGCGTCAGCTCCTGCATCATGGTGCGGACCTCGCGGCCGACCTTGATGTATTTCTCCATATCGGGACGGATGACGACCGCCTGCGGGCATGCCTCCAGCGCCTTGAACATCGGCATGGCGGAGCGAACACCGTGGATGCGGGCGATGTAACAGGCAGTGGACACCACGCCGCGCTTGCCGCCGCCGATGATGACCGGCTTGTCGGCGAGCTCCGGATTGTCGCGCTTTTCCACCGCCGCATAGAACGCGTCGCAATCGATATGTGCGAGGGTCAGATCATAGAGTTCCTTGTGCCGCACGAGGCGCGGGCTGCCACAAGCCATGCAGCGGCGCGCCTCGCCCTTCTGCTCGGCAAGGCAGTCGCGACAGAAGCCGGGCGTCTTGTCAGGGGTGAGGGTCATCGTGGTGAGAACAAAGATTGAACATTGTGAGACTACGCTTTAAACTTCCGAGTCTTCAAGAGACCAGAGAGGTTTGGCTTTGGATATCGATCTGCGTTTTGAGCCGGTGACGCCGGAGCGCTGGACAGATTTCGAGACGCTCTTCGGTCCGCGCGGTGCCTTTTGTGACTGCTGGTGCGTGGCTCTCAGATTGCCGCATGCAGTGCGCACCAAAATGCGGCCCGATGAGCGGAAAGAGTATATCAGAAACCGCATCGCCGCCGGTCCGCCGCCCGGCATTCTCGCCTATGCGGATGGCCAGCCGGTCGCCTGGGTGCAGGTGGGACCGCGCCAAGATGTTGCTCAATTCAACTCGCCGCGCACGGTTTCCCGGCCGCTGGAGGGGGGCGATACGCTGGACCCGTCCATCTGGGCTGTGAGCTGTTTCTTTCTTTCGCCGCCACTGCGTGGCAAAGGTCTCAGTCATCGCCTGCTGCAGGGCGCGGTCGATCACGCGCGGCAAAACGGCGCGCGCTGTCTCGAAGGCTGTCCCATCGACCATACGAAGCAGTCGAAGTCGGTCACGCTCTGCATCGGCTCGACCGCGATCTTCGATGCGGTGGGCTTCGAGCCGGTGGCACGGCGAAAGGACGGGCGGCCGCTCATGCGGTTGGATTTGGCGCAGTGAGGCTTCGAGCTGCGTCGGCTTCAGTGAAATGACGGCCGATCAGCGATGCAGCCTCGTTCCAGTCGTAGATCCGCTGAATGTCGTCCATGGCCGCAGGCGCGAAACGGTGAATTTCGGAGACCGGCATCAGATGCAGCAGAAGGCAGTTGTCGACATGTTCGCGCACCGAATGAAGATTGACCGCCATGTCGTCGATGAAAGCAACGGGCAGGGGACGCGCGCCATGCAGCGCCTTGACGACCGGCCCTTTCGGCTGACGGGTCGCAAGCAGCGGGTAGGGGAGGCTGAAGCGGTCGAGCAACCGCCGCCGTTGATCCGCATAGACCGGCGGCATTGCGGTCAGGAAAACGATATCGGCAGTGGCGGAGAGCCTGCCGAGCGTCTCCGTGGCCCGCGAAAGTGGCAGCTGCCACTCCTCCTGCCGTTCGAAGAAGGTTTCGATCAGCCGGCTGACATGGATAACCTCGAGCGCAACCCCATCTTTAGAAACGATATTGCCATGAAGATGAAACGAACGCGGCAAAAGCTCATGCCCTTCTTCGAGAAGAAACCGCTGAAAGGGATCGATGAACTGCAGCACGACGTCGTCAACGTCGCAGACGATCAGCGGCCGGTCGCCGAGGCGCACATGCGAGATGTCGAAAGTCCCGGTCTCCATTGCGCTCAGTATTCTCCGGGTTCGAGGCCGGGAGAGGAGAAATGCCGCCATACGGCAGCGAGCGTATCGGGCTTCGTGCCGGTCGCCTCGCAAAACGCCACCGCCGTTGGCTCGTGGTTCATCAGGAAATCCAGCATGCCGGCGAGGAAGCCAGGATCGTGGACGGCGTTGCGGACCTGGGCAGGCTCGACGCCCGTCAGCGCCAGGAAACGCGAGAACATGTCGGGTTCGTTCGCCAGCCAGCTGAGAACGGCAATCGCCGTCTCCTGGGGGTCTGCGGCGAATTGTTTGGAAGTCTTGAAGTTGCTTTGCATTTCGCTGGGTAAGTTACCTTTTCTTCAACCAAATACCGGTAGTTTACCACTATCGGTTTCCTGGATTCGTGCGCCCAGTCTTCTGACACGGCGCGATCGGCTGCAGGGACGAGACGTAGGGACAAGCGTGCCATGCCCAAACAGGTGATGATTGTAGAAGATAACGAGCTCAACATGAAGCTCTTTCGCGACCTGATCGAGGCGTCCGGCTATACGACAATTCAGACCCGAAACGGGATGGAAGCGCTTGATCTTGCTAGAAAATACAAGCCGGACCTGATCCTTATGGATATCCAGCTTCCGGAGGTTTCCGGCCTGGAGGTTACCAAATGGCTGAAGGAAGACGACGAACTGCATGTCATCCCAGTGATTGCGGTGACGGCCTTTGCAATGAAGGGCGACGAGGAGCGTATCCGTCAGGGCGGCTGCGAAGCCTATGTCTCCAAGCCCATCTCGGTTCCGAAGTTCATTGAAACGATCAAGACCTATCTCGGTGATGCCTAGCGCATCTGAAAGACGTTTATGACTGCGCGCATATTGGTGGTTGATGATATTCCGGCGAATGTGAAGCTGCTCGAAGCGCGGCTTCTCGCGGAATATTTCGACGTGCTGACGGCGGCGGACGGCTATCAGGCACTGGCGATATGCGAGCGCAACCAGGTCGATCTCATCCTGCTCGATGTGATGATGCCGGGGCTTGACGGCTTCGAGGTCTGCGCGCGTCTGAAGGCGAGCGCGAAGACGTCGCATATTCCCGTCGTGATGGTGACGGCGCTGGACCAGCCGGCTGATCGCGTGCGCGGCCTGAAGGCGGGCGCCGATGATTTCCTGACCAAGCCGGTCAACGACCTGCAGCTCATCTCCCGCGTGAAGAGCCTTCTGCGCCTGAAGACGCTGAGCGATGAACTGCGCATCCGCGCCGAAACGGCCGAGACGATGGGGATCGACGATCTGCTGCGTGCCGGCGAAGGGCGCCCGGAAGAAGCCGGACAGATTCTATTGGTCGACAGCCGCGCCAATTCGCAGGAGCGTATCATCAAGGCGCTGAAGCCGATCGCCGATGTCACGGCCATCTCCGACCCGCAGGCAGCCCTGTTCGAAGCTGCCGAGAACGCCTTCGAACTCGTGATCGTCAATGCCAATTTCGACGATTACGATCCCTTGCGGCTCTGCTCGCAGTTCCGCTCGCTGGAGCGTACCCGTTTTCTGCCGATCCTGATCATAACGGAGCAGGGCGCTGACGACATGGTCATCCGGGCGCTTGATCTCGGCGTCAACGACTACATTGTCCGTCCGGTCGATACGAACGAACTCATCGCCCGCGGCCTGACGCAGATCCGCCGCAAGCGCTTCAACGACCGCCTGCGCGCCAGCGTCAAGCAGACCATCGAGCTTGCCGTCACCGATCCCCTGACGGGTCTCAACAACCGCCGTTACCTCGACAATCATCTCAAGGTTCTCTTCAACCGCTCGATGGCCCGGGGGCGGCCGCTATCCGTGCTGATCACCGACATCGACCGCTTCAAGCAGGTGAACGACACCCACGGCCATGATGCCGGCGACGAAGTGCTCAAGGAATTTGCCAACCGCATCCGCTCGACCGTCCGCGGCGCCGATCTCGCCTGCCGCTATGGCGGCGAGGAGTTCGTCGTGGTAATGCCGGATACGTCGCCTGAGGTGGCTGCCGCAGTTGCCGAGCGCCTGCGGGCCTCCGTCGAAAGCATTCCATTTGGGTTGAAATCGGCAGGGCAGGAGCTGAAAGTCACCGCCTCCTTCGGTATCTCTTCGCGCCTGTCCTCGGTCATCACGCCGGACCAGCTTATGAAGCAGGCCGATCTTGCTCTTTATGAAGCAAAGAACACCGGCCGGAACCGCGTCGTTGCTGCCGCAGCCTGAAGGCAATACTGTCTCAGGACCCGGCGCAGGACATGGTTTTCCACCGGAAAACGCTGAACATTACAAATTTTTAATCGTGGCCCTTGCAAAGGACACGCTTCTTTTGTGGAAAAGACCCGGAAATGGATCACTGCCGTCGGTGACCCTCTTAGGGTGCATCCGCCCCGGCGGGAAGAACAAAGGCGCTCTGTCAAAGAATACACGGATAGCGGCAGGCCGCTATGCAAGCAGTGCTATTTCCCGAAGGGAAATGTTGAGACCTTACGTAACGTCAACATCCGGCAAAGTTACTGCTATGTGCCTATTGGTTTCTTTGCAAAGCTGGTTCATTTCCTGAGCGCCTAAGTCATTAGGCTGATCTCCACCTGCCCCAAAATTGGACTTTTAACCATAGGAGCAGGCAGGAATTGCTCATCATTAAGAATTTGTTGATTTTCTTTCATTTTTGCGCAAATTATTGGCTCATAAGAGAAAAGCACTCCCTCTTGAGGAGTCCGCATACCCCATGATGCTCAGGTCCGCCGCATCTCCTGGGTCGTGGGGTCCGGTCGGCTAGCTCGCAACTTTTCGCGGTTCCTCGTGCCGCCTTGCCTGCTGGCCGACCCCCTTTGCCTGAAAAACGCCGTCTTTCCCATCACGGAGAAAGACGGCGTTTTTGTTTGCGCCGACAGGGCAAAAAACACAATCCACGAATGAAAAAAAGCGCGCAGCCAGACGGCGCGCGCTTTTTAAACAACCTGAGATCAAGAATTACTTGATCTTGGTTTCCTTGAACTCGACGTGCTTCTTAGCGACCGGGTCATACTTGGTCTTCGTCATCTTGTCCGTCATCGTACGGCTGTTCTTCGTCGTGACGTAGAAGAAACCGGTGTCGGCCGTCGACAGCAGCTTGATCTTGATAGTGGTAGCCTTGGCCATGGTTGTCCTGCCTTTACGAAAATGAAAGCCGTGGAAAGCCGGATGGGCTCCACGGCAAATTCTGGCGCGAAACTACGAATCCGGCCCGAAAAGTCAAGCCCGCTTTCGGAGGAAAAGCAGTCTTATGCCGGCCAGCAAGGCATAAAGCCCGAAGAAACAGGCAATCGCATATGCAAAACCATTGTTTCCGGCAACGTCGATAGCAGCTCCGATTGCCTGCGGGCCGGCGACGGTGCCGACGGCATAACAGAAGACGAAGGCGGCATTCGCCGCTGCAAGATCGGAACCTGTCAACCGGGATCCGAGGTGGCTGAGGCCGACGGTGTAGAGGCCAGCGACGCAACCGCCCCAGAAAAGCAGGACCCCTGCCATCATGATCCAGCTGTGGGACAGCAGCGGAAGCATCAGCGAGCCGATAAGACCCATGAAGGCCATGGCGGCAAGCAGCGGGCGCTTGTCGGAAATCCGGTCGGAGAGCATTCCGACCGGGATCTGAAAGATCACATTGCCGATACCCATGACCGTCAGCAGCAGCGCCGCCTGCAATTCGGTGAAGTTCGCGCGGATCGCATAGATCGGGAACAGTGAAAGGCCGCCCGCCTCGACCGCGCCGAAAATGAAGACTGCGGCCGTCGCCGTCGGTACCAAAAAGACGTAGCGCATGAAGTGCAGCTCCGGCTTCTCTTCTAGGATCGGGCTTTCGTGTCGCGCGATAAAGATTGGGATGGCCGCAAGCAGGATCGCGGCTGCGCCAACCAGAAACGGCAGTATGCCGTCGCTGCCGAGAATCGAGAAGAGCAGGGGGCCCGCCGCGAAACCGAGCGAAAGCACTGTCGCATAGATTCCAAGCACGAAGCCTCGTTTCGTAGGCGGTGAGGCGGCATTGATCCAGAACTCGGACAGGATGAACAGGGTCGTGGTCGCGCCATGGAATGCAAAGCGCAAGGGGAACCAAAGCCAGAAATTCTCGGCATAGTAAAATCCGAGCGAGCTGAGCGCGGAAATCACCACCGCCCAGAGCATTGTCGGGGCGACCCCGTATTTATGCGCGAGCTTTGTGGTGATCGGGGCGGCAGCCATGGCGGCGATCCCCGCCATGGCCGTATTCAGGCCGATGAGCGTTGAGGGGATACCGCGCTTTTCCAGGATGATGCTGAGAAGCGGAAGTCCGAGGCCGATCGCGATGCCGACAGCGGAAATCGACGAGACGGCGGCAACCAGCGACGGCCAATGGATTTCCTCGACATCGCCCGGTGTGCCGTTTCTCGGCTGAGACATGAATCCATCCTTGAATGACTGAAACGAATCGCCCGTTTGTGGCACATAGAAAGGCACACGCGTGCCAAATCCAAGTGACGGGTTGTGCTTTACGGAAAGTCCGGTGCCGATGGCAATAGATCAAATAATCCAGCTCGTATTCACTCAGGACTGGCGCTGCGATCCTGCAGCGCCGGCGAGCGTTGCCCACTACACGCGAATTATGTCTGGACGGTGAAGGTTCAGGACTGCTTACGATGAGCGCCCGCGGCCGGGGATATCGTAATCGTCGTGATCGTCGTTCTGGTCGCCGAAACCATGCAGGCGAAGCGCCCATTGCAGGCCGATCACGCCGCCCTTGATCGGCTGGATCGAGATGAGGGCGGTCAGAACGGTGATGGGAGCCCAGATCGCCAGCGTCAGCCAGAGCGGCAGCGGCCAGATCATGTCGGTCATCATGTAGCCGCCGACCACGACGTGGCCGAGAACGAGGATGACGAGATAGGGCGGCAGGTCGTCGGAGCGGTGATGGTGCATTGCCTCGCCGCAGGCGGCGCAATGGTCGACGGGCTTCAGAAAAGCCCTGAAAAGCTTGCCGCTTTCGCAATGCGGACAACGGTTCAGCATGCCGCGCATGATGGAGCGGCCGAGCGGACGCTCGGCCTTTTCTGCGTCCCCATAGCGGACCGGTTGTTCGGTCGATGCACTGGTCATGATCGTTCCTTTTCGAGCGTCCCTACACGCATGGAGCGCCGCAATCCGCCGCCTTGCAGAGAAGGGACGCTCCTTACTTCAAATGCAGAGCATCCCGAAAAGGATGCCCTATCGCCGCCCCCTTGGCGGCCTTGTCCCGGCCATCTTGCGGGCCTGCCGGTTGTCACGGCGGCCTGCCTTGTGGAACGAGCGCACTGCCGTCGGCATGTTGCGTCCTTCGCTTATCATCTCGAAGCGAAGCGCGCCGGCGAGCGGGATCGCTTCGGCAAGCTTTACGGTGACATCGTCTCCGAGGCGGTACCCCAGCCCGGTCCTCTCACCCGACAGCGCCTGATGCGCCTCATCGTAGATGAAGTAGTCCGTTCCGAGCGTAGATATAGGTACGAAGCCGTCGGCTCCATAGTCGGGGAGGGCGACAAATAGTCCCGATTTCGTGACGCCCGATACGCGCCCCTTGAACTCTTCCCCGACACGCGTGCTGAGATGATGGGCGACCAGCCGGTCGACCGTCTCGCGCTCCGCGGCCATTGCACGGCGCTCGAAGGTGGAGATTTCGGCGGCGATGTCGTCGAGCGCGGCCTCTTCCTGCGGTGTGATGCCGCCTTCGCCGAGACCGAGCGAGCCGACCAGCGCACGATGAACGATCAGGTCAGCATAGCGGCGGATCGGCGAGGTGAAATGCGCATATTTCATCAGGTTCAGCCCGAAATGGCCGATATTTTCGGGGCTGTAGATTGCCTGGCTCTGCGAGCGCAGGACCATCTCGTTGACCATCGTCTGATGCGGTGTGTTCTCGGCTTTTGCCAGGATGCCGTTGAAGCTGTTCGCCCGCACATTGCCGCCCTTAGCAAGCGAGATGCCGAGCGTTGCCAGAAATTCGCGCAGGATCTCCTGCTTGGCGAGCGTCGGGCCGTCGTGGACGCGATAGATCAGCACCTGACGCTTCTTCTCGAGCGTTTCGGCCGCGCAGACATTGGCCTGGATCATCATTTCTTCGATGAGCTTGTGCGCGTCGAGCCGCGGCGGCACGACGACGCGGTCCACCGTGCCGTCCGGTTTCAGCAGGATCTTGCGCTCGGGCATATCGAGTTCGAGCGGCTGGCGCCTCTCACGGCCGCGCCTTATCACTTCGTAGGCGTGCCAGAGCGGCTTCAGGATCGGTTCCAGCATCGGCCCGGTCTTGTCGTCTGGCTTGCCGTCGATCGCCGCCTGCGCGTTGCTGTAGGAAAGCTTCGCCGCACTTTTCATCATGATGCGGTGGAACGTATGCCCGGCCTTGCGGCCTTCCTTCGAAAAGACCATGCGCACGGCAAGCGCCGGCCGGTCGACGCCTTCCTTCAGCGAGCAGAGATCGTTGGAGATGCGCTCCGGCAGCATCGGCACGACGCGATCGGGGAAGTAGACCGAATTGCCGCGCTTCAGCGCTTCGCGGTCGAGTGCCGAATTGGACCTCACATAGTAGGAGACATCGGCGATCGCCACGGTAATGATCACGCCGCCCGGGTTGTCGGGGGAAGGGTCCGGTTCGGCATAGACCGCGTCGTCGTGATCCTTCGCATCGGCCGGGTCGATGGTGATCAGCGGCACGTCGCGCCAATCCTCGCGATGCGACATCGTCACGGGCCTGGCCGCATCGGCTTCGTCGATCACCGGCTGCGGAAAGACATGCGGAATGCCGTGCGCGTGGATCGCGATCATCGAGATCGCCTTTTCCGAGGCGACGGAACCGACGACCGACAGCACCTTTGCGCGCGGCAGGCCGAAACGTCCGAGGCGCGCGATCTCGACTTCTACGAGGTCGCCGTCCTTGGCGTCGCCGGTATAGTTGGGATCGATCAGCATTTCTTCGCCGCGCCGTTCGATCGGCAGCAGCCGTCCAGCGCCGCCGGGGGCGGTGCGGAAAACACCCATGGTCGCGCCGCGGCGCTTGTCGATGATCTTGATGATGCGCGCGGTATAGGCCGGTCCGCCGCGGTCAGCCGCCGGGAAAATCTTCGCCACGACGCGGTCGCCCATTCCGGCAACGGGTGTCTTTCCCTTGCCCTGACGTCCGGCAGGCGACGTCTGGCGGATCGCGACGGCAGGCGCAACGCCCTGATCCTCCGGCCATTCCGCCGGCCGGGCGATCAGTTCGCCGTCCTTGTCGCGTGTGGTGATGTCGAGAACGGTTACGGGCGGCAGTGCGCCCGGCCGGATCAGCGACTTCCGTGTCTTCTGCAGCATGCCTTCCTGTTCGAGGTCCCGTAGCATGTGCTTGAGTTCGACGCGGCTGTCGCCCTTGAGGCCGAAGGCCTTGGCGAGCTCGCGTTTGGACGCCTTTTGCGGATGTTCGGCGATGAAGCGCAAAATGACTTCGCGCGACGGCAATGCGCCGTGCACGATGTTCAGCGGTTCGACGGGAGCGGCATCGCGGCTCGCGCGGCCGATCTTCCCCGGGCGCTTGCCCATGGTCTTCGTTCTTTCGCGCGGATTCCTGCTCACTCTCAGCTCTTCTTCGTTTTCGCGGGCGCTTTCGCTTTCGCAGCGGCTTTAGCCTTGGGCTTGGCGGCGCTTTTCGTCGCCTTGCCTTCGGAAGCGGCAGCCTTTGCCTTCGGTTTTGCTCTGCCCTTGGCCGTCGGCGCCTTGCTGGCCTTGGCGGCGATCAGGGCCAGTGCCTCCTCGACCGTGATTGCCTGCGGATCCTTGCCCCTCGGCAGCGTGGCGTTCACTTTGCCCCAGCTCACATAGGGACCATACTTGCCGTCACGAACGGTGATTGCGCCGCCATCCGGATGCTCGCCCAACTCCTTGAGCGCCGCCGGTGTTCCACGTCCGCGGCCGCCCGGAGCCTTGTTCGCCTTCTCGGCAATCAGCGTTACCGCACGGTTGAGGCCGATCGAAAACACGTCCTCGACGCTTTCCAGATTGGCATAGCCGCCGTCATGCAGCAGGAATGGGCCGTAGCGCCCGATACCGGAGGAGATCATCTTGCCGGTTTCCGGGTGCTTGCCGATGTCGCGCGGCAGCGCGATCAGCGCCATCGCCTTCTCGTAGTCGATGTCTTCCGGCTTCCAGCCCTTCGGAAGCGAAGCGCGCTTGGCATCCTTGCCGTCGCCGCGCTGGATGTAAGGGCCGAAGCGGCCGGAGCGCAGCGTCAGCTCCTCGCCGGTCACCGGATCGGTGCCGAGGTTCTTCGGTTCGTTTTGTGCCCCACCTTCGGCTTCTGCGCCGTTTTCCGAGGTGAGCTGGCGGGTGTAATTGCATTCCGGATAGTTCGAGCAGCCGACGAAGGCGCCGTATTTGCCGAGCTTCAGCGACAGGTTGCCGGTACCGCAGACCTGGCAGATGCGCGGATCGCTACCGTCCTCCCGCTTCGGGAAGACGAGCGGCGCCAGCTGTTCGTTCAGCGAGTCGAGCACATTGGTGACGCGCAGTTCCTTTGTATCCTCGATCTGCGAGAAGAAATCCTTCCAGAAATCGCGAAGCACCTGTTTCCAGTTGAGCTCGCCTGCCGAGATCCGGTCGAGCTTCTCTTCAAGGTCGGCTGTGAAATCGTATTCGACATATTTGGTGAAGAAGCTCTCGAGGAACGCCGTCACCAGCCGTCCTTTGGAATGGGGGATCAGCTTGCGCTTGTCGATCGTCACATATTCGCGGTCGCGGAGCGTTGCGAGCGTCGCGGCGTAGGTGGAGGGACGGCCGATGCCGAGCTCTTCCATCTTCTTGATCAGTGTCGCTTCCGAATAGCGCGGCGGCGGTTCGGTGAAGTGCTGCGTCGAGTTGATTTTCTGCTTTGCGAGGTTCTCGCGCGCATTGATCTCCGGCAGGCGGCCGCCTTCGTCGCCTTCGTCGCCTTCGTCGCTTTGTTCGCCGTCTTCCTTCTGGTCGGTGTAAGCCGCAATGAAGCCGTCAAACCGGATGACGGATCCGACGGCGCGCAGACCGGCCTTCTGGCCATTGTTGTCAGCAGTGATTTCGGCCGTCGTGCGCTCGATTTCGGCCGAGGCCATCTGGCTCGCAATGCCGCGCTTCCAGATCAGGTCGTAGAGCTTGATCTGATCGGCATCGAGGAATTTCCGCACGCGGTCAGGCGAACGGTAGAAATCCGTCGGACGGATTGCTTCGTGCGCTTCCTGGGCGTTCTTCGCCTTGGTGGAATAGAAACGGGCCTTCTCCGGCATGTAGCGCTCGCCGAACTGATCGACGATGGCGCGTCGCGCCGCATCGATCGCTTCGGGTGCCATCTGCACGCCATCGGTACGCATATAAGTGATGAGACCGACCGTCTCGCCGCCGATATCAACACCCTCGTAGAGTCTCTGGGCGATCTGCATCGTGCGCGATGCAGAGAAACCAAGCTTGGAGGAGGCCGCCTGCTGCAGCGTCGAAGTCGTGAACGGCGGTCCCGGGTTGCGCTTGACCGGCTTTGCCTCGACGCTGTCGACGACATAGGCTGCACCCTCGAGCAGGGATTTCAGCTTGGCGGCGTCTTCGCCATTGGCGATCGATCGCGCCTGCAACCGTTTGCCATTGGCTGCAACCAGCTTGGCCTCGAATTCATCCCCGCGCGGCGTCTTCAGGAGGGCCGAGATGTTCCAGTATTCTTCCGAGATGAAGCGCTCGATCTCGGTTTCGCGGTCGCACACGAGACGCAGTGCGACCGATTGCACGCGACCGGCCGAACGGGCGCCCGGCAATTTGCGCCAGAGAACCGGCGAAAGATTGAAGCCGACGAGGTAATCGAGCGCGCGGCGTGCGAGATAGGCATCGACCAGCGGTACGTCGATGTCCCGGGGCTCGGCCATCGCGTCCAGAACCGCCTTCTTGGTGATGGCGTTGAAGACGACGCGCTTCACCGACTTGCCGTTCAGCAAGCGCTTCTTGTTCAGGACGTCGAGCACGTGCCAGGAGATCGCTTCACCCTCGCGATCCGGGTCGGTTGCGAGGATGAGCCCGTCGGAAGACTTCACCGCGTCTGCGATATCCTTCATGCGCTTGGCCGAGGCGCTGTCGACCTCCCAAAGCATTTCGAAGTCCTGGTCAGGAAGAACAGAGCCGTCCTTGGCAGGCAGATCGCGCACATGGCCGAAGGAGGCGAGCACCTTGTATCCGGAGCCCAGATACTTGTTGATCGTCTTGGCCTTGGCAGGCGATTCCACCACTACAACATTCATCATGATTCTCTAAAAAACTACCGCGCCCGGCGAGGAGAAGAGCGTAATACTTGCCGCTCGAAGAATACCGGCCCTCCGACATGGACAGGGAAATCGTTCCGGTCAAGGGGTTTGCTGAATTTTAGGCGTTACAATCCAGCGCAACCAAAGGGAGATTAAGAACGAATTACAATTTAAAGTGTTATAGTTATCGTTTTTCAAGTGCGGCCAGGGCTCCTTGCAAGCAGCGGTCCGTAATCGTCCAGAGACCCGTCATGGCGGCCAAGGTTGAAAAGAAGAACAGCGATGGATCGGCCGGTTCCGGTTCCCGATGCGCCTCGGCTTCGGTCTCGACGCTGCTTGCGCGAGCCGAAATGATTGATGAGGTCGCGGAAGGTGGGCGGGGCCGACATTGTCGGAGCGATCAGCCGCAGCCAGGCAATTCGTTGCCGTTACGTCAGCGCAATTCCCTTCGGCCTTGCGCTTGCCGCGGCATCTTATCCCTTTGCCCCGATCTTGCTCTCCGTCCCACTCATGAGGCGGGAAATGTTGGCCTTGTGCTTGTAATAGGAGATGACCGACATCACCGCCATGACCGCTGCAACCTTCTCGGTCCCCAATATCCACAATGCAACCGGGATGACAAGCATCGCGACCAGCGCCGACAGCGAGGAGTAACGGGTCGTAAAGGCAACCGCGAGCCATACGGCGCCGAAAAGCAAAACCATGATCGGCGCGACGCCAAGCAGCGTGCCGATATAGGTGGCAACACCTTTGCCGCCCTTGAAGCCGATCCAGACGGGGAAAAGGTGGCCGATGAAGGCAAAGAAACCGGCAATGATGCCCGCTTCCCCGCCAAGGAAATAACCGACGATCCAGGCTGCGGCCGACGCCTTCAGCGCATCGAGCAACAGGGTCGCAGCCGCAAGCTTCTTGTTGCCGGTGCGCAGCACATTGGTCGCGCCGATATTGCCGGAGCCGATGCTGCGCACATCGCCGAGCCCCGCCGCCTGCGTCAGGATAAGGCCGAAGGGGATGGAGCCCAGCAGGTAGCCGATGGCGGCCGCCGCAAGCGCCAGCGGCGGTGTAATCTGCCAGGTCATCAAGTCAGAGATCATTTACTCCATCCCTTTCGTCCAATGGACTTACCCCTCACCGTGACTCTCCCCGCAAGCGGGGCGAGCGAACCTGCACAGCACGCCCTTTTGCGAAGGACGAAACGCGAGTCACCTTCACCACGCCTGCGGGGAGAAGGTGCCCGGCAAGGCGGATGAGGGGCAACTCCCACTTTATTCCAATCCGTAAACCAGCTTCCCCGCGACATAGGTCGCGACGGCCCGTCCGCTGAAGCGCGCATCCTCGAAAGGCGTATTCTTCGAGCGCGAGAGAAGCATGTCTTTCGAAACAAGCCAAGGCTCGTCGAGATCGATCAGCGCGATATCGGCTTTGGCACCCGGCTTTAGCGTGCCGGCTTTCAGGCCGAAGATCTGCGCAGGGCGCGTCGACATCGCATCGATCAGCCGCATCAGAACTCACCTGGCCGCTGTGGTGGAGGCGCAGGGCCGCTGCAAGCATCGTCTCAAGACCCACTGCGCCATCAGCCGCTTCGCCGAAAGGCAGCCGTTTGGTATCGACATCCTGCGGATCATGCGAAGAAACGATGATGTCGATTGCACCTCTCGCCAGTGCATCCACCATCGCCACGCGGTCGTCTTCGGAGCGCAGCGGCGGATAGAGTTTGAAGAAGGTACGGTACTCGCCGATGTCGTTTTCGTTAAGCGCCAGGTTGTTGATCGAGATGCCGCAGGTCACCTTGGCGCCGCGGCTTTTCGCAAGCTCGATCGCCTCGACCGACTCCGGTACAGAGATCATCGCCGCATGATACGTGCCGCGTGTCAGCTGTGCGATGCGGAGGTCTCGTTCAAGAGGAATGAGTTCCGCTTCCTTCGGAATGCCCCCGAGACCGAGCCAGCTGGCAAGCAATCCTTCATGCATGACGCCGGTGGCGCCGAGATATTTGTCGCGGGTCTCGCAGGAGATGACGGCGCCGAATTCCCGCGCATAGGTCATCACCCGCCGCAGCACCTGCGTGTCGTGAACGCTGGAACGGCCATCCGTGAAGGCGACGGCTCCGGCTTCCATCAGCAGGCCGATCTCGGTCATCTCCTCGCCGGCCAGATGCTTGGTGATCGCCGCAGCCGGATAGATGTTGACGAGCGCCGTGTCCCTCGCCGTTTTCTTGACGAACTCGACCAGCGCGATGTCATCGATGACAGGATCGGTGTCTGGCATCATGATGATCGAGGTGACGCCTCCTGCGGCGGCCGCCCGGCTCGCCGAAGCGATCGTCTCGCGGTGTTCGGCGCCCGGCTCGCCGATATTGACGCATGCATCGACCAGGCCCGGCGTTGCGACGAGACCGCTGCAATCGCGAACCGTGGCACCTTCCGGCGCCCCCTGGTTCTGCGCATCCTTTCCGGCTGCCGCAATCATGCCGGACTTGACGATGATCGTGCCGATCTCATCGAGATTGCGCGAAGGATCGATGATGCGAACATTCTTGAGAACGATCGAGTTCGTCATGCCCGCGGCCCCCGGTTCTGAGACACAAGCAAAGTCTCCATCACCGCCATGCGCACCGCGACCCCCATTTCCACCTGTTCGGCAATCACGCTCTGCGGTCCATCCGCAACCTCGGATGAGATTTCCACCCCGCGGTTCATCGGTCCCGGATGCATCACCAGCGCGTCGTCCTTGGCAGCTTTCAGAGTTTCCGCATCAAGCCCATAGAAATGGAAATATTCCCGCACTGAAGGCACGAAGGCGCCGGACATCCGCTCGCGCTGGAGGCGCAGCATCATAACCACGTCGGCGTCCTTCAGGCCTTCCTTCATCGAGTGGAAGACCTCGACGCCCATCTCCGCGATGCCGGCCGGAAGCAGCGTCGCCGGTGCGACGACACGGACCCGCGCGCCCATGGCATTCAGAAGCAGGATGTTCGAGCGCGCCACCCGCGAATGGAGCACGTCGCCGCAGATCGCCACGATGATGCGCGACAGCCTGCCCTTGGCGCGGCGGATCGTCAGCGCGTCGAGCAGCGCTTGCGTCGGATGCTCGTGCTGGCCGTCGCCGGCATTGACCACCGAGCAGGAGACCTTTTGCGCCAGGAGTGCGGCGGCACCGGCGCTCGAATGGCGGATCACCAGCACGTCCGGCCGCATCGCATTCAGCGTCATCGCCGTATCGATCAGCGTTTCGCCCTTCTTTACCGAGGAATTGCCGACCGACATATTCATGACGTCGGCGCCGAGGCGCTTTCCGGCGAGTTCGAAGGAGGCTTGCGTCCGTGTCGAGGCTTCGAAGAAGAGGTTGATCTGCGTCAGGCCGCGAAGGGTCGATGTCTTCTTCTCGCGCTGCCGGCTGATCTTGACGGCCTCATCCGCCTTGTCGAGCAGGTAGGTGATATCCTGCTCCGTGAGGCCTTTTATGCCGATGAGGTGGCGGTGGGGAAAGAAGACCATGAACCTGCCTCTTGCTGTGTCACGCGCTCTATAATGAGTGGCGCGGTGAGGGGCAAGCATGTGCTGCGGACAAAGGCTTACGTCCCCATGCAATTTTGTCGTAAATCCGCTAGAGCTGAAGCGGGAAAGCTCGAACTTCCGCTTTCCCTTTGCCTGTCTCTTGCACTAGAAGCGAACCATGACATCCGCTGAAGAAAAACTCGCCGAGCTGAACCAGCCAAGTCTCTGGTCCGGCATCAATGCCTACCGGTCCGATCCGCTGATCGTCGACTTGACGGCGGCGCTGCCGCGCGGCACGCGCGAGGACCTGGAAAACATGGGCCGCTACGTGACCTCGCCTGAGGCGCAGGAGCTGGCGCGCATGGCAAACCAGGGTACGCCGCAGCTGCGCACCCATGGCCCGCGCGGCGAGCGTCTGGATGTCGTCGAGTTTCACCCGGCATGGCATGCACTGATGCGCCGCTCGATGTCCGTCGGCCTGCATTCCTCTGTCTGGGATCCACAGGCCGATGCCGACGCCAAGGATCAGGCGCACAAGATCCGTGCGGCGCGCTTTTACCTGACTGCCCAGCTCGAATCCGGCCACCTTTGCCCGCTGACCATGACGAGCGCTTCGGTGGCAGCACTCTCCGCTTCGCCTGCCGTGCAGAAGGATTGGGCGCCGAAGATCCTCTCGCGCAAATATAATTCGTCGAACAAGCCTGCCATGCAGAAGTCTGCCGTGACGATCGGCATGGGCATGACCGAAAAGCAGGGCGGCACCGACGTCCGCTCCAACAAGACCACGGCCGAAAAGGTCAGCGAAGGCATTTACCGCCTGTCGGGCCACAAATGGTTCATGTCGGCGCCGATGAGCGATGCCTTCATCATGCTGGCGCAGACGAAGGAAGGCATGGGCTGCTTCCTGGTTCCGCGCCTGCTGGAAGACGGTTCGGCCAATGGCCTGCAATTCCAGCGCCTCAAGGACAAGGTCGGCAACCGCTCGAACGCCTCCTCCGAAGTCGAGTTCAGCGACACCTTCGGCTTCCTGCTTGGCGGCCCGGATGCAGGCATCCGCACGATCCTCGACATGGTGACGTTGACGCGTCTTGACTGCGCGCTTGCCTCGTCGGGCATCATGCGTGCCTCGCTTGCCGAAGCCGTGCACCACACCCGCGGCCGCAGCGCCTTCGGCAAGATGCTCGTCAACCAGCCGATCATGACCCGCGTGCTGGCCGATATGGCGCTCGACGTCGCGGCCGCAACGGCTCTGTCCTTCCGCCTCGCTGATGCTTTCGACAAGGCCCGCGGCAATGCGGAAGAGGCTGCCTACGCCCGCGTCATGACGCCGGTTGCGAAATACTGGTGCTGCAAGATCGCGCCGGCGCTGATCTATGAGGCGATGGAATGCATCGGCGGCAGCGGCTACATCGAGGAGCGCCCGATCGCCCGCCACTACCGTGAAGCACCGGTCAACGCCATCTGGGAAGGCTCCGGTAACGTGATGGCGCTCGATGTGCTGCGTGTGCTGACGCGCGGCAAGGATCTCTTCGAAACGGTGTTCACCGGCCTTGCCCGCGATCTCGGCCCGGCCGGCAAGAAGACGATCGACGTCCTTCGCGCCGCAATGGCGCTTTGCGAACGGGACGAGGGCGCGGCCCGTCTGCTGGTTGAACAGCTTGCGCTCGCCGCCGCCGCTGCCGAGCTCTACCGCCTCGGTGCCGGCCGCATCGCCGACGCCTTCATCGAAACGCGCCTCGCAGGCGGCTGGCGCGCGACCTACGGCATGCTCGATTCCCGCTTCGACGCGACCTACATCGTGGACCTGCTCTATCCGCCGGCAGGTTAGGGCAAGATAACGGCCTGAGGTACTTGCGCATGGGTTCGAAATCTAAATCGTGATGCAGCAGGCTGTGACCGCTCCCAGAGTTCGTCCATGGCTTTGCGCTGTGCCCGGCGCCGGATGAGATCTTGCAGGGCTTCCTCGATGGTCGCTTTCTTCGTCGGCAAGCCTTTGAGGCGCATTGCCTGTTCCCTGAGCTCGTCGTCGATGTCCACATTGGTTCGCATGTTGGCCGCATGTGCATCTTTGGCCGGATGACACATTCGTCCATTTCAAACAATATCCCCAGGCTTTCCGAGACTTGCCCATTGTCGGCAAGCAAAGGCTTCGCTACTCACCGCATAGTGACAGGCTGGGCGATCCGATATGTTGAATGAATCCGCGGTTCTTGAAGCTCTTCCGCAGGCTGCAAGCGAAGCCGATAAGCGCGTCCGCGACCGCGGTGCGACCGAAAAGGCGATCCTCAGGGCGGCCAAGGCGCTGCTCTCGGAAGAGGGGTTCCAGAATTTCGGCATTAACGCGGTTGCCCGCCGGGCCGGATGCGACAAGCAGCTGATCTATCGCTATTATGGCGGCCTGAACGGCCTTGTCGAAGCGATCGGCTCCGATCTCGGCACCTGGGTCAGGGACCGCATTCCGGAAGATACCGGCGGCATGTTTCTGCTCACCTACGGCGATCTCATGGAGCGCCTGGCGTTGCTTTTCCTCCAGGCGCTTCGCGACGACCCGCTGATGCGCCGCATCGTCGCCTGGGAAGTCTCCGAGAATACGGAGCAGGTGAGGCGGCTTGCCGAATCCCGCTCGAAGGCGCTGTCGCAATGGCTGGAGCGCATGAAGGGCTCGCTGGCGCCGCCGAAGGGCGTCGATGCCGCCGCCGTCAACGCAATTCTCATTGCCGCGATCCAACACCTCGTGCTTTCGGCTTCGGCAGGCGGCCAGTGTGCGGGCCTTGCGCTGAAGACCCCCAAGGATTGGGAAAAAGCCGCAACCGCTTTGAAGCGCATCGTTCGCGGTGTTTATGGCTGACGCGGCTTGGTGTCATCCACAGGCGACGACCCACCCGTTAACCTTAACGAATGGTTTACATTGCACCCTGCGGCTTAACGGGACAGGGTATCCGCAGTCTAAATCTTAGCTGTCGGAATCATGGGAACCAAAGCTGCCAAAGCCATGCTGCTCTTTGCCGCGATGATGTTTTTCGCGGTGCTTGCGCTGGATATCGCCGTGCCTGCACTGGTTTTGAGCGTCATGGCATTGTCGACATGGGCGGTCACTCCCGACGCGTCTTTGAGGCAGGAAGGGGAGGCCGCATGAAGTGGTTCCTGGTCTTCTGGTTGGGACCGATCGCCTTTCTGGGCGGCTGGTACTGGCTTTCCTACTACGACATGAACTTCGGCATCTTCATGCTGACGCGCCAGGTTCATGACCTGACCTTCCAGATTTACGGCGATGTGCTCGGCGTACCGCCGGAAACCATTCCGCCGCTTGTCGCACGCGCGATCGCTGTCGACAGCCTCGTCGTCTTCGCCATCATAGGCTTTCGCAAGCGCAGGAAGCTCATTGCCTGGTGGAAGGCGCGTCAGGCCTCGAAATCGTCCGATCTGGCGAGCAGCGAGAGCCTGTCCAGCGCCCCCTGAAGAATGAAGCTGGCGGCGGCCGAATCGATCCGCCCGGCACGTTTGGCGCGCGACACATCCATCTCGATCAGCGCCCGTTCCGCCGCAACCGTCGAAAGCCGCTCGTCCCAATAGACAAAAGGCAGGGCCGTCTTTTGCTCCATGTTGCGCACGAAGGCTCTCGTCGCCTGAACGCGCGGACCGGCCGAGCCATCCATGTTCATCGGCAGCCCGATGACGAAACCGGAGACTTTTTCCTTCGCGGCAAAAGCAAGCAGCACTTCGGCGTCAATCGTGAACTTCTGCCGTTTGATGACCGGCCGCGGCGTTGCGAAACGCCGTCCGAGATCGGACATCGCAAGGCCGATCGTCTTTGTGCCAAGATCAAGCCCGGCGATCGCCTGTCCGGACCGCAACACAGCCGCCAGTTCCTCGATCGTCAGCACCGTCATCGTCGTTCATCCCGTCAAAAGAAATTGAAGCATTGGCCGCTTTTCTTTGTGGCCATACCGGATATGTCCTTAGCATCCAATTTTGCTTTTGCATCACGTATTAAGGAGCAATTCCATGAAGATCACCTGGCTCGGCCATTCCGCTTTCCGCATCGAGACGAATGCGGCAAAGATACTGATTGACCCGTTTCTCACCCACAACCCGTCCTTCGCCGGTCAGGACATTAAGCAGGTTGCGAGCGGCATCACCCATATCCTCCTGACGCACGGCCATGGCGACCATGTCGGCGATACCATTTCGCTTGCCCGCGAGACGGGAGCCGTTGTGCTCGCCAATGCAGATCTTGCCGCCTGGCTCGGCTCCAAAGGCGTCGAGAGGATCGAGATGGGCAACACGGGCGGCACGGTTTCGCTCGGAAGTTTCACCGCCACCTTCACCAACGCGCTGCACTCCTCCGCCCAGATCACCGAGGACGGCGTCTCCCATTCGCTCGGCAATTCGAATGGCCTGATGCTGCATTTCGACGACGAGGCGAGCCTGCTCCATATGGGCGATACCGACATCTTCTCCGACATGGCGCTCCTCAATGAACTGCATCAGCCGGACATCGGCATCGTGCCGATCGGCGACCGCTTCACCATGGGCGGTGCCGTCGCAGCACTCGCCTGCCGGCGTTACTTCAACTTCAAGACCGCAATCCCCTGCCACTACGGCACCTTCCCGATCATCGACCAGACGCCGGATAAATTCGTCTCCGGCATGGAAGGCTCGAAGACGCAGGTGAGGACGCCGAAGCAGGGCGAGACGCTGTCCATCTAAGCAAAACGCCGTTGCACTGGGCGGATATGGCCTTTATAGCGGGTGGGAAATTTCCCATTCGGAGAATGCCATGTCCGTCGATCTTGCCACTGTTAAGCGCGTCGCGCACCTTGCCCGTATTGCCGTTTCGGAAGAAGAGGCAAATCGCATGGTCGGCGAGCTGAATGGCATCCTCGGTTTCGTCGAGCAGCTTTCCGAGGTGAATGTCGAAGGCGTCGAGCCGATGACCTCCGTCACGCCGATGGCGATGAAAAAGCGGAGGGACGAGGTCACCGACGGCAGCAAGGCCGAGGACATCGTCGCCAATGCGCCGGTCAGCGACCACAATTTCTTCCTGGTGCCGAAAGTCGTCGAATAAGCCCAGCGCTTTTTCCGACCCCGTTGCCAATTCAATAATCCGAGCGAACACGATGAGCGAACTCACCAGCCTGACCATTGCCGAATCCCGCGAAAAGCTGCGCGCCAAGGAGATCACCGCGACCGAACTGACGGAAGCCTATATTTCGGCTATCGATGCGGCCAATGACCGGCTGAACGCCTATATCAAAGTCACGCCCGATCTCGCCCGCGTCATGGCGAAGAAATCCGACGAGCGCATCGCCGCAGGCCAGGCCGGCGATCTCGAAGGAATCCCCCTCGGCATCAAGGACCTCTTTGCGACCGTTGGCGTCCACACCCAGGCTTGCAGCCACATCCTCGACGGCTTCGAGCCGCGCTACGAATCGACCGTCACCCAGAACCTTTGGGACGACGGCGCCGTCATGCTCGGCAAGCTGAACATGGACGAGTTCGCCATGGGCTCCTCCAACGAGACCTCGCACTACGGCGCGGTCATCAATCCGTGGCGTGCGGCGGGCACGAACCAGCAGCTCGTTCCGGGCGGCTCATCGGGCGGCTCGGCGGCGGCGGTTGCGGCCCATCTTTGCGCCGGCGCCACCGCCACCGATACCGGCGGTTCGATCCGCCAGCCGGCCGCCTTCACCGGCACCGTCGGCATCAAGCCGACCTATGGCCGCTGCTCGCGCTGGGGCACGGTCGCCTTCGCATCCTCGCTCGATCAGGCCGGCCCGATCGCCCGCGACGTGCGCGATGCCGCGATCCTGTTGAAGTCGATGGCAAGTGTCGATGCGAAGGACACGACCTGCGTCGACCTGCCGGTGCCGGATTACGAAGCCTCGCTCGGCAAGTCGCTGAAGGGCATGAAGATCGGCATTCCGAACGAATACCGCGTCGACGGCATGCCGGAAGAAATCGAGACCCTCTGGCAGCAGGGCATCGCCTGGCTGAAGGACGCCGGCGCCGAGATCGTCAACATCTCGCTGCCGCATACCAAATACGCGCTGCCGGCCTATTACATCGTGGCTCCGGCCGAAGCCTCCTCGAACCTCGCCCGCTACGACGGCGTGCGCTACGGCTTGCGCGTCGACGGCAAGGATATCGTCGACATGTACGAGAAGACCCGCGCCGCGGGCTTCGGCAACGAAGTCAAACGCCGCATCATGATCGGCACCTACGTGCTGTCGGCCGGCTACTACGACGCCTATTACCTGCGCGCCCAGAAGGTCCGCACGCTGATCAAGCGCGACTTCGAACTCGCCTTCGACGCCGGCGTCGACGCTATCCTGACGCCCGCCACCCCGTCCTCGGCCTTCGGCATCGCCGACGAGAACCTCGCCTCCGACCCGGTCAAGATGTACTTGAACGACATCTTCACCGTGACGGTCAACATGGCGGGCCTCCCGGGCATCGCCGTGCCTGCCGGCCTCGACCACAAAGGCCTGCCGCTCGGCCTCCAGCTCATCGGCAAGCCCTTCGATGAAGAGACCCTCTTCAAGACCGCGCATGTCATCGAACAGGCCGCGGGCAGGTTCACGCCGGCGAAGTGGTGGTAACGGGCTCATCATCTGCAAGATGACGGCTTCCGATAAGATGCATCTTGAGATTGTGCTCAGTCGTCAATAGCTGCGGCGCAAGGAGGCTTCATGGACAAGACAGATCTCGCGCCGTTGATCCAGGCATTCGATCGTCTCGCGGCCGGCGGTTTTCACATGGGCGCAGACTGGCAGGCCGTGCACGAAATCTGCCAGGCCCACGAGGGTGAAAAGCCCTTCGACTGGGGTCATGCCCTTTGCCATCGCATCGAAGGCGACGACTGGAATGCTGATTACTGGTACCGACGCGCGGGTAAGAAGCGCGCAGCTGGTACCGTGGCTGAAGAGTGGTCGGCGATGAGGGCAGAGCTTTCGGCGCAGCTCTAACATCGCCCCAAGGCCGCGCGCCGATCACGACACGCGGCTTGGATGATGCTGCGAAACTATCGATTATCCTGCTCGGCTCTTACCAGCACCAAGCCGCGCTCCGTGATGCTGTAGGGCTTACCGCTCGAAGATCTGATCGCCTTCTTCTTTTTGAGTTTGCGGAAGGTGATCAGGTCAAGGCCGGAGAAGACCCAGCCTTCGCGGGTATAGAGCTGCAGTTTTTCGATCTTTTTCTTTTCGTCGCGTGTGATTTCGATGCGGCCGCCCTGGGCCAATAGGTGCAGGATGCGCTGCTCCGTGCGGGAAATGTCCATTTGAATGTTGATCCGGTCTTCGCGCCGAAAAAGCGCGTAAAAAAACGATCCGGCGTTCGAGGCGAGCGCCGGGGCTTCGTTTTTTTCTGGCCCATGCGCGCAAGCAGGCTTGCAGGCAGGGCCTTTACCGGGTCTGAGAGTGGCTCAACATAAGGACTTGGTAGCTCGCCTCGAACAGGAGGTCAAGCAGGCGCCGGGCTTCCGAAAATCGGCTGATAACGATGGCACGAGCGCGCAAATCATTGGAAAAACCACCGATTCGGTGTTCTACTGAAAGCGTTGAGCGGAGGTGCCATTGATCCACATTCGCAATGCCCGCGAGGGCGAAGCGGACCTTTTGAGTGAGATCGGCCTCAGAGCCTGGCAAAAGGCGATGACGGCAATGGGCGAGTCGGACGCGCTGCTGGATGCGGCGCGCAGTGCCTTCGTCAATTTTACGCAAGTCACATGGCTGACGATCACGGTGATCGAGCTCAACGGTATTGTTGCCGGCTGGGCGGCGCGCGAACACCTGGACGAGACAATATCCGATTTCTGGATCGATCCAGCCTATACCCGCCAAGGCCTCGGCTCTGCACTTCTGGAAGAGATCGAAAAGGACATCACCGAGCAGGGTTTCGCGAAGGCGGCAATGCAAACGCATTCGGGAAATACCGAGGCGATCAGCTTTTTCCAGAAGCACGGTTACGCCATCCACTGGCTTTCAATCGCCTATAATCCGAAGCTCGACCGCGACGTACCATCGGTCGGATTGGCGAAGGACCTGGAAACCGAGGGCGACGCTAGCTACGGGCCTGGCTCTAGCTTCTGACTGACGTGCCGAAAGCCTTGCACCGGCAGACCATTTCCTTTACCTCACCAGTTGAAAAGAACAGCCTCCAAAGAGCATCAAATGACCATTGTCGACGTTCGCACGCCTGATCCGAAACGCTTCATTCCCGGCGCCACCGGCGATTGGGAAGTCATCATCGGCATGGAAGTCCATGCGCAGGTGACTGTCGAATGCGAAGCTCTTCTCTGGCGCCTCGACGGAATTCGGCACCAGCCGCAACAATTCGAACGTCTCGCTCGTCGATGCCGCCATGCCCGGCATGCTGCCGGTCATCAACGAGTGAATGCGTCAAGCCAGGCGGTGCGCACCGGCCTCGGTCTGAAGGCTCAGATCAACAAACGTTCGGTCTTCGACCGCAAGAACTATTTCTATCCCGACCTGCCGCAGGGCTATCAGATCTCGCAGTACAAGGATCCGATCGTCGGCGAAGGCACGATCGATCATTTCGCTTGGTCCCGACCGCCAAGGCCAGTTCGAGGATATCGAGATCGGCATCGAGCGCCTGCATCTCGAACAGGATGCCGGCAAGTCGATGCACGACCAGCATGCGACGATGTCCTACGTCGACCTCAATCGCTCCGGCGTCGCGCTGATGGAAATTGTCTCGAAGCCCGATATGCGCTCGTCGGACGAGGCGAAGGCCTACATGACGAAGCTTCGCTCGATCGTGCGATATCTCGGCACCTGCGACGGCAACATGGACGAAGGCTCGATGCGCGCCGACGTCAACGTCTCCGTCCGCCGCCCCGGCGAACCCTTCGGCACGCGCTGCGAGATCAAGAACGTCAATTCCATCCGCTTCATCGGCCAGGCGATCGAATACGAAGCCCGCCGCCAGATCGGCATCCTGGAGGACGGCGGTACGATTGATCAGGAAACCCGCCTTTTTGACGCGAACAAGGGCGAAACGCGCTCCATGCGTTCCAAGGAAGAAGCGCATGATTATCGCTACTTCCCCGATCCGGACCTGCTGCCGCTCGAATTCGACGATGGCTTCATCAAGGATCTTGCAGCCTACCTGCCGGAGCTGCCGGACGACAAGAAGGAGCGCTTCGTCCGCGAACTCGGGCTTTCGGTCTACGACGCTTCGGTGCTGGTCTCCGAAAAGGCGATTGCCGATTATTTCGAGGCCGTGGCCGAAGGCCGCGACGGCAAGACGGCTGCAAACTGGGTCATCAACGACCTGCTCGGCGCCTTGAACAGGACCGGCAAGGACATCGAAGAGACGCCGGTTTCGCCGGCTCAGCTGGGCGCGATCATCGATCTCATTAAGGCCGAGACCATCTCCGGCAAGATTGCCAAGGACCTCTTCGAGATCGTGCTCGAACGAAGGCGGCGATCCGGTTGAGATCGTCGAAGCCCGCGGCATGAAGCAGGTGACCGATACCGGCGCCATCGAAAAGGCCGTCGACGAGATCATCGCCGCCAACCCGGATCAGGTGGCCAAGGTTCAGGCAAAGCCGACGCTTGCCGGCTGGTTCGTCGGCCAGGTGATGAAGGCAACCGGCGGCAAGGCCAATCCGCAGGCCGTCCAGGCGCTCGGTCAAGGCCAAGCTCGGAATCGAGGAGTAGGGGCCGTGTATTTCGTGCGCACGGCAAGCGAGCGGGACCTCGACAAGGTCCGCGCCCTGCTGGTCGAGGCGTTTCGTTCCGCCTATGCCGATCTCTATGGCGAGGCGAAGGTGAGCGAGCTGATGGCGCACCTGTTTTCTCCAGCAGCGCTCCAGGCGCGGCTGGCGAAGAAGAACGCGGAATTCCTCGTCGCCGACAACGGCAAGGCCGTGGGCGGCATTGGCTATGCCGCCATGTCGGACGAGAGAACGAAGACGGTTATGCTGCATTTGCTTTACGTGCGGCCGTCGCTGCATCGCCAGGGCATCGGACGACAAATCTTCGCCGAGCTCGAGACCTGCTTTCCGGATGCAGAGATCATGCGTCTGGAGGTCGAGCCAAGGAACGAAAAGGCGATTGCCTTCTATCACGCGCACGGTTTTGCCGACGCCGGCCGCAACGAAAACGACGGACCGGGCCAATCGGGGATCGCGACGCTGATCCTCGAAAAGCAGCTCGAAACCCATTGAACCGGCAACGATGGCCAAAGTTGAGATCCGCGAGGCACGCGAAGGCGGCCTTTCAGACACGTGGCGACATGCGCGGCAGCGGAATTGGTGCGCAGATAATCGAATTCTACGTCGGCGAGGCAAAAGGCCGCGGCCTTTCGCACCTGCAATTGATCTCCAACGCCAAGCGCCGGGATGGGCATCGTTTCTCCAAGCGCCTCAGTTTCAAGCCGTCGCATTTGGGCTTCAAGACGGCCCTGAAATGAGGTTTCGCCCGATGGGAATCGCTGGACAATCCAGCGTTCCGGCGGCATAAGCGAAGAACGAATTCCAGTCCCGCTCGCCTTCGGCAAGCACAAGGAAAAGACATGAAGAACCTTCTTTTGCAAATCTTCACCTGGTGGAACGGCCAGACGCTGGGCACGCGTTTTGCGACCTGGCGTTTCGGCAAGCGCGTCGGTGAGGATGAATTCGGCAACGTCTACTATGAAGGCGGCATGTCCTCCTACGGCCTGCCGAAGCGCTGGGTGATCTACAAGGGATATGCCGAAGCCTCCGCCATCCCCCCGGGCTGGCACGGTTGGATGCACCACCGCACCGATGTTCCGCCGTCGAAGGAAAACTACGTCGCCAAGGAATGGCAGAAGACGCACCGTCCCAACCTCACCGGCTCTGCGCAGGCGTACCGCCCGCCGGGCTCGCTTACCGTTGCCGGCGAGCGCCCGCGGGTGACCGGCGACTACGACGCCTGGACGCCCGGCAACTGATGTCTCTGTGCCAGGCGAGCCGTCCGGCCCGGCTTTTGGCCACAATTGACCTTTACCCGCAGATTGGTCGCAGGAGCTGCGGCCTTGATCTGAAATGCGCTGGAGACGGGTAGATATGAAGCTTTTCACGCGGAATCATGTCCTGCGTGCTGCTGGGTTTGCCCTGGCGCTTGGTTCTTCCTTCTTGCCGCAGGCGGCGTCTGCCGCACGCATCGACAATCCCGTTGCCGTCTTCTCCGGCCTCGACAAAATCACCGGCCGCATCACCACCTTCGACGTCTATGTCAACGAGACCGTGCAGTTCGGCGCGCTTCAGGTCACGCCGAAGGCCTGCTATTCGCGCGACCAGGCGGAAGCCCAGAAGATCGACGGTTTCGTCGAAGTCGACGAGATCACCCTTGACCGAAAGATCCGCCGCATCTTCACCGGCTGGATGTTCGCAGACAGCCCCGGCCTCAACGCTGTGGAACACCCGATTTATGACGTCTGGCTGAAGGACTGCAAGGCGCAGTCCGAGGTGCCGGCGCCCGAAGGCGCGGCGAAGTAGCGTTCCATTTCATGAGCAGCGTGGCCATCCTCGTCGTTCGAGGATACGCCGTGTGGGCTTCCCCCTCAAAATGAGGATGGAGGCAGCACCGATATTTGCCAAGCGCCGACGCCGTGAGAAGCCTTCACCCTGAGGCGAGAGCGAAGCGACCCTCAAAGGGCGAGGGCGGGCGCGGGAAAGACGCTTGCCGCAGCCCTCAAAACTTCAGGTGCGGTGAATCCATCGCCGCGGCGAGCATCGCCGCATAGTCGTCCTTGGGCACGTCGATGGCGCCGAAGGTCTTCAGATGCTCGGTGGTGAATTGCGTGTCGAGCAGGGTGAAGTCTTTGTCGCGCAGACGCGCAACCAGATGAACGAGACAGATCTTCGAGGCATCGGTGCGGCGGGAGAACATGCTTTCGCCGAAGAACGCGGAACCGAGCGAGACGCCATAGAGGCCGCCGACCAGTTCATCGTCGCGCCATGCTTCGACGGAATGGGCATGGCCCATGCGGTGGAGCGTCGAATAGAGTGATCTGATCGTATGGTTTATCCAGGTGCTCGGACGGTCGGAGGTCGCCTCGGCACAGGCCGCGATCACGGCATCGAAATCATGATCAAAGCGGATATCGAAGGGCTGCCTGCGGATAGTCTTCGCAAGGCTTTTAGAGACATGGAAGTTGTCGAGCGGCAGCACGCCGCGAAGCTCCGGCTCGACCCAGAAGATCTCCGGATCGTCGGCGGATTCGGCCATCGGGAAGAGGCCGATGGAATAGGCGCGCAGGAGAATCTCCGGGGTAATGCCTGGGGACTTCCTGCGCGAGCCTGCCATTTCCGTTATGCCGGATGGTTGGCCAGGTAGTGTTCCAGCCAGTGGATATCATAGTCGCCGTTGGCGATATCCTGATTGGACACGAGATCCTGGAACAGTGGTAGCGTCGTCTTGATGCCGTCGACGACGAATTCGTCAAGAGCACGGCGCAGACGCATCATGCATTCGACGCGGGTACGTCCATGCACGATGAGCTTGCCGATGAGGCTATCATAGTAGGGCGGGATCTTGTAGCCCTGATAGGCGCCGCTATCGATGCGCACACCGAGGCCGCCCGGCGCATGGAAATGCGTGATCGTGCCGGGCGAAGGCACGAAAGTGCGCGGGTCCTCGGCATTGATGCGGCATTCGATGGCGTGACCCTCGAAGGTGACCTCTTCCTGCGTGACGGAGAGGCCGCGGCCGGAGGCGACGCGGATCTGCTCATGCACGAGATCGATGCCGGTGATCGCTTCGGTGATCGGATGCTCCACCTGCAGGCGGGTGTTCATTTCGATGAAATAGAATTCGCCGTTTTCGTAGAGGAATTCGATCGTGCCGGCGCCGCGATACTTCAGCTTCTGTCATGGCGTCGGCGCAGATCTGGCCGATCTTCATGCGCTGCTCGACGTTGAGCGCCGGCGAGTTTGCCTCTTCCCAGACTTTCTGGTGACGGCGCTGTAGCGAGCAGTCACGTTCGCCAAGGTGGATCGCATTGCCTTCACCGTCGCCAAACACCTGGATTTCGATGTGGCGCGGCTTGCCGAGATACTTTTCCATGTAGACGGCGTCGTTGCCGAAGGCCGCCGCCGCTTCCGCGCGTGCCGTCGACCAAGCCTCGATGAGGTCGGCCTCGGATTTTGCGACCTTCATGCCGCGGCCGCCACCGCCTGCCGTTGCCTTGATGAGCACCGGATAGCCGATCAAGGCTGCCGTCTTGATCGCATCTTCCTCGGTCTTCACTTCGCCGTCCGAGCCTGGAACAACCGGGATGCCGAGTTCCAGCGCGGTCGTCTTGGCGGTGATCTTGTCGCCCATGATGCGGATATGGTCCGCCGTCGGACCGATGAAGGTGATGTCGTGGGCATCGAGGATGTCCGCGAACTTGGCATTTTCCGAAAGGAAGCCATAGCCCGGATGCACGGCATCCGCACCGGTGATTTCGCAGGCGGCAACGATCTGATGGATGTTCAGATAGCTATCGCGCGAGGGCGGCGGGCCAATGCAGACGCTCTCGTCGGCAAGGCGCACATGCATGGCATCGGCATCGGCGGTGGAGTGAACCACGACGTCAGGGAATGCCGAGCTCCTTGCAGGCGCGCAGCACGCGCAGCGCGATTTCCCCGCGATTGGCTATGAGGATTTTGGAGACCATGACGCCTGCCTTATTCGATGACGACGAGGAGTTGGCCATATTCGACGGGCTGACCATCCTCGACGAGGATCTCCGTGACCTTACCGGACTTGCGGAGATGGGATCTGGTTCATCGTCTTCATTGCTTCGATGATGAGAAGCGTTTGGCCTTCCTTGACCGGTCGCGCCGACTTCGATGAAGGCACGGGCGCCGGGAGCCGGAGCCATGTAGACAGTGCCGACCATCGGCGCGTTGATGGTGTTGGCCGGGTTACGCACTGCGGCGGCCGGAGCAGCAGGAGCAGGCTGCGGTGCGGCTGCGGAAGACGCGGCTGCAGCATAGGCAGGAACACCAATCGGCGCCTGGACATAATGCGTGTTGCCGGCGCGCGAAACGCGGATACGCAGATCGTCCTGCTCGACCTCGATCTCCGTCAGGTCCGTGTCGTTGAGGATGTTTGCGAGATCGCGGATCAGCGCCTGATCGATACCTTTTTTCGTCTCAGCCATGAGTGTGCCCTGTCTTCTTCTTATGCCGTGAGGTTCTTCAGCGCGTGGAGCGCCAGGATATAGCTATGGGGGCCAAAACCGCAGATGACACCCTTCACAGCGGGCGCAATCAACGACTTGTGGCGAAATTCTTCGCGAGCATGAACGTTGGTGATATGGAGTTCCACCACCGGAATGGAAATAGCGCGGATTGCATCGTGCAGTGCGAGCGAGGTGTGCGTGTAGGCGCCGGCATTGAGCATGACGCCCGCCGCCTTGCCGTTTGCCTCGTGGAGCCAGTCGATGAGGACGCCTTCATGATTGCTCTGGCGGAAGTCGATCTCCAAGCCGAGCTCGCCGCCCACCGCCTTGCAATCCGTCTCGATATCCGTGAGCGTCTTTCCGCCGTAAATGCCGGGCTCTCTGGTGCCCAGCAAATTCAGGTTAGGTCCGTTCAGGACGAAAATGGTCTGCGTCATCGAATGTTCCGTCAAAAGCACGAGGGCCACCTATAAGACTCCCCATGCCTTGATTGAAAGCCCTTTGGGGAAGGCAGCCGGAATCGTGCCATATTTGTCCACATGGCTGAAACACTTGGATTTTGGCGAATTGATGGGCGCGGCCTCAGCAGCTCGTCTTGCCGCAGGCGCGCATGTTCTTGACCTTGGCCTCCAGGTCGTCGAAGCCGACCGCGCCCTGCACCAGCTCGTTGCCGATCACATAGGACGGCGTGCCGGTGATGCCGAGGTTCTGGGCAAGCTGATAGGTCTTCTGAACGCTCTCGTCACTCGGGCTCTTCTTCATCTCCGCGAGGATCTGCTCCTTGCTGACGCCGAGCGATTCCGCAACGCCGAGAGCCTTCTCTTCGTCAGCCCGTCCATCGCTGCCGAGCAGGGCGATGTGGAACTCGCCGTATTTTTCAGGCGCAAGCTTTCGCAAGGCGTCCGAGACCTTGTGAGCGGCAGCCGATTCCGGCCCGAGGATCGGAAGTTCCTTCAGCACGAAACGGACGTTCTTGTCTTTTTCGAGCATGGTCTGCATGTCTGAAAGAGCGTGGCGGCAATAACCGCAATTGTAGTCGAAGAACTCGACGATCGTGACGTCGCCCTTCGGATTGCCGATGGTCGCGTCGTATTTCGCGTCGAAGATTTCCTTCTCGTTGTCTTCGATCGCCCTGTTGGCTTTCACGAGGCGAGCCTCTTCCTGCTTCTTCTGCAGGGCATTTTGAACGTCAATCATGATCTCGGGGTTCTGGATCAGGTATTCCTTGATGAACTCGCCGAACTCCTTCTTCTGCGCGTCATCGAGGGCTGCCGCCGGAAGGGGCAGGGCAACGCTCGCTGCGAGCGCAAGGGCGGTGAAGGCTTTCGGGAAGAAGGTCATTTTATCCTCGTCTACGGCGGATGGGGCGCGATATTTGCTGCATCTTATCATCGCCGTGTTAACAGGTAGAACTGCGAAGCACCAAATTACGGCGCATGGTCCCGTCCTCAAACAGGATTTTTCGCAGGTGCGACGCAATCGCGGGATTGTGATGAGCCGATTATTGCGGCAATTGTCTGGCCGCAAGTGAACTTCCGGAGATATGCAGCCTTGTTTTCCATATCGAGACGCAGCGAAGTCGAACCCTTCCACGCCATGGACGTGCTCGCCGAGGCGACCAGACGGCGCGCAAGCGGTCATCCGGTCATTTCGATGGCGGTCGGCCAGCCTTCCCATCCGGCGCCGCAGGCAGCGCTCGATGCGGCACGCGCAGCGCTCGCCAAGGGCAGGGTCGGCTATACCGACGCCCTCGGCACCGCACGGCTGAAGCAAGCGCTGGCTCAGCACTACCGCGACCGGCACGGGCTTGACATCGACCCGCTGCGGATCGCCGTCACCACCGGCTCGTCTGCGGGCTTCAACCTTGCCTTTCTTTCGCTCTTCGATGCCGGCGATGCCGTGGCGATCGCCAGGCCCGGTTATCCGGCCTATCGCAACATCCTCGGCGCGCTCGGCTTGAAGATTATTGAAGTGCCGGTGACGGCCGAGACGCATTTCACGCTGACGCCGGAAAGCCTGGAGGCGGCGCAGCAGGAAGGCGGCGTGAGGCTGAAAGGCGTACTGCTTGCAAGCCCGGCCAATCCGACGGGCACGGTGACGGGCAGGGAGGCGCTGAAGGCGCTCGCCGATTATTGCGCCGCCAACTCGATCGCCTTCATCTCCGACGAAATCTACCACGGGCTGACATTCGCCGGCGAGGAGACGAGCGCGCTGGAGCTGACCGGCGAGGCGATCGTCATCAACTCCTTCTCGAAATATTATTGCATGACCGGCTGGCGCATCGGCTGGATGGTGCTGCCGGAGCGTCTGGTCCGGCCGATCGAGCGCGTGGCGCAAAGCCTCTACATCTCGCCGCCGGAGCTTTCCCAGATCGCCGCGACGGCGGCACTCAACGCAACGGCGGAGCTCGATGTCTATAGGGCAAGCTATGCCAGGAACCGCGATTTCCTGATGCGGCGTCTTCCCGAGATCGGGCTTTCGATCGCTTCGCCCATGGACGGCGCCTTCTATGCCTATGTCGACGTCACCCGCTTCACCAATGACAGCATGGCCTTCGCCAAGCGCATGCTGGCGGAAATCGATGTCGCCGCCACACCCGGCTTCGACTTCGATCCCTTGGAGGGCAACCGGACGATGCGCATGTCCTATGCGGGCTCCGAGGCCGAGATCGCCGAGGCCGTGGAGCGCATCCGCGTCTGGCTGAAATAGAGTCTGATTTCCGAGGCTTGCCAAGGATTTCGAAAGGAATTTTGAAAGTACTTGAATCAAAATCGCAATCATGGTCTCGCGTTCACGCGGTGGGTTTCACCCCGCGTCTTGCGTCATGCGTTCCGCTCGGACGGGCTGGAATTTGCCGCGTGCTGTGGCAGGACGAATGAAAGTGGATAGGCCAATACAAATACTGTAAATGCCAACAGCCGATATGGCCAAATAGATTGAATCACGTTCCTACACCTCCACCGACCAGAGTAGGTTTATGAAGGAAATGTGACAGCGGCAATCGGATTTTGCATCAATCAACAATGCAAATAAGGCAATGCTTGCAGCCCGCCAGGATACGTTTTCACGTGGGGCGTGGCGGAGCTTGTCGATCAGCTGTGCAGCTTGATACAAACTGGCAAACCTCGCGAGAGCCTCTTGCTACATCTTTCGCGCAACCAGACGAGCGGACAAAAAAAATCCGGCCGCGTTGCCGCAGCCGGATTGTCGCTTCATGATCCTGGGTCGGCGTCTCAGAAGAAGCCGCGGCGTTGCCACCAGCCGGCTTTTTTCGGCTTGCCGTCATTATCGGCCTCGCTGCGCGTGGATTTGACCGTCGGGGTCGCCGAAGAGGAGATGTTCGATTCGCGGTTGGCGCGGACCGGCTTGGCTTCGTCCTCTGCCGGACTCGCGAGATCGGCGTAGGCTTCGGCCGTTTCGGCTTCCGCAAGTACGGCTTCGGCAACCGGTTCTTCGACGGGAGACGCGGCGGCCTTGCGGCGGCTGCGGCCCTTTGCGGGCTTTGCTTCCGTGACAAATGCGCCGGACTCGACGGCTGCCATCGCCGGCTGGCCATCGGCGGCTTCTTCGGCAACGGCCTCGACGATCTCAGCCTGCGTTTCGGCCTCGGTGCCATCCCCGGCATCAGCGGCGTTTTCGTCGACGGCTTCAGCGCCGGCGCTCAGTTCTTCGCCTTCCTCGCGGTTGCGGCGTCCGCCACGTTTGCCGCGGCGCCGGCGTTTGCGGCGCTGGGATTCTTCGCTTTCGGCCCCCGTTTCGGAGGTTGCTGCGGCTGTATCATCGCCCTCGCTACCCTCCTCGTCGCCTTCATCCTCGTTTCCGGTTTCGCCGGAAACGGTATCTTGGGCAGCGATCTGCTCACCGGCACCATTGCGGCCACGGCGGCGGCGGCGGCGCTTGCGCTTCCGGCTGCCTTCGCCATCACCTTCGGCGCGCTGCTGGGGCGCGCGCTCGGCGGCTGCGGGCTTTTCTTCAAGCTCCTCGTCTTCTTCCTCCTCCGTCTCGATGACGATATCTTCGTCGTCATCGTCAGGGATGGCTGCGAAGTTGAAGAGGGTTTCGATCTTGACCGGATTTTCGACCGGTTCGCCCCGATCGATTGCGAAATGCTGCGAGCCGACTGCGCTATCGGCATCGACGACAATCGCGACGCCGAAGCGGGTTTCATAATCGACGATCGACTGGCGCTTGTGGTTGAGCAGGTAGAGCGCGATTTCCGGCGTGGTGCGCACGGTGATGTCGTGCGTCGTGTTCTTCAGCAGGTATTCCTCGATGCCGCGCAGCACATGCAAGGCGACGGAGGACTGCGAGCGCACATGGCCGGTACCGCCGCAATGCGAGCAGACCTGGGTCGTGGATTCAAGCACGGAAGCGCGGATGCGCTGGCGGGACATTTCGAGCAGGCCGAAATGCGAGATGCGGCCGACCTGGATGCGGGCACGGTCGTTCTTCAGGCATTCCTTCAGCTTCTTCTCGACGGCGCGGTTGTTGCGCTTCTCTTCCATGTCGATGAAGTCGATGACGATGAGACCGGCAAGGTCACGCAGGCGAAGCTGGCGGGCGACTTCATCGGCAGCCTCGAGATTCGTCTGGAGTGCGGTGTCCTCGATCGAATGTTCACGCGTCGAGCGGCCGGAGTTGACGTCGATCGAAACGAGCGCTTCCGTCTGGTTCATGATCAGGTAGCCGCCGGACTTCAGCGTCACCTGTGGCTGCAGCATGCGGTCGAGTTGGGCCTCGATGCCGGAGCGCGAGAAGATCGGATGGATGTCGCGGTAGGGCTGAACCACCTTGGCGTGGCTCGGCATCAGCATCTTCATGAAGTCTTTCGCTTCACGATAGCCTTCCTCGCCGGAAACGATGATTTCGCTGATGTCCTTGTTGTAGAGGTCGCGGATCGAGCGCTTGATGAGCGAGCCTTCCTCGTAGACGAGGCAGGGCGCGGTGGATGCGAGCGTCAGCGTGCGGACGTTTTCCCACAGGCGCATCAGATATTCGAAGTCGCGCTTGACCTCGACCTTGGTGCGGTTGGCGCCGGCCGTGCGCAGGATGACGCCCATGCCCTGCGGGACTTCGAGCATCCGGGCGATTTCCTTGAGACGCTTGCGGTCCTGCGGATTGGTGATCTTCCGGGAAATGCCGCCGCCGCGAGCCGTGTTCGGCATCAGAACCGAGTAGCGGCCTGCGAGCGAGAGATAGGTGGTGAGCGCCGCGCCCTTGTTGCCACGCTCTTCCTTGGCGACCTGCACAAGCAGGATCTGGCGGCGCTTGATGACTTCCTGAATGCGGTACTGCTTGCGCGGCTTGCGCTGCACGCGGTCCGGAACCTCTTCCATCGCATCTTCGGCGCCGACGGATTCGATCACTTCCTCTTCATGGTCGTCGTCGTCATCGTCGTCATTGCCGCGGCGGCGGGAATCGACGTCTTCGGAGATCGAGTCGGTCTCGACAGCAGCAGCCATGCTGCCGCCGACGGGGCCTTCGTCATCATTGTCGACGACGGAGGCGGAAGGTGCTTCGACATCGGTCGGGACGGCATCTTCGGTTGCGGTGGTTTCGACGGCCTTCTTGCGGCTGCGGCGCGGCTTGGCCTTCTTGGCCGGAGCCTCTTCGGCGGCCGGAGCGCTTGCTTCAACCGGAGCGGCGTCTTCGGAAACCTTTTCGGCGGCCGGCTCTTGCTTCGGCACGATGCCGATGTCGGGCTGCTCCTGGGTCGACAGGTCACTCACCGGCGCGGTTTCGACATGCTCGACATCGTCGTCTCGGCGGTGCTCCTCGGCCTCGGCGCGAAGCAGAGCCTGACGGTCGGCCAGCGGGATCTGGTAATAGTCCGGATGGATTTCGGCAAAGGCCAGGAAGCCGTGCCGGTTGCCGCCGTAATCGACGAAAGCGGCCTGCAGCGAGGGTTCGACCCTCGTTACTTTTGCGAGATAGATGTTGCCGCGTATCTGCTTCTTGTGCTGCGACTCGAAGTCAAATTCTTCTATACGGTTCCCGCGAACGACAACGACACGTGTCTCTTCCTCGTGAGACGCGTCGATAAGCATTTTGTCTGCCATGTAAGGTGTGCTCCTCGGCGCAGCCGCAGACGCGCATTCCCGCCTGTATTGATAACAGGGGGCATGCGGTCGAACGTGGGTGCGCCGGATAATGAAAGTCGCGCTTGGTTCGGGCGGGACAGCAGCAGCCAGGCAACAGCGGGGAAATCATTCTCCCGGGGCCTGTAGACTTTGGATAAAACCTGCTGCGAAACCATTATGACCAAGCGAGATCGACAATACTTAAGACCCCTTGGGGTCCGATGAGTTTGCTCCTCAGAGCGTTTGGTGGCTATCCACCGATGAAGTTTCCGCATACGCCGGAAAATTCAGGATCCAGTTTACCATGGAGAGAAGCGCGTAAGACGGCGGACGATTGCCGGTTGTGGCGCCAGGTCCTCGTGGGGTTGGCAGCCGCGCGGCGACTCTATCCCGTCAACACTTTCTAACCTGAAAATCGTTGTATGGTTTCTCTGTCACAATAGCAAGGGAAAAGCCAAATGCGCCATAATATTGATGGATTTCGAAACGCATAGACAATGGGGGAATAGCGGTCCTGATTCGGCGGCGGCGTGCAAGCGCTGAAAGCTGGGCGGTGCGTGCATTAGGCCGCAAGGATCCATTGCAATGACAGATAGGGTGTGCGGTCGATTGTCTAAGAGGGTGCGGCACGCAGCGGGGGAACCCGGCAAGCGGAAGGTGAGATTCGTAGGCGTGCTCGCAGCGGCGGCGGTTTCGCTCCAGGCCATCATCGCACTTGCCGCCGATCAGAAGAAGCCCGAGGCGTTGCTTGCCTATGGCGCACGCATCATCGGCGACGACGCCCGTACCCGCGTCGTCATCGATTTCGACCGGCAGCCGAGTTTTTCGGTCCACTATATCGCCAATCCCGAGCGCATCGTCGTCGATCTGCCGGCGACCGCTTTCGGATTCCAGGCCAAGGATCTGGCGGCGAGGGGGCTTTTCAAGGACATCCGCTACGGCACGATGGACGAAGGCAGCGCCCGCATCGTGCTGAGCGCCGTCAAGCCGGTGAAGCTGGCGACGGCCAAGGTGCAGGCCGACGAGGATGGCAGGGGCTACCGCCTCGTGCTCGATGCCGAGATGACCGGCAAGGAGGAGTTTGCGGCCCTCGTCAAGGCGCAGTCCTGGAGCGATCCGGCAGACCGTCCGCAGCCGGCGAACGCAATGCCGGCACCCGAGGCGGCAAAGCCCGGCGATTTCATCATCGCCGTCGACGCCGGCCATGGCGGCATCGATACCGGCGCCATCGGCGTCGATACCAAGACCGAGGAAAAGCAGGTGACGCTCGCCTTCGCCAAGGCGCTGACCGACCGGCTGAACCGCGAGCATGGGATCAAGGCGTTCCTCACCCGCAGCGAGGATGAATTCCTGTCGCTTGCCGAGCGCGTGCAGATCGCCAGGCAGAACCATGCTGGCCTCTTCATCTCGCTGCACGCCGATACGCTGAAGCAGAAGGATATCCGCGGCGCGACGGTTTATACGATCTCGGACAAGGCCTCCGACAAGCTTGCAGCCGATCTTGCCGAGCGCGAAAACCTGTCCGATCAGATCGCCGGCAAGGAAACCGCCGCCGAACCGCCGGAGGTGGCCGATATCCTGCTCGACCTGACGCGCCGCGAGACCCAGGCCTTCTCGATCTCGCTGGCCGAAAGCGTGCTCGGCTCCTTCAAGGATCAGATCAGTACGATCAACAATCCGCATCGGCATGCGGGCTTCCAGGTTCTGCGGGCGCCGGATGTGCCCTCGATCCTGCTCGAACTCGGCTTCCTCTCCAACGCGGAAGACGAAAAGCTGCTGCTCGACGAGAAATGGCGGGTGAAGATCGCCGAGCTTTTGACCGACGCCGTCAAGCGCTACCGCTCCTCCGTGGTTGCAAATGGCGGCTGAGGCCGTGGCTGAGATGTGACACCCGCGGCGAAAGCAAAGCGGAGCATGTGAATGGGGCAGGGGAGCCCTATTTTGCTCACATTCAGGCCGTTACTCGCCGCTATGTTTTTCGACAGGCGGGTTGGACGGCTTGTCGCGATGGCGCTCATGGAGTAAGCCCGCGCGACGTGCAAATCGCCCGCTTCCATGCAAATATAGCGCCTGCGCCGATTGAAAATTTGGAATACCGGTAGCTCAATATGATCAGACTTCTTGGATATTTCTTCGGAATTGCGTGCGTCCTGTTTCTCGGCGCTGCTGCCGTCGTTGCCGTCTACCTGGCAAACGTGGCGAAGGATCTCCCCGATTACGCCGTCCTGAACAGCTACGCGCCGCCGGTCACCACCCGCGTTCATGCCGGAAACGGCGCGCTGATGGCCGAATATGCCAAGGAGAAGCGTCTTTTCCTGCCGATCCAGGCGATTCCCGATCGCGTCAAGGCGGCCTTCCTTTCGGCTGAAGACAAGAATTTCTATAACCATCCCGGCGTCGACTTGAGCGGCCTTGCGCGCGCCATCGTCGTCAACCTGCAGAATTTCGGCTCCGGCCGCCGTCCGGTGGGCGCCTCGACGATCACCCAGCAGGTGGCGAAGAACTTCCTCCTGACATCCGACCAGACGATCGACCGCAAGATCAAGGAAGCGATCCTCTCCTTCCGCATCGAGCAGGCCTACAGCAAGGACAAGATCCTCGAGCTCTATCTGAACGAGATCTTCTTCGGCCTGAACTCCTACGGCATCGCCGGGGCAGCACTCACCTACTTCAACAAGTCGGTCACCGAACTGACCGTTGCCGAAGCCGCCTATCTCGCCTCGCTGCCGAAAGGCCCGGCAAACTATCATCCCTTCCGCCATCCGGATGCCGCGGTGGAGCGCCGCAACTGGGTCATCGACCGCATGGTCGAAAACGGCTATGTGAGCCAGAGCGACGGGGCGGAAGCCAAGAAGCAGCTGCTCGGCGTGACCGCCCGCAGCAACGGCCCTTCGCTCTTTGCTTCGGATTACTTCGCCGAGGCTGTCCGCCGCCAGCTCATCGGCCAGTATGGCGAAAAGGCGCTTTACGAAGGCGGGCTTTCGGTCCGCACCTCGCTCGATCCGCAGATGCAGCTCGCCGCCCGCAAGGCGCTGCAGGACGGCCTGATCGACCTACGACGAACGCCGCGGCTTCCATGGACCGCTAAAGACGATCGACACCACCGCCGATTGGGGCAAGGCGCTCGCGGAAATCCCAGCACTCTCCGACGTGCCCGAATGGCAGCTTCGCCGTCGTACTTGCCGTTTCCACCGAAAGCAGTCGACATCGGCCTCCAGCCCGCCAGGGACGGTGCCGGAAAGGCTGCCGCCGAGCGCGAGCATGGCACGATCGAGGCGAAGGACATGCAGTGGGCCTATCGCTCCTCGAGCGGCGAGCGCAAGACGGCCAAGTCGCCGGAAGGCGTGCTTTCGCCGGGCGACGTCGTCTATGTCGAGCAGGCTTGGGGGCGAAGGCTCGACCTCCTACCGTCTTCGCCAACCGCCGAAGGTTCAGGGGGGCTTCGTTGCCATGGACCCGAAGACCGGCCGCGTTCTTGCGATGGCAGGCGGTTTTTCCTATGGGCAATCGGAATTCAACCGCGCGACGCAGGCGATGCGCCAGCCGGGCTCTTCGTTCAAGCCGTTCGTCTATGCTGCGGCGCATGGACAACGGCTACACGCCGGCTTCGGTGATCATGGACGCGCCGATTGAGGTCGTCTCCGGCGGCCAGGTCTGGAGGCCGGAAAACTACGGCGGTGAGTTCAACGGTCCGTCGACGCTGCGCTCCGGCATCGAGCACTCGCGCAACCTGATGACCGTGCGCCTCGCCAATGACCTCGGCATGAACATCGTTGCCGAATATGCCGAGCGCTTCGGCATCTACGACAAGATGCTGGCGCTGCTTGCCATGTCGCTCGGCTCCGGCGAGACGACCGTGTTGCGCATGGTTTCGGCCTATTCGGTGATCGCCAACGGCGGCAAGCAGATCAAGCCGACGCTGATCGACCGCATCCAGGACCGCTACGGCAAGACGATCTTCAGACATGAGGAACGCCTCTGCGACAGCTGCAATGCCGGCGACTGGCAGAACCAGGAAGAGCCGAACATCGTCGACAACCGCGAGCAGGTTCTCGACCCGATGACGGCCTATCAGATCACCTCGATGATGCAGGGCGTCATCACCGCGCGGCACTGCTGCCGGCAAGATCGACCTCGGCCGGCGCGACGTGGCCGGCAAGACCGGCACCACCAACGACGAGAAGGATGCCTGGTTCGTCGGCTTCACGCCCGACCTCGTGGCCGGCCTCTACATGGGCTTCGACAATCCGGCGCCGCTTGGCCGCGGCGGTACGGGCGGCGGCCTCTGCGGCTCCGATCTTCAACGAATTCATGCAGGCAGCCGTCAAGGAGATGCCGGAATCGAAATTCGTCATCCCGCAGGGCATGAACCTGATCCCGATCGACCGCAAGACCGGCATGGCGGCGATCGAGGGCGACCCGAACACCATCATCGAGGCCTTCAAGCCCGGCACCGGCCCGGCCGACAGCTTGTCCGTCATCGGCATGGACAGCACCATGGCGCCGGAGGAAATCCTGAAGACCTCGCCGCAGGCGAACCAGGCCGTGCAGTCTGGCGCAGGCGGCCTTCTACTGAACCTAATCCTCCGTCATGGATGCGACGGCCGCGGCTCTTTACATCCGCGGCCGCCGCAACTATTCTCGACGGACCAACTCAAGACCAACGCAAAGAAGCAGGAAAATGCGAGCGGAAATCGAAAACGTAGTCGATGAAACCAAGCAGGCTATCACCCTGCTGAGGAGGCATCTTTGACTGGGACCAGGCGATAAGACGGCTGGACTGGTTGAACAACAAGGCAGAGGACCCGAATCTGTGGAACGATGCTGCACGAAGCTCAGAAGCTGATGCGCGAGCGCCAGCAGCTCGATGACGGAATCAACGGCGTTCGAAGCAGCTCGAACAGCAGCTGAACGACCATGTCGAACTCATCGAGATGGGCGAGGAAGAGGGCGATGAAAGCATCGTCAAGGAGGCCGAGGACGCGCTGAAGAGCCTGAAGGCCGAGGCCGCGCGCCGCCAGGTGGAAGCCATGCTATCCGGCGAGGCCGATGCCAACGATACCTATCTCGAAGTGCATTCGGGCGCCGGCGGCACCGAAAGCCAGGACTGGGCAAACATGCTGCTTGCGCATGTACACCCGCTGGGCCGAACGCCAGCGCTTCAAGGTCGAGCTTGCTCGAAGTCCATGACGGCGAAGAGGCGGGCATCAAGTCCGCGACGCTGCTCGTCAAGGGACACAATGCCTATGGCTGGCTGAAGACGGAATCGGGCGTGCACCGGCTCGTGCGCATCTCGCCCTACGACAGCAACGCGCGCCGCCATACGTCCTTCTCGTCGATCTGGGTCTATCCGGTGGTCGATGATTCTATCAACATCGAGATCAACGAAAGCGACTGCCGCATCGACACCTACCGCTCGTCTGGCGCGGGCGGCCAGCACGTCAACACGACCGACTCGGCAGTGCGCATCACCCACATCCCGACCGGCATCGTCGTCGCCGTGCCAGCAGGAGCGCTCGCAGCACAAGAACCGCGCCAAGGCCTGGGACATGCTGCGCGCCCGCATGTACGAAGCGGAGCTGAAGAAGCGCGAAGAGGCAGCAAGCGCCGAAGCGGCGTCCAAGACCGATATCGGCTGGGGCCACCAGATCCGCTCCTACGTGCTGCAGCCCTATCAGCTGGTCAAGGACCTGCGCACCGGCGTTGCGAGCACGGCACCGCGGCGACGTGCTCGACGGCGACCTCAACGAGTTCATGGAAGCAGCGCTTGCGCACCGCATCAGCGGCAAGCCGGACGCTGTTCTCGAGGACGTTGATTGAGATTGGAGGGAGAACCGTCAGAGACGGTGAGCCTGACTTAAACGTGTGGAGTTTGGCTTAGCGGCTAAATCCGCTTGCAGCAGGCGGTTGCAAGCGGCTTGGCGTGTGCGCCAAGCCTATGGCAAACGATCATGATGTGCCGATGGAGAACACTGCCTTACCTCCCGATCTAAGGGCGCTGCTATCTCGACACGAGTGGAAGCAGGACGATCTGGGATGTTCGTCTGCAGACGTGTTCAGGCTCGCAGAAGGTGGCCGGACGCGGTATTTCCTGAAAGCCGAAATTGCGGGTCCTTTTGCGGAATTGCCGTTGGAGGCGGAGCGTCTGCTGTGGCTTGCCGAGCAAGGACTGCAGTGCCCCAGCGTCGTCGCCCTGGAAAGCCATGAGGGCAGAAACTGGCTGCTGCTGAGCGCGCTCGCGGGAAGCGACCTGGCTTCGTCCAAATCGACCACAGATAGGCAGCGCATCGAGATCCTGGCGGCCGCTTTGCGTCGATTGCACCAACTTCATCCGGAAACCTGCCCTTTCGACCACAGGCTGACAGCTCGTTTGAGGCTTGCCAAGGCGCGGATGGAAGCGGGAGCCGTAGACGAGAGTGATTTTGATGAAGAGCGGCAAAGCGCAACCGCTGCGAGCCTTTTTGCATACCTGGAAGCCAACCAGCCTGACGTCACGGATCCCGTCGTTGCCCACGGCGACGCCTGTTTGCCGAACTTCATGACGCATGAAGGGCAATTCAGTGGATATGTCGATTGCGGCCGTCTGGGCGTTGCGGATCGATACCAGGATATTGCCTTGGCACTGCGAAGCATCCGATACAATGTCGGGGAAGCGTGGGTTCGGCATTTCCTCGATTGTTATGGGCTTTCCGGCATCAATGACGCGAAAGTCGCCTACTATATGGCGCTTGACGAGTTCTTTTAGTTCGCGCAAATTTTGCCTTACGACCAAACCGGCCCAGCGCTCGGGCCTTTCATGAGCTGGTAGGCCTTCGTCAGCCCGGTTCGCTTCAATCAGATCGACGGATTGGGGATCTTGGTCAGATGCTCTGCCATGATATGGACCGGGATTTCAGGCAGATCGGACGCAATTCCGTTCAGTTCGATCAGATCGGAAAGTGCAGCGAGAGCCTTTTCCCGAGCAATTCCAGCATTTCAGCCTCTACCGGCAGTGCTTCCACGTCGTTGCTCGATGCGACCTGGACATTCGCGTCCTCGTGCCAGGCGGTGCGGACAATGATCGACAGCGCTTTAATCTCTGCGAGCTCGACTTCGAAAAACATACCTACGGATTTGGTCAGTTGCTGCGAACGAAAATCTCATCAGTTCGTCGCCTTCTCATTTCGCGACAAAAATCCATACTGCAGAAAGCCACACGCTGAGCGGCAGCGGCGGGCCACCGGCTGTTGCATAGTGACAACACCGGCCGATCTCTTTCCGCTGCCGGGTTGAAACGGTCGCGGTTGTCCGCGATGCTTAGGCTCTCATTGGTCCGATCCCCGGGGAGACTGACATGAAAGCGAACCTGTCCAACCAGAAAGGAAACATCGCCCACAAGGACATTCTGCTTCATGCACACTCTGTTCCCCCGCGCGAGGAAAAGCCCGCCGCGCCATAACCGCTTCCTGAAATTCTTCCGCGACAATCCGCGCAACGCTGACCGCGACCGGCGCCGCTTGCGCATGCGCAAGTTCCTCTCCTACTATCGCCCACACCTGCCTTTGCTGCTGGCGGATCTGCTCTGCGCAATCCTCGTCGCCGGTACGGCGGTGGCGCTGCCGCTCTGTGCCAACTTCGTCACAAGCCGCCTTCTGGCTCTGCCCAACATGCCGGAGGCCTACGAGCAGATCCTTGCCGTCGGCGCCTTCATGCTTGCCATCCTGGCGATCCAAACCGTTGCCATCTTCTTCGTCGACTATCAGGGGCACGTGATGGGCGCCCGTATCGAGGCCGCCGTCCGGCAGGAGCTCTTTGAACACTGCCAGAAGCTCTCGTTCAGCTTCTACGACCGTCAACGCACTGGGCAGTTGATGAGCCGCATCACGAACGATTCCCTGTGGCTGGGCGAGCTCTTCCACCACGGCCCGGAGGACCTCTCCATCGCCGTACTCAAATATGGCGGCGCCATGCTGGTGCTGTTCTTCATCGATCCACCTTTGGCCAGCCTCATCCTGCTGCTCACGCCGGTGGCGGCGGCTTATGCGCTGCATTTCAACCGGCGCATGAACCGCGCGCTCGAAGCGAGCAAACGGCAGATCGCCGCCGTCAACGAACGCGTGGAGGACGCACTGGCCGGCATTCGCGTCGTCCAGTCCTTCGCCAACGAGGCGCTGGAACAGGAGCGTTTTGCCAAGCTGAACCGGCGGTTCCTGCAGGGCCGCGCCGACGGCTACCGCAGCGAGGCCTGGTTTTCGGTAGGCACCGAAACTTTCGCACAGCTCATCACCATACTTGTCATCGTGATCGGGGGGCTGCGCATCCTGACGGCGGAGCTGTCCGTGGCGGACATCCTCACCTTTCTGCTCTGCGTGGCGGTGCTGGTCGATCCGATGCAGCGGCTCGCCAATTTCGTCCGCCTCTGGCAGGAGGGCTACACCGGTTTCGTTCGGGCCATGGAGATCCTGGAGATCGCACCGGACGTCTTCGACCGCCCGGCCGCCCGTCCCATGCCGGCCCCAAGGGGTGAGATCAGTTTTTCCGACGTCGCCTTCGGCTACGAGTTCGATGGCCCCAAGGTGCTCGAGCGGCTCTCGCTTACCATTGCGCCGGGCGAGTTCGTGGCCTTGGTTGGTCCTTCAGGAGTGGGCAAGAGCACGCTTTGCGCGCTTATACCGCGCTTCTACGATGTGCAGGCCGGGGTGATCCGCATTGACGGTACCGACATTCGCGACGTGACGCTCTCGTCACTGCGGCGACATGTCGGGGTCGTGCAGCAGGACGTCTATCTCTTTGCCGGCACCGTGGCGGAGAATCTTCGCTACGGCCGGCCTGACGCGACCGATGCCGAGGTGGAGGCCGCCGCCCGTGCCGCCAACGCTCACGACTTCATAACGGCTCTGCCAAATGGCTACGCGACCGATATCGGCCAACGCGGTGTCAAGCTTTCGGGCGGCCAGCGGCAGCGCCTCACGATAGCGCGCGCTTTCCTCAAGGATCCGGCGATCCTGATCTTCGACGAGGCAACCAGCGCGCTCGACAACGAGAGCGAACGGGCGGTTCAGAAGGCGCTGCTCAATCTCGCCAACGGCCGAACCACCCTGGTCATCGCTCACCGTCTCTCCACCGTCCGCCATGCCGACCGCATCCTGGTGCTCACAGGCGTTGGCATCATCGAACAGGGCACCCATAACGACCTCATGGCGCAGCAAGGCGTCTATGCCAACCTGCACAGCGTGCAGGCAAGCATTTGACCACTGGCCCGCCGCTACGGCGGCGGGCGGGGAGTTAAAAAGCGGCCAAAGCGGGCTTCAGGCCGTCTTAAGCCGACCTGTCTCCACGAGGCGAGGGGACGCATGGCAAGGGCGCGGCCTTGGACGGCGATGGCGATCGCTAAGGCGGTCAGAGCCGCCGCGACGGCGAAGGTGACCTGCATGCCGGTGGCAACGGCTTCGGGACGTGCCGTCGTGATATCGGCCGTCATCGCGGCAAAAGCGAACACGGCGCCCATGACGGAAGCGCCGGTGATGAGCCCGAGATTGCGCGACAGGCTGAGCAGGCCGGAAACGACGCCCCGCCGATCGGCGGGGATGTCCGTCATGACGGCGGTGTTGTTGGCTGCCTGGAATAACTGATAACCAGGGGTCAGGACGGCGATGGCGGCAATGTAGCCGGCAACGCCGGGAAACATTGCCGGAAGAACGGATAGGGCAACTGCACCGACGGCCATTTCGATGAGCCCGACGATGACCACGAACGGCGCGCCCAAACGGTCGACGAGACGGCCAGCCGGGGCGCCGGTCAGCGCCGAGACAACCGGGCCAATCGACATGACCATTCCAACGAACGCCGCGTTGAGCCCGAGCGCACGGGAAAGATAGAACGGGCTCACCACCAGCGTCGCCATCATTATCGTCGAGACGAGGGCGTTCATGGCAAGGCTGGCGCTGAACTCCGAATTGCGGAATGCTGCCAATGGGATCAAGGGCGATGCCACCTTCGCCTCAGTGAAAACAAAGAGGACGGTGCCGGTGAGTGCAGCCATCAGGAGCGTCGCATTCAGCGTGCCGAAATGGCCGCGCCCTATCGTCATGGCGAGAGCATAGGCGGCGAGCGCGCCTGCAAGCAGCAGCGTGCCCAGAGCGTCGAAGCCAGGGCGGTCCGTTTTCGGCGTATCGCGGTCGACGGGCAGGAAACGGTGGGCAAGAAAAAAGGCCAGCAGACCGAGCGGGATATTGACGAGAAAGATTGCCCGCCAGCCGAGCCAGGCGATCGTAATGCCGCCAAGCGACGGACCGAGCGCAGTGCCGATTGCCGACATCGCTCCGAGCAGTCCGATGGCGCTGCCGGTTCTTTGCTTGGGGACCGTCTCGCCGACGAACGCCATGGTAAGCGCCATCAGGACGGCGGCGCCGAGGCCCTGCGCGGCCCGGGCGACAATCAGCCACCAGAGCGAGGGCGCAAGGCCGCAGAGCGCCGAGGCGACAGTAAACACGACCAGCCCCGCCAGGAGAACCCGGCGGCGCCCGGCAATGTCGCCCAGCCGTCCGACGCCGACAATCAAGATCGTGATCGCCAGGAGGTAGGCAAGAATGACCCACTGCACCTGTTGGAATGGTGCGGCGAACACCTGAGCCAATGTCGGCAAGGCGACATTGGCGATGCTGGTGCCGAGCGAAGATAGCAGCATGGATAGGCAAAGGCCGGCAAGCGCCCGTCGAGCCGAGGTTGCCGGGGTTATGCCATCGTTGGTGGCGTCATCTGTGCAGGAGGTCATTGCCCTTGCCCCTCAGGCTTCTACGAGGCTGTTGACGACCCGGCGCGCGAGCGGCGCGACTACGAAGACGACAGCCAAGGCAGCAGGAACAAATCGGACCGATATCATGAAGAGCTACTCCAAAATTGCGTTTGGAACAGAGATAGCTCGGGGCCAGATAGGGCGGAAGCTGCATCATATGCATCTCATTCGTGCGTTTGACGCCATGTCATCCTGCACCGGCCGTGCTATGGTCGCTGCATGTCGCATCCCGATCTCAATCTGCTTATCACCCTTGATGTGCTTCTGACGGAATGCAGCGTCGCCCGCGCCGCCAAAAGGCTGCGGCTAAGCCCGTCCGCGATGAGCCGCGCGCTGGCGCGATTGCGGGAGGCGACCGGCGATCCGCTGCTGGTTCGGGCCGGACGCGGCCTTGTTGCGACGCCGCGGGCGCTCGAGCTTCGCGAGCGCGTCGGCCAGATCGTGCAGGACGCCGAAGCCGTTCTGCGTCCCGTCGAGACACTCGACCTGAACACGGCTTGTGCAGACATTCACACTCAGAAACCAGGATGGCTTTGTCGAGAATTTCGGACCTGATCTCATTGCACGTGTCGGCAAACAGGCGCCGGGCGTGCAGTTGCGTTTCGTACCAAAGCCGGACAGGGACAGCGCGCCGCTGCGCGACGGCAGCGTTGACCTGGAAACGGGCGTCGTCGGAAAAGCCATGGGGCCGGAGGTGCGCGCACAAGCGCTGTTCCGAGACCGCTTCGTCGGCGTTGTCCGGATGGGGCATCCGTTGTGCGAGGTTGCGATCACGCCTGCGGATTACGCTGCCGGCCGGCATATCCTCATCTCGCGGCGCGGGCTCGACAGGGGACCGATCGATGACGCGCTTGAGCCATTCGGCCTGAAACGGGAGATCGTAACGGTCGTTGGCGGCTTTTCGGAAGCTCTGGCTCTGGCGCGTGCCTCGGATCTGATCGCCAGCGTCCCCGAACGCTATACGGGAAACCTGCGTGACGGGATGTTCTCTTTCCCTCTGCCGGTTTCGCCGCCGGACATTACGATCTCGCTGTTGTGGCACCCGCGGACGGACCTCGATCCGGCGCATCGCTGGCTGCGCGAGTGCGTTCGGGAGGTTTGTGCGGGCAGGCCGCCGGTTCGAGCAGTCAGTTCGTCGCCTTCTCGATGGTGATCTCGCCGAATTCGTCGATCAGCACGGTCCAGCCCTCGGATTCGGCATTCGGATCGGTCTTCAGGTAGACCGTGGCGAAGAGGCCGGGCTGCTTGCCCATGCCCGTGGAACTTTCCGGACGGATATCGGTGACATAGGGTTTGAGCTGCGTGAACTCGTGCAGCTCGACGCTGGAGACGATTTCCGGGCCGCTGTCGGCCTGCGCGATTTGCTGCAGGTAGATTTTCGAAGTCTTGTCCGGCTGGCGGACGGAAAAGAGCTTGTAATAGCCGCGGCGCGGCTGAGGTTCCGCCTTTGCCGGATCGCTTGCTGCGCCCGGCGCACGCTCGATCGCGATATCCGCACGGCTTTCCTCCCAATAGCCGGTGCTGGTTGCAAAGATCACGGCGGGCGGAAGGATCGTGTCGGCCGGCGTAACAGCCTTCGCAAGGCCCGCCGGGCCGGTGATGAGCGCTGCGGCAAGAAGTGCGGTTCGAAGCTGCATGGCCTCAATCCTCGAATTGTTCGGCAAGAATGCGATCCGACCATGAGCGGTCCGGATCGGAAAGGATGCGCGCCGTCATGTGCTCCGACTGGGCGATGCGGATATGCAGCACGGATTTGACCTCGGCATTGTCGGCAACCGCATTCACGGGCCGCTTTTCGGCCTCGAGAATATGGATGTCGACCGTCACCTTGTTCGGCAGCAGCGCGCCGCGCCAGCGCCGCGGGCGGAAGGCGCTGACCGGCGTCATGGCAAGCAGCGGCGCTTCCAGCGGCAGGATCGGGCCGTGGGCCGAAAGATTATAGGCGGTGGAGCCCGCCGGCGTTGCCACCATGAGGCCGTCGCAGATCAGTTCCGCGAGACGCACATGCCCGTCGACCTCGACGCGCAGCTTGGCGGCTTGGTAGGACTGACGGAAGAGCGAGACTTCGTTGATGGCGAGTGCCGTGGAATTGGTGCCGTCGGCGTTGGCCGTCGTCATCTGCAGGGGATGGAAGGCATTCTCGACGGCCGCGCAGATGCGGTCCTGCAGTTTGTCGGTGCGATAGTCGTTCATCAGGAAACCGACAGAACCGCGGTTCATGCCATAGACGAGCTTGCCGGAATTCATCGTGCTGTGCAGCGTTTGCAGCATGAAGCCGTCGCCGCCGAGCGCCACGATGACATCGGCTTCCTCGGCGGGAACCTCCCCATAAAGGCGAATCAACTCTTCCCGCGCGGCAAGCGCCTCTGTTGCCGAGGAAGCGAGGAAACAAAGCGTCTGAAATGAACGGCCCATGTGATGCCCTTTATGAACTTCGCCTAGCTAATGGATAAAGGGCTTATGCGACAAGGTATTTTGCGCGCAGGCAGACTCTGCCGCCTGCGCTGTGGGCTGCCGAAGAGGTGATGGCGGCTGCTATTTCTGTTCTCTTGTGCCCGGCGCTGCTTCGCGCTGATCCCTGTCTTCCAGGTCGGTTTCGACGATGTAGACATCGCCGTGGAGGCGGGCCTGTTCCTTCAGGGCGGCCTGTTTCGCGCGTTCATCGGGCTCGATTTCCCCAAAACGGCCGTCCTGCGCTCGATCGATGTCATCCGGCTTGGTATCCAGCAAGGCCTCGTGCGGATGGCCCATTCCGGAAGCCAGCCCGCGCGCGGCCTGCAATTTGGCTTCCTCCCGACGCTCGGCAGCGGCCGCAGTGTCCGAGCAGCGTGCATCATCCGTGCCGGAATCAAAGCTCTTGTCCTGACCCTGGCATGTCGATCTCCTACTGTGACTGGCTCCGACCGTGACTGGTCGATTGCGTGGGGAGCGGGCCGGCCGGGCGTTTCGGACGAATGGAAGTAACCGGCGCTCTCGGCGGCAAGAACGGCGGCAAGCGCCAGCGCGATGGCAACCGCCCAAGCATACCGCCGGCTCATCGCGATGCCTCATGCGGCGGCTTCTCGTAGAGTTTGCGCACCTTGCGGCCTCCTGCGCGTCCTGCTCACTGCGCGAGAGCTCGCGGTTTGTGAGCATGCCGTAGGCGATCGCGCAGCCGAGAAGGAAGGCGCCGCCAGCGATAGCAAAGAGCCAAGATACTCTGCAACCATGCTTCGATCCTCCTTGACGATTCGAACCGGTGGACGGCGGATTTGTTCCGCTGCGGCAACGGCAAGACCCGAAGGGGACCGGCCGGTTGGGCCTGCGGCTGTAGATTTTCAGGAGACGGAAAGGCGGCCGTCAGGCGCTCCGGCGGAACGAAGCCGCGTAGCGATCCGCTGCGCGTTCGATGCTGTCGAGGGTATTCATGAGATCGACCATATCGCAGGCCTCCGCCCACTGCATGCCGCAGATCGGGATACCGTCCAGGGCGGCTGGCTGCATGGTCATTCCGTCAACAACAAGCCACCGATCATCGGCTTCATGCCGGAGATTATACCGTCGCATCACCGCTCTCCCGCGGCGACCATATCATATTTTAGCAACAGCGCGAATATGCCCGGTCGGTCGGTGGATAGCGAATGCAGGGCCGGTCAGTGCACGGATTGCTCGGTATCGTCCAGAAACGAGCGAATGCCGTCGCGGGCGATTGTCGCCAGGAATTCGTCAAACGCCTCGCGGTCGGTCGCGAACGGTTCGTCCCAGCGGATGAGGTCCTCCTCCTGCGTCACGACTTCCATCGACCAGTCCTCGTTGGAACCGGCTGTCCGGAAGATATCGACGAGCACGGTAACGCCGTCCTCGGTGAATTCGCCGGCGAGTTCCGAGTATTCGAGTTTCGGTTTTTTGGGCATTCGATATCGCAATCCATAATTGTCACAGCGTCCATGAGCGAGGTACTTTCACGTGCGCCTGGTAGATTTGTCAAGGAAACAGCCATTCAAAGCAACGCCGCGGTTCCTGTTGCGCCGGGCTCCCCGGGAAGAGGGAACTCTCTTGGCCGCGTGTCGTTGTTCCCATGTCACCACCAGCCAATGGAGCAATAAAATGAGCAAGACAGACGTCAAAAAGCTCGTGAAGAGGGCCGAGCGCCAAGTCGAAAACACCAGCGCCGGCGGCCATCTCGGCGGCACCTATTTCGGCCAGCAACCCGACGGAAAGACGTCATCCTCGACCAACAGCGAGGCGCGCAAGTCACGCTCGAACGACGGCAGCAACTGACGACGAGGATGGAAAGCCTGTCCTCGGCAGACGATGCGATCGGGGCGTCCGGGCTGCACGGGGTGGCCCCGTGCGCCATAAAAAATCGTGATGCAAATGGGCCCCGGCAGGGTTCGAACCCTGACTACAAATCAGAATGCCTTATTCTACAGTGCTTCTACGCGTCATGCACCATTTGTGCTCTCGAGTGGCGGACGGTTCCTTTCTTGGCGCGATTTGCGCGCCGGCCGGTGAGCGGCATGTTTCGGATCGCGGCGTTGTCCGCAGACCACCAAGCCCGCGCAACCGGCCTCACCAGCTGGCGCGGGTTTTTCTTTCCAGCCTCATCAAAAAAAGACCGCCCCGATCTGCGAGGCGGTCAACGCGGATACGTTATCCGCCGACCACGGTGAGAGAGGGGTGAGAGACACCGAAGTCGATAGCAGCTTGGCGCAGCTGATCGCCTCTATGGTTGGGGTGTTGAGGCGATAGCGGCAACATATCAATGGACCGCGCCTCCCGACATTATACGTTGGTTGTCTCAAGCTAGACCCTTGGTATGCGGCGTCTTGTTTCTTGTGCGCGATTCATGTTCCAAGGAATCGCCGCTACCCTCGGGAAAGCCCGGAAAACATGGCAATTCTGGTTAAATCATTGGCGCATGAAAAACCCGCCAACTAAGCGCGGGCTAGCATCAAGTCACTGATTTTATTAACTAATATATGGTGCCCCCGGCAGGGTTCGAACCCGCGACCCCCTGATTACAAATCAGGTGCTCTACCAACTGAGCTACAAGGGCAATGCGTGCCAACTAGCAGATTCTTCCGGTCTGTAAAGAAAAATCCGGCCTGGGCGCGATTTCGTGATCGATCATAGACCCAATCCCTCTTCATTTCATGAACAAAAGCTGAAGGTGCGATTCAGGAGGAGTTCAGGGCAGGAGGCGCAGATTTCGCTCACTTTCATCAAGGAGATGAGCCATGAGAATTGTCCGTTTTGCCATTGCAGCGCTCCTGTCGTTCGGATTGGCCGTCGTTGCCGTCGAGCCAGTGGTTGCCGCTCCCGTATATGCACCTGTTGCTTCCGTCGATAAGAGCGACGTCGTGAAGGTGCACTACCGTGATCATCGCCGCCATGGGCGCCATTCGTGGCGGCATGAGCGCCGTTACTGGCGCCATCATCCGTACGCCTATGAGCGCCGCCACTACCGGCCCTGGCGCGCCGAACGCAGGTGGAGCGAACGTCATTACTGGCGTCATCACCACCGGCCGCACTACTTGTATTTCCGCATCAACCTATGATCGCCCGCTGGCTTGCTGATGCCGGCTTCGTGTGGCCGGCCCTCAAAAGGGCGGCATTATCGGGATATCGAGAATGGGGCTGCTGGAGCAGCCGTCGATCAGCAAACGCGATGCCGCCGGTGCGATTCCCGGCGGCTATTGCACCGGTGGTGTCGGTGTGGGTACCGGCGTCACAGGCGCCAGAGGATCCGGCTGGCGCGTCGGCTGGGTGGGATCGACCCATATGATACTGAGAACGATGGCGACGAAGACTGCGATGAACATGATGCCGAACAGGAGGGGCCGGATTGCCATGCCGGGTATTTTCCTTCTTTCTTGCTGTTGCGCTGCGCTTCGGCGCACCTTAGGCCCACCATTCGTTCATTTTGAGACGTCCGCTTATTTCTTCAGATGAAGGCGTGCGGCATACATCGCGATCGCAGCCGCATTCGAGACGTTCAGCGATTTGATCGCGCCCGGCATGTCGAGCCGCGCAAGCGCGCTGACGGTCTCGCGCGTCTTCTGCCTGAGACCCTTGCCTTCGGAACCGAGGACGAGCGCAACCTTGTCGCCTGAGAACGTGCCTTCGATCGGCGCCGGTCCTTCCGAAATCGAGGCCGATCGAGAAGAAGCCGAGCCGGTGCAATTCACCAAGCGCGTCGGCAAGATTGGTGATCTGTATATAAGGAATGAGTTCGAGCGCGCCGGAAGCCGATTTCGCAAGCACGCCCGATTCGGTCGGGCTGTGTCTTTGCGTGGTGATAACGGCGCCGGCATTGAATGCGACGGCCGAGCGCATGATGGCGCCGACATTGTGCGGATCGGTGACCTGGTCGAGCACGAGGAGCAGCGGGCTGTCTTTCAGCGCCTCCAGGCGCCGGACGGGCAGGGGGCGGGTTTCCAGCATCACGCCCTGGTGGATCGCATCGGGGCCGAGCACCTTGTCGATATCCTGCGGCGAGACGATCTCGACTGGAATGCCGAGCTGGCCGGCATCGATTTCGAGGCGGGTGAGCGCATTCTGCGTCACCGTCAGCTTGACGTTTTTCCGCTCGGGATTTTCGATTGCGGCGCGCACGGTATGCAGGCCGTAGAGATAGACCTGGTCGGCCGCAAGCGCCGGCGCCTTCCAGTCCTCGCCGCCGCGTTTGCGCTTCTGCGGCAGGCGGCGTCGGGATTTCGCCGCGCTCGCGCTTGGCATCGCGGTGGGCACGCCGCAGAGTGGCGTAGTGCGTATCCTTGGGGGACTTGTCGGTTGCGGGCTTGCCGCCGGATTTGTTGTCTTTGCTCATGCGGCTTTATAACGGCGGTGCTTCACCGCGCATAGGGTTTCTTTGCCGGCGGCGGCTTTCAGCAGGCGATGAAATTTTTCGTGTTTTTTCTATTGTCTTCATGTTGACATGGGCAAATGCTCCGGTCATATACGCGGCGCAGATCGAGGGGCGGCAACGCTCCTGGAGTCTGTCGAGCTTGGTTACGATCCAGACGAAAAACTGGAGAGATGCCCGAGTGGTTAAAGGGGACGGACTGTAAATCCGTTGGCTCAGCCTACGTTGGTTCAAATCCAACTCTCTCCACCATTCGTCACTTGGATCGGACCACCCCGCGGGTATAGCTCAATGGTAGAGCAGCAGCCTTCCAAGCTGAATACGCGGGTTCGATTCCCGCTACCCGCTCCAAGCCTTTCAATTCTTCGGCAATGGCGCGCATTGCGCGCGCTTTTTCCTGGCGCCGCGCCTTCAGGGGCGCAAAATTTCTGTTTGAATGACGCGGATACTGCTGCTTAACTGGCCTCCATTGAGAGGTGCCATGCGAAACGTGATTTTGGCCGCTGCATTTTTGCTTCCGTCGGTCGCCCTTGCCGCCGAGGCCATGGAAGTCAGGGCTCGCGATCTCAGCTGTGGCGAACTCGCGCAGTTCATCCGGCAAAACAAAACAGTATTCGTCCGAATCGGCATCGGCGGCCGCAGCTTCCGCTATCCGCCGGCGCGCTGCAGGCTGGGGGACAAGCACTCGACGACCAGTTTGCGGGATGCCGGTGGAAAGCTCTGCGTCCTCGATTATGCCTGCGTCTACGATCCAGAGTCTTTTTATAACAAGATCCCGAATTAGGGTTGGCGCTAAGCCACACCACCAGCCGCCAAGGTTCGCAGCGCTCGCGCTCGTTTGGGAGTTCGCGGGGACCAGGACAGCTTGAACGAGGTGCCTGCGCGATCACCCATTCGATACCGCTGCCCGCTCCAGATTTTCCCCTTGGTTTCAACGATTTTCGCCGGGTTCGGGGCGAATCGACTTGCTCGGCGCGAATTGTCTCCCATATGCGCTTGCAAGCCAAGAATGGCGTTCGCAATTAGGTCTTGCGCAATCCCGCCGAAAGCCTTAAACGGCGGCACTAAACCGGCTCGCCGGGGTCACCCATTTCGTTCACAGGAAGCATTCAAATGGCAAAGAGTAAGTTTGAGCGCAACAAGCCGCACGTTAACATCGGCACGATCGGCCACGTTGACCACGGCAAGACGTCTCTGACGGCGGCGATCACGAAGTACTTCGGCGAGTTCAAGGCGTATGACCAGATCGACGCTGCGCCGGAAGAAAAGGCTCGCGGCATCACGATTTCGACGGCGCATGTCGAGTATGAGACGGCCAACCCGCCACTACGCGCACGTCGACTGCCCCGGCCACGCCGACTACGTCAAGAACATGATCACCGGTGCCGCACAGATGGACGGCGCGATCCTGGTGTGCTCGGCTGCCGATGGCCCGATGCCGCAGACCCGCGAACACATCCTGCTGGCCCGCCAGGTCGGCGTTCCGGCAATCGTCGTGTTCCTGAACAAGGTCGACCAGGTCGACGACGCCGAGCTTCTCGAGCTCGTCGAGCTGGAAGTGCGCGAACTGCTGTCGTCCTACGACTTCCCGGGCGACGACATCCCGGTCGTCAAGGGTTCGGCGCTGGCTGCTCTCGAAGATTCCGACAAGAAGATTGGCGAAGACGCGATCCGCGAGCTGATGGCCGCAGGTCGACGCCTACATCCCGACGCCTGAGCGTCCGATCGACCAGCCGTTCCTGATGCCGATCGAAGACGTGTTCTCGATCTCGGGCCGCGGTACGGTCGTGACCGGCCGCGTCGAGCGCGGTATCGTCAAGGTTGGCGAAGAAGTCGAGATCGTCGGCATCCGCCCGACCTCGAAGACGACGGTGACCGGCGTTGAAATGTTCCGCAAGCTGCTCGACCAGGGCCAGGCCGGCGACAACATCGGCGCACTGATCCGCGGCGTGAACCGCGACGGCGTCGAGCGTGGCCAGATCCTGTGCAAGCCGGGTTCGGTGAAGCCGCACAAGAAGTTCAAGGCTGAAGCCTACATCCTGACGAAGGAAGAAGGCGGCCGTCATACGCCGTTCTTCACCAACTACCGTCCGCAGTTCTACTTCCGCACGACGGACGTGACGGGCATCGTGACGCTGCCGGAAGGCACGGAAATGGTGATGCCGGGCGACAACGTCACGGTTGACGTCGAGCTGATCGTGCCGATCGCCATGGAAGAAAAGCTGCGCTTCGCCATCCGCGAAGGCGGCCGCACCGTCGGCGCCGGTATCGTTGCATCGATCGTAGAGTAATCTTCGCATTAGCTTGGATTGAAGAAGCCCCGCTGGAAACGGCGGGGCTTTTGCGTTGCACTATTGTTGACGTTCAAACGTCGAATGCAGCACCGATACGGCTCTTCGGTTCGGCAAGTCCTTCAAGACCTCGCCGGAATTCTGGATGAATATGCAGGTGGCCGACGACATCAAGATCCAGGCCCGCGCTGGAAGAGGTGCTGGCCGGAATCCTGGGAAGTGGAAGCAGCTTAGGCGAAATCTCTGACCGTGGCTTCTAAATCGCCACGCCTTCACCTTGCGCCCTGTGGCGGAGCCTTTATCTATTCCTTCTATTTCATGATGCGGAGGAGATTTCATGAAGAAGCGTATTCTTTTTACCGGCGGTTCGGGCAAGGCCTGGACGTCATGTCGTGCCGTGGCTGGTGAATGCCGGCTATGAGGTTCACAATGTCGATCTGGTGCCGCTCGACAGCCCTGGCGTCACCAACCTGATTGCAGACATCACCGACAGCGGCCAGGTCTTCAACACGCTGTCGATGCATTGCGATCTTCCCGATCTGGAGCCGGGCAACGGCGTCCAAGGCTTCGACGCTGTCGTGCATTTCGCTGCGATACCGCGCATTCTGATCAAAACGGACAACGAGACGTTCCGCATCAACACGATGGGCACTTACAATGTCCTCGAGGCAGCGGTGAAGCTCGGCGTCGGGAAGATCATCCTTGCCTCCAGCGAGACCACCTATGGCGTCTGCTTCGCCGAGGGACAGAAGGATTTCCATCAGTTTCCGCTGGAGGAGGACTACGACGTCGATCCAATGGACAGCTACGGTCTGTCGAAGGTGCTGAACGAAAAGACGGCGCGCGCTTTTGCCGAGCGGTCCGGTGCCGATATCTATGCCTTGCGCATCGGAAACGTCATCGAGCCGCATGAATATGACAGGTTTCCCGGCTTCATCGCCAATCCGGAGACGCGCCGGCGCAACGCGTGGAACTATGTCGACGCCCGCGATCTCGCGCAGGTCGTCCATCTGTGTATCGAAAAGAGCGGATTGGGCTTCCAGGTCTTCAATGCGGTGAACGACACCGTGACCGCCAATATGCCGTCGAAGGAACTCGCCAAACGCTTCTTTCCGAACGTGCCCTTCACCCGCGAGATCGGGGAGCATGAGGGCCTGCTTTCCAACCGCAAGATCCGCGAAGTCCTCGGCTTCAAGGAAGAGCACGACTGGCGCAAATATGTGAAGCTCTGACCGTTGGCCATGCCAGGTGATGGCGGATTGGGAAAAATCGAAAATCGCACTTGCATATCCCGTGCCACCGTCTTAAAGGGAGCGCCATGCTTGCAGGAAGCGCTTCGACCCTCATGGTCAAAGGGCTGAATGTAAAGCGTAAAGGGGTATAGCTCAGCTGGTAGAGCGGCGGTCTCCAAAACCGCAGGTCGGGGGTTCGAGCCCCTCTGCCCCTGCCATCTTCTTCGAAGGGAAGCGCGGACGTTCTCGCAGCGGTCCGTCGGGGAGGGTATTATGGCAAATTTCGCTAGACGTCGGTTTTCCTCTTGTGCAATTGGGAATCGGTGTTTATGTAGGGTTCAACAGACACGCGGTGCGTGGGGCTGATATGTTCAGCTTTACGTGCCGTAATTGCGTGGGCAGTCGATGGCATCCAAATCCAATCCGTTTGCGTTCCTGCAGCAGGTTCGCACCGAAACGTCCAAGGTTACCTGGCCGTCTCGCCGCGAGACCATGATCTCGACGATCATGGTTCTGGTGATGGTCGTCTTTGCCGCGCTGTTTTTCTTTGCTGCTGACCAGCTGATTGGCTGGGCCTTGAGCTACGTGCTCAACACCGGCAACTGATCGGGTGGAGATATAAGATGGCGGCACGTTGGTATATCGTCCACGCGTATTCGAATTTTGAGAAGAAGGTGGCTGAATCCATCGAGGAGAAGGCCAGGCAGAAGGGGCTCGAGCATCTCTTCGAAAAGATCCTCGTGCCGACCGAGAAGGTGGTTGAGGTGCGCCGCGGCCGCAAGGTCGACAGCGAGCGCAAGTTCTTTCCGGGCTACGTCATGGTTCGAGCGAACCTGACGGACGAGGCCTACCACCTCATCAAGAACACGCCGAAGGTCACCGGTTTCCTCGGCTCCGACAACAAGCCCGTTCCGATTCCGGACTCCGAGGCCGAGCGCATTCTCGGCCAGGTCCAGGAAGGTGTCGAGCGGCCGAAGGCTTCGGTTACCTTCGAGGTCGGCGAACAGGTCCGCGTTTCCGATGGCCCGTTCGCGTCGTTCAACGGCACGGTTCAGGATGTGGACGAAGAGCGTTCGCGCCTGAAGGTGGAAGTGTCGATCTTCGGCCGTGCAACGCCGGTCGAGCTGGAATACGGTCAGGTCGAAAAGGTCTGATTTTTGAGATGGAAGTCGGTCAGTACTGACCGGCTTCTGCGCGGCGATAGCCGCCAACCGCGTGGAAGGTGAGGGGTCTTAGCCGGGCCTTAAAATCCGCACCACGCAACCGCAGCCGCCGGAGAAATCCGGCACCACTGGCCGGGCAACCGGTCATCAATGAAAGGCAGAGAGTTATGGCTAAGAAAGTTGCAGGCCAGCTCAAGCTTCAGGTCAAGGCAGGATCGGCAAATCCGTCCCCGCCGATCGGCCCGGCGCTTGGTCAGCGTGGCATCAATATCATGGAATTCTGCAAGGCGTTCAATGCCGCCACGCAGGAAATGGAAAAGGGTATGCCGATCCCGGTTGTCATCACCTACTACCAGGACAAGTCCTTTACCTTCGTGATGAAGCAGCCGCCCGTCAGCTACTTCCTTAAGAAGGAAGCGAAGATCCAGTCCGGTTCGAAGACGCCCGGCAAGGGCTCTGTCGCTGGCAAGCTGACCAAGGCTCAGGTCAAGGCGATTGCCGAAGCGAAGATGAAGGACCTGAACGCAGCAGATATCGAAGGTGCAATGGCGATGATCGAGGGCTCTGCCCGCGCCATGGGCCTGGAAGTGGTAGGTTAAGACCATGGCTGGCAAGCGCACCAAGAAGATCAACGAAGGTGTTGATCCCACGAAGCTCTACGCTCTGAACCTTGCTATCGGCATGGTCAAGGACCGGGCTGTCGCCAAGTTCGATGAAACCATCGAAGTCGCCATGAACCTCGGCGTCGATCCGCGTCACGCAGACCAGATGGTCCGCGGCGTGGTCAACCTGCCGAACGGTACGGGTCGTGACGTTCGCGTCGCCGTTTTCGCGCGCGGCGCCAAGGCTGACGAAGCCAAGGCAGCCGGTGCTGACATCGTCGGCGCAGAAGAGCTGGTCGAAATCGTCCAGGGCGGCAAGATCGATTTCGATCGTGTCATCGCGACCCCGGACATGATGCCGCTCGTCGGTCGTCTCGGTAAGGTACTCGGCCCGCGCGGCATGATGCCGAACCCGAAGGTCGGAACGGTCACCATGGACGTTGCCGGTGCGGTCAAGGCCTCCAAGGGCGGCGCCGTCGAATTCCGCGTCGAGAAGGCTGGTATCGTTCACGCCGGCATCGGCAAGGCATCCTTCGATGCAAAGGCTCTGGAAGAAAACATCCGTGCCTTCGCTGATGCCGTCATCAAGGCGAAGCCGGCTGGCGCAAAGGGCAACTACGTCAAGCGCGTAGCGATCTCTTCGACCATGGGCCCGGGCGTCAAGATCGACCCGTCGTCGGTCACGGCCGCTTAACGAAATTTCATCGGGCTTTGCCCGGTGGCAAGAATTCCGGCCTCGAAAGGGGCCGGAATATTCCGGAGAAATCCGGAATCCTGTCCGAGATTGCAGGTGGTTTTCCCTTAATCACTTCGGCCTGCATGAGACGGGTAAGACCCGAATTTCGATGAAGCTCAGCTTCATGGATTTGGTTCGAGCCTTGGATGCCTTGTGCCTTCGGCCTTTTGGCGCGAAGCGCGAGGGGACAGGATCCTCAAGCGCCGCTTGGGATCGCTTCTGATCCCGGGAGGCAAAGGCAACCCGGTGGGTCCGTTTCACGGTCCCGCCAACTGGAGATAGGCAGTGGAAAGAGCGGAAAAACGCGAATTCGTCACGGAACTGAACGAAGTCTTCAAGGCTTCGGGCTCGGTTGTCGTGGCCCACTATGCTGGTGCTACAGTCGCGCAGATGAACGACTTCCGTTCGAAGATGCGCGCTGCTGGCGGCACCGTCAAAGTCGCGAAGAACCGCCTGGCCAAGATCGCCCTTCAGGGTACGGAAGCGGAAGGGATTTCCAATCTCTTCACCGGTCAGACGCTGATTGCATACAGCGCCGATCCGATCACCGCTCCGAAAGTCGTCGTGGATTTCGCCAAGGGCAACGACAAGATCGTTGTGCTCGGCGGCGCCATGGGAACAACCACGCTCAACGCCGATGCAGTCAAGTCGCTTGCGACCCTGCCGTCGTTGGACGAACTGCGCGCGAAGCTGCTGGGCATGATCCAGACACCGGCTACCCGCATCGCAGGCGTTGTTGCAGCACCGGCAAGCCAGCTTGCCCGCGTGTTTTCGGCTTACGCCAAGAAGGACGAAGCCGCTTAAGGCGGTTTTTCGCTGTTTATAGAAAACCGGTTCGAACCGAACAAAAGGAACTGATAAAATGGCTGATCTCGCAAAGATCGTAGACGACCTCTCCTCGCTGACCGTTCTGGAAGCTGCAGAACTGTCCAAGCTTCTCGAAGAAAAGTGGGGCGTTTCCGCTGCTGCTCCGGTAGCTGTTGCTGCCGCTGCTGGTGGTGCTGGTGGCGCTGCTGCCGCTGCTGAAGAAGAAAAGACCGAGTTCGACGTCATCCTCACGGATGCCGGCGCCAACAAGATCAACGTCATCAAGGAAGTCCGCGCCATCACCGGCCTCGGCCTCAAGGAAGCCAAGGACCTCGTTGAAGCCGCTCCGAAGGCTGTCAAGGAAGCCGTTTCCAAGGCTGAAGCCGCTGACATCAAGAAGAAGCTTGAAGACGCTGGCGCAAAGGCCGACGTCAAGTAATCTTGAACTGCATCTGGGAGGCGGTCTTCACCGTCTCCCATTTGCCGTTTTTGTGAACGAATTACCCAAAAGCCGCGTGAAAACGGCTTTTGGGTAATGGGTTCTTCAAGAGCATGGTCTCGAACCGAAGCGCAGGGCAATCCGGCCATGTGGCTTCGGGAAGTGGGACGAGATTGAATTATCCATTGATCGACGGGATCGCCTGGCCAGCGGTTCCCGTCCGTTGCAGGCCCGGATGCAATTTTGAAGGAGCGACGATGGCTCAGACCCTTTCGTTCAACGGTCGTAGGCGCGTACGCAAGTTTTTTGGTAAAATCCCCGAAGTCGCAGAAATGCCGAACCTCATCGAGGTTCAGAAGGCGTCCTACGACCAATTCCTGATGGTAGAAGAGCCCAAGGGCGGCCGCCCTGACGAAGGCCTTCAGGCCGTCTTCAAGTCAGTTTTCCCGATCACGGACTTCTCCGGCGCTTCGATGCTGGAATTCGTGTCCTATGAGTTCGAACCGCCGAAGTTCGACGTCGACGAATGCCGCCAGCGCGACCTGACCTACGCCGCGCCGCTGAAAGTTACCCTCCGTCTCATCGTGTTCGATATCGACGAGGATACCGGCGCGAAGTCGATCAAGGACATCAAGGAACAGTCCGTCTACATGGGCGACATGCCGCTCATGACGAACAACGGCACGTTCATCGTGAACGGCACCGAGCGCGTGATCGTGTCCCAGATGCACCGTTCGCCGGGCGTCTTCTTCGACCACGACAAGGGCAAGAGCCATTCTTCCGGCAAGCTGCTCTTCGCCGCCCGCGTGATCCCGTATCGCGGCTCCTGGCTCGACATCGAGTTCGACGCCAAGGACATCGTCTATGCCCGTATCGACCGCCGCCGCAAGATTCCGGTGTCGTCGCTGCTGATGGCCCTCGGCATGGATGGCGAGGAAATCCTCGACACCTTCTACACGAAGTCGCTCTACAAGCGCGACGGCGAAGGCTGGCGCATTCCCTTCCAGCCCGAGGCGCTGAAGGGCGCCAAGGCGATCACCGAGATGGTCGACGCCGACACCGGCGAAGTCGTGGTCGAAGCGGGCAAGAAGCTGACCCCGCGTCTGCTCCGCCAGCTTTCCGACAAGGGTCTCAAGGCTCTGAAGGCGACGGACGACGATCTCTACGGCAACTACCTCGCAGAAGACATCGTCAACTACTCGACGGGTGAGATCTATCTCGAAGCCGGCGACGAAATCGACGAGAAGACCCTGCCGGTCATCCTCGCCAACGGTTTCGACGAAATCCCGGTTCTCGGCATCGACCACATCAATGTCGGCGCCTACATCCGCAACACGCTCAACGCCGATAAGAACGAGAACCGTCAGGACGCGCTGTTCGACATCTACCGCGTCATGCGTCCGGGTGAACCGCCGACCATGGAATCGGCCGAAGCCATGTTCAACTCGCTGTTCTTCGATGCGGAGCGTTACGACCTGTCTGCCGTCGGCCGCGTGAAGATGAACATGCGTCTCGACCTCGACGTCGAAGACACCGTCCGCGTCCTGCGCAAGGACGACATCCTGGCCGTGGTCAAGATGCTCGTCGAGCTACGCGACGGCAAGGGCGAGATCGACGACATCGACAACCTTGGCAACCGCCGCGTCCGCTCGGTCGGCGAGCTGATGGAAAACCAGTACCGTCTGGGCCTTTTGCGCATGGAGCGCGCGATCAAGGAGCGCATGTCCTCGATCGAAATCGACACGGTCATGCCGCAGGATCTGATCAACGCGAAGCCGGCAGCTGCCGCCGTTCGTGAGTTCTTCGGCTCCTCGCAGCTCTCGCAGTTCATGGACCAGGTCAACCCGCTGTCGGAGATCACCCACAAGCGCCGTCTCTCGGCACTTGGCCCGGGCGGGCTGACCCGCGAGCGCGCCGGCTTCGAAGTCCGCGACGTTCATCCGACCCACTACGGCCGTATTTGCCCGATCGAAACGCCGGAAGGCCCGAACATCGGTCTCATCAACTCGCTGGCGACCTTTGCGCGCGTCAACAAGTACGGCTTCATCGAGAGCCCTTACCGCCGCATCGTCGACGGCAAGGTGACGAACGATGTTCTTTACCTGTCGGCCATGGAAGAGGCGAAGTACTACGTCGCACAGGCCAACGCCGAGCTCGACAAGGACGGTTCCTTCGTCGACGAATTCGTCGTGTGCCGTCACGCTGGCGAAGTCATGCTCGCCCCGCGCGACAGCATGAACCTGATGGACGTCTCGCCGAAGCAGGTCGTGTCGGTTGCAGCCGCTCTTATCCCGTTCCTGGAAAACGACGACGCGAACCGCGCCCTCATGGGCTCGAACATGCAGCGCCAGGCTGTTCCGTTGCTGCGTGCCGAAGCTCCGTTCGTCGGCACCGGCATGGAGCCGGTCGTCGCTCGCGACTCCGGTGCAGCTATCGGCGCCCGCCGCGGTGGCGTCGTTGACCAGGTCGACGCGACGCGTATCGTCATCCGCGCAACGGAAGACCTCGAAGCCGGCAAGTCCGGTGTCGATATCTACCGCCTGCAGAAGTTCCAGCGTTCAAACCAGAACACCTGCGTCAACCAGCGTCCGCTGGTCACCGTCGGTGACGTTGTCAACCGCGGCGACATTCTCGCGGATGGTCCGTCGACCGATCTCGGCGATCTGGCTCTTGGCCGCAACGCGCTCGTCGCGTTCATGCCGTGGAACGGCTACAACTACGAAGATTCGATCCTGCTCTCCGAGCGTATCGTTGCCGACGACGTGTTCACCTCCATCCACATCGAAGAATTCGAAGTGATGGCGCGCGACACGAAGCTTGGTCCGGAAGAAATCACGCGCGATATTCCGAATGTTTCGGAAGAAGCGCTGAAGAATCTCGACGAAGCAGGCATCGTCTACATCGGCGCCGAAGTTCAGCCGGGTGATATCCTTGTCGGCAAGATCACGCCGAAGGGCGAAAGCCCGATGACGCCGGAAGAAAAGCTCCTGCGCGCCATCTTCGGTGAAAAGGCGTCCGACGTCCGCGATACATCGATGCGCATGCCGCCCGGCACCTACGGCACGATCGTCGAAGTGCGCGTCTTCAACCGCCACGGCGTTGAAAAGGACGAGCGCGCAATGGCAATCGAGCGCGAAGAGATCGAGCGTCTTGCCAAGGACCGCGACGACGAGCAGGCGATTCTCGACCGTAACGTCTACGGCCGTCTGATCGAGATGCTCCGCGGCCAGATGTCCATCGCCGGCCCGAAGGGCTTCAAGAAGGGCACCGAGCTTTCGAACGCCGTGGTCTCCGAATATCCCCGCTCGCAGTGGTGGATGTTCGCAGTCGAGGACGAGAAGGTCCAGAGTGAACTCGAAGCACTCCGCGGCCAGTACGACGAATCCAAGTCGCGCCTTGAGCAGCGCTTCATGGACAAGGTCGAGAAGGTCCAGCGCGGCGACGAAATGCCTCCGGGCGTCATGAAGATGGTCAAGGTCTTCGTCGCAGTGAAGCGCAAGATCCAGCCGGGCGACAAGATGGCTGGGCGTCACGGCAACAAGGGTGTTGTGTCGCGCATCGTTCCGGTCGAAGACATGCCGTTCCTCGAAGACGGCACGCATGTCGACGTCGTTCTGAACCCGCTGGGCGTGCCTTCGCGCATGAACGTCGGCCAGATCCTCGAGACGCACCTCGGCTGGGCTTGCGCCGGCATGGGCAAGCAGATCGGTGACCTGATCGAAGCCTACAAGGCGAACGGCAATATCGAGCCGTTGCGCAAGACGATCGGCGACGTTGTCGGCGACGGTCCGAAGGCCGAGCAGGTCAAGGACTTCAACGATGACTCGGTTCTGCGTCTTGCGGACCAGTGGAAGCGCGGCGTTTCGATCGCAACGCCGGTCTTCGACGGCGCCCCATGAGGGCGATGTCAACGACATGCTGCGTCTGGCGGGTCTCAAGGATTCCGGTCAGTCGACGCTTTATGAGCGGCCGTACCGGCGAGCAGTTCGACCGTCAGGTGACCGTGGGCTACATCTACATGCTGAAGCTCAACCACCTGGTCGACGACAAGATCCACGCCCGTTCGATCGGTCCTTACTCGCTCGTGACCCAGCAGCCGCTGGGCGGCAAGGCCCAGTTCGGCGGCCAGCGCTTCGGCGAAATGGAGGTCTGGGCTCTGGAAGCATACGGCGCAGCCTACACGCTACAGGAAATGCTGACGGTGAAGTCGGACGACGTTGCCGGCCGCACCAAGGTCTACGAAGCCATCGTCCGGGGCGACGATACGTTCGAAGCGGGTATTCCCGAAAGCTTCAACGTTCTCGTCAAGGAAATGCGCTCGCTCGGCCTTTCCGTCGAGCTGGAGAACTCGAAGGTCGAGGATCTGCAGCAGGCGGGCCAGTTGCCGGACGCAGCCGAGTAACCACTTGATAGGGTGTGCGCCTTAAGAGGGCGCACACCCGTTCCCGCCATGGCCCCTTAATGTGTCGGCCGGGCAGGGACGTTTCCGCCGCATTGTGCGGTTATTGTCGTTTTGAGCGTTGGCGCGGCTCCCGGGATTTGCCGCCGACCATCGCAAGCTAAGGGCGCTTTCGCCCATGAAGGAGACAGGCATGAACCAAGAGGTCATAAATCTTTTCAATCCGCAGGTGCCTGCACAGAATTTCAACTCCATCCGGATTTCGATTGCCTCTCCGGAGAAGATCCTTTCCTGGTCCTACGGCGAGATCAAGAAGCCGGAAACCATCAACTACCGCACGTTCAAGCCGGAACGCGATGGTCTCTTCTGCGCGCGCATCTTCGGGCCGATCAAGGACTACGAGTGCCTTTGCGGCAAGTACAAGCGCATGAAGTACAAGGGCATCATCTGCGAAAAGTGCGGCGTCGAAGTCACGCTGTCGCGCGTTCGCCGCGAGCGCATGGGCCATATCGAGCTTGCAGCACCCGTTGCCCACATCTGGTTCCTGAAGTCGCTGCCGAGCCGCATTTCCACGCTGCTCGACATGACGCTGAAGGATGTCGAGCGCGTCCTGTATTTCGAAAACTACATCGTCACCGAGCCGGGCCTCACGGCCCTTAAGGAACATCAGCTCCTCTCGGAAGAAGAGTACATGCTCGCCGTCGACGAATATGGCGAAGACCAGTTCACGGCGATGATCGGCGCTGAAGCCATCTACGAGATGCTGGCATCGATGAACCTCGAGAAGATCGCCGGCGATCTGCGTTCCGAGCTTGCCGACACCACGTCGGATCTCAAGCAGAAGAAGCTGATGAAGCGGCTGAAGATCGTCGAGAACTTCGTGGAATCCGGCAACCGTCCGGAATGGATGATCATGAAGGTCGTTCCGGTGATCCCGCCGGATCTGCGTCCGCTGGTTCCGCTCGATGGCGGCCGCTTTGCGACGTCGGACCTCAACGATCTCTATCGTCGCGTCATCAACCGTAACAATCGTCTGAAGCGCCTCATCGAGCTTCGTGCGCCGGGTATCATTATCCGCAACGAAAAGCGCATGTTGCAGGAATCCGTCGATGCGCTGTTCGACAACGGCCGTCGCGGCCGTGTCATCACGGGTGCCAACAAGCGTCCGCTGAAGTCGCTCTCCGACATGCTCAAGGGCAAGCAGGGCCGCTTCCGCCAGAACCTGCTCGGCAAGCGCGTTGACTATTCCGGCCGCTCGGTCATCGTGACCGGTCCGGAGCTGAAGCTGCACCAGTGCGGCCTGCCGAAAAAGATGGCGCTCGAACTCTTCAAGCCGTTCATCTACGCCCGCCTCGACGCCAAGGGTTACTCCTCGACCGTCAAGCAGGCGAAGAAGCTGGTCGAGAAGGAAAAGCCGGAAGTCTGGGATATCCTCGACGAGGTCATCCGCGAGCATCCGGTTCTCTTGAACCGCGCGCCGACGCTGCACCGCCTAGGCATCCAGGCCTTCGAACCCACCCTGGTCGAAGGCAAGGCGATCCAGCTGCATCCGCTCGTTTGCACGGCCTTCAACGCCGACTTCGATGGTGACCAGATGGCCGTCCACGTGCCGCTGTCTCTCGAAGCCCAGCTCGAAGCCCGCGTTCTGATGATGTCGACGAACAACATCCTGCACCCGGCAAACGGAGCTCCGATCATCGTTCCGTCGCAGGACATGGTTCTCGGCCTCTACTACCTCTCGATCATGAACCAGAACGAGCCGGGCGAAGGCATGGCCTTCTCCGACCTCGGCGAACTGCATCATGCTCTCGAAAGCAAGGTCGTCACGCTGCACACCAAGATCCGCGGCCGCTTCAAGTCGATCAGCGAGGACGGCAAGCCGTACTCCAAGATCTATGAAACGACTCCGGGCCGCCTGCTCATCGGCGAATTGCTGCCGAAGAACGGCAAGGTGCCTTTCGACATCTGCAACCAGGAAATGACCAAGAAGAACATCTCCAAGATGATCGACACGGTCTACCGTCATTGCGGCCAGAAGGACACGGTCATTTTCTGCGACCGCATCATGCAGCTCGGTTTCTCGCATGCCTGCCGCGCCGGCATCTCGTTCGGCAAGGACGACATGGTGATCCCGGATACCAAGGTTAAGATCGTCGGCGATACCGAAGCACTCGTGAAGGAATACGAGCAGCAGTATAACGACGGCCTCATCACGCAGGGCGAAAAGTACAACAAGGTCGTCGATGCCTGGGGCAAGGCCACCGAGAAGGTCGCCGAAGAGATGATGGCCCGCATCAAGGCTGTCGAGTTCGACGAAAAGACCGGCCGCCAGAAGCCTATGAACTCGATCTACATGATGAGCCACTCGGGCGCCCGCGGTTCGCCGAACCAGATGCGTCAGCTGGGCGGCATGCGCGGCCTGATGGCTAAGCCCTCGGGCGAAATCATCGAGACGCCGATCATCTCGAACTTCAAGGAAGGCCTGACCGTCAACGAGTACTTCGACTCGACGCACGGCGCCCGTAAGGGTCTGGCAGACACCGCCTTGAAGACGGCAAACTCGGGCTACCTGACCCGCCGTCTCGTCGACGTCGCGCAGGATTGCATCGTCAACTCCGTGGATTGCGGCACCGACAAGGGCCTCACCATGACCGCCATCGTCGATGCCGGTCAGGTCGTTGCCTCGCTCGGCGCACGTATCCTCGGCCGTACGGCACTCGACAACATCGATCACCCGGTCACCGGCGAGCGCATCGTCGATGCCGGCAAGATGATCCTCGAGCCAGATGTCGTCGAGATCGAGAAGGCTGGTATCCAGTCGATCCGCATCCGTTCGGCACTGACCTGCGAAATCCAGACAGGCGTCTGCTCCGTCTGCTACGGCCGCGACCTTGCTCGCGGTACGCCGGTCAACATGGGCGAAGCGGTCGGCGTCATCGCGGCTCAGTCGATCGGCGAGCCAGGCACGCAGCTCACCATGCGTACCTTCCACCTTGGCGGTACGGCCACCGTGGTCGACCAGTCGTTCCTGGAAGCCTCGTATGAAGGAACGGTTCAGATCAAGAACCGCAACCTTCTGCGGAACTCCGAAGGCATCCTCGTTGCCATGGGCCGCAACATGACCGTCCAGATCCTGGACGAGCGTGGCGTTGAGCGCTCCTCGCAGCGCGTTGCCTACGGTTCGAAGCTGTATGTGGACGAGGGCGACAAGGTGAAGCGCGGCCAGCGTCTGGCTGAGTGGGATCCGTACACCCGTCCGATAATGACGGAACTGGCCGGTACCGTTCAGTTCGAAGACGTTGTCGACGGTCTCTCCGTTCTCGAAGCGACCGACGAATCCACGGGTATCACCAAGCGTCAGGTCATCGACTGGCGTTCGACCCCGCGTGGTTCGGACCTCAAGCCGGCAATCGTCATCAAGGACGCAAGCGGCAATGTCGCGAAGCTGTCTCGCGGCGGCGATGCCCGCTTCCTGCTTTCGGTCGACGCGATCCTTTCGGTCGAGCCGGGCCAGAAGGTCTCCCAGGGTGACGTGCTTGCACGTTCGCCGCTGGAAAGCGCCAAGACCAAGGACATCACCGGCGGTCTGCCGCGCGTTGCCGAACTCTTCGAAGCCCGCCGCCCGAAGGATCATGCCATCATCGCTGAGATCGATGGTACGATCCGCCTCGGCCGCGACTACAAGAACAAGCGCCGCGTCATCATCGAGCCGGCGGAAGACGGTGTCGAGCCTGTCGAGTACCTGATCCCGAAGGGCAAGCCCTTCCACCTTCAGGAAGGCGACTATATCGAAAAGGGCGACTACATCCTCGACGGCAACCCGGCACCGCACGACATCCTGGCGATCAAGGGCGTAGAGGCTCTGGCTTCCTACCTCGTCAACGAAATCCAGGAAGTCTACCGCTTGCAGGGCGTTGTCATCAACGACAAGCACATCGAAGTGATTGTCCGTCAGATGCTGCAGAAGGTGGAAATCACCGATGCGGGCAACTCGACTTATATCGTAGGCGACAACGTCGACCGTATCGAGCTCGAGGACGTCAACGACGGCCTGATCGAGCAGGGCAAGAAGCCTGCCTATGGCGAGCCGGTTCTTCTGGGCATCACCAAGGCGTCGCTGCAGACCCCGTCCTTCATCTCCGCCGCTTCCTTCCAGGAAACGACGAAGGTGCTGACGGAAGCTGCGATCGCCGGCAAGACCGACGGTCTGCAGGGTCTCAAGGAAAACGTCATCGTCGGACGCCTCATCCCGGCCGGTACCGGCGGCACCATGACGGCGATCCGCCGCATCGCGACGTCGCGCGATGAGATGATCCTCGAAGAGCGCCGCAAGGGCACGGGCGCGGATGCCGCAACCCCGATGCTCCAGGACATGGCCGGCGAAAACGCTTCAGCTGCCGAATAACCGGCAGCCCGGCCTCAGAATTGAAAAACCGCCCGGAGCGATCCGGGCGGTTTTTTTTGATTTCGCGGCGGCGGGAGGCCGAAAACAGTTCTCCATTTTTCTTGATAACTACTACGGTCTAGCCTCCATCACATGGCTCGGAACCGCATGCGGCTTTCCGATGACGGGAAAAGACACCTGGCATCGCTCGATGCCGCTTTGGCCCGCGGGATGACCACCTCGAAGCCGGCTGCAACCGGCGTGACGTTTTTGCCGAGCTGAAAGACCGTATAATCGTTTCGTCGAAGATGCATATTGTGACAGCGCGATTGGTTAGGGAAGCAGGATGAGGCAATTCTGCATTCCGTAACCGAGCCTGGCCTTTGCTTCTGCGATATCAATCCAGAAAAAGCGCAACAGGATCGGCCCGCCGCCGTCGAATGGTGTCATCTCGTGATGAAGCCAGGTGTCGGGGTAGGGCCCTCCAATATCGGCATGATAGTAATGCCGCCGGTGGCAGATGGCGGCGCCGTTCTTGATGAAGCGGTAGTCATCGATTGCAAGCGGACGAAGAGTGTGGCTCAGCGCAAGACCTGTCTCTTCGGCGAATTCGCGGGTTGCCGCTTGCTGAGGGTCTTCGCCGCGTTCGACCGTCCCGCCCGGAACCTGCAGTTCGATCTCCGGAAAATCCGCCTCGTCGAAAACCAGGAGCCGGCCGCGCCAGGTCGCGTAGATCAGCACCTTTTGCGCATCCGGCCCCGCCATGTCTTCAGTTGAAGCGGATGATCGCGACTTCGCCTTCGAGCGCGCCTTGGTACGCCGAGGCATGCGGTTCTTCTGCGGGAACGTCGGTCAGCATGCCGATCTGGTCGAGGTCGGCTTCGATGAAGCCCTCTTCGGCAAGGGCGCTCAGCGCCTCGCGCACCGCGCTGTCGTCATCGGCGGCCTTCAGCATCACGTGCAGGTCGACGCCCTCGGCGCCATCGGACTCGTAGCCCTTGCCGATGATGATGAAGACCATCGGGCCTACGGAATTATTGTCGTTGTCGGGCTTCTCGATCATTCATCGGTCCTTTGGATATCTGGCGATTCGAAACTCGAATCCGTTTTTGACAGGCGCGCGGCCTGCGATCGCTGAATTCCTTATCCGTTTTTGCAGCGATGCCCAAGTTCAACTTGGCATGCGGTGTCCGTTGCCTCTAAAAGCCTTCAAAGAGCGCACGGAGCCCGGGTTTCAAGGCGATCCGCCGAAGATTATTTCTTAACCGGCCTTGACGAACCAGCGGGAAACCAGTAGTACCCGCGCCATCGGAACCCATGTGAGGCATGGCTGTCCGGGGCGTCTCGTCCTGGAGTTCTCCTCAAACAAGGTTCGAAACGCACGTTGAAGTTATGATGCCTGCACGCATGACGCATGTCTTTTTGCGTCCTCTGCCTTCAGTGGTCCATCTGCGCAAGCGGATCGGGCCACATTTTGCGCATTGACGACAGCCGTGTGATCTTGCCGGAGACGGCGCGAGTTACGCCCGCAAGGGTTTGAGAGATAAACGTAAGGGATGGTTGAATGCCTACCGTAAACCAGCTGATCCGCAAGCCTCGCCAGGCAAGTGTAAAGCGTAACAAGGTTCCTGCTCTGCAGGAAAACCCGCAGAAGCGCGGCGTTTGCACCCGCGTCTACACCACGACGCCGAAGAAGCCGAACTCGGCTCTGCGTAAGGTTGCCAAGATCCGCCTCACCAACGGCTTCGAAGTCATTGGTTACATTCCCGGCGAAGGTCACAACCTTCAGGAACACTCCGTGGTCATGATCCGTGGCGGCCGCGTGAAGGACCTTCCGGGTGTCCGTTACCACATCATCCGCGGCGTTCTCGATACCCAGGGTGTCAAGAACCGCAAGCAGCGCCGTTCGAAGTACGGTGCGAAGCGTCCGAAGTAATTCGGTTTTGGTTTTCCGGCGCTGCGCGAGGTTCTCCGCGTGGTAAAGCGCCTTAACAGTTGAAGAGACGAGAAGTATGTCCCGACGTCACAGAGCAGAAAAGCGCGAGATCAACCCGGACCCGAAGTTCGGCGATCTGGTTGTCACGAAGTTCATGAATGCCATCATGCTCGACGGCAAGAAGTCCGTTGCTGAAAACATCGTATACGGCGCATTCGACGTCGTGCAGGGCAAGTCGAAGCAGGAGCCGATTGCGGTTTTCCACGCTGCGCTCGATAACATCGCCCCGCACGTCGAAGTCCGCTCGCGCCGCGTCGGTGGTGCGACCTACCAGGTCCCGGTCGACGTCCGTCCGGAGCGCCGTCAGGCCCTCGCCATTCGCTGGCTGATCGCTGCTGCCCGCAAGCGCAACGAAACGACCATGGTTGACCGCCTCTCGGGCGAGCTTCTCGATGCATCCAACAACCGCGGCAGTGCCGTCAAGAAGCGCGAAGACACGCACAAGATGGCCGATGCCAACCGTGCGTTCTCGCACTATCGCTGGTAATTCCGAACGGTATCGAAAGGCAGTCCACAATGGCTCGCGAATATAAAATCGAAGACTACCGCAATTTCGGTATCATGGCGCACATCGACGCCGGCAAGACCACGACCACCGAACGTATTCTTTATTACACCGGTAAGTCGCACAAGATCGGCGAAGTCCACGACGGCGCAGCCACCATGGACTGGATGGAGCAGGAACAGGAGCGTGGCATCACGATCACCTCCGCTGCGACCACGACCTTCTGGAAGGGCCGTGACGGCAAGATGCGCCGCTTCAACATCATTGACACTCCCGGCCACGTCGACTTCACCATCGAAGTCGAGCGTTCGCTGCGCGTTCTCGACGGCGCCATCGCACTTCTCGATGCCAACGCCGGTGTCGAGCCGCAGACTGAAACCGTCTGGCGCCAGGCCGAGAAGTATCACGTTCCGCGCATGATCTTCTGCAACAAGATGGACAAGACCGGTGCGGACTTCTACCGCTCCGTCGAGATGATCAAGACCCGTCTCGGCGCGACGGCTGTCGTCATGCAGCTGCCGATCGGCGCAGAAACCGAGTTCAAGGGCGTTGTCGACCTGATCGAGATGAACGCTCTCATCTGGCGCGACGAATCTCTCGGCGCACAGTGGGACGTCGTCGAAATCCCGGAAGACATGAAGGCCAAGGCTGAAGAATATCGCGAAAAGCTGATCGAGACGGTTGTCGAGATCGACGAAGCCGCAATGGAAGCCTACCTCGAAGGCAACATGCCGGACAACGATCAGATCCGCGCGCTCGTTCGCCGCGGCACCATCGACGTCAAGTTCCATCCGATGTTCTGTGGTACTGCCTTCAAGAACAAGGGCGTTCAGCCGCTGCTCGACGCAGTCGTTGATTACCTGCCGTCGCCGCTCGACATTCCGGCGATCAAGGGTATCGACGTGAAGACGGAAGCTGAAATCGAGCGTCACCCCGATGACGCCGAGCCGCTCTCCATGCTCGCCTTCAAGATCATGAACGACCCCTTCGTCGGTTCGCTCACCTTCGCCCGCATCTATTCCGGCAAGCTCGAGAAGGGCGCGTCGGTCATGAACACGGTCAAGGACAAGCGCGAGCGCGTCGGCCGCATGCTGCAGATGCACTCCAACTCGCGTGAAGACATCGAAGAGGCCTTCGCCGGCGACATCGTTGCTCTCGCAGGCCTCAAGGAAACCACCACTGGCGATACGCTGTGTGATCCGCTGAAGCCGGTCATCCTCGAGCGCATGGAATTCCCCGAGCCGGTCATCCAGATCGCCATCGAGCCGAAGACCAAGGGCGACCAGGAAAAGATGGGCCTCGCGCTCAACCGCCTGGCTGCCGAAGACCCGTCCTTCCGCGTGAAGACGGACCAGGAATCGGGCCAGACGATCATCGCCGGCATGGGTGAACTTCACCTCGACATCATCGTTGACCGCATGCGCCGCGAGTTCAAGGTTGAAGCAACCGTCGGTGCGCCGCAGGTTGCCTACCGCGAAACCATCACGAAGACGCACGAAGAAGACTACACGCACAAGAAGCAGTCCGGTGGTACCGGCCAGTTCGCGCGTGTCAAGATCATCTTCGAACCGAACCCGGAAGGCGACGACTTCAAGTTCGAGTCCAAGATCGTCGGCGGTGCTGTTCCGAAGGAATACATCCCGGGCGTTCAGAAGGGCATCGAAAGCGTTCTGACCTCCGGTCCGCTCGCAGGCTTCCCGATGCTCGGCGTCAAGGCGACGCTGATCGACGGTGCCTTCCACGATGTCAACTCGTCGGTCCTGGCGTTCGAAATCGCCTCCCGCGCTTGCTTCCGTGAGGCAGCAAAGAAGGCTGGCGCCCAGCTGCTCGAGCCGATGATGAAGGTCGAAGTCGTGACGCCGGAAGACTATGTCGGCGACGTCATCGGCGACCTGAACTCGCGCCGTGGTCAGATCCAGGGCCAGGAGAGCCGCGGCATCGCCGTCGTCATCAATGCGAACGTTCCGCTGGCGAACATGTTCAAGTACGTCGACAACCTGCGCTCCATGTCGCAGGGCCGCGCTCAGTACACGATGACCTTCGATCACTACGCGCCGGTCCCGTCGAACGTCGCAACTGAAATCCAGGCAAAGTATTCCGGTCAGAAGTGACCGGAATACCAATTGACCGATAACAAGAATTAGATCCCTTCGGGGACTAGCAGAATGGAGAGCCGAAAATGGCAAAGAGTAAGTTTGAGCGCAACAAGCCGCACGTTAACATCGGCACGATCGGCCACGTTGACCACGGCAAGACGTCTCTGACGGCGGCGATCACGAAGTACTTCGGCGAGTTCAAGGCGTATGACCAGATCGACGCTGCGCCGGAAGAAAAGGCTCGCGGCATCACGATTTCGACGGCGCATGTCGAGTATGAGACGGCCAACCGCCACTACGCGCACGTCGACTGCCCCGGCCACGCCGACTACGTCAAGAACATGATCACCGGTGCCGCACAGATGGACGGCGCGATCCTGGTGTGCTCGGCTGCCGATGGCCCGATGCCGCAGACCCGCGAACACATCCTGCTGGCCCGCCAGGTCGGCGTTCCGGCAATCGTCGTGTTCCTGAACAAGGTCGACCAGGTCGACGACGCCGAGCTTCTCGAGCTCGTCGAGCTGGAAGTGCGCGAACTGCTGTCGTCCTACGACTTCCCGGGCGACGACATCCCGGTCGTCAAGGGTTCGGCGCTGGCTGCTCTTGAAGATTCCGACAAGAAGATTGGCGAAGACGCGATCCGCGAGCTGATGGCCCAGGTCGACGCCTACATCCCGACGCCTGAGCGTCCGATCGACCAGCCGTTCCTGATGCCGATCGAAGACGTGTTCTCGATCTCGGGCCGCGGTACGGTCGTGACCGGCCGCGTCGAGCGCGGTATCGTCAAGGTTGGCGAAGAAGTCGAGATCGTCGGCATCCGCCCGACCTCGAAGACGACGGTGACCGGCGTTGAAATGTTCCGCAAGCTGCTCGACCAGGGCCAGGCCGGCGACAACATCGGCGCACTGATCCGCGGCGTGAACCGCGACGGCGTCGAGCGTGGCCAGATCCTGTGCAAGCCGGGTTCGGTGAAGCCGCACAAGAAGTTCAAGGCTGAAGCCTACATCCTGACGAAGGAAGAAGGCGGCCGTCATACGCCGTTCTTCACCAACTACCGTCCGCAGTTCTACTTCCGCACGACGGACGTGACGGGCATCGTGACGCTGCCGGAAGGCACGGAAATGGTGATGCCGGGCGACAACGTCACGGTTGACGTCGAGCTGATCGTGCCGATCGCCATGGAAGAAAAGCTGCGCTTCGCCATCCGCGAAGGCGGCCGCACCGTCGGCGCCGGTATCGTTGCATCGATCGTAGAGTAATCTTTTAAGCAAGCGGCCCCAGGGCCGCTTGCTTATGACATAAAAATGTAGCAAATGGCGCGCGAGCGCGATTTGCGGCTGCTTCGGCTTCGAGGCAGGCAATGAATAGATAAGGTGGGCCTCAAGGCCTGGAGACTGGAAAGGGACATCGTTTTCGGTGTCCCCTTCGATCTTTGAAACCGGTGGTCCGCCTTAGGAAAAGAAGAACAGCCCGTGCCGTTTTGTTGGCACGCGAAGAACAAACACAAGGATAACGTCGAATGAACGGCCAAAATATCCGCATTCGCCTGAAGGCGTTCGATCACCGAATTCTCGATGCTTCCACGCGCGAGATTGTGTCGACGGCGAAGCGCACCGGAGCTAGTGTCCGGGGCCCCGTTCCGCTTCCGACCCGCATCGAGAAGTTTACGGTCAACCGGTCCCCGCACATCGACAAGAAGAGCCGCGAGCAGTTCGAGATGCGCACGCATAAGCGCCTCCTCGACATCGTAGACCCGACCCCGCAGACGGTGGACGCGCTGATGAAGCTCGATCTCGCCGCTGGTGTCGATGTTGAGATCAAGCTCTGAGCCTGGCTCGAGCGGATTTGGAAGGATTGAACCGATGCGTTCAGGTGTGATTGCACAGAAGGTGGGAATGACCCGCGTCTACAACGACGCCGGCGAGCATGTCCCGGTAACGGTATTGCGTATGGAAGGCTGCCAGGTCGTTTCTACGCGCACTGTAGAAAAGAATGGCTATACCGCAGTTCAGCTCGGTGCTGGCCAGGCGAAGGTTAAGAACACGTCCAAGGCGATGCGCGGCAACTTTGCTGTCGCCAACGTCGAGCCGAAGGCCAAGCTCGCAGAATTCCGCGTTTCGGAAGACAACCTGCTCGAGGTCGGCACCGAGCTCAAGGCTGGTCACTTCGCTGCAGGTCAGCTCGTCGACGTGACGGGTACGACCATCGGTAAAGGTTTTGCCGGCGCCATGAAGCGCCACGGCTTCGGCGGTCTGCGCGCCACGCACGGTGTGTCCGTTTCGCACCGTTCGCATGGTTCGACGGGTTCGCGCCAGGATCCAGGCAAGGTTTTCAAGAACAAGAAGATGGCTGGTCACATGGGCCAGACGCGCGTAACGACTCAGAACCTGGAAGTGGTTTCGACCGATGAAGATCGCGGTCTGATCCTGATCAAGGGTGCAGTACCCGGTTCCAAGGGTGCCTGGATCATCGTGCGCGATGCCGTCAAGTCGGCAGCGAAGTAAGGAGCCGGACCAATGGAATTCAACGTCAAGACCCTCGAGGGAAAAGACGCAGGGAAGGTTTCTCTCTCTGACGCGATTTTCGGCCTCGAGCCCCGCGAAGACATTCTTGCCCGCGTCATCCGCTGGCAGCTTGCCAAGAAGCAGCAGGGCACGCACCAGGCAAAGGGCCGCGCGGACGTTTCGCGCACCGGCGCCAAGATGTACAAGCAGAAGGGTACGGGCCGCGCTCGTCACCATTCGGCTCGCGCTCCGCAGTTCCGCGGTGGTGGTAAGGCTCACGGCCCGGTCGCCCGCAGCCACGAGCACGACCTTCCGAAGAAGGTTCGCGCTCTCGGCCTGCGCCACGCTCTGTCGGCCAAGTTCAAGTCCGAGGACGTCATCGTCATCGACAACCTGGTCGCTGCTGAAGCAAAGACCAAGGCTCTCGCATCCGTTTTTGAGACGCTGGGCCTGACCAATGCGCTCTTCATCGGCGGCGCTGAGCTTGACGGCAACTTCAAGCTTGCAGCAAAGAACATCCCGAACATCGATGTTCTGCCGATCCAGGGCATCAACGTTTACGACATCGTGCGCCGCGGCAAGCTCGTGCTTTCCAAGGCTGCCGTTGAAGCTCTAGAGGAGCGTTTCAAGTGACCGATCTTCGCCACTACGATGTGATCGTCTCGCCGGCGATCACCGAAAAGTCCACGCTGGTATCGGAAAACAACCAGGTTGTTTTCAACGTCGCCAAGGCGGCCACGAAGCCGGAAATCAAGGCTGCAGTCGAGGCGCTCTTCGGCGTCAAGGTCACGGCCGTCAACACTCTGCTCCGCAAGGGCAAGACCAAGCGTTTCCGCGGTTTTGTAGGCAAGCAGAAGGACGTGAAGAAGGCTGTCGTGACGCTGGCTGAAGGCCAGACGATCGACGTCTCCACCGGTCTCTGAGGAATAAGAAAATGGCATTGAAAACATTCAATCCTACGACCCCGAGCCAGCGCCAGCTCGTCATCGTTGACCGTTCTGGCCTGTGGAAGGGCAAGCCGGTCAAGGTGCTGACGGAAGGCCTGACTTCCAAGGGTGGCCGCAACAACGCCGGCCGCATCACGGTCCGCTTCCAGGGCGGCGGTCATAAGCGCACCTATCGTCTCGTCGACTTCAAGCGCCGCAAGTTCGACGTCGAGGGCACGGTCGAGCGTATCGAATATGACCCGAACCGCACGGCATACATCGCGCTCGTAACCTACACGGACGGCGAACAGGCCTACATCCTCGCTCCGCAGCGCCTCGCTGCCGGCGACAAGGTCATCGCTTCCGACAAGGCCGTCGACGTGAAGCCAGGCAACACCATGCCGCTTCAGTTCATCCCGGTCGGCTCCATCATCCACAACGTGGAAATGAAGCCGGGCAAGGGCGGTCAGATCGCACGTTCGGCTGGCGGTTACGCACAGCTCGTCGGCCGCGACCAGGGCATGGCGATCCTTCGCCTGAACTCGGGCGAACAGCGCCTTGTCCACGGCACCTGCCTGGCGACGATCGGTGCTGTTTCCAACCCGGACCACGGCAACATCAATGATGGCAAGGCCGGCCGTTCGCGCTGGCGTGGCAAGAAGTCCGCACAACCGCGGCGTCGTCATGAACCCAGTCGACCATCCGCACGGCGGTGGTGAAGGCCGCACCTCGGGTGGCCGTCATCCGGTTACCCCGTGGGGCAAGCCGACCAAGGGCAAGCGTACCCGGTCGAACAAGTCGACCGACAAGATGATCATGCGCTCGCGTCATCAGCGTAAGAAGTAAGAGAGGAAGTCTCCAATGGCTCGTTCAGTATGGAAAGGTCCGTTCGTTGACGGCTATCTTCTCAAGAAGGCTGAGAAGGTTCGTGAAGGCGGACGTGCAGAAGTAATCAAGATCTGGAGCCGTCGCTCCACGATCCTGCCGCAGTTCGTCGGTCTCACCTTCGGCGTCTACAACGGCAGCAAGCATGTTCCGGTCAGCGTCAATGAAGACATGGTCGGTCACAAATTCGGTGAATTCTCTCCGACCCGGACCTATTACGGTCACGGTGCGGACAAGAAGGCAAAGAGGAAGTAACAATGGGCAAGGCAAAAGCCGAACGCCGGCTGAAGGACAACGAGGCGCAAGCAGTCGCCCGCACGCTCCGCGTCAGCCCACAGAAGCTCAACCTGGTTGCTGCGGCCATCCGCGGCAAGAAGGTTGACCGCGCACTCGCTGAGCTGGAGTTCTCCCGCAAGCGCATCGCAGGCGCCGTCAAGAAGACGCTCGAATCTCGCGATCGCCAACGCCGAGAACAACCACGATCTCGACGTCGACTCGCTGGTCGTAGCAGAAGCCTATGTCGGCAAGTCGATCGTCATGAAGCGCTTCCACGCTCGTGGCCGCGGCCGTGCATCTCGCATCGAGAAGCCGTTCGCCCACCTGACGATCGTCGTCCGCGAAGTGCAGGCACAAGAGGAGGCCGCATAATGGGTCAGAAAATCAATCCAATCGGTTTCCGTCTTGGCATCAACCGCACCTGGGATAGCCGCTGGTTCGCGGACAATGCCGAGTACGGTCAAGCTCCTGCACGAAGACCTGAAGATGCGCAAGTTCGTCATGAGCGAACTGAAGCAGGCTGGTATCGCAAAGGTCGTCATCGAGCGTCCGCACAAGAAGTGCCGCGTCACGATCCACTCGGCTCGCCCGGGTCTGATCATCGGCAAGAAGGGTGCAGACATCGACAAGCTCCGCAAGAAGCTGTCGGACATGACGAACTCCGAAACGCACCTGAACATCGTCGAAGTGCGCAAGCCGGAAGTCGACGCGACGCTCGTCGCACAGTCGATTGCCCAGCAGCTGGAACGCCGCGTGGCTTTCCGCCGCGCCATGAAGCGCGCTGTTCAGTCTGCAATGCGTCTTGGCGCCGAAGGCATCAGGATCACCTGCGCAGGCCGTCTCGGCGGCGCGGAAATCGCTCGTACCGAATGGTACCGCGAAGGCCGCGTTCCGCTGCACACCCTGCGTGCGGACATCGACTACGGTACGGCTGAAGCCGAAACCGCATTCGGCATCTGCGGCATCAAGGTCTGGATCTTCAAGGGCGAAATCCTTGAGCACGATCCGCTGGCCTCCGAGCGCCGCGCACTCGAGGGTGACGCTCAGGGTCCGGCAAGCCGTGATCGCGATCGTCGCCGCGACAACGCTTGATAGCGTTGGTGGCAGATAAGTTCGGAGAATAAGAAAATGTTGCAGCCAAAGCGTACCAAGTACCGCAAGCAATTCAAGGGCCGCATCAAGGGCGTCGCCAAGGGCGGTTCCGACCTCGCCTTCGGTGAATTCGGCCTGAAGGCTCAGGAGCCCAACCGCGTCAACGCACGTGAGATCGAAGCGGCCCGCCGCGCGATCACGCGCTACATGAAGCGCGCCGGCCGTGTATGGATCCGCGTGTTCCCGGACGTTCCGGTAACCGCAAAGCCGACCGAAGTCCGCATGGGTAAGGGTAAGGGCTCCGTCGAATATTGGGCATGCAAGGTCAAGCCTGGCCGCATGATGTTCGAGATCGACGGCGTCACCGAAGAAATCGCCCGCGAGGCGCTTCGTCTCGGCTCGGCCAAGCTCTCGGTCAAGACGCGCTTCGTTCAGCGCATTGCAGAGTAAGGAGAGGCAGATGAAAGCCGAAGAAGTCCGCGGCCTCACGGCCGATCAGCTCAAGGACAAGCTCGCCAACCTCAAGAAGGAGCAGTTCAACCTGCGCTTCCAGAAGGCAACCGGCCAGCTCGAAAAGTCCTCGCGCATCAACGAAGTCCGCAAGGACATCGCCCGCGTGAAAACCATTGCCCGCCAGAAGGCGGCAGAAGCAAAGGCGTAAAGGAAGAATAACATGCCGAAGCGCATTCTGCAGGGCGTTGTCGTTGGCGACAAGAACGAGAAGACTGTCGTAGTTCGCGTTGAGCGCCGTTTTGCTCACCCGCTGCTTCAGAAGACCGTTCGTCGTTCCAAGAAGTACAAGGCCCACGACGAAAACAACCAGTACAAGATCGGCGATACCGTATCCATCGAGGAATGCGCACCGATCTCCAAGGACAAGCGCTGGACGGTCATTTCCGCCCAGGGCAAGTAACAGAATTTTGCGCGAGGCCTTGCGTCTCGCCGAAATTTCTGTATGAAGCAGCGTCAGAACGCTCGAATGCCGGGCGTTCTTTTGCTTTGAGCGCATGGAAGGTCCCGTCGGGAAACCACCTTGGCACGATTTTTCCCGCGCTATTCAAGCTATTGCCGTGTCTGTACCCGCCCCTAATGCGGGTTCGGCGGGCTGACAATTTTCATGAGCCGGGGTAGGGGGCGCAAGCCCAACCATTCCGGTAAAACAAGAAGGCGACCTGATATGATTCAGATGCAAACAAACCTCGACGTCGCGGATAATTCCGGCGCACGTCGTGTCATGTGCATCAAGGTGCTGGGCGGCTCGAAGCGCAAGTATGCCTCGATCGGCGACGTCATCGTCGTTTCGATCAAGGAAGCGATCCCGCGCGGCCGCGTGAAGAAGGGTGACGTGATGAAGGCGGTGGTTGTTCGTACCGCCAAGGAAATCCGTCGCGTGGATGGCAGCATCATCCGCTTCGACACGAATGCAGCAGTCCTCATCGACAACAAGAAAGAGCCGATCGGCACCCGTATCTTCGGACCGGTTCCGCGCGAACTTCGCGCCAAGAACCACATGAAGATCATCTCGCTGGCTCCCGAAGTACTGTAAGGAGCGGGAACGATGCAGAAGATTCGTAAAGGCGACAAGGTCGTCATGCTCGCAGGCAAGGACAAAGGCCGTACGGGCGAAGTCCTCCAGGTTCTGCCGAAGGAAGATCGCGCGGTCGTCCGTGGCGTCAACGTCGTCAAGCGCCACCAGCGCCAGACGCAGACGCAGGAAGCCGGCATCATCAGCAAGGAAGCCTCGGTTCACCTGTCCAACATTGCAATCGTCGACAAGGACGGCAAGCCGACCCGCGTCGGTTTCAAGGTCGTTGACGGCAAGAAGGTCCGTGTGGCCAAGCGTTCTGGAGATGTGATCGATGGCTGAGGCAAAGTACGAGCCGCGGCTCAAGAAGGAATATGTCGAGCGCATCCGCAAGGCGATGCAGGAGAAGTTCTCCTATGCCAACGAGATGCAGATCCCGAGGCTCGACAAGATCGTAATCAACATGGGTGTTGGCGAAGCAACGGCTGATTCGAAGAAGCCGACGATTGCCGCAGCCGACCTGGCAGCGATCGCCGGCCAGAAGCCGGTCATCACCCGTGCACGCAACTCCATCGCTGGCTTCAAGGTCCGCGAGCAGATGCCGATCGGCGCCAAGGTCACCCTGCGCGGCGCCCGCATGTACGAGTTCCTGGACCGTCTCGTGAACATCGCGCTTCCGCGCGTTCGCGACTTCCGCGGCCTGAACCCGAAGAGCTTTGACGGCCGTGGCAACTTCGCCATGGGCATCAAGGAGCACATTGTGTTCCCTGAGATCAACTACGACAAGGTTGATCAGATGTGGGGCATGGACATCATCGTTTGCACGACGGCAACGAAGGACGACGAAGCACGGGCTCTGCTGACAGAGTTCAACTTCCCGTTCCGTCAGTAACCGTAACGACGAGCGTAGAAAAGGAACCTGACATGGCGAAGACAAGCGCAGTTGAAAAGAACAAGCGCCGCCGTACTACGGTCGCAAATCAGGCTGCCAAGCGTGCAGCCCTGAAGGCGATCATCATGAACCAGTCTCTTCCGATCGAAGAGCGGTTCAAGGCCTCGATCAAGCTGGCATCCCTGCCGCGCGATGGATCGAAGACCCGCATTCGCAACCGTTGCGAAGTATCGGGCCGCCCGCGCGCGTACTACCGCAAACTGCGCATGTCGCGTATCGCGCTGCGTGAACTGGGCAATCTCGGCAAGGTGCCGGGCATCGTCAAGTCGAGCTGGTAAGGAGCAGGTTAGATGACAATGACTGATCCGTTGGGCGATATGCTCACTCGCATCCGCAACGGCGCTTCCCGCCGCAAGTCGTCGGTTTCGACGCCTGCGTCCAAGCTCCGTGCACGCGTTCTCGATGTCCTGCAGTCCGAAGGCTACATCCGCGGCTATTCCGTTGTCGATTTCGGCAATGGCAAGTCGGAACTCAGCATCGAGCTGAAGTACTACGAAGGCACATCGGTGATCCGTGAGATCGGCCGTGTGTCCAAGCCGGGCCGCCGGGTTTATGTCTCGGTCAAGTCCATTCCGCAGGTCGCGAACGGTCTCGGCATCACCATCCTTTCGACTCCGAAGGGCGTGATGGCCGATCACCAGGCTCGCGAACAGAACGTTGGTGGCGAGGTTCTTTGCTCTGTCTTCTAAGACAGGGCAGGGATCTCCATTGCGAACAGACAGGATTTAAACATGTCTCGTATCGGTAAGAAGCCCGTTCAGGTACCTGCTGGAATCACGGCTACGGTCGATGGCCAGAAGGTTACTGCAAAGGGCCCGAAGGGCGAGCTGTTCTTCGTCGCAAACGACGAAGTCGGCGTAAAGCTCGAAGATAACGCGGTCGTGGTCACGCCGCTCAACCAGACCAAGGATGCTCGCGCAAAGTGGGGTATGTCCCGCACGATGATCGAGAACATCTTCAAGGGCGTCAAGGACGGTTACGAGCGCAAGCTCGAAATCAACGGCGTTGGTTATCGTGCATCCATGCAGGGCAAGAACCTGCAACTGGCTCTCGGCTTCAGCCACGACGTGGTCTATGAGCCGCCGGTCGGTATCTCGATCGCTGTTCCGAAGCCGACGGAAATCGTCGTCACCGGCATCAACAAGCAGCAGGTCGGTCAGGTCGCCGCCGAAATCCGCGAATACCGCGGTCCCGAGCCCTACAAGGGCAAGGGCGTGAAGTATGCCGACGAGCGCATCGTCCGCAAAGAAGGCAAGAAGAAGTAAGGATCACGCGAAATGGCTAGCAGGAAAGAAGCACTTGCACGTCGTGCCAACCGCGTGCGCCGTCAACTCAAGTCGGTGGCCAATGGCCGTCCGCGCCTGTCGGTTCATCGCTCCTCGAAGAACATCTACGCACAGATCATCGATGATGTGGCCGGCAAGACGCTTGCGGCTGCCTCCACGCTCGACAAGGATCTGCGCGGTTCTCTGAAGACCGGTGCCGACACCGCAGCAGCTGCCCTCGTCGGCAAGCTCGTTGCAGAGCGCGCCTCCAAGGCCGGCGTCAAGGAAGTCGTATTCGACCGTGGCGCCTTCATCTATCACGGCCGCATCAAGGCTCTTGCAGAAGCAGCCCGCGAAGGCGGTCTGACCTTCTAAGGAGATTTCCGGCCGCACGTCTTTTGGACAGCGGCCGGATTTTCACCGGACCGCAAACGATCCCGCAAGGGAGACCGATGCGGTCCTCGTTTGTTTGCCGATTGCACCCGGAAAAGAAAAAGGAAGAGGACAATGGCACAGGAAAGAAGGGGTTCTCGCGAAGATCGCCAGAGCCGCGAAGAGCGCGACAGCGAATTCGTCGACAAGCTTGTCGCGATCAACCGCGTCGCCAAGGTTGTTAAGGGTGGCCGCCGTTTCGGTTTCGCCGCTCTCGTCGTCGTCGGTGACCAGAAAGGCCGCGTAGGCTTCGGTCACGGTAAGGCACGCGAAGTGCCGGAAGCGATCCGCAAGGCAACGGAAGCCGCCAAGCGCGAGCTGATCTTCGTTCCCCTGCGTGAAGGCCGCACCCTGCATCACGACGTCCATGGCCGCCATGGCGCCGGCAAGGTTCTGCTGCGCTCGGCCAAGGTCGGTACCGGTATCATCGCCGGCGGTCCGATGCGCGCCGTTTTCGAAACGCTCGGCGTTCACGACGTTGTCGCCAAGTCGACCGGTTCCTCGAACCCGTACAACATGGTTCGCGCAACCTTCGACGCTCTGAAGCACCAGGTTCACCCGAAGGACATCGCAGCTCAGCGCGGCATCAAGTATGCTACGCTCCAGGCTCGCCGTGCCGCCTCCGGCAACGCCTCTGAAGAATAAGAGGAGTCTGACCCATGGCTAAGGCTACCAAGAAGACCGAAGCGAAGACGGTTACCGTCGAGCAGATCGGCAGCCCGATTCGCCGGCCGGCTGTACAGCGCCAGACGCTGATCGGCCTCGGCCTCAACAAGATGCACCGGACCCGCACCCTGGAAGATACGCCTTCCGTTCGCGGCATGATCCGTGCTGTCCAGCATCTCGTTCGCGTCGTCGACGAGAAGTGAGACGGAGGTTATCATCATGAAACTCAATGAAATCAGAGATAACGAAGGTTCGACCCACAGCCGCAAGCGCCTCGGCCGCGGTATCGGTTCGGGCTCGGGCAAGACCGGTGGTCGCGGTGTGAAGGGTCAGAAGTCCCGTTCCGGCGTCGCCATCAACGGTTTTGAGGGTGGTCAGATGCCAATCTACCGCCGTCTGCCGAAGCGCGGCTTCACGAACATCTTCAAGGCTGACTTCGTCGTCGTCTCTCTCGCACGCATCCAGGCTGCGATCGATGCCGGCAAGCTCGACCCCAAGGCGACTGTCGATGCCGCAGCCCTCAAGGCCGCCGGCGTGATCCGCCGCGCCAAGGACGGCGTTCGCGTTCTCGCCGACGGCGAGCTGAAGGCAAAGATCAAGCTCGAAGTCGCAGGCGCTTCCAAGCCCGCCGTCGAGAAGATCGAAAGGGCCGGCGCTACGATCACGCTTCTTTCTGCCGCAGCGGCAGAATAATAATCTTATGATATGTCGCCCGGGGTGGCTTCACACCGGGCGATTTTGCTCCCATATGTGGGCCTCACAAGAATCTGCATCGTTGCACCCCGCAGCATGCCGGTTTCGACGAAATCAAGGGTGAGGCATAGGTTGCGCCAGCAATCCGTCCGTAGCCCGATTGTGAATAATTTGAATACTGATTCCGGGTCCGGCACTCGCTCGAAGCGCCCGAATTGGTAGCGCGGAGAATCGCATGGCGTCTGCAGCGGAACAATTGGCTTCCAATCTTAGTTTTTCGACCTTCGCCAAAGCCGAGGATCTCAAGAAGCGCCTGTGGTTCACGCTGGCAGCTCTCCTCGTCTATCGTCTTGGTACGCACATTCCGCTTCCGGGCCTCAATCCCGAAGCCTATGCCCAGGCCTTCCGCGGCCAGGCGGGCGGCATTCTCGGCCTCTTCAACATGTTTTCGGGCGGCGCCGTCGAGCGCATGGCGATCTTCGCGCTCGGCATCATGCCCTATATCTCCGCTTCGATCATCGTGCAGTTGATGACCTCGGTCGTGCCGGCGCTCGAAAACCTGAAGAAGGAAGGCGAGCAGGGCCGCAAGATCATCAACCAGTACACCCGCTACGGCACCGTGTTGCTCGGCGCACTGCAGGCCTATGGCATCGCGGTCGGCCTTGAAAGCGGCAGCGGCCTCGTGGTCGATCCGGGCTGGTTCTTCCGTATTTCCACCGTCATCACACTGCTCGGCGGTACGATGTTCCTGATGTGGCTCGGCGAACAGATCACCTCGCGCGGCATCGGCAACGGCATTTCGCTGATCATTTTCGCAGGCATCGCTGCCGGTCTTCCGAGTGCGCTTGCCGGCACGCTCGAACTCGGCCGCACCGGTGCGCTTTCGACGTCGCTGATCCTCGCTGTCATCCTGATCGCAATGGCCGTTATCGCCGTCATCGTCTTCGTCGAGCGCGCCCAGCGCCGGCTGCTGATCCAGTATCCGAAGCGTCAGGTCGGCAACCGCATGTTCCAGGGCGACACCTCGCACCTGCCGCTGAAGCTGAATACCTCGGGTGTCATCCCGGCAATCTTCGCCTCGTCGCTGCTGCTTCTGCCAGCGACCGTCGCGGGCTTTGCCAACACGACGGCTCTGCCGTCCTGGGCGACGGCGATCGTTGCGGCGCTCGGCCACGGCCAACCGCTCTATATGCTGCTCTACGCGGCGCTGATCGCCTTCTTTGCCTTCTTCTACACGGCCATCGTCTTCAATCCGAAGGACACGGCCGACAATCTGAAGAAGCATGGCGGCTTCATTCCCGGCATCCGTCCAGGCGAGCGCACCGCCGAATATATCGATTTCGTCCTGACCCGCATCACGGTCATCGGCGCGATCTATCTCGTCTTCGTCTGTATCCTGCCTGAGATCCTGGTGTCGCAAACCGGCATCCCATTAGCCCTTGGTGGCACTTCGCTTTTGATCGTGGTTAGCGTAACTCTTGATACGGTGGCTCAGATCCAGGGTCATCTGATTGCACAGCAGTACGAAGGCCTGATCAAGAAATCGAAGTTGCGTGGAGGAAAGAGGGGGCGATGAGACTCATACTTTTGGGGCCGCCGGGCGCGGGCAAGGGAACCCAGGCCCAGCGGATCGTGGAGAAGTACGGCATTCCGCAGCTTTCCACGGGTGACATGCTTCGTGCTGCCGTTCACGCTGGAACCGAGGTCGGCAAGCGGGCCGATGCCTTGATGAAGGCGGGCAAGCTTGTGCCCGATGAAGTCGTCAACGCCATCGTCTCCGAGCGCATCGACCAGCCGGACTGTGCGAATGGCTTCATCCTCGACGGTTTCCCCCGGACGCTGATCCAGGCGGATGCCACCGAAGCGATGCTTCGCGCAAAGGGTCTCGACCTTTCCGTCGTCATCGAGTTGAAGGTCAACGACGACGAGCTCATTCGCCGTGTTGCGGGGCGCTATTCATGCGCACAATGCGGCAGCGTCTACCACGACACCGACAAGGCCCCGGAAAGCGAAGGCGTCTGCGACAAGTGCGGTTCGACGCATTTCAAGCGCCGGCCGGACGATAACCCGGAGACGATGACGGCGCGGCTTCAGGTCTATTACAAGGAAACCTCGCCGTTGATCGGCTATTACTACGCCAAGGGGAAGCTCAAGAGCGTGGACGGCATGGCCGACATAGACCACGTCACTGGCGAGGTCGACACCATCCTTTCGAAGCTTTAAGGCTTTGAAAATAAACTTGGCGGGACCGGTTGCCTTTCAGCGCTGATTCCGCTAAACACCGCGCCAACTCGCGATATTCGATGCGATCGGCGCGGATTTCCCAAAGGAAGTCCGGGTTCGGTCGTTTTGACATGTTACGAACCCAAATTTGAACGAGCGGCCCTTCGGAGGGCGGCATAATCGAAGCCCTCTTGCCGGATGGCAACTGGAACTCAAGGAGAATAGGCGTGGCACGTATCGCTGGCGTCAACATCCCGACTGCGAAGCGCGTCGTTATCGCGCTGACCTACATTCACGGGATCGGTTCGAAATTCGCACAGGAAATCGTCGAGAAGGTCGGCATCCCGGCTGATCGCCGCGTGCACCAGCTCACGGACGCTGAAGTTCTTCAGATCCGCGAAACGATCGACCGCGACTATCAGGTCGAAGGTGATCTTCGTCGCGAAACCTCGATGAACATCAAGCGTCTGATGGACCTTGGCTGCTACCGCGGCCTGCGTCATCGCCGCGGCCTGCCGGTTCGCGGTCAGCGCACGCACACCAATGCCCGCACCCGCAAGGGCCCGGCAAAGGCGATCGCTGGTAAGAAGAAGTAATTTCCGGGAAACCGGGAGTGGGAGGCTGGCGGTCTGCGCCGGCCTCTTTTGAGTTTGGGGCGGGGCTGTAAGGCGCCGTTCCGGTGTAGCCGCTGGTATTACGGCGGTGAAGATATCCAAGAAAGGGATACAATGGCCAAGGAAGCCGTCCGCGTTCGCCGTCGCGAACGTAAAAACATTTCGTCGGGTGTGGCTCACGTCAACTCGACCTTCAACAACACGATGATCACCATCACTGACGCGCAGGGCAATGCAATCGCCTGGTCGTCTGCCGGTGCCAAGGGCTTCAAGGGTTCGCGCAAGTCGACCCCGTTCGCGGCCCAGATCGCTGCTGAAGATGCTGCCAAGAAGGCGCAGGAACATGGCATGAAGTCTCTGGAAGTCGAAGTTTGCGGTCCGGGTTCTGGTCGTGAATCCGCTCTGCGCGCGCTCCAGGCTGCCGGTTTCATGATCACGTCCATCCGCGACGTGACGCCGATCCCGCACAATGGCTGCCGCCCGCGCAAGAAGCGCCGCGTCTGATCATCGCCACTCACAACACCGGTGAGCGTTTTGTTGACGCTCCCGGTGCTTCTCAAGCTCGGTTGCCACGATTGGATGGTGGCAACGAACGGAAGGCAAAAAAATGATCCAGAAGAACTGGCAGGAATTGATCAAGCCGAACAAGGTGGAGTTCTCTTCGAACTCGCGCATCAAGGCGACGCTCGTTGCAGAGCCGCTGGAGCGCGGTTTCGGCCTGACCCTCGGCAACGCGCTTCGTCGCGTTCTGCTCTCGTCGCTGCGCGGTGCCGCTGTGACGGCCGTGCAGATCGACGGCGTGCTGCACGAATTCTCCTCGATTCCGGGCGTCCGCGAAGACGTGACGGATATCGTGCTCAACATCAAGGAAATCGCCATCAAGATGGATGGCGATGACGCAAAGCGCATGGTCGTCCGCAAGCAGGGCCCGGGCGTTGTGACGGCTGGCGACATCCAGACGGTCGGCGATATCGAAATCCTCAACCCTGAGCATGTCATCTGCACGCTCGACGAGGGTGCCGAGATCCGCATGGAATTCACCGTCAACAACGGCAAGGGCTACGTTCCGGCCGAACGCAATCGTGCGGAAGATGCTCCGATCGGCCTGATCCCGGTCGACAGCCTCTATTCGCCGGTCAAGAAGGTGTCCTACAAGGTTGAAAACACCCGCGAAGGACAGGTTCTCGACTACGACAAGCTGACGATGACCATCGAAACCGATGGCTCCGTTTCCGGCGAAGACGCCGTCGCTTTTGCGGCGCGCATCCTCCAGGACCAGCTTGGCGTCTTCGTCAACTTCGACGAGCCGCAGAAGGAAGCCGAAGAGGAAGCAGTCACCGAACTCGCTTTCAACCCGGCGCTCCTCAAGAAGGTAGACGAACTCGAACTGTCGGTCCGCTCGGCAAACTGCCTGAAGAACGACAACATCGTCTACATCGGCGACCTCATTCAGAAGACCGAAGCAGAAATGCTCCGCACGCCGAATTTTGGTCGCAAGTCGCTGAACGAAATCAAGGAAGTTCTCGCTTCCATGGGCCTGCATCTCGGCATGGAAGTGCCGGCATGGCCGCCTGAGAACATCGAAGATCTCGCCAAGCGATACGAAGACCAGTACTAACCATCAAACGGCGGGCGAGATGCCTGCATGTGAAGGAGAATAGCAATGCGCCACGGTAAAGCCGGCCGCAAGCTGAATAGAACCGCAAGCCACCGCAAGGCGATGTTCGCCAACATGGCGGCTTCGCTCATCACGCATGAGCAGATCGTGACGACCCTGCCGAAGGCAAAGGAAATCCGTCCGATCGTTGAGAAGCTCGTTACCCTCGGCAAGCGCGGCGACCTGCACGCTCGCCGTCAGGCGATCTCGCAGATCAAGGACGCCGCAGTCGTTTCGAAGCTTTTCGACACGATCGCTTCGCGCTACGCAACCCGCAATGGCGGCTACCTGCGTATCATGAAGGCCGGCTTCCGCCAGGGCGATAACGCCGCTCTCGCCGTCATCGAATTCGTTGACCGCGACACCTTCGCCAAGGGCGCAGCCGACAAGGCCCGCTCCGCCGCCGAAGAGCAGGCCGTCGCCGCCTAATATTGTCCGGTTCACCGGAAGCAAGCAGCCGGGCTTCTCGAGCCCGGCTGTTTTTGTTTGTCGCTTTCCGACGTGTTGAACGCCGATTGCTATGCGAAACTGACGCGGCTGACGATTTCAACGCGTGGTGGAGGTCATGGGAAATTTACCTGAACTGCTGAGTGAAATCCGCGTTCTCGAAGAGGCCCTTCACCGCCCCGAGATACGCCGTTCAAGAACGGCAGTGGAAGAGCTACTTTCGGAGGATTTCGTAGAGTTCGGCAGCTCCGGGGCGATATGTCGCCGTAACGAGATCATCGACCTTCTCGTGCAGGAAAGCGAAGATCCTGGCGAGTTGCTGGCCTACGATTATTCACTTAGCATCATATCTTCGGACGCAGTTTTGCTCACCTATCGCACTCGTCGCACAAGAGAGGATGGATTTGAGCGACATGTTTTGCGCAGCTCGATTTGGAAGCACTCTGAAATTGGATGGCAAATGCTGTTTCACCAAGGGACCGTTATAGCCTGACACTGCAGGCTCAAGCGGCTGTCGCCGCCGCCCGGCTGTCTTGCCGTCCTTGCCCGCGCTTCCTGCTGCGGGCGATCGGCCTCCAGGAGCGGTAGAGGATCAGCAGGATCAGAAGGCCGACATAGATGTATTGCTCGAGGCTTAAGACCTTGGTCGAGAGGGCGAAGTGCAGCGCGCCGCAGGCTGCGACGATGTAGACGAGGCGGTGGAGGCGGACCCAGTTCGGGCCGAGGCGGCGGATCGAGAAATTGTTGGATGTCAGCGCAAGCGGAATGAGCATCGTCAGGCCCGCCATGCCGAACATGATGAAGGGCCGTTTCACGACATCGTCGATGACAGCTTGAATGATCAATGCCTGGTCGAGCACCATGTAGACGGTGAAATGCATTGCGACATAGTAGAAACAGAGCAGGCCGAGGCAACGGCGGTAGCGCAGGTAATTCCAGCCGAAGAGATCGCGGGCAGGGCTGACGGCGAGCGTCAGGATCAGGAAGCGGATCGCCCAGATGCCGAGAAACAGTTCGAAGGTCTTGACCGGATCGGCGCCGAGACCGTCCGTGGCGCCGAGGTAGAAATACCAGGCGGCGGGCAGGAGCCCCGCCACGTAGAGCAGCCAGACGGATGCCGGCTGCCAGCGTTTCGCAAGCGTAAACGAGAAATCCGTCATCAGAAATTTGCCTTCAGGTCCATACCGGAATAGAGGCTTGCGACCTCATCGGCGTAACCGTTGAAAGGCAGCGTCGGATGGCGGCTGGCGCCGAAGAAGCCGCTTTCGCCGATGCGCCGTTCGCTCGCCTGGCTCCAGCGGGGATGATCGACCGCTGGATTGACGTTGGCATAGAAGCCGTATTCCTGCGGGTTGGTGACCTGCCAGGTGTTCTTCGGCTGCTGGTCGGTGAGCGTGATCTTCACGATCGACTTGATGCCCTTGAAGCCGTATTTCCACGGCACGACGAGGCGGATGGGCGCACCATTCTGGTTCGGCAGCGTTTCGCCATAGAGACCGACGGCAAGCAGCGTCAGCGGGTGGCGGGCCTCGTCGAGGCGCAGGCCCTCGACATAAGGCCATTCGAGTGACTGGAAGATGCCTTTCTGGCCCGGCATCTCGTCCGGCCGGACGACGGTTTCTAAGGCGACGTATTTGGCGCTGCCCAGCGGCTCCACCTTGTCGAGCAGGGCGGCGAGCGGAAAGCCGTCCCATGGGATCACCATCGACCAGGCCTCGACACAGCGCATGCGGTAGACGCGCTCCTCGATCGGAAATTCCTTGATCAGGGCCTCGATATCGAAGGTGCCCGGTTTGCCGACCATGCCGTCGACCTTGACGGTCCAGGGCAGGGGCTTGAAGTCGCCGGAAAGGGCCGCGGGATCTCCCTTGTCGAGGCCGAATTCGTAGAAGTTGTTATAGGTCGTCACATCCTTCAGCGGCGTCGTCTTTTCATCGACCTTGTACTTGCTCTCAATGACGGAAAGTGCCGCAGCGCTCGCCTTGCCGGCCCCATAGAGCGCCATGGCGCCGAGCGTTGCAGCCCCAAGGAACTCGCGCCGGCGGAGATAGACCTGGCGCGGCGTGACCTCCGAAGACGGGATCTTTGGCGGATGATAACCCGGCATTTCGAAATCCTCCTGGGCGGGAACGGCCCGATATCTCAATAAACGCATCAGCAGCGTCTTTGGGTGACTGTGTAGGCCTTGAAGATTGCTTTCGGGAAGCCAATTTTTCGTGTTCGGGTGTGATGGAATAGACTGTAACAAAAGGCTGCAATCCACCGTATATGCCAGATGGGCGCAAATGGGCGGCGTACCGGATTTGCCCTTGCCGGTAGTGACAGTCCCGGCTGATTGGATTAGGACAATTCCAAAGTGCAGCGGCTGCCCGGTTTGCAAGCTTTCTTGCCGTCCCGCATCGTCCGCGCAATTTTCGCAGATCAAGGAAGAAACCGATGCCAGCTTACCGTTCCAGAACCACGACTCACGGCCGCAACATGGCGGGCGCGCGCGGCCTTTGGCGCGCGACGGGCATGAAGGATTCGGATTTCGGAAAGCCGATCATCGCGGTGGTGAATTCCTTCACCCAGTTCGTGCCGGGCCACGTGCATCTGAAGGACCTCGGCCAGCTTGTCGCCCGCGAGATTGAAGCGGCCGGTGGCGTTGCCAAGGAGTTCAACACGATCGCCGTCGACGACGGCATCGCCATGGGCCATGACGGCATGCTCTATTCGCTGCCGTCGCGCGAACTGATCGCCGACAGCGTCGAATACATGGTCAACGCCCATTGCGCCGACGCCATGGTCTGCATCTCGAACTGCGACAAGATCACCCCCGGCATGCTGATGGCGTCGCTGCGCCTCAACATCCCGTCGGTCTTTGTTTCCGGCGGCCCGATGGAAGCTGGCAAGGTCGTGCTGCAGGGCAAGAAGCACGCGCTCGATCTGGTCGATGCCATGGTTGCCGCCGCTGACGACAAGATCAGCGACGAGGATGTTCAGACGATCGAGCGCTCGGCCTGTCCGACCTGCGGCTCGTGCTCCGGCATGTTCACGGCCAATTCCATGAACTGCCTGACAGAAGCGCTCGGCCTGTCGCTGCCCGGCAACGGCTCGACGCTTGCAACCCATGCCGACCGCAAGCGCCTCTTCGTCGAGGCCGGGCACCTGATCGTCGATCTCGCCCGCCGATACTACGAGCAGGACGACGTCAAGGCGCTGCCGCGCACGATCGCTTCGAAGCGGGCCTTTGAAAACGCCATGGCGCTCGATATCGCCATGGGCGGTTCGACCAATACCGTTCTGCACATCCTGGCTGCCGCCCATGAAGGCGAGGTCGATTTCACACTGGCCGACATCGACGCGCTGTCGCGCCGCGTTCCGTGCCTTTCCAAGGTCGCGCCGGCCAAGGCCGACGTGCACATGGAAGACGTCCACCGCGCCGGCGGCATCATGTCGATCCTCGGCGAGCTGGACAAAGGCGGTCTGCTCAACCGCGACTGCCCGACTGTTCATGCCGAGACGCTGGGTGACGCTATCGACCGCTGGGATATCACCCGTACCAGCAGCGAGACGGTTCGCGACTTCTACCTCGCGGCCCCCGGCGGCATCCCGACCCAGGTCGCCTTCAGCCAGAGCGCCCGCTGGGAAGAGCTGGATACCGACCGGGAAAAGGGCGTCATCCGCTCGGTCGAGCATCCGTTCTCGAAGGATGGCGGCCTGGCTGTCCTCAAGGGTAACCTTGCGCTCGACGGCTGCATCGTGAAGACGGCGGGCGTCGATGAATTGATCCTGAAATTTTCCGGTCCGGCCAAGGTCTACGAAAGCCAGGATGCTGCGGTGAAAGCCATCCTCGGCAATGAGGTGGTCGCGGGCGACGTCGTCGTCATCCGCTACGAGGGCCCGAAGGGCGGCCCCGGCATGCAGGAAATGCTCTATCCGACGAGCTATTTGAAGTCGAAGGGCCTCGGCAAGGCGTGCGCGCTGATCACCGACGGCCGCTTCTCCGGTGGCACCTCCGGCCTCTCGATCGGCCACGTTTCGCCGGAAGCGGCGAACGGCGGCACGATCGGCTTGGTGCGCCCGGGTGACATGATCGATATCGACATCCCGAACCGCACCATCAGCCTGCGCATCAGCGACGGCGAACTTGCGACCCGCCGTTCCGAGCAGGAAGAGAAGGGCTGGCATCCGGCCGAATACCGCAAGCGCAATGTCACGACGGCGCTGAAGGCCTATGCGGCTTTCGCGACCAGCGCGGACCGCGGCGCGGTGCGCGATCTCGGCGGCCGCTGAGGAACTGCAACACACAATCAGGAGACGGCGCCTTGCGGAATGCGGGCGCCGTTTTGTCTGTCTGTTCAGTGTAATACCAGAATGTCAATTTGGCTGTCCGTCCCGCTACGGCTCAGCGTTGGACCAGTGCGTCGAGCTTCCGTAAGAGCTTGAAGCCCACGTAATCGCTGCGCTTAAATTGCCAACGGTAATAGCAGTTCCAATAGCTCACTACCCTGTCGCACGTGAGTTTGTAAAACGTGGGATTTTCTCCGATGAACGTTGCCATGAGTTCGCGATTGAACTGGGGAGCGGCAGCGTAAATGTCATCGATGATCTCAACGACGTATTCGCCGACTAACGCGATAACAAACGGGATGGACCAAAGCTCCTGGACCGGTGGCACTTCTTTGAGCGCCGCCCGTCAGTCGAAGCCATCCGTGCTGCGCGTCAGGATGCATTGTGCCATTTGGCGCTGTTGCAGGGTCAGTCCTGATAGGTCCGGCTTGATTGACGGAGAAGGAACCCGGCTTGGTATGAGCATAGTTTCGCCAAGAACGTTGACGGAAAAATGCCCATAATCGTAGTCAGAGGATAAATTCAGCGCCGAAACCGCAGCTTTGGACTGCGAACCAAGTCCGCACGGAAAGGCTGCATCAAACGTCGTCTCCACCATCACTCAATTCCAGAACTGCAACTTCTGCTAAGGGGAGGCGGCGGCGGCATTTTGTCAACATTTCCTTGTCGATTGACGAGAAAGGCGCAGACGACGATTTCGCAGATTGTCCTCACGGCCCTTCATCTGAAGGCAGGGGATTTCGATCACTTGTGTACGTTGGAAGCGTACGGCCGGGTGATGATGTCACGTGCTTCGCATGAAGCGCCCCTGGAAGACAGATTCGTCACCTTTTCCAAATGGCGTGGCGAGGCGGACCGCAAACCGCAAAGCTTATGCTGACCTTTAAATCGGGCGACGCAGCGTGCGGTCATGACCCAGGGGCGGACTTTGATCGAGGGCTGAACAGGCGCGGCTATAGCGGCCGGTTGATGTTCTTGTAGGTCTCGCCGAGCTGTTTCATCCGCTCGTCATAGGCGGCCTTGATGCAGGCGGCATCAGCCCTGCATTCCTGCCGCTTCTTCAGCCAGGCCATTTGCTCGTCCTGCAGCGTGCCGCGCGAGCCCATGGCGAGCAGGCCTGAAAGAAGATCGAACGTCGTCGTCATCTTGACGTCGGCATCATTGAGCATGCGGTTGTCGCAGATCACCTTTTCGTCCGGCTTCAGCTCCTTTGCATCGCAGTCGAAGCTCGCAGCCCGGGCGGCGCCAGAGCTCAAGCATGCTGCGGATAAGGCAAGTATGGCAAGGGTGAGGGAACGTCTCATGCAAATCGTCCTGCTTCAGGGAGGTAGCGTCTCAAAGGAACGCGAGTACCACAAAGATGAAGCAGCAAGTCCAGACGGCAAGGACGAAAAGGAGCCCCGCTCTGCTACTGGCCGGACGGCTGGCGCGCAACGCGGCTTTCTTGCGGAGTTCGGCCATGATCTCCGGCGGGACGAGCTTGACGGCCAACAGAATGCCGAGCGGCACGATGACGAGGTCGTCGAGATAGCCGAGGACAGGCACGAAATCCGGGATCAGATCGATAGGTGAAAGCGCATAGGCCGCCACTGCTGCAGCCGTCGCTTTTGCAAGCCACGGAACGCGTGGGTCGCGGGCGGCAAGCCATAATGCGGCAATGTCACGCCTCAGTGACTTCGCCCATGTTTTTGCTTTTGATATCAGTTCCATGCCGCAAGTTCCTCATGTGCTTTCAAACCTGCCTTATTCCTTCATGCTTCCGCCCTCTTTCCTTTCTAACGTCCAGCGCTACAACACTTTCTCAATACGAATTCAGAAGGGATTCCAATGCAAGGCCTGTTGAAACGCGCTTCCATTTCGCTCTTTGCGCTGGTCGTCGCTTTGCCGTTCGGCGCAGATGCGCAGGACGCGAAGGCGGTGCCGCAAAGCCAGGCGCAACTGCAGCTTTCCTTCGCACCGCTCGTCAAGCAGACGTCGGGCGCCGTGGTGAATGTCTACGCAGAGAAGATCATCCAGCGCCAATCTCCCTTCGCAGGCGACCCTTTCTTCGAGCAGTTCTTCGGCCAGCAGATGCCGAATCGCACCGAAAAGCAATCCTCGCTCGGCTCTGGCGTCATCGTTGAAGCAAACGGCACAGTGGTGACGAATAATCACGTCATCGAGGGTGCGGACGACATCAAGGTGGCGCTGTCGGACGGCCGCGAGTTCCCGTGCAAGGTCGTGCTGCGTGACGACCGGCTCGATCTCGCGGTGCTGAGGATCGAAACCAAGGCGAGCTTCCCGACGCTGGCGATCGGCAATTCGGATGCCGTCGAGGTCGGCGATCTCGTGCTTGCGATCGGCAATCCCTTCGGCGTCGGCCAGACGGTGACGAGCGGCATCGTTTCGGCGCTTGCGCGCAACCAGGTTGTCAAGAACGAGTTCGGCTTCTTCATCCAGACCGACGCGTCGATCAATCCCGGCAATTCGGGCGGTGCGCTGATGAACATGAAGGGTGAACTGATCGGCATCAATACGGCGATCTTCTCGCGCGGCGGCGGCTCGAACGGTATCGGCTTCGCAATCCCCGCCAACCTGGTGAAGGTGTTCCTGGCATCGGCCGACGCTGGCGTGAAGTCGTTCGAACGCCCCTATGTCGGTGCCACCTTCGACGCGGTGACCTCCGAGGTTGCAGAGGCGCTCGGTCTCGACAAGGCACGCGGCGCGCTGATCGTGAAAGTGACGGATGGCGGTCCTGCATCCAAGGCGGGTTTGAGAGCCGGCGAGATCGTCACGGCGGTGAACGGCGTTCCGGTCGAGCATCCCGACGCGCTTCTCTATCGCCTGACGACGGCGGGTCTCGGCAGTTCCGTCAACCTGACGGTGGCCGAGAATGGCGGCGAACAGCAGGTGGCGCTGGAGCTCGACCGGGCGCCGGAAACCTCGCCGCGCGACCAGCGCACGATTGGCGGGCGCACGCCCTTCACCGGTACTGTCGTCGAGAACCTGTCGCCGCGCGTCGCCGACGAGCTGCGCATGCCGACGGAATCGACGGGTGTCGTCGTTGCCGATGTGAAGGATGGCTCGCCTGCAGCGCGTCTCGGCTTCGAGCCGAAGGACATCATCGTTTCGATCAATGGCGCACCGGTACAGACAACGGAGGAGTTGGAACAGATGGCCGACGCGGACCCGGGTTTCTGGCGCGTCGAGATCGAGCGCGAGGGCCAGCGGATAAGGCAGTTCTTCCGATGAGCGACGATCTCTTCGCACCGCGTGTTCCAGAGGAGGTCGCCAACAGGCGGCCTCTCGCCGATCGGCTCCGGCCGCAGACGATTGCCGAAGTCACCGGCCAGGAACACCTGACGGGCGAAGACGGCGTGTTGCGCCGGATGATCGCAAGCGGTTCGCTCGGCTCCATGATCTTCTGGGGGCCGCCCGGCACCGGCAAGACGACCGTTGCCCGGCTGCTTTCCGGTGAAGCCGGCCTCGCCTTCGAACAGATCTCGGCGATCTTCTCCGGCGTCGCCGACCTCAAGAAGGTTTTCGAGGCCGCGCGCCTGCGCCGCATGGACGGCCGCCAGACGCTGCTTTTCGTCGACGAAATCCACCGCTTCAACCGTGCCCAGCAGGATAGCTTCCTGCCGGTCATGGAAGACGGCACCATCATCCTCGTCGGTGCCACCACAGAGAATCCGTCCTTCGAACTCAATGCCGCTCTCTTGTCTCGCGCCCGCGTGCTGACCTTCAAATCGCATGATGAAGAAAGCCTGGAAGAACTGCTGAAGCGCGCCGAGACGGCTGAAGGCAAGGCGCTGCCGCTGACGGCGGATGCACGCGCCAGCCTCTTGCGCATGGCAGACGGCGACGGCCGTGCCGTACTGACACTTGCCGAGGAGGTCTGGCGCGCCGCCCGCGACGGTGAGACGTTCGATACCGAAGCGCTTACGCGCATCGTGCAGCGCCGTGCCCCGGTCTATGACAAGGCGCAGGACGGCCACTACAATCTCATCTCCGCGCTGCATAAGTCCGTGCGCGGCTCCGATCCGGATGCCGCGCTCTACTATCTCGCCCGCATGTTCGATGCCGGCGAGGACCCGCTCTATCTCGGGCGGCGGCTGGTGCGCATGGCGGTGGAGGATATCGGCCTTGCCGATCCGCAGGCGCTGGTCATCTGCAATGCCGCCAAGGACGCCTATGATTACCTTGGGTCGCCGGAAGGTGAATTGGCGTTCGCACAGGCCTGCGTCTATCTGGCGACCGCCCCGAAATCCAATGCCGTCTACACCGCTTTCAAGGCCGCCACGCAGGCGGCGAAAGAGAACGGCTCGCTGCTGCCGCCGAAGCATATCCTGAACGCGCCGACCAAGCTGATGAAGGGCGAAGGTTACGGCGAGGGCTATCGCTACGACCACGACGAACCCGACGCCTTTTCGGGCCAGGATTATTTTCCGGAGAAGATGGGCCGCCAGACTTTCTACGATCCGCCGGAGCGCGGCTTCGAGCGCGATATCCGCAAGCGGCTGGAATATTGGGCGAAGCTCAGAAAGGAGCGCAATCCGCGCTAGTTGCCATCCGGTGATTTTTATGACGCGTGCTTCTGCCCCGCCGGCGCGGCAATCACCTTCACTGCGGATTCGGCAAGCCCGTGATGGCCTTCCATGTCGACGATCAGATGCCAGTGGCCGCTTTCGGGAATGGCGAGCCTGATGGGCGATTTTTTGGCAACTCCGCCGATATACTTGAAATCGAGAACCTCGGTAAAGCGCTGATAGTTCGGCGCCGTCATCAGCCGCACATTGTTCACCGCATTCAGTGTCACCTCGATAACGGTTCCGGCGCGCTGCTCGTGAAGATCATAATGGGTAAAGCGGAAGTTCGGTTTCGGCATCGGTCTTTGCGGATTAAATGTCTATTGCCGCTAATGTTAGGGGACGCCGGTTAAGGAAGAGTTGGGCTGCGCGAGGGTGTGACGCGCCGGACGCTCCTGCTCTAAGGCTGCGGGAGCAGCGCAGTCAGTGCTTCGGGCATCTTACCTCACGACACCTGCCAGAGATTGGCGATGACGACGTAGAGTTCGATAAAGGCAAGCACGATGCCGAAGATCATCAGGATTTGCGCCTTGCGGCGTTCGCGCATCTGGCGCGCTCCGGTCTTGTGGCGCGAAGGAGGAAACGAAAAGGGCGGAAACATCAGACGCATGGCATTTCACCTTTGCATGATGCCAAAGGCTACCGCGGTCCGGATAGGAAATCCATTCGCGCTCACGGGTGAAGATATAAGAATGTCATAAGCCGCCTGGCAGGTGCCGGAACAGTCTACCGCTGGTTCTCCCGATCGAGCTGCGAGACCAGCGCGAATACCGTTTCGGAGACCGGCGTCGGCACCGACACAAGCCGTCCCAGCGTGACGATCATGCCGGTGAGGGGCACGATTTCGAGCGGCTTTCCGGCCAAAAGATCCTGCAGCATCGAGGTGCGCACTGCGCCTACGTGCCGGGATTGCGCAAGCCGCTCTTCGATGGTGCTGTCAAAGCGGGCGCCAAGCGCGCGGCCGACGGTGCGCACTTCGGTCATCACCTTGCCGACGGTTTCGGCAAGCGCCGGATTGGCCATGATGTCGGTCATCAGGGCTCGCGTCAGGGCGCTGATCGGATTGAAGGCGGCGTTGCCAGTAAGCTTGTTCCAGATCTCGTCGCGGATGCGCTGCGTGGCCGTAATACTGAGGCCGGCGCGGGCAAAGAGCGCGGCAATCGCTTCGAGATCGGCGGATGGTTCACCGGACGGCTCGCCCAGGATGAAGCGGCCATCGTTCGAGAGCTTCACCTGGCCGGGATTGATCACTTCCGCGCCCTGATAGGCAACGCAGCCGATGACGCGTTGCGGACCGATCAGGCGCCAGAGCCGGCCGCCCGGATCGAGTTCCTCCAACTGCAGTTCGGCATGCAGGCTTTGCCTGTCGCGGTGAAAATACCACCACGGAATGCCGTTCAGGATCATGACGACACGCGTGCCGTCCTTCAGCAGGTTGGCGATGCCTTCGGCTGCCGGGCCAAGCTGATGGCCCTTAAGGCCCGTAACGATCAGATCCTGCGGCGGAAGCGCCGATGGATCATCCGTTGCGGTGATACGGGCGTTGATCGGCGTCTCGGAGCCGGCTTCGAAGAGGTCAAGGCCATTCTTCCTCATCGCATCGAGATGGGCGCCTCGCGCCACCACGGAGATCGTCGCTTTGGTGCCGAGTCCGGCTGCAAGCTTCACCGCCATGGCACCGCCAAGCGCGCCGGCGCCATAGATACAGATAGTCCTGAAAGGCATTGGGAAGGCTCCGCGCGATCATTGCTGTCGCGCTAGACTTAGGACGCACTCGCGCGATGGCGAGCGAAATTATTGCTTCATGAACCGATTTTTGACGCCCGCATCAATGGGACGTGACGTCGGCAACAAGCTCATTGCGGCGGAGCTCATCGATCGCGGCAACCGCGTCCTCTGCCGACCATCCGGCGCGGACGGCAGCGGCGATCATCTTCACCTCCACCTCCTGCTCCAGAGCCAGAAAGAGCGGTTCCAGCGCTTCCTGGACTGTCAGAATATGCTCGCGCGGCGAGGCGATAGTCTGGCTTGCGGCTGACAAAGGCATCTCAGCAGTTCTCCTCCCGGCGAATTATTCATGAATTAGTACAACTATGCCACCAAGAAAAAAGTTCCATGGGGGTATTTCAGAAAGCATACGGCTTGTTCTTTCGCCCTGCCTCTGCCTTGTTGCTCGCTTAGCCTGACACTCGATTCGGTTTGCCGCAACGAGGGCGGGACGAGAGATGGCATCAAAGGAGAATATGATGACGGACGCCAAGAGCGGGATTTCGGCATTGCGGCCGCGGATCACGGTGATCGGCGTTGGCGGCGGCGGCGGCAATGCGATCAACAACATGATCTGCCGAAAATCTGGAAGGTGTCGATTTCATCGCCGCCAATACGGATGCTCAGGTGCTGGCAACGTCCAAGGCGTCGCGCCGCATCCAGCTCGGCGCGCACGTGACCGAGGGGCTCGGTGCCGGATCGCTGCCGGAAGTCGGCCGTGCAGCGGCCGAAGAATTGATCGACGAGATCATGGATCACCTGGCAGGCTCGCATATGTGCTTCGTCACCGCCGGCATGGGCGGTGGCACCGGCACGGGTGCTGCGCCGGTGATTGCGCATGCGGCACGCTCAGCCGGCATCCTGACGGTCGGCGTCGTCACCAAGCCCTTCACCTTCGAGGGCAACCGGCGCCTGAGGACGGCGGATATCGGCATCGAGGCGCTGCGCCAGGCGGCCGACACCGTAATCGTCATTCCGAACCAGAACCTTTTCCGCATCGCCGATGCGAAGACCACCTTCGCCGACGCCTTCATGACCGCCGACCGCGTACTCTTTGCCGGGTGTCGGCTGCATCACCGACCTGATCGTCAAGGAAGGCCTGATCAATCTCGACTTCGCCGACGTCAAATCGGTGATGCGCGGCATGGGCCGGGCGATGATGGGGACCGGCGAGTCATCCGGCCGACGAGCGCGCGCTGAAGGCGGCCGAAGCGGCGATCGCCAATCCCTTGCTCGACGACATCTCGATGAAGGGCGCCAAGGGCGTGCTGATCTCGATTTCCGGCGGTTCGGACATGACGCTCTTCGAAGTGGACGAGGCGGCAAGCCGCATCCGCGACGAGGTGCAGGACGACGCCGACATCGTCGTCGGCGCGATCTTCGACCGCAATCTCGACGGCAAGTTCCGCGTGTCCGTCGTCGCAACGGGCCTCGACGCTGAGCTCTCCGCATCTGCACCGGATGCCGTCGCTCAGCAGGTCCATACGCGCACGCTTCAATAAGACGAAATTCCGCTCCGCCCACGCTTTTCCGCAGGCGGAGCGAAATTAGTGGCAGCAGTTCCGTCAAGCGGCGGGCGTCTGCTTGAAAATCCGTCGAGACGGCGAGTTCGCGCCATTCGCCAAGCTCTTTGGCAACGCTCGCATTCTGCTCCTCGATCTTCGCGACCGTACCGCCGCCGAAGGGCATGCGGAGCGGCGGGTTTGCCGCGTTCGCAAGGGTGATGATGCCGGCTGCGAGCCTTGCCGGGTCGCCCGGCTGGGCATGGTTTGCATCGGCTGCGAAATCGCGCATGTTGCCGGCCGGCGTGCCGATATAGTCCGGGATCGAGGCCGGGCTGACCGCCAGCGAGTTGTCGGCGAGGAAATCTGTGCGGAAGAAGCCGGGCTCGACGCTGATCGTCACCTTGATGCCGAAGGGCTCGAGTTCGGCGGCCAGTGGATTCCGACAGGCCTTCGACGGCGAACTTGGTCGAACCATAGACGCCCCAGCCGGGATAGCCGAAATAGCCGCCGATCGAGGAAAAGTTCAAGATGTGTCCCGAACGCTGGCGGCGCATATAGGGCAGGACGGCACGGGTGACCTTCAGGAGGCCGAAGACATTGGTGGCGTAAAGCCTTTCGACTTCCTCGGCGGTTGCTTCCTCCACGGCGCCGAGCAGGCCGTAACCCGCATTGTTAGCGAGGACGTCGATGCGGCCGAAGCGTTCGACGGCTTTTGCCGCGGCCTCCTTCGCTTGTCCCTCATTGGTGACGTCAAGGGCGACGGCGACAAGGTTCGGGTGGTCGCCGAACTTGTCGGTGACGCTCTTCGGATTGCGGGCTGTGGCGACGACCGCATCGCCGGCTGCAAGCGCTTCCTTCGCCATCAGCGCGCCGAAGCCGCGGGATGCACCAGTGATGAACCAGACTTTCATGACACGTTCCTTTCAAGCTCTAAGGTTCTCGGGTGTCTGCATCTCTGTGCCGACGGGAGGAATTTGACCGAAAATTCGTTGCTGTATAAGATTTGTTATTTTCTGAAACAATGATGAGTGAAATTCAGCAATGCGCGCCACCGAGCTTTCCGAACTGGCAGCTTTTGCCGCCGTTGCCCGTGACCGGGAGCTTCAGAAAGGCGGGCGAGGAGAGGGGCGTCACGGCCTCCGCCGTCAGCCATGCGGTTCTCAATCTCGAGGACAGGATCGGCGTCCGGCTTTTGAACCGCACGACGCGCAGCGTCTCGCTGACGGAGGCGGGCGAACTCCTGAAGTCGCATCTCGATCCGGCCTTCGGTGAGATCACCGCAGCGCTCGATGCGCTGAACCGGTTTCGTGACACGCCCTTCGGCAAGGTCAGGATCAACGTTCCGAATTCGATCGCGCCTTTCGTGATCGGCCGGGTGATCGGCCCGCTGCTCGAAAAGAACCCGAACCTGCAGCTCGAAATCAGCGCCACGGATCGCCTGATCGATATTGTCGAGGAAGGTTTCGATGGCGGGATAAGGTTTCGGGTACGGGTGACGGAGGGCATGATCGCCTTGCGCATCAAGCGGCTGCGCCTGGTGGTCGTCGGTTCGCCCGCCGATTTCGAACGGCGGCCGAAGCCGGTGACACCGCACGACCTGAAGCGCCATCTCTGTATCCAGAACATGTTTCCCTCCGGCGCGCGTTACCCATGGGATTTCGAGAAGGACGGGCAGGCGATTACCTTCCACCCGGCCGGCCCGCTTTCGCTCGACGACCACGAACTGATGACGAACGCGGCCCTTAGCGGCGTGGCGCTCGCCTATGTCTGGGAAGATCGCGTGGAGAAGATGATCGCGGCCGGCGAACTCATCCAGGTGCTCGACGACTGGCGCCAGCCGGGAGAGCCTGCTCTACCTCTACTACCCCAGCCGGCGCCACATGCCGGCGGGGTTCAGGGCAGTGATCGAAGCGATGAAGGCGGAATAGCGACGAGGCGTCTCTGGGTTCTGGGGCACCTCTTGCCGCGGTGACGTCATCAAGACAACTGGCGAGTGGAGAGAGCGGCGGCTCATGCTCGCAGCCCTCAATGGTGCCGGCGTGTCTGCCCCGCCGATTTCGAGGGCTTTTCCTCGTAATGCGATGTTGGCCAGGCGCTGCAATTGAGGCACCGATGCCAAGTGTCTTTGCCCTTGCTCTTCCGATATGCCACGTCCGCCCTCCCGTAGATTGGCACAACGAGATATAGCGGCAGGGCGATTTCAGGTTGCCTCAGGCGAGCCCCGTGACCGGGCGGCCGACGGTGAGTGCCTTGCGCAGATTGGGGTCGAGCCGTTCGGCATAGACATGGTCCGGTGCCGCACCCAGTGCATCCAGCATCTTCGAGAAGAAGCAGCGGGCTGCCGCCGCCGCGGTGATGTCGAAGATCTCGGCATCGGTGAGTTGGTGCTTTTTCAACCCGTCGACATCCTGCTGCGTCACCGAGGTCGCGTCGCGCACCACTTTGGCGGCAAAGGCCATGACGGCGCGCTCGACGGCATCGATCGGCGCCTTTTCCGTCTCGTTCGCAACGGCCGCCAGCCCGTCATTGGTGAAGCCCTCGCGCAACAGCACGGAACCGTGCGCCAGCATGCAATAGGAGGACTTGCAGCTCCTTTGCCGCCGCCAGCGTCACCAGCTCGTAGCGCCTGGGGCTCGATATGACTGCGGATGCTCGAAAGCAGGGCACCCCAGTTCTCCATCACCTCGGGCCGGTGCCCGAAGGCGCGGTACATGTTTGGCAGATAGCCGTAGTTCGTTTCGGCGGACGCGTACATGGACGCGGTCTTCTCGCTGGCCGACGCGTCGGGGGTGTGGATGAAGGGCATGGCTTGATCCTCCTCTATGATGCATGAAGGATAGGCGGAAAAACGCGGACGGCAATCTGCGGGACGGTCTTTGTGCGCGCCGGCGTGCTTGGAGTTCGGCGGAGCCTCGAAAAGGCAGGGTCCGCCGCCACCCGGCTCATGACGCCGGCCATTTCCAGTTTCTGACCTCGGGCATGTCCTCGCCATATTCCCGGACGTAGGCGTGGTGTTCGGCGAGTTTCACATGCAGCCGGTCGACAACGTCCGGCACCTTCTCCTTCAATCCCGGCACGCGCTCGATGGCTTCGATGGCGAGATGGAAGCGGTCGAGCTCGTTCAGCACCGTCATGTCGAAAGGCGTCGTCGTCGTTCCTTCCTCGATGAAGCCGCGCACGTGGATATTTTCGTGGTTTGTGCGTTTGTAGGTCAGCCGGTGGATGAGATAGGGATAGCCGTGGATAGGCGAAGATCACCGGCTTGTCCTTTGTGAAGATGCGGTCGAATTCACCGTGCGTCCAGGCCATGCGGATGCTGCTCCTTGGCCTGCAGCGCCAAAAGGTCGACGACGTTGACGACGCGCATTTTCAGATCGGGGATCATCTCGCGAAGGAGGCTGACGGCGGCAAGCGTTTCCATCGTCGGCACGTCGCCGGCGCAGGCCATGATCACGTCGGGCGTCGATCGTGTTGTCCTCGTTGCTAGCCCATTCCCAGATGCCGATCCCGGCCTTGCAGTGCTCGATCGGCCTCATCCATCGGCAGATATTGCGGCTCCGGCTGCTTACCTGCGACGATAACGTTGACGCGGTCGTAGGTCTTCAGGCAATGGTCGCCGACCCAGAGCAGTGTGTTGGCATCCGGTGGCAGGTAGATGCGGACAATATCGGCCTTCTTGTTGGCGACGACGATCGACGAAGCCCGGATCCTGATGGGAAAAGCCGTTGTGGTCCTGCCGCCAGACATGCGAGGTGAGCAGGTAGTTGAGGGAGCGATATCGGCTTTCGCCACGCACCAGCTTCGCGGGTGACCTTCAGCCATTTGGCGTGCTGGTTGAACATCGAGTCGACGATGTGGATGAAGGCTTCGTAGCACGAGAACAGGCCGTGCCGTCCGGTCAGAAGGTAGCCCTCCAGCCAGCCTTGGCAGAGATGTTCGCTCAAGCACCTCCATGACGCGGCCCTCGCGGGAAAGATGCACGTCATAGGGCTGCGATGTTGCTCCATCCAGACGCGGTCCGTCGCCTCGAAGACCGCTGCCGAGGCGGTTCGATTCCGTTTCGTCGGGGCCGAAGATGCGGAAATTCGCGATCCTCGGCATTGAGTTTGGCGAGCACAGTCGCGCAGGTACTGACCGACAATCGCCAGGTCCGTCTGCACCGCCTTGCTGCCACGGTCCCCGATCTTGATCTGCGTAATGACGCGGATATCGGGCAGCTCGAGCTCCTTGCGCAGCAGGCCGCCATTCGGCGTGCGGTGTTGGCCCCCATCCGGCAGGTCGCCCTGTGGGTCGCCAGCGCCTGCAGGTCCGGCCTCCAGGCGTCCGTCCGCCGTCGAACAAGTTCGTCCGGCTCGGTAGCTGCGCATCCAGTCGCTCGAGCATCTGCGCGGTGGCTCGTCGTCGCTCGCGGCAGCTCGGAGAGCGGCACCTGGTGCGAGCGCGCCAGAAGCCCTCGACCTTCTTGCCGTCGACCTCGCTGAGGCCCGGTCCAGCCCTTCGGGCGTGCGCAGCACGATCATCGGCCCAGCGCGGCATGCCGGCGCCGAATGCCTCGAGCCGCGGCTTTCGGCCTGGATGTCGCCTGATGCTGGTCGAACACTGACGTCGAAGGCGGCCGGCCATGCGCGCGTGCATGCATGTCGGTCCGGCTCGTCGATCCCCTCGACGAAGAAGCGGCTGGTAGCCATATGCCGCTGGAAGAGACTCGACGCAGATCGGACTCGTTGCTGGCGCGGGCGAGAATCGTGGGGTTGGCGATCTTGTAGCCGTTCAGGTGGAGGATCGGCAGCACGGCGCCGTCGCGTGGCAGGGTTCAGGAACTTGTTCGAGTGCCAGCTGGCGGCGAGCGGGCCGGTCTCGGCCTCGCCGTCGCCGATCGACGCAGGCGACGGTCGAGCTCCGGGATTGTCGAAGCGCGGCGCCGATAGGCGTGGACGAGGGCAGTAGCCGAGCTCGCCGCCCTCATGGATCGAGCCGGGCGTCTCGGGCGCTGCATGCGACTTGGGATGCCGCCGGGGAAGGAGAACTGGCGGAACAGCCTGCGCCATGCCCTCCGCATCCTCGGAGATGATCGCGGATAGATCTCGCGAGTAGGTGCCTTCGAGATAGGTGTTGGCGACCATGCGCCGGCCCGCCATGGCCGGGTCCGCACATGTAGATGATGTCGACGTGTCGCGGGCGACGGATCACCCGGTTGAGGTGCGACGTAGATGAAGTTCAGTCCCGGCGTCGTGCCCCAGTGGCCGAGCAGGCGCGGCTTGATGTGCGTCGGGCTTCAGTGGTTCGCGTCGAGCAGCGGGTTGTCGCAAGAGGTAGATCTGGCCGACGGAGAGATAATTGGCGGCCCGCCAGAAGCGGTCGAGCAAAGCGAGGTCGGCGTCGGAAAGCGTGGAAGGGACGGTGTTCGAGGCGTGCTGTTCCATGGAATTCACCTGTTCGAAACGTATTCAGGTTCAACTCTAGCGGCTTGCGCCGGGCCGGTTCTTGATCTGGATCACCCTGCACGGAGAATAGCGAGCGCCTCGTCGGCGATTACCTGCTCCTCGTCCGTGGGGATGACGAGCGCGGCAATCTTGCTGTCCGGCGTGCTGATGACCGTCATGTTGGCCTCGTTCCGGCCATCGTCGAGATGAAGGCCCATCCAGCGGAGATGGGCGGCGACGCGGCGCCTGATCTCCGGCTGGTTTTCGCCGATGCCGGCGGTGAAAACAATCGCGTCCAGGCCGCCGAGCGTCACCGACATGCGGCCGATCTCGCTGGCGATGCGGAAGCAGTAGAGGTCGATCGCCTGGGCAGCTTCCGGCCGCTCGTCCTTCAGAAGATCCCGGGTATCCCCGCTGATGCCGGAGACGCCCAGCATGCCGCAGGCATGATAGAGGAAGTGTTCCAGCTCGCTGGGATCGCGCGGTCCCTTCCGCATGAGATAGAGGAGGGCGCCTGGATCGAGCGACCCCGGCCGCGTTGCCATCGGGATGCCGTCAAGGGCCGAGAACCCCATGCTGCAATCGCGGCTGATGCCGTTCTGCAGGGCGCAGAGGCTGGCTCCGCTGCCGAGATGGGCGGCCACGACCTTTCCGCCGGTCACCTCCGGCGCCTGCCGCTTGAGCGCGCCGGCGATGAATTTGTAAGACAGGCCGTGGAAGCCGTAGCGGCGCAGGCCTTCGTCATGCAGCGATCGCGGGATCGCCAGGCGCCGGACGAGATCGTCCTGCGTCGCGTGGAAGGCGGTGTCGAACGATGCCGTCTGCAGCATGTCGGGTCGCAGATCCTGCAGCGCGCCGATCACCCGCAGCGCCTGCGGCTGGTGCAGTGGGGCAAGCGGAACCATCGCCTCGATCTCGCAGATCGTCTGCGCGTCGAGTGCTGCGGCCTCACGAAACCGAAGGCCGCCATGGACGACGCGATGGGAGGCGAGCTTCAGGGAGCCGGGCGGCAGTTGAGCAAGCAGGTGATCCAGCGTACCTTCGATGACCTCGGCAAACCGCTCGCCATTGTCGCCCGAAAGCGGGCGCTCGAAGCTGTCGTCCCCCAGCGAATAGCGCAGGACGAGCGCCCTGTCGTCGAAGTCGATCTTTCCCTTGCCGATCTGCCGGGCGGCGCCTGTGCCGGCATCGAAGATGCCGATCTTGAGCGTCGATGATCCGGCATTGAAGGTCAGGCAGACTGTGTCGGCATCCATGCTCGCCTCTCCGCACTGAGGAACGGCCGCAAGAACCGCCGCCGTTTTCGTTATCTAGGGCCCTTCACCCCTCGCGTAAACCACGGCGGTGGCCGGCGTGCGAGACAGCCCGGAACTGCCGTTGCGAGCCGGACAGCCGAGACAAGAAGAAGCCCGCCGGAGCGGGCCAAGGTTGGGAGGTCTTCCCAGGGGAACTGGAGTCACCGCCTGATGTTAGGCTACTGCGGGCAAAAATTGAAGTACGTTCGGCAAATTTCCGCGCATTTGGGCACCACGGCTTGCCTGCCTCTAGTGCCTCGTTGCTGTTGCGGCTGCTCTGAAGTATCGTCTGGTGCTCATCGACGTCGAGGTTCGGCGATGAAGCGCGGGTGGATTTTCGGTTTGATTGCTGGCGTCGGCCTGTCGGCCGCCGCCGCGCTGTATGTCGTCAGCCCGTCCAAGGTTTCGCCTGATCAGATCCAGGACTCGGTTACCCAAGCGCCGGATCTGATCAACCGCGCCTGGGTGCTCCCGGTAGCCGCCACTTTCAAGTCGAACGTCACATGGCAATCGAACGGTTCGCGTTGCGGCCCGGCGAGCGTGGCAAATGTGTTCCGATCGATCAGGCGAGGAGGAGACGACGGAAGCCGAGGTCCTCGACGGCACTGGAAAATGCTGGACGGGCATCTGCATCATGGGACTGACGCTTGATGAGCTCGCCGAAGTCGCAAAGGCACAGACCACAAGGGACGTTTCGGTCCTCCGCGATCTTACGAGCGAGGCGTTTCACGAGCATATGAGGCGAGCCAACGATCCCGGCCGCCGCTACATCATCAATTTCAGCCGTGAGAGGATTTTTGGCGCCGGCGTCGGCCACCACTCGCCAATTGGGGGCTATCTGGAAACCGAGGACATGGTGTTCGTTCTCGATGTGAACGAAGACTTCAAACCCTGGCTGATCGAGCGCGAGCGCCTTTTTTCTGCGATGGACACCATGGACGGCGACAAAAAACGAGGCCTGTTGCTGATCGACGAATAGCGTTGCCTGAGGGCGTCATCATCTCGTCATCTTTAAGAGCGACCGTTTGAACGAGCTTGAGAGGCTTCCATGGATCACCGCCTCAACCATTACATAGAGATCACCAGCCGCATCAGATCGGGCAGGAGGTTCTGCGAGTTCATTGCATCCGGCGGAACGGTATGGGACCAGCCGGCCGGATCTCCATGGCGCAATGTGACGATCGAGGTGATGGAGCGGGAGCGGCGGAACGTCGAGGAGCTGGAACGCATCAGGCTTAGGCTCTATCCCGATCTGGCCGCCGAAGACGTGTCGCCGCCGCTCTACAACAGCCACTGACAGCTATCGCATTTCGCCTTACACGAGTCGGGCCTGCTGAATGCGCCAGCTATGGCTCGGCTACGGAAACAGGCTCGAAAAATCTCGTTGGAGAGGGACTACTCCGCCAGCTTCCCCTCCTTGTCCGAAAAGATCCCCGCATGGGCTGGGCCTCCGATCCGATTGCGGCCCGAAAACCGCACTGGTAACCGATAGACGTTGCACGTCGGTTGTCCATCTACAGCGTCGGACCAAATAGAGGTGGCTTATCTTTTCCCGGTGGGTGATCGCAAAGCCCCATTCAAACTTGGCGTCCTCAAATTCAGCATCATTCAGTCCGCTTTGCGAGACCCCTTTTAATTTGAGAGCCTTTAGCGCCCCTGCCGTTCCAAATCACTGCGAGTGAACTCTTTCTTCCCCTCCGCGAGAGCTGACATTTGGCCAAAGATGACCTGGAGTCTTCGCGGAAAACGTGGCCGAATTGCAGATTTCTCCAGATCCCCTCGAAAATGAAGTCGAGAGCTGACCCCTACCGGCTCCTTGGCGTCTTAAGGAGGCAAACACTATTGACCTCAATCCAACTTGAGTTCGAGTGTAACTCTCATCGTGAACCTGGAGGTGAAAGATGCTTATGCTTACTGACGAAGCGTTAACTGGCGACACGGGCTTTGCTTGGAAGTATCATTTGTCAGCAATAGTCCCTTCAGCGGTATGATCTAATGCGAACCCGTCAAATAGCGCTCACGCCAGAGCATCTGGCTCAGGTTCATCGCATCTTGGAGGATCCTGGTCCGGATCCAACTTGGACCTATCACGCCGACCAAGATCTATAAGGCCATCGTGCAGGGCCTGCTGGCTTCGCATCCTGGCGGGCCGGACGCGTGGCTCTTCGCCTACGGCTCCCTGATCTGGAAACCTGAGCTCGTCCATGTTGAGGCACGCCGCGCTACGGCCCGAGGATGGCACCGCTCCTTCTGCTTCCGGATCGAGCGGTTCCGGGGCACCAAGCACAAGCCGGGACTGATGATGTCGCTCGACCGGGGCGGCCAATGTCGGGGCGTCGTCTTCAGACTGCCACCGGACGATCTGGAAAGCCAGTTGGACAAGCTGGTGCGGCGTGAGATCACGGTAAAGCCGCCCAACAACATCCCGCGCTGGGTCACAGTCGAAACGGATCAGGGATCGCTGCGCGCCATCGCCTTCGTGATGAACCGCCAGTCGCGCTTCTATACGGGCAGACTGCCACCTGAGGAGGTTGCCGACGTGCTGGCGGAAGCTTGCGGCCACTGGGGTTCCGGCGCCGAGTATCTCCACAACACAGTAGTGCATCTCGAGGAGCAAGGCATCCGCGATCGTAACCTTTGGCGTTTGCAGGCTCTGGTTGCGGAGCGGATCAGACCGGATGCATAGTGTGGGGCCTCGGGCCGAATGAAATGAAGGCCACGCGGGGACATGCTGCCGTGAGCGCCACAAGACTGCTACTGATCCTGCCGCTGATGGCGGTTTTCGTCTACTTGGCCCTTGTGGGCCCGGTGTATTTTTCTCAGCGTGCTCTCCTCTTTCCCGGTGCCAGCGCCACACCTGCTCCAGAGCGTGCGCGCTGGGGCGAGAGCGTATATATCCAGACGCCCGACGGAGAGGCGCTTCATGGACTCTACAGCCAGGGCGAATTCGACAAGCCCTGCGTGCTGTTCTTTTTCGGAAACGGTGACCTCGTCGACAATTACGGCTTTCTCGCGCGGGCGCTGGCCGCGCGAGGCGTTGGAATACTGGCCATTTCCTATCGAGGCTATCCGGAATCGACGGGTTCGCCGAGCGAGGAGGGGCTGCTGACCGACGGCATCGCCGCGTTTGACTGGCTTTCGGTACGCTCCAAAAGCAAGATCATTGTACTAGGCCGGTCGCTTGGCACCGGCGTCGCAGTGAACACGGCCGGGCAGAGGCCGGCCTTCGGCGTCATCCTGGTGTCCCCATACCTGTCGGTTCTGTCAGTGGCGCAGACGCATTATCCGTTCTTTCCGGTTGCGCTTCTTATAAAGGACCCATTCCGTTCAGACCTCAAGATCGCAAAGGTGAGACAACCGAAGCTTTTCATCCACGGTCGACGTGACGAGAGCATTCCCCTATCTTCGGGCGAGGCGTTATACCGCATCGCTCCCGAACCCAAGCAAATGCTGATCTACGACGGCTCGGGTCACAACGACATTTTTAACGACAGCATGGTGGGCGACGTGATCCGCTTCATCGAGACGCTGAGAAGAGACGTCCCCTAGACCTGTGACCATCTGAAATTACGGCAATGACCATTTGAAAGCCAAGTGGTGACGGGAATTCGATGTCCCACCACAAGCCCGCTGGCCGACAATCGGTCCCAAGAGCCCGGCACGACCCCGGGCTCTTTTGCACGGGATCAATCCTTGCCCGCGCTGCCGACCCCGCGGATCAGTTTCCGCTCATTTCGGCGATCTTGTCGAGACCGGCTTTGTAAATGCCGCTGATGACGTCCTTGGCCTCGCTATCCGATTTGCCCTTTGCGTCAAAGCTGCTTTTCCAGTCCACCCTGGTCCGATCTCCTTCTGCCGAGACGCTGATCGTGGCGCGATAGTTCGCGACGGGAAGCGGCGAATCGATGATGTCATAGGTGTAGCTGGTATCCGTGTGCTCGACGAGTTTCTCCTTGACTGTGCCGCCGTCGGAGGTCGTGAGCGTGCGATAGGTCGCACCACCTTCCTCGCTCTGCGCGCATTTCGATATGGCGGGATGCCAAGTCTGAATGGCGCAGAAGTCGCCGATCTTCTGCCAGACCGCATCCGGTTTGCCCGCCACAGTGGCGGAACTGGCGACCTCCAGCGCGGCGGCCGGTCCGACCAGAAGGCCCATTGCTGCAATAGCGGACGCCAGGGTTCTTAGAGTTCCTTTTGTCATCTGCGTGTTCCTCCCTACGATAGCCCCCTCACCATTTTATTTTCTCATGAATGTCGACTTCCCGATAGCGACGCATGCCCGAAGACCAGTCCGCCGTGCGAAATAGCAACGCCCCTATTGGCGCAAGAGAGCAATGACGAGCTACCTTGGCGAGTGACTGCTTACCCACCCGTCTCGGACCTTCCCTGCGCGATCTTTGTATTTCAATCTGGTTGATTTCTGAGAGCCCCACTTTCTGCATCTCACAATTGCCCAAGGATCAATCCGCACAGCACCCAAGCTGTCCGGCCACATACTAGGGGCGACCGACGCTGCCAACCAATCTGCCCAAGCCAGACCAAGCTCGTCATCCTCCGATGGTGCGATGCTTCTGCTAACAAGACCGATGACCTCGCCTGGAGAATTGAAGACCAGTCCTCCCGACATCCCAGAGGGCCAATTATCCGGCCGACGGCGCGCGTCCCTGGCATGAGCCAATGGATCGGTTGAGGCGGTCGATGTCGTCAGCGCTCCTCTGGCGGACGATGCTTCCGGAACATGAAGAGCAGCAGGAGGTCATAGACGATCTTCAATGCCGCTGCGGCGACGAGGGGCCAGCCGAAACTGGAAACGGACATCAGCCAGCCTGCAAGAAGGGGACTCGACGCTGCCGCCAGGCTCCGTGGAACGGCCGTGACGCTTGCCGCCGCCGCCCGTTCGCCGGGGGTGACGATTGCCATGACGTAGGAGGTGCGTGTAGGAACGTCCATCTGCGACAGGGCGCTTCGTATCAGAAGTAGGACGATCGTCGTCGCAAGGTCCGGAACAAAGGGGATCAGCAGTAGACAAACGCTTGAAGGCAGGTGCGTGAAGACCATCGTGTTCACGAGCCCAATTCGGTTGGAGAGGCGGACCGCGACCAGATAGGAGGCGGCCGAAAAAACTCCGGACCAGAAGAAGATCGCTCCTGTCGCCGCAAGAGATAATCCGAAGCGATGATAAAGCCATAGGGCCAGAAGCGACTGCACGATCAGGCCGCCGGCAAAGGCGTCAAGGCTGAAGAGGGTGGCGAGCGTCAGAACGAGCGTCCTCGACTTTTGAAGCGGCTGAGCCGGGGATGTGTTGACGTTGGCCTGATCACGCGGCACACGCCGATACACCAGAAACGACGCAAGTCCCACGACGGTGTAGAGCAGGAACACCGGCTGCAAGGCCTGCCCGACGCTAAGTCCCATCACGGTCTGGAGAAGCTCTGGAACTCCCGCGGCGAGTGCACCGAAAGCGCCAAAAAGCGAGCCGATCAGGCTGTAGCGCGCGAACATTGCGGTGCGATCCCTGTCGGAGACACAATGGGCGAGCTTGGCATGCTCCAGAGGCAGGAAGACGCTCACGTCGCCGGAAGACGGATTCAGCGTTCCGACGAAGGCCACGATCACCAGTGGCCAGAAGTCCTTCACAAAGAAAAATGCAAGACCCGTCAGCATCATCAGCGTCGCGGCTGACAGTAGCATCCGGCGCTGGGAGAAATGATGCGAGACCATGCCAACGGACAGGGTGAGGATGGCCGACCCGGCGAGCGTCGCCGTGGTCAGCACACCTACCTCGAACAGATCGAAGCCGATGGACGCGAGGTAGATCGGTAACGAAAGGCTGACGAGGCCGTCCGCAAACGCGCGCATTCCGCGCGATGCAAGAAGACGACCGGCGGTCGGGTCCGCACTCTCGGGGAGCGAGACAAGAGAGTACAGCCGTTTGTAGAGCGACAAGGGCAGAGGCTGCATGTTGTTCCTTGCTAGTCACTTGCCATATGTTTAGCAACTCTATTGCCAGACTTTTGTCACATGTTTAGCAAGTTGAATCATGTTGCCCGGGGCAGCACATCACAGACGCCGATGCCACTTACCTAGCTTCGAAAGGTTTGAAGGAGGTCCGGTTGGCAATTCGACCTAGCAGACCCGTTCACCGATTGGTGCGCCATCTGAAGGCTACGCCGGGACTCACGTACGGCAGCTGGGCAGCTGGCATGAGCAACGGTCATTGCTGTTTCGGGACTACATGGCGCCTTCATGGAGAAGAGCACGCGCCTTACGTCAAGTGAAGCGTGCGCTGGCGGAACGGTTCGCGGGTGAAAGAGCGGCCTCTACCGAAGGTTAGGATGACCATTTCTGGAGTGTCATTCGCCGCGCTGACCGCTGGGCGGCCGCGACCGGTTGGATGCCCGGTGCTTCCGATGCATGACGGGACGAGTTTAAAATTGGTTCGATTTGCAGTTCTTTCAGTCGTTTTTGCGCTACTCGCCGATCCTTCTTATGGGTTGGCCACAAGGGGGGCCGTTCTCGCTTGTCGATCTTATTTCGCAGACGTGGTGCTAGAAGCGAACGTCGTCGGTTACGAAGCTGATACTGCGCAAAAAAACGGCCGAAGTAGTGCAGTCGCACGACCATTTGAGGATCAGATGTGTGGTGCCTTCAAACAACAAAATCATGCTATGGTCCATTCGTTCGACAGAAAGGCACCAAGCATGAGCGCTCGGCGAGACTTCACTTACGAGGAATGGAGCATCCTTTTGCAGCTCTACCGGCATGAGAACGCTGCATTGGCGGACGAAATTGATCGGAGGTTCGTCGAGCTTGGCGTTATTGAAAGAACTGTCGGCGGAATAGGTCTCAGTGCCGCAGGTAAGCGTCTGGTTGAGCACGAGCTTCTGATGGAGCGAAGGAACCGGCTCCAGCGATGACGTGTCAAGCAAGCGTGGGCCGCTTGGTCCGAGATAGCGGCTTGAAGGCATTGCCCCTGAACAGGCCCGGCTCTCGGACAAGTAGTGGCGTAAGATTTCCAAACCGTTCCAGTACCGATAACCGGAAGCATTTTTTTTCAGGCCGGTCAGCCGGAAAAGGCACTGGAGTTGACCGACGCTGCCGCCGCGCGGGATCCGGGATTGTCGTGGTTCGTTAACTACGTGCGAGGTTTCATCTTTATCGTGCTTGGCAAAAACGAAAGACGCAGTTGAGGCGCTGAAGACCACGGAATTCGCCGACGCTCCATTGCAGCTAGCCATCGCGTACATGCGTCTCGGGCGCCAAGCGGACGCTCGAGCTGCCGTCGAAAAGATGCTCAAGTTAGCTCCGGGGGCGACGATCCAGTCGTGGCGTCAGACCTGGAACTTCCGAGATACTTCCATTCTCGATCAAGCCGCCGCAGACCTTGCGCGCGCCGGTCCTCCGGGTAGCCCGACGCAGTAGAAAAACCGGGAACTGTTTGCGCTGAGCGGCCACTGAAAAAGGTGGCCCGTATCCCTGCCGAACATGCGCGATCAGCCGTCAAGACAAGCTACTGCTGCGCCGGAGCCGCTGGAGGAGTGGCCGGCGCCGGGGTTACATTGTTGTCAGCCGGTGCGGTCGGCGTTGCCGGTGCTGGAGCAGGCTCCGAATTCGTCGTCGAAGCCGTTGTCGCAGGGTCCGTGTCCGGCCCATCGAGCCACTCTACGAGTGCGAAAGCCGCAATCGCGAAGACCACGATACCGGCGATCCAAGCGCCCCACGAGGGCCGGCGAACCGGTGTCGTGCGTAGGTCAGGCTGGCTGGTCGGTTTAAGCGGGCGGTTCGGGTCGTTTGGGTTGTTTGGGTCGTATGTCATGCCACTTTCCTCATCTCTCTGGTGGTGGAGAAATGAAGCGATGGCGTGTTTGTTCCGCGTGTGGGTCGGTAGGACGTTCTATGTCGGCCTGTTCGATTTGAGTTTGTTGTGATAGCCGATCGGCCTTCCGCGATCGAGATCTGTTGAAAGTTGCGAAAAGCGAAATACAATTCTTGCGGTACCAGTTTGCTTACGGTTTGCGAAATGGCGAATATCGATGAACAATCAAGTAACCGCTCTTTGATGACGAGTTCATCGAACTCATGCGTACAGATGACGAAAGACCGTTCGGCCTCAGAGAGTTTTCGGTGTTTGTCAGCACTCGTCTCGGCCATGAAGCAACCATGTGGGAACCGGATCTGGAGGGCGCCTCAAGAGGTTCAACGACCACTACGACCTGGTTAGGCAGGACCTCGGCATGAAATGGGACTCTGTGAACGGATATGTGGAGGGGCATCTCTCAGAGCGGTGATGCGGCGCGAGCTTTTCGGCCTGAATGCCGTCGTCATTGCCTCAAATTTCGTTTTCTTTTTAAGCCTTCCCTGGTGTAATCCTTGGGAGCCGATATGTGTCCGTCATTGCCGTACATCACGCGACGGCTCACGGCTAAGGAAGTGCGACGGCATCAAGCGAGCACTACGCGCCCAGCTCACGTCTTGCATTTTCACAATCCGATACCGTGTGCAAATATTCTCCCGGAACGTCCATTAAATCCGCTCCGCTTAAGTACAGGATCGCTTCCCATATTTTTGCTTTCATTCGACTTCTCCAAGTGCAATGTGCCAATATCATCCGCCTCGATCGCCCGACTTGCAAAACTTGCGATTTCTTCGCAACTCGCAGAGCCGCTGCACAAACCATCAAACTTATCGCGTATTTGGTTCAGATCTATATTCATTTCACTACCTCTATTTTTCCGTTGTCATTGCCTCAAATTTCGTTTTCTTTTTAAGTTTTCCCTGATGTAATCGTCGGATGGCAAAGCCCTCCACCTTCAAAGCCTCTGCTGAGATCCGATAAGCCGGTTCGGTCAAGAGCCCGCAAAGCCGCGAGATCCCGCGCAGCCTAATCTTCCCCTCGATCCCATGCCAGACCGCATTGAGCCGTGCCTGGCACTGTTGAAAGCAGGACCTCCCAAAGGGCCAGAGTGGGCCTTCGAAATCAAATGGGACGGATATCGCATCGCCATCCATATCGAGCCGAAAGGCGTTCGCATTATTACCAGAGGCGGCCATGACTGGACGGATCGCTTCCCGGCCATCGCAAAAGCGGCGAAGAAGCGACGAAACATCGTCACGTGCCACGAGGCGATGAACGCCCGCGACGGTCGATGGCTGATGACGGCCGGTCTAGTTCTCGTCCGGCAGAAGCCCGGCTCCGCGAAGGGCGTCATGTTCCTGACGATCGAGGATGAAAGCGGCCCGGCAAACGTCGTCGTCTGGCCAGAACCCGGTCTTCCAACGCGTTCAAACTATGCCGAGCTTTCGATCCTGGACTACCGGAAATCTCGGGCCTTAGGGAACTTACTCGGCATAGTATCGGGCTCGGGATAAATCCCGGATTTACATATCGACACCTTGAACGTGAAGGCGCGAAATTTCCACTAGCTTCGTGTGTCGGTGTCGGATTGTCGTTCCCCCGTTCGTCCTCTGCTTGAACAGCACAGGAGAACGGCCGATGAGCAACGAAACCAAAGTCAATATCGAAGAAGAGGCGATTATCGCCATGCTAACGATGCGCGCTTCAGCGCTCGGCGAAAAAGATGCCAAGGGTGCACTTTCCTACGAAACCGAGGATTCTGTCGAGTTTTCGCTGGCACCGCCGCTCGTCTATCACGGCAAGGACGAGGCAGGCCTGCAGGCGTGGTTCAATACCTGGGAAGGTCCGATCGGCGGCGATGTTTGCGATGCCAAGCTAACGGTCGGCGGAGACGTTGCTTTCTGGAGTGGTCTGACGCGCATGACAGGAACTAAAACTGACGGCACCGAGGTCGATCTTTGGTTTCGTCAAACCCTTGGCCTGGTGAAGCGCGATGGCCGCTGGATGGTGTCCCACCAACATGCATCCGTGCCATTCGCCATGGATGGAAGCGGTCGCGCTCTGCTCGATCTCAAACCTTAAACGGCTGCCTCAGGGTATCGATGTCCCCAGGCCGCCAACGGTAGAGTTTTACCTTGTTCGATGAGGTCCAGGCTCTGATCCCAATCTCAGCGCCTCTTCGCGACGTCTCTTATCGCTCTCATTGAGAGGTGCTCCGATCATCGCGATGGCTTCAAGCTCGGCTGCGGTTGCGGTCCGCAGTGGGGCCGCCACTGGCGGAGGAGGGACATCCTTGGTGCGGACTGGCTCGGCCCCCTTCGATTGGCACTTTTCCGGCTCATGGCTTCCCTGCCTACGTCATCCGCCTCAAGACTCGATAAGGGCGCTCGTTTCATCATTCGCCGCAATCGATAGCATGTGATTGTCCGCGAGATCGATGACCGCGGCGACGGCTTCGCGTTCCGATTATCCTGACGCGCCAGCCGATCCTTGGGAGAAGGAGCGGCGGCCACTTCCCAAAGACGACCTCGGCAGGCGCTCACTTGCGGGTTAAATGGCCGTTTGATGCTCCCGGAACGTTTAGCTCGCCTAGATCCCAATAAAGCCCTGTCATCAACGCGAGACCTTCACGGGCGATGTCAAAAGGTAGATGCTCATTCGGCGCATGCTGAGAGCACCCCGGATATGAGTGCGGTATCCACACGGTCGGAAGCTGCAGGATGTCCGAAAATGCATCATTGGGCAGCGAGGCGCCAAGGTTCGGCAAAACAGCCGGCTTCTTGCCGGTTGTACGTGCGATGGACATCGCCGCCCAACTGACCCATGGATGTTCTGGATCAAGCCTGGTCGCACGAAAAACCTCGTCGCCCGCCTGCGCAACCTGGACATGGGAAAAACCGTGTTGATCGAGGTGTCTCCGCAGTGCTGGCAGAACGTTTTCTACGTTGACCCCGACGACGAACCGCAACTGACAGCGGGCCAATGCGCGCGGCGGAATAGCGCCCACCGGCGTCCTAGGGTTCCCCGCCTCGAAAGCCAGCACGGCAAACGAGCACCACCCGAATAGCTTCTCCGCTGGGGTCAGCCCAGGCTCGCCCCAATCGGGGTCAATCTGCGGGCCTTCGGCGCGGCATTCGATCTCACAATCCGAGAGAGCTCGGCGAACGCTGTCTGGAATACTCACCGGGAGCCATTCCGGAACCAGAATTTTGCCCGAGGGTTCTGTGATACTGGCGATCGCATGGGCAAGCTGGATTGCAGGATCGGAGAGCAGACCGCCCCAGTTGCCGGAATGATGGCCGCCCTTGCGCGCGTCGATCCAAACGTCGAAGCTGATCGCGCCGCGCGATCCCAGAAAGACGGTCGGCCGCGTGGCGCATAGACGGGGGCCATCTGAGGCGATCAGCACGTCAGCGCGGAATAAATCCTTATGAGTGGTAACCAGTGCATGCAGTCCAGGGGAAATCCTTTCCTCCCCCATCTCGATCAGATACTTGGCATTGAATCCAAGAACTTCCGCGCGTTTCGATCACGGCGCGAAGCGCGCCGATGTTGATCGTATGCTGGCCTTTGTTGTCGGCGACGCCGCGGCCGTACCACCTATCGTCCCGCTCGGTTAGTTGCCAGGGAGAGAGGCCGTCGTCCCAGCTATCATCAAGCCCTCGAATGACGTCGCCGTGACCATAGCCCAATACCGTCGGTCGAAGGGCGTCCTCGTGGCGTTCGACGTAAAGGCCAGCCATCTTGGGAAAGCTTGCGACAGTCAAAGCCGAGGGCTTCGAAGGCCGGCTTCATCTCAGTCTCAATATACTGGTCGAGCATCGGCGCGCGATCAGGGTTCTGACTCTCCGTCGGCATCGCGACCCGTCGCGCCAGATCGTCCCGCAAATCGCCGGAAGTGAAGTAGGAGTCTGCTCTGGCAATTGCGGCATCTCGTGTCATGCTTGCAACCTAACACGCACCAACCGGAGACAGCACTGACAAGTGATCGCCCCAGGCCACCCTGCGACTACCGAGTTTATAAAGACCGCAACCGAATGTTCAACAGGACAAAGCAGTTTCGTCAGATTGCTCTTTGCCATTCTTTACGATTCCATCGTCCGGAAAATCGTTCTATTTTCTTCGCAGGGTGCCACGACGACGCGGAACGCCATCGGTGTCCGATCGCGGCCGGCATCGGACCATCCTTGGAGCATTTCGTTTCAAGACCACTCCAGGCTGCCGGTTCAGCGGCACAAATCCACGAGGAGACGAGCGATGGGCGCACCGACACCGGACAACATCATGCAGCTTGGCCTGGGCTTCTGGGCCTCCAAGACAACGCTCAGCGCGATCGAACTCGGTGTCTTCACCGAGCTCGCCGCAGGCCCGGCCGACCTGCCGGCATTGCAGGCCAGGCTCAAACTGCATCCCCGCTCGGCCCGCGATTTCCTCGATGCCCTAGTTGCCCTGAAGCTGCTCGAACGCGACGACGGCATCTACCGCAACAGCCCCGATACGGACCTCTTCCTCGACAGGGCCAAGCCGTCCTATATCGGCGGCATCCTCGAAATGGCCAATGATCGGCTCTACGGCTTCTGGGGCTCGCTCACCGAAGCCCTGCGGACGGGGGAAATGCAGAACGAAAGCAAGCATAAGACGGACTTCTTCGCCACGCTCTATGCGGAACCGGAACGGGTGCGCGGCTTCCTCAGGGCCATGAGCGGCATCAGCGCCGGGGCGGCGCAGGCGATCGCAGCCAAGTTCGATTGGTCGAAATACACGACATTCGCCGATGTAGGCGCGGCGCAGGGCATGGTGCCGGTGGTGGTCGCGCGGGCTCATCCCCACCTTAAGGCGATCGGCTTCGATCTGCCCACCGTGCAGCCGATATTCGAGGAGTTCGTCGCCCAGCAGGGCCTCTCCGACCGTATCCGCTTTCAGGGCGGCAACTTCTTCGACGATCCGATGCCGAACGTGGATGTGATCGTGATGGGACATATCCTGCACGACTGGGATCTCGCCGAGAAGAAGCTGCTGCTGGAAAAGGCCTTCGCCGCGCTGCCGAAAGGCGGGGCCGTGATCGCCTACGACGCCGTCATCGATGACGAGCGCCGCGAGAACGCCTTTGGGCTCCTGATGAGCCTGAACATGCTGATCGAAACCCCCGGCGGATTCGACTATACTGGCGTCGACTGCCAGGCATGGATGCGCGAAGCGGGCTTCGTGTCCCCGCGCGTCGTGCCGTTGGCGGGGCCGGATTCGATGGTGATCGGATTCAAGCCCTAATGAGCGAACCCTCAGCGGTGCGCGGCCCCGGCTCGGTCCTTCGTTTTAGCGCAGTCCGTCCCCGCCCTTGATCTCGGCCGTGCCCCCCGACACGTGGCAAGGGACGGCCGCTGTCGGTGACGATGATGACGACCATGATCTCGAGGGCGCTGGAGCGTCGGGCACGCGCACGTCCACGGCGTCGAAACGGCTGCGCACATAGGCAGCGTCCTCGTGGCCGAGCGGCACGTCGAGCTCGCCGCCCAGGCCGCAGCGCTTCTTCGCAGACGGGATCAGGGCCGCGCCGTTGCCGAGCAATTCACGGTCGTCGTCGTAGCGATGAATCCAATCGAAGACGTACAAATCATCGCCAGCCCTGCATACACGGTGCAGACGGTCAGGGACGCCCTCTCGGCTTTGTCCTAACAGGCGGTGAAACATCCGACTAGCGGAGTAGCCCGTCGCGGCCGAACTCTTCCCAGCCGCTCAACTTCGGACGCGAGGCATCACCGGAGCTTCCTTCTGTTGAAGATTTCTTGCTGGTGCGTAGCGAACGCGTGGGCTTTGCTTTCAACGCGGCCCGACGCCTGTTCTCGGCAGCAGCTTCGGCATCTTCCTCGCGCCAGACTGTCACCAAGTCCCTGTCCAGGATGTCCTCGACGACATGTGGGTCGAAGACGTGGAAGGTAATCTTACTCGCGCGGCCTCGCAACTTTACTGTGCGGGTTCCAGCGCTGGGCAAGCGCCCGTCGTTGAGCCACCGATGCCTCTCAGTGGTAGAGATCGTCAGGATATCCTGGATTTCACGGGGGATGACAGGCAGGCTTTCGATACCTTCAAGCGCATTGGAAACAGCCGACGTAGCAGCGCGGAAACCACTCCTGGCGGTTTGGGGCATTGCCAAGGTTAGAACACCCACCTCGATATCGAGCGACTTTCGCACGGCCAAAGGCAGCCGAGCGCGAATTTCCAGCAGAATCCCCTTTGCGCGGACGGATGATCCGAGCGTAGCTGCGGGCGAGAGGGACCACTCCTTGATCAACTCCGCATCGTCATTGGTCTTGGGTTTTGCCATGTGGCAGTAAATGGCCCTTCCGCCCTGCAGCGTCAACGAGAACGCCAGGACGGAAACATCGAAGGGTCGCATTAGTCGCGGTGTTCGGGCATCTGCTTGAGCTCGTCCTTGGTCCAGCTCGTAACAGCATGAACGTCACCGTCTTGAGAGGGAACTGGCTCGGATGAAGGAGGCCTATGATCGGGATCCGGATCCGGCAGACGATCCGGGCGTCGTCGACGGGCCAGCCAACGACTGGCCGGGCGCATGATTTCCGGTTGAGACTTGTTGGGAACACAGTTCACAGCTAGGAGATCTTCATTGGCATTGCTGATGAGCGCTGAAATTCGCTGCTCGCAACGCCGCATCGTTGAAATGCTTTTGACCACGGATGTACTGGCACTGGTAGATTGGCGATGATGAGGAAGGTCGGTGCGGTTTCGCCCCGGCCTTTTTTGTTGTCGCGGAGTCGAGTCAGATCGGACTGAACTCGACGAACTCGCACTGCAGATGGTCAAGATCTAGTTTTCTTCCAGTCGTAGACGTATTCGCCCTGATCGACTGCCGAGCAGCCCAGTCCCGGCAACACAGTGCGCGACGGATTGGTGGCGGCTTTCCTGGCAATGTACCGGCAGAACAGGCCGGAGGTGTCGGACTGGTCCTTCTCGAACCGCGAAAGCTGGACGACGCCACACTGGCCTTCGGGCTGCGATGACACCACCCACGCACCGCCATTGCGTGAGGGCGGCGAATGAAGTCGACCGCCTGACCGCGAGCGAAATCGAGAGGTTGTTGCTTCGTGCGATGACCACGGTGCGCGATCTGCGCGAGCAAGCTGGCATCCCTGGAAGTGGTATCGAATACGATGCAATCGTCCGCCTGGACATCGCGGCAAAAGGCGTCGTCACATTTTCCCAAGCGAATATCTCGGCAATCTTTCGCGAAGCTGCAGATATGGTCCGGACTCTCTGGATCATCGTCGACAGCGGGACCGTTGTGACCTTGAAGCCGTCGCGGTAAAGCAACAGAGATCGATCCTTGATCGGGTTACGGTGCGATCTAGGCTAATAGCTTCCCGGGGGATGGGGCCCTTGCGATTAATCGTTTAGAGAGCACGGCGAAGATGCCCTTGACGCGAGACCGGACGTCGCGCGCTACCCGATTGCCCGCCCAATTTCCAACTGTCCCCAGACGGGCAGGCTACGCCGTTGAAGCGCGTCATGCCGTCGAGCGACTGGCGACTGGTTACAAAACCGCGACATCCGTCCGGCCCATCTTTACTGGCATCGATCTGTTCGATAACGCCCGCGCTGCCCGTCGATGGGTTGGCCCAAGCAAGCGCAGTTGCACCGACAGCACCGCGACCGACTGTATCTGCGATCACCTCTCGATCGGTCAAAGGCGTCTGGTGCTGGATCGCTGACTGGGCGAGGGGCGTCTCGAAGCGGCTCGATATGTGAGCATGCCGCCAAAGCCGCGATGCTCATTGCCGAGATGAAGTGCTTCGGATTCATCGCTCGGATAAAGCGCTTTGCCTGTTGTGTTTCAAGTTACTAATAGTTCACAATCTGGCGAGGTCTGAAGAAAACGCGGTCGCTTAGAGACGGCGCGAACGTGTTCTCCAAAGTGTGGCCTAGAGGCCTTCAATGAGCACAGCCGGAGAACGATCTCAACGCGTTTCAACCGTTCGTTACGATTTCCGCAATGACCAAGTCTCCGTTGCTCGCCCAGGCGACGCCCTGTAGTCTCGCCGTCTCCACCCGACATGTCGTTAGTGAAACGCAGCGATTCGATGGCCATTCTCTTCAAAACAACAATCAGCGAAAACTCGGCATTCGAGATGATCGAACGGTCACTGTCAGGCGCTTACCAATATGACGGTTACCTCAACGTCGTTAGCGATGCGGGCGAGACGGCATTGTCTCGGGGTCCCGCAATGCATGCCGAAGAGTTCAAGACAGAGGTCAGCCAAATCCTGCGGCAGACTTGGGATGCTGCCCGCTTCTGGGTCATCTATGAGCGCCGCGAAGACCGGAAGGATCCGGAAGGGACTGACATCCGTAACGCGGCTTTCCGCCTGACGCGCGGATACAGCGGCGTTATCGTTGTCACGCTCAGCCTCCTTGGGAAGCGCGACAGCGCCAATGACCTGGAACTCGTCTTCGTCTGCTTCGAGCAGGATTTTCACAGGAGGAATTTTCGCGTGCGCTACGAGGGTAAGCCGATACCAGACGCAGGATTGATGTTGCTCGAAGACGTGTTGCTCACGCGCGCGACCCGTTCTACGTTCGATTTGAAGGAGAGGGCAGGGGCAGGCATCGAGCGGGACTCCGGCTACGACGACGAAATCGCGTTCCGATACCACTTCCCCAAGCAATACCGGGCTATCGCGGAGACCCTGGTCGGCGACCGGATAATCTATCGGGAGCCACAGCGGAACGGTGGACGCCGGGTTGCCACCGCGAAGGTCGTCGCCGTCGAAGACGATCCTGAGCAGACTCGGCCATGCCTACGCCGTGATGGCTGAATACCAGGAGTTCGATGAGCCGGTGCCATTCGTCCGGGACGGGCGTTATTGGGAGACATCCCTTTTGTCGGTTCCGGAGCCCAGCCGCGTCGGCGCGTTTCTCCTCCCTGGACATCATTTTTGAACTTCCCCATCGCCCCCAAATCAATAGGGGCCTGATAGCAAATCTTAGTGGCTTCCTGGTAGTGCTGCGGACGAATTGCGCACAGAGGTTGCTTCCTATCCGAATGGCCACGCATGTCGCTTCGACAAGCCTTCTCGGCGGTAGCCATGATGACATGACGGTCTTGACCGCTGGCGGCCAGTTGCGACATCGCCACGTTCTTGAGGGCTTTCAGCATCCCTGGCAGTCGTGCCCGTCCCAGTTTGCAACCACTGCGTCTGCCATCTCGAGATTTCACACCTTCCGTTTGATTCCTGTTTTGTTCCTTGAGCCGTTCCCCGCCAACACGTTTGGGTGCTGGCGGGGCAGGGCTTGCGCTTGAAGGCGGCGCATCCAATCCGTGGAGGCTAGCTCCCGCCTGCGTCCGGTGGCTACCCACCGATCACAGGCTTCATTTCATTTTTTGGACGCAAATCTAAGGGCGCTCAGACGCAGATCATGGGGTCTGGACGCAGATCTGCGGCCAAAGGGCACACGGGTCACAGAAATCAGCTGCATCCGCTCGTCGCGCCACACGTATCGCACTTCTCGCAGGTCCCATTCCGCACCATCGTGAAGTTCTGGCACTCGGTGCACATATTGCCCGTGTAACCCTGCATGATGGAGCGGGCGCGACGTTCGGCTTCGACCTTCTTTGCTTCGGTCTTGGCAGAGGCTGCGTCGGCAGCGGCGGCGTCGGTGAAGAGCGTGCTGGATTCCTCAGCAATCTCTTCGACGATTTCCTCCGCCAGTTCCTTGGCGCGTTCCTCGTAATCGCGCTTGAAGGCGACGACTTCGGAGGAGGCGGCGACGGTTTCGAGCTTGCGCACGGTGTTGCCGGCAATCGCCGTGATCGTCGCGCCCGAGGAGGCGCGGAGCAGGGGCGGCGGTTGCAGCACCCTTGATCTCCGACGCCGCGCGCTCGGTCGCGTTTCCGGAACGCCAGCGTCGGCTTATAGCCGCGAGTCAGGCCCTTGGAGACGACGTCCGCCTTGCCTTCCGACACGCCGCGACCGAGCGCCGTGTTGTTGAAGCTCGGACGTATCAACGTGCGCCAGATCGTGGGCGGCCGAGATAAGAGATGGCGAGTTCGCGGAACACGTAGTCGAGGATCGACGTCGCATTCTTGATCGCGTCGTTGCCGGTGACGATGCCCGCCGGCTCGAACTTCGTGAAGGTGAAGGCATCGACATATTCCTCGAGCGGCACGCCGTATTGCAGGCCGAGCGAGACCGAGATCGCGAAGTTGTTGATGAACGCACGAAGGGCCGAACCTTCCTTGTTCATGTCGAGGAAGATCTCGCCGAGGCGGCCGTCGTCATATTCGCCGGTGCGCAGGAAAATCGCGTGACCGCCGATCTTTGCCTTCTGGGTGTAGCCCTTGCGGCGGCCCGGCAGCCTTTCCTGGCTGCGCACGACCTTCTCGATCACCCGCTCGATGATCTTCTCGGTGACGGTGACAGCCTGGGCGGCTGCTGGCTGGGCCAGCAGTTCCTCCAGCGCGTCGTCGTCGCCTTCGTCCTCGATCAGCGAAGCGTTCAGCGGCTGCGACAGCTTCGAGCCGTCGCGGTAAAGCGCGTTGGCCTTGAGGCCGAGCTTCCAGGAGAGCATGTAGGCGCTCTTGCAATCGTCGACGGTTGCATCGTTGGGCATGTTGATCGTCTTGGAGATCGCACCCGAGATGAAGGGCTGGGCAGCCGCCATCATGCGGATGTGGCTTTCGACCGAGAGATAACGCTTGCCGATCTTGCCGCAGGGATTGGCACAATCGAAGACGGCGAGGTGCTCGTTCTTGAGGAACGGAGCGCCTTCCAGCGTCATCGCACCGCAAACATGGATGTTTGCAGCCTCGATGTCCTTCTTCGAGAAGCCCATGTGGTCGAGCAGGTTGAAGCTCATGTCGGCAAGCTGCTCGTCGGAGACCTTCAGCGTGCCCTTCAGGAAGTCGAGCCCGAGCGTCCACTGGTTGAAGACGAACTTGATGTCGAAGGCAGACTTCAGCGCCGCGTTGACGGCCTCAACCTTCTCGTCGGTGAAGCCCTTGGACTTCAGCGTCGAGGGGTTGATGGCGGGCGCCTGGTTCAGGTTGCCGTGGCCGACAGCATAGGCTTCGATCTCGGCGATCTGGCTTTCGGAGTAGCCGAGCGTGCGCAGCGCTTCAGGTACCGCGCGGTTGATGATCTTGAAGTAGCCGCCGCCGGCGAGCTTCTTGAACTTGACGAGCGCGAAGTCGGGCTCGATGCCGGTCGTATCGCAATCCATGACGAGGCCGATCGTGCCGGTCGGCGCAATTACGGTTGCCTGGGCGTTGCGGTAGCCGTGCTTTTCGCCGAGTTCCAGTGCCTTGTCCCAGGCGCCCTTGGCATGCGCGGCGAGATCCTCGATCCGGGTTTTCGCCGTGGATGAGGGCGACCGGGTTGATCGACAGGCCTTCGTAGCCGGACGTCTCGCCATAGGCGGCGCGGCGATGGTTGCGGATGACGCGCAGCATGTTCTCGCGGTTCGGCGCAAACATCGGGAACGGGCCGAGTTCAGCAGCCATTTCCGCCGAGGTGGCATAGGAAACGCCGGTCATGATCGCCGTCAGGGAGCCTGCGATGGCGCGGGCTTCGTCGCTGTCATAAGGAATGCCGGACGACATCAGCAGGCCGCCGATATTGGCATAGCCGAGACCGATCGTGCGGTATTCGTAGGAGAGTTCGGCAATGCGGCGCGACGGGAACTGCGCCATCATCACGGAGATTTCGAGCACGACGCTCCACAGACGCACGGCATGCTCGTAGTCGGCGATGTTGATCCGCTTTGTCGCCGCATCCTTGAACTGCATGAGGTTCAGCGAGGCAAGATTGCAGGCCGTGTCATCGAGGAACATGTATTCCGAGCACGGGTTGGAGGCGCGGATCGGGCCGGCGGCCGGGCTGGTGTGCCAGTCGTTCATCGTCGTGTTGAAGTGCAGGCCCGGATCGGCCGATGCCCAGGCGGCGTAGGAGATCGTCTCCCAGAGGTCGCGGGCCTTCAGCGTCTTCATGACCTTACCGTCCTTGCGGGCCGTCAGGTTCCAGTCGCCATCGGCTTCGACGGCGCGCAGGAAGTCGTCGCGGATCGAGACCGAGTTGTTGGAGTTCTGGCCGGAAACGGTGAGGTAGGCTTCACTATCCCAGTCCGTGTCGTAGGTCTTGAACTCCATGTCCTTGTAGCCCTGGCGGGCGAACTGGATGACGCGGCTCACATAGTTTTCCGGAACCTGGTCCTTCTTGGCGGCGCGGATTTCGCGCTTGAGGGCAGGGTTCTTGGTCGGGTCGAAGCAATCCGCATCGGCGCCGCCTTCGCAATTGAAGCAGGCTTTCATGATCGCCTTCAGGTGCTTGGCGACGATCTTCGAACCGGTGACGAGGGCTGCAACCTTCTGCTCTTCCTTGACCTTCCAGTTGATGTATTCCTCGATGTCTGGATGATCGATGTCGACGACGACCATCTTGGCCGCACGGCGCGTCGTGCCGCCCGACTTGATGGCGCCCGCCGCACGGTCGCCGATCTTCAGGAAGCTCATTAGGCCGGAAGAGCGGCCGCCGCCGGAAAGCTTTTCGCCTTCGCCGCGCAGATACGAGAAGTTGGAGCCGGTGCCGGAGCCGTACTTGAAGAGGCGGGCTTCGCGAACCCAGAGGTCCATGATGCCGCCTTCGTTGACGAGGTCGTCCTCGACCGACTGGATGAAGCAGGCATGCGGCTGGGGATGCTCGTAGGCCGACTTGGACTTCGTCAGCTTGCCGGTGAAGGGGTCGACGTAGAAGTGGCCCTGGCCGGGGCCGTCAATGCCGTAGGCCCAGTGCATGCCGGTGTTGAACCACTGCGGGGAGTTCGGGGCGACGCGTTGGGTAGCGAGCATGTAGGCGAGTTCGTCGCGAAAGGCAGAGGCATCTTCCTCAGACGAGAAGTAGCCGCCCTTCCAGCCCCAGTAGGTCCAGGTGCCAGCCAGACGGTCGAAGACCTGGCGCGCATCGATTTCGGAACCGTACTGCTGGTCCTTCGGCAGCTCCTTGAGGGCTGCCTCATCGGCAACCGAACGCCACAGGAAGGAGGGAACGTCGTTTTCTTCAACCTTCTTCAGCTTTGCCGGAACGCCGGCCTTGCGGAAATATTTCTGGGCAAGGATGTCGGCCGCGACTTGGGAGAACTGCGCGGGAACGTCGATGTTCTCAAGGCGGAAGACGATCGAACCGTCGGGGTTCTTGATCTCGCTCGTCGCCTTGCGGAATTCGATGTCCGCGTAAGCGCTCTGGCCTGCCTTTGTGAAACGGCGTTCTATGCGCATGTCCTTGCACCTCTGTTTGCGCGCCCCATCCCCGTTGACCAGGACGCAAGTTTCCTCATCCGGCAGCGCCGGAAGATGCGCAGCCAGTTCTCGTTTCCGTACCGTCACAGGAGTGTCATCCGGAGATGTCTTTCCTGTATCTTGTGGTGATGGTGGCTGCAAACACTAAATATAGTATTAACAGCTTATTATCGCCAGCCCCGGATGTCACTTTTTTGGAGGTCAAAAATCGCGCAAAAGGTCCCCTCACGGCTGCCATCCATCATGGATGCAACACCCTGATTCCACGCTCGAATTTTGAAGAGAACCGGCCTCGTTAAACCCGGTCCAGCTGCCGCCGCAACATCGGGAACCATTAAGTGAGAAATGGGCGATTCCGTCAAGGGGTGGTTTTTAACGAAGCGTTCACCACAACATATTGTGGACGGCCCTGTGAAGACTGGGGAAAAGCCTGGAGGCCTTGAATTTCAGGGCTTTGCGGGCTTCAGGTACCTGAAAAGCGAGCACGAAAAGAAAAAGTTAGCCGAATCCAAATCTAAGGATGGCATTTTCGGCCCGGATCGGCATCGCGATTCGGGAGGCCTCAAATCGCATCGAGCGCGACGGTCACGGTGGCAATGCCGATCGCCGCTCCAGCCTCGTCGCGGATGGTAAAACTGGCCTGCGCCTCGAGAAACTGGGTGGTCTCGTCGCGCTCGGCGCGATCGACGAAAGTCTCGTCCGAATCGCGCGCGAAGGTCTGCAGATATTTGTTTTCGTCGGCCTGCCAGAAATCCGTCGTCACTCTGCTCTCGCCGACATTGAGCCCATTCCTGTCGGTAATGAAGAACTCGACGATAACGCCCTGCGACGCATCCTGTTTTTCCTTCAAGTAGCGCGAAACGGGCGTGGATAGAATGGCGGACACCATCTGCAGGGCGCCGGTTTCCACTTCGGATCGGTAGGTCGAATCAAGGACCTGGATATCCGTGCTGCTGACGTCACTGAATTTGGCGTTCTGCTCTTTGATCGCCGCGAGAACCATCGGCGTGCTGACCATCGGCCGGACGACGGTATCCACATATTCGCGGACGACGGCGACATAAGCGGGTTCGGCAAAGGCCGGCACGGGCAACAAAGAGGGGATCGCCAGACCTGAAGCGACGACCGCTCTCACCCAACCCCGGTATGCCATTCCCCTCGTCCTTGCTCCGCGCGTTTTCGCCCTCGCGCGATCCGTGACCCGGCCCTTTGGCACGGCGCTCGGATGCGCGCGTGCAAGCCAGGCTCGCATCATACATCTGCAGTATTACTAAGATGACAATTCCGCGTGGAGTTTATTCGTGCCTGAATGGCCGGACGCTGTCAGCGCGGACCCTTGGCGATCGGCTCCTGATAGGTGAAGCCCATGTCCCAGGGGAAGTAGATCCAGGTATCCTGGCTGACCTCCGTGACGAAGGTGTCGACCGTCGGCACGCCAAGCGGCTTTGCGTAGACGCAGGCAAAATGCGCCTTGGGCAGCATGGCGCGCACTTGCACCGCCGTCTTGCCGGTATCGGTGAGGTCGTCGATGACGAGGATGCCTTCGCCGCCATTTTCCTTGAGCTCCGGCGCAATGCCCTTCAACACCACCATATCCCCCTGGTTCACGTAGTCATGATACGAAGCGACGCAGACCGTTTCGATCAGGCGGATGTCGAGTTCGCGGCAGATGATTGCCGCAGGAACCAGGCCGCCGCGGGTGATGCAGACAATGCCCTTGAATTCCTTGTTGAGGCCGGCGATGCGCCAGGCAAGCGCGCGGGCGTCGCGATGGAACTGATCCCAGGAAACGGGAAAGGCTTTATCGGGAAAAGACATCGAACTGCTCCGCGGCATGAAAGGAAAACCCGCCGGCGACCAAGCGCAATCCGTCAAACGCAAATCGCGCAGGGCCAACCCGCGCGAAAGGAAGTTCCGGAGCCCGTCACCGGTTGCCGCAATTAGCGGGATTTGCGGGTTAAACGCAAGTCCTGCTGCCGGTGCTTCGTCAACGGGAGAGGAGGGTGAGCGCCGTCATCGACTGCAAGAGCGACTTCGTCGTGCCGCCGAAGATCATCTGCCAGAGGCGCGAATGGGTGTAGGCGCCCATCACCAGGAGATCGATGCTGCTGTCGGAGAGGCGGTTTTCGATGACGTTCGAGGCGCTCTTATGGGTGCCTTCCGCGACGGCAAGCGTCGCCTTCACGCCGTGGCGGGAAAGCGTGGCTGCGATTTCCGCTCCCGCCAGGCCCGCCGTCTGCATCGCCGAATCCACCGGATCGACGGAAAAGACCTCGACTTCGTCGGCAGCCTCCAGGATCGGCATGGCATCGAATGTCGCGCGTGCGGCTTCCTTCGAGCCGTTCCACGCAATCATCACGCGTTTGATCGCTTTCGGTTGCCGCAAGATATAGGGGATCATCAGGACCGGACGGCCGCTTTCGAAAAGAAAGCTGTCGATATCGACCTGGCTGTCAGATGGCTTGGAAGGGTCCGCTTGCGAGGCGACCAAGAGGTCCGCGCTGCGGGCGCTCTCCATCAGCGGCGCCGAGCCGTAGCCCGCCGAGGTGGCGAAGCTGCGCCATTCGAAGGAGGCGCCGGACGCTTCGGCTTTCTGGCGGAAGATGCGCTCCACTTCCACGGTCTCGGAATGCGCCATGTCCTGCAGCGCCTGAAGGGCGACTGGATCGGGAATTTCCATTGGAGCGACCAGCGGCACGGCCGAGATGTTTTCGGCGTGGAGACCGATGACATGGGCATCGTTTTCGGCGGCAAGCGCAAAGGCAAAATCGGAGACCGCACGGCTGTTGTCGGCCGTATCGAGAATGGCGAGTATGGTCTTGTAAGGCATATCAATTCTCCTCGGCGGCTGAAAATGGCTTCGTAAGCAGGAAATGCGTTGTCGGTGGAACGGTTCCTTCGTTGCTCGAGGGCGGTGTGTTGCTGCTCTAAGCTTCGGCGGACCGGTTTTCGTCAATCTCCCTGGTCCTGCGAATGTTCTCGATCATGGCGTGAACCTCAGCGCCCGCCGCATCGACAGCCGCCTGCGACCGGCCGCGCACGACGATCTCCGTCGAGAATTTCTGGCCGATATAGCGCGGATAGGAGCCGATGCTGGTGTCCGGGTGCGCCTTCTGGATGGCAGCGAGCAGCATGCCGATATCGCCTTCGGCATAGGGGCAGGCGATCGCCAGCGACAGCACGCGCTGCCCGCTGCGAAGCGTCGGCAGCACATTGTCGACCATGGCCTGGAACACCTGCGGCACGCCCGCCATGACGTAGACATTGCCGATGACGAAGCCGGGCGCAGTCGACACCGGATTGACGATGTGTGCCGCACCGCGCGGCATGCGCGCCATACGCTTGCGCGCTTCTGTGAATTCCATCTCGCGGCGCTTGTACATGTCACCGAGCAGTGTCATGGCAGCAGCGTCATGGTCGCAGGGAACGCCAAAAGCCTTCGAGACTGCGTCCGCGGTGATATCGTCATGCGTCGGCCCGATGCCGCCCGAGGTGAAGACGTAGTCATATTTGCCGCGAAGGGCGTTCAGAGCCTCGACGATCGCGTCCTCGTCATCGGCGACGATCCGCACCTCTTTGAGATCGATGCCGGAAAGCTGAAGCATATCCGCTAAATGGCCAATGTTTTTGTCCTTGGTTCGGCCGGACAGAAGCTCATCGCCGATGGCGAGCATGGCGGCGGTGATGACGGTTTCAGTGGTCATGAGAGATATCCGATGATGGGGCTTTGCTATAGGTAGCGCCGTTTTCCCGGCTTGCAAATGGCGGCACCCGGTCGCGGCAGGAGGCGAGGGAAACGGTAAGTCAATTTAGTCTACATACATTGATCGCCGAGTTCTGCGCAGTCAGGTTATGCTCAAGGAAGCGCGCTGATAGGACTTCGGCTGGTCAACTATTCAAACCCGTGCCGCAAGCGAGTTCGTCATGGCAAAGGTCCTCGTTCTTTTCTATTCGGCCTATGGCCAATCGAAACCATGGCATATGCCGTTGCGGAAGGCGCCAAGTCTGCGGGCGCCGAAGTCACCGTAAAGCGCGTTCCGGACCTGGTTTCCGAAGAGGTCGCAAAGTCCTCCAATTCAAAATCGATCAGAAAGCTCGGATCGCAACCGTCGCTTCCAGGGCCAGATGGGTGTCGATGAGATCAAGGGCGGCTCGCCCTACGTCGCGTCCACGATCACCGACGGCGATGGCTCGCTCCAGCCTTCAGCAATCGAGCTGGAAGCCGCGAAATACCAGGGCACGCACGTCGCAAAGATCGCGGCGAAGCTCGGGTAAGACGCTTTCCGATCAAATGGTAGAGGCGGCGCGGCTCATCGCTGCGCCGTTGCTTGGCCGCAAGTGGGGGGCTTTCGTGCAATTCCTGTTGATTTTAACCGAAGCAGCATTCACGCGGCGCCAAAGCCGGCCGCTACCCGTGAAACTGCATGGCTATGACCAGCAACATGGTCCCGGCAAGCATGCTCCCGAACAAACACGCAGCGGCTGTTTTGTAAAACTTGAGACGCCGCGCCCTTTCTCCACTCCAATCGTAAACCATCGTCTTACTCCCACAAGACAAGCTTACACGCATCGTGGCACAGTAATTCGTGCATCCGCAAAGGCGCCTTCGAGCCCTGCCACCTTTCAGATGCCGGCATAAAATCATATTTATTGGGATTGATAAAGATGGTGGGGCGAGATCAGTAGGCGCATAGTTCTTTCCGCCGCGGCTGTACTGACCTGCGATTTCGTCCTATGTGCCAATAGGACCGGAGATTTTGATGCGCGCTGTTATTGCTTCCCTGCTGGTCGCCCTTGGCCTTGCCGGATGCAGCACGGCTCCGCCGGAGCCCATCCGCGGCAGCCTCACCTATGGCAGAGTCGTCCACGTTCCCGCGCGAGCGGGCTACACCGTCAAGCACGAGTTTCCGGATAAGTTCGGATACCGGGTCTACGAAAGATACGTGGTTCAGCCGGATGGAACGCTGAAGCTCATCTCCCGCCGAACCGGCTCCGACTACTGGCACTTCCCCCGGATGAAATGGTGAGTGGACTGCCCGACGTCGCAAAAACCTCGCGTCACGGCTGCGTGCTGGTGCGGGCGACGGGGATCGAACCCGTAAGGATTGCTCCGAGGGATTTTAAGTCCCTTGCGTCTACCAGTTTCGCCACGCCCGCGCGCGATCCTCAATTAACGACTGGAGTGATTCAGTCAAGAGCGCCAGCGGCGGCACCAGTTTGCGGCTTTGGAGCGGGAACGGCCTCGATGCTCTGCTTCATCTGCCCGCGCCGGTAGGTAGCGCGGCCGATAAGAACGCCGAGCATGGCGCCGGCTGCCTTGATGACCGCGTCGTGCAGGCGTGCATGACGTGTCGGCGACAGGTATTGCAGGAACTCGATGGCGAGTGCGCCGAAGAAAAGCAGCAGTGCGACGAGCTTCCACTGCTTCGGATAGCCGAGCGCGAAAACGAAGCCAGTGACGGCATAGGCAAGCGCGCGGTCGGCGTTGACGCTGGTCATCGTATGCGGCCTGAGGCCGATCGGCGAAATGGTGACGAAAATGATGGCGGCAAGCAGCAGCCAGGCGAGCGGTCGCATAAAACGGGATGTCATCATCCCTTCACGTTAGCAGCATTGCAAAGCGAACGCACGGGGGGAGCTGCAGCAATCCGCCAAGCGCGATGAAGAAAGCTTTCCGCAGAACGAACCGCACGGCGGTTAAACGGACTTCTTTTGCCAGCCGACCTGTGCCATAGCGAAGTCTTGAGACAGGAATGGACAGATGACCGTCACAAGACAGGATGTAGATCGCGCGGAAGAGGCGCTGCGCAGCCTCTTTCCGGCAACGCCGCTGCAGCTCAACGACCATCTTTCGGCGCGCTACGGTGCCGAAATCTGGCTGAAGCGGGAGGATCTGTCGCCCGTCCGTTCTTACAAGATCCGCGGCGCCTTTAATTTCTTCCGCAAGGCGATTGCCGAATGGAGCGGCGAGCGCCTCTTCATCTGCGCATCGGCGGGTAACCATGCGCAGGGCTTTGCCTATGTCTGCCGCCATTTCGGCGTTCAGGGCGTGGTCTTCATGCCGGTGACGACGCCGCAGCAGAAGATCGACAAGACGCGCATGTTCGGCGCCGAATTCATCACCATCAAGCTCTACGGCGATTTCTTCGATCAATGCTATCAGGCCGCCCGCGACCATGCGGAGGCGGCCGGAGGCGTCATGGTGCCGCCCTTCGACCATGCGGACATCATCGAGGGGCAGGCAACGGTCGCAGCCGAAATCGTGCAGCAGCTGCCGGAGGGTAGGGTGCCGGACATGCTGGTCCTGCCGGTCGGCGGCGGCGGGCTTGCTGCGGGCATCACGGGCTATCTCAAGGGCTCGGTCACGAATTCCGCCTTTGTCTTCGCCGAGCCGGCAGGCGCGCCGAGTTTGAAACGCAGCATCGAGGCCGGTGAAGTGGTGACGCTTTCCAAGGTCGACAATTTTGTCGACGGCGCGGCCGTTGCCCGCATCGGCGACCTGAATTTCGCAGCGCTCAAAGGCTTTGCAGCCGCGCAGGTCATGTTGATGCAGGAAAACGCCATCTGCGTGACGATCTCGGAAATGCTCAATGTCGAGGGCGTCGTGCTGGAGCCGGCAGGGGCTCTGTCTTTGACGGCGATCGCGGCGATGGATCCGCAGACCATTCGCGACAAGACGATCGTCGCGGTTGTCTCCGGCGGCAATTTCGACTTCGAGCGGCTGCCCGACGTCAAGGAGCGCGCGATGCGTTACGCCGGGCTGAAGAAATACTTCATCTTGCGGCTGCCGCAGCGCCCCGGCGCGCTCCGCGATTTCCTCAATCTTCTGGGGCCTGACGACGACATCGCCCGCTTCGAATACCTGAAGAAGACGGCGCGCAACTTCGGCTCGGTTCTGATCGGCATCGAGACTAAGGCGCCGGAGAACTTCGCCACCCTGATTTCGAATTTCGAAAAGGCCGGCATGGGCTTCGAGGACATCACCGAGAACGACATCCTCGCCAACCTCATCATTTGACTTTGCGGGCGCGAGCGGCCCGTGTTAAAGGCGGAACATGGCTTCGATCTTATCCAGCATTTTCTCGATGTTTTCCGGTGGCGGCAAATCGGCCGAGGCGAGCGCAGGCCCGAAGGGCGAGCCGCAGCTTTACGCCGATTGCGCCATCTACGCTGAGCCGCGCAAGGAAGGCGGACAGTTCCGCCTGGCAGGCCGCATCGAAAAGACGGTCGGCGGCGAGGTTTTGGTTCGCAATTTCATCCGCGCCGACATGTTCTCCTCGTCGGACGATGCGATCGAATGCACGGTGCGCAAAGCGCACCAGATCATCGATCAGCACGGCCCCTCGCTTTTCGGCGACGGTGCAAAGGAGCGGCAGGTCTAGCCGCTCTCTTCCCAAGCCTTCGCCGGGACGGCATTGCGGCGGCAGCCATACAGGGAGGCCGCGGGTCACCCTGACGTCACGCGACCGTTTCTTAACCGTATCGCGCTATGAAGAAGCGGTTGGAGAGCGGAAAGCGCGATGGCAATTGTCAATCTCGGTCTCATTGTGCTGGAAGCCGTCGGCTACTTCGCGCTGATGGTGAGCCTGCTGCATTTCCGACACCGGCTGGGCCTTGGCGTTTTCATGACGGCGCTCGGCGTCATGCATTTCATGGAAACCTATCTCGCCGCCGTCTTCTACGTGTCGCTGCCTTTCGGTGTAGCCTCGCCCGGATCGTCGGTCTTCTTCGCCGGCAAGCTGATGATGATCCTGATGCTTTACCTGGAGGAGGATGCTTCGACGGTCCGGCAGCCGATCTACGGCCTGTTTCTCGGCAATCTCCTGACCGTCGCGATCGCGTGGGTTCTGCAACTGCATGAAACCGTCGAGATTTCACCCGGCAATGCCGCCGATTTCAGCTTCCTGAAGGAGATGGGCTGGCTGATGGTCTGGGGTACGGCGCTGCTCTACCTCGATTCGCTCGGTATCATCCTGCTATACGAACGCCTTGGTCATTGGGTGAAGCGTAAGGTGATCCTTCGTTTCATGCTGTGCGGCTTCGCACTTCTGACCTTCGACCAGATTGGCTTCTTCGGCGCCTTGCACTATTTTCTCGACGTGCCGCTTGCAGCCTTCTGGGACGGCTGGAGGGCAAAGATGTTTGCGGTCTGCATCTATACCGCGCTCTTTGCCTTCTACCGGCTTTATATTCATCGAAACGGCATTCCGGCGGCAGCACGCTCGCTCAGCGATCTGTTCGGCGACCTGACATTCCGCGAGCGGTACAACGATCTTCTGGAGCGGACGGGCAGGGACATTCTGACGGGCGTCTACGACCGCTCGCGTATGGAGCTCGAAGCACCGGTCATGATGCGGGAAGCCCTGCGGCAAGGGCAGTTCACAACCGTCATCATCATCGATGCCGACCACTTCAAGGACGTCAACGACAACTTCGGCCATCTGCAGGGGGATGAGGTGCTGAAGTCGATCGCCGCCCGGCTGGTGACGATCCTGCGTTCTGTAGACAGGGTGTTCCGCTTTGGTGGCGAAGAATTCGTTGCAATTTGCCCGGGCACGGACCACGAGGAGGGCTTGTTGGTCGCAGAACGGCTCCGATGGACGATCGCGACGAGCGTCAGGACACCAGATGCAAGACCCGTCACCGTCAGCATCGGCGTTGCGACCGCCGACGAAGATGGCGTGAGCTTCATGACGGTTCTCTCGACTGCAGATGACCGCCTCTATCAGGCGAAGAAGAATGGCCGGAATTGCGTCTTCGGCCGTACGGGTCTGGTTAAAGTCAGCTAATCTGACGCTTGGTTCCGGAGCCTGCTCGCTCGACCAACTAAGCTGCGACGAATGCAATGGGGCCATGAGCGGAAGAACGTTTGCTTCTGGATTGCGCCCGAGCGGCAGTTCTGTGTCTGCGGGACAAGTGCTGGCCTGGACGCAGTGGCTATCGGCCCGTTGCGCCGCCCATTGCAGACTATCCGAACGATGTCGCCCGGTTCGACGTTATCGCCGAATATCTCGTGCTCTGGCAGCCGCCCTCCCTGATGCTCTGGGGGAGCGCACGACGCATTCATCGACCTCGCTGAGATCTTGTCGTGGGTGCGGATGCTCCCCAGGATGGAAGCTCACGTTTTCGACGTAGGCCACCTCCTGCTCGAGACGCACGCGGCAGCGGCTGCGTCGCTCATGCTCGACTTCATCAGGCGCACCCAACAGTAAAGTGAAAGCACGCGAAAGCTTGATTGACATCGCCTGATCAGTGGTGACGAGGGCTACCAACGCCCTATCCTCGCGGGATGGCGCAGCGGAAACAAAAAACGGCCGGACATTGCCGGCCGCTTCTGGGGGCGATGCTAAGCGGTTATGCGGCGAGAGCGATCTCTTCGGCGCGGGCCTTGGCGGCGCCGATCGCCTTTTCCGCAGCTTCCGGACCGAAGGCGAGGCCTTCGACATAGACGGTTTCGATGTCGGTGATGCCGAGGAAGCCCAGAACCGACTTCAGATACGGAACGGCATGGTTCATGCCGGCGGCAGGACCCTGCGAGTAGACGCCGCCGGAGGCGAGCACGACATAGACCTTCTTGCCGGTTGCAAGCCCGACCGGGCCGCTTTCGGTATACTTGAAGGTGCGGCCGGCGCGGGCGACGTTGTCGATCCAGGTCTTCAGCGACGAATAGATGTTGAAGTTGATGAGGCCGGTGCCGATGATGATGGTGTCGGCGGCGAGCAGTTCGTCGATGAGCGCGTCGGAGGTCTTCACGGCTTCGGCTTCCTGCGCCGTGCGGTCTTCGGCAGGCTTGCGGATTGCGGCGGTAAACAGGTCATCGATGTGCGGAAGCGGGTTGGCGGCGAGGTCGCGGCGGACGATGACGCTCCCTGGCTTCTGGGCGTGAAGCTTGCCGGCAAGATCGGTGGCAATGGTGGTCGAAAGCGATTTAGCGCGCGGGCTGGATGTCAGGAGCAGGATGGACGACATAATTGAATTTCCTCTCGAATTGGGGTGCTGCGAGCTCGCTTGGGAGGTTCGAGCCGCCTTCAAAGGAAAAATAGGACTGGCCGGCTATCGAAAAAACTGGGATAATGTAGATCGAAATTATCGATAGATTGGATGGAAGATGCTTCCCAACCCGACATTGGATCAGCTGCAGGTGTTCCTTACCGTGGCGGAAACCGGCAGCTTCTCCGCCGCCTCGCGCGCGCTCAACCGCGCGCAGTCGGTGATCAGCTACACGATCGCGAACCTCGAGGCACAGCTCGAGATGCCGCTTTTTGAGCGTTCCGGCGCCCGCCAGCCGAAGCTCACGGATGCGGGCAAGGCCATGCTCGAAGATGCGCGCCGCCTGCTGACCGATCTGCAGGTGATGCGCGCCCGCGTCAAAGGGCTGAAGGAAGGATTGGAAGCGGAAGGTCTCTGTGGCCATCAGCGTCATGGTGCCGTCTCCGGCAACGGTAGACGTGCTGCGGGAGTTCCGCGAGCAATTTCCGTCCGTTGCGCTCAATCTCACGGTCGGCGAGCTTGGCATGGTCATGGAGACCGTCCTGAGCGGCAAGGCGACGATCGGCATCGGCGGAGCCGTCCTGAAGCCGGACGAACTCGATGCTGATGGAAAAAATCGGCCATTCTTTCATGATGCCGGTGGCCTCGCGCAATCATCCGTTAGCGCAGATAGGTCGGCCGTTGACGCTTGGCGATGTTCGCGAGGAAGTACAGCTCGTCGTCACCGATGCGTCCGGGCTGACGAAAGGCCGCGATTTCAATGTGCTTTCTTACAAGACCTGGCGTGTCAGCGACATCGCGACCAAGCACGCGTTGATCCGCGGCGGCCTCGGCTGGGGCGGCCTGCCTGCATCGATAATCCGTGACGACCTGATGAGCGGCGCACTCGTTCATCTCGACCTTGAGGCCTATGAGCAAGGCGAGTATCCGATCTATGCCATGCGCCGCCTCGCCAGTCCGCCAGGCCCAGCTGCGGCATGGATGATCGATGCATTCCGCACCAGGCTGTCCCAATGCCCCAACCACGCCGATTTCACGGCGGCGCTGAACGAGATTCGCGGACCGGACATGCCGCTTGCAGCGGAATAGGCGAGGCGCTGCCGCCTCGCCTGGTTTTCACATCGGCTAGAGAACCAGCCTGAACTTTGCAAATCCGTCCGCGCCTTCGCCGGCATCCTCCAGCTTGACACTCTTGACGTCGGCCAGGAATTGCTTGGCCTTCGGCCCGCTCTGGAAGACGGCGCTCGTGCCCGGCAGCGGCTTGAAAGTCCAGTTGCCGTCGGCGGACGGATTGATCGTGCCCTGTTCGATGAACGAAGCGGACGATCACGTCGCGGTTGGTGTCCGGAGCCTGGAAGACGACCTTGTCGGGCTGAGATCTCCGGGAACTTGCCGCCGCCGCCCGCACGGTAGTTGTTAGTGACCACGACGAACTTCTGCTTGAGGTCGATCGGCTTGCCGTCGAACTGCAGATTCTGGATGCGGTTCGAGTTTTCATTGATAGCCTTGCCGTCATTGTCGTATTTGCGCGGCTGCGAAAGGTCGATCTGGTAGGTCACACCGTCGATGACATCGAAGTTGTAGGACGGGAAATCACCGTTGAGCAATTCCGCATCCGTTGCTCCGGGCTTCACTTCGTTGAGACATGCCGGCCGACATTTCCAGCCAGTTCTTCACCTGCTCGCCCGTAATGACCACTGCCTGCACGGTGTTCGGATAGAGGTAGAGGTCGGCGACATTCTTGATCGCGACATCGCCCGCCGCAACGTCGGTATAGTAATCCGCGCCGCCGCGGCCGCCTGCCTTGAAAGGAGCAGCGGCCGAAAGGACGGGCAGATCCTTAAATTCGGTATCGGCTAGCATCTGCTTGATGTACCAGGTCTGCGCCTGACTGACGATCTGCACGGAGGGATCGTCGGCAACGAGGGCGAAGTAGGAATAGAGCGGCGCCGACGTCTTGCCGACCGGGGTGCGGACATAGGCGAGCGTCGCCTCATGCTCGGCCTTTGCGGCTTCGATCACGTCCTTCTTGTCGCCCACGTCGGCAACGACCTTCTTATTGTCGTCGCGGTGATAGATCGGCCGAGCCTCGGCGGTGAAATCGACGATCGTCCAGCTCTTGCCGTTCTTTTCCAGCAGCAGGTCGATGAGGCCGAGATGCGAGCCCCAGAATCCGGCCATGACCGTCGGCTTGCCATGCAGCGTGCCTTTCACCGGATCGGCGTTGGCAATCCCGTCCCAACTCTTCGGGCCGGGGAAGACAAGGTGCTGATGGCCAGTGAAGATCGCATCGATGCCGTCCACGCCGGCAAGATGCAGCGAGGCATTCTCCATCTTCTCGGAGGGGGCGGAGCCGTCGATGCCGGAGTGGGAAAGCGCGATGACGATATCGGCACCTTCCTCCTTCATCGCCGGAATCCAGGCCTTGGCGGCCTCGACGATGTCGCGGGACTGCGCCTTGCCTTCGAGGTTCTTGATGTCCCAAAGCATGATCTGAGGCGGCACGAAGCCGATGAAGCCGATCTTGACCGGGCTCTCCGTTGCCTGCGCCGTCCTTGATCTGCTTTTCGACGATCACGTAGGGCTTGAAGAAGAGATCGTCCTTCTTCGGATCGGAGGCGAGCTGGCCCTTTGTCAGGTTGGCGCAGACGAACGGGAAATTCGCGCCGCCAAGCACCTTGAACATGAAATCGAGGCCGTAGTTGAACTCGTGGTTTCCGAGCGTGCCGACAGTATAGCCAAGCGTGTTCATCGCCTTGATGACCGGGTGGACGTCGCCATCCTTCATGCCGTGCTGATAGGCCATGTAATCGCCCATCGGATTGCCCTGCAGCAGGTCACCGTTGTCGATCAGCAGGGAGTTGGCCGCTTCGGCGCGGATGTTATCGATGATCGTCGCGGTGCGCGCCAGACCCATCGTGTCGTTCGGCTTGTCGGCATAGTAGTCGTATGGGAAAACGTTGACATGGATGTCGGTGGTTTCCATGAGCCGCAGATGCGCTTGATTGGCGGCCGCGCGCGCCGTGAAGGGGTGGAGCAGAACAAGCGCCGAAGTCGCGGCAATGCCGCCAAGCAATGACCGGCGGGTAATCGGGTGCAAATCAAGTATGGAAGACATTGAACACTCCTTCGCAAATGACGCATGGCTCAACGGCCGGCGAGCCTAGGATGATTTGCACGGCAGTGCATCCGGAAAATGACAAACCGGCCTTGGATGTTATCGCGTTAACACCGGCTTCACATCCTTGTGGAAGAAGCGGAAGTAGGATGCGACCTGAGCCTGGGCGTTGGAGTTCGGGTCGAACTGGATACCGAGGCGCCCATTGTGGCTCCACCGGATTATGCCGTGCAGCGTTCCAAGATCTTCCGCTAGGATTTGTACGCGGCTGCCCGATGCGGCATAAAGCGGCGTTCGAATTTCCACCGCAGCGCCCGTTATCGAGAGATTGAGGATGCGGGCGTCTACTTCGTTATTGAGATAGCGAACCTTACCGAAAATGCGGCAATACTTGCGTTCGGCCCTGCGAGTAATGATATTCAAATTACGCATTATGCAGCCCTCAATAGAATACTTGACGCACGGTATCGCGAAAATGTTGAAAATCCTTTTATAGAAACCGCTAAATTACGAGATGGGTTCTATCTCCGCACAGCGCCGCTGCACGCCACCACATGCTCACGCCAGATGGTGAAAATGCCGGCAGCGACGACGATCACCGAGCCTGCGATCGTGTTGAGGCTCAGGGCTTCGTCAAAGATGACGACGCCGATGATCGAGGCGTAGACGAGCTGCAGATACGTAAGCGGCTGAACGGCTGCGGCATCGAGCATGTCATAGGCGCGGATCAGGAAATAGTGGCTGGAGATGCCGGTTAGGCAGAGAAGCGTCATCCAACCCCAGTCACTGGCCGACATCGGGGTCCAGTAGAAAGGACCGATGAGTGTTATCGTTATGCCGCCCGCGACGCCCGTATAGAAGAAGCTCGTCATCGAAGAATTGTCGCGGCTGACGAGGCGGGTGGCGATGACGTAGAAGGCGAAGAGGAAGCAGCCCAAGACCGCAAGCAGCAGCTTCGGATCAAAAAAGCCACTTTCTGGCTTCAAGATCAAAAGAACACCGGCAAGCCCCGCAAAGATTGCCGTCCAGCGGCGCCACCCGACGCGCTCGCCGAGCAGCGGCACGGAAAGCAGGGCGATCAGGATCGGAGTGCCGGCAAAGATCGCCTGGGTGCGCGCAAGTCCGATGATCGCGAAACAGGTGATCGCCAGCACGACCTGCGCGGCAAGCAGCACGCCACGCGTGACCTGAAGCAAAGGCCGGTTCGTGCGCACGGTCGCCTTCAGGCCGCCGCGCATTCTCGACGCGAGCAGGATCGTGAAAATTGCAAAGGCCCAGTAGCGGATCATCGTCACGAAAACCGGGGGATAGGTGCTCGCCAGGTGCTTCGAGATGCCGTCCTGCACGGAAAAGATGGTGATCGCCAGAAGGACGAAGATATAGCCTTGCGTCTTGGATTTCATGCCTTGCCGTAAGGCGGGAGAGGCCCGCATACGAATGAAGCTAGGCCAGGATTTATGCCGCTTTGCAAGGCCTCAAAGCCCGACATTCGGCCTGTCGATGATTTCCCGGAGCGCGAAGCTGGAATTGATCTTGACGACGTGGGGCAGGGCGGAGAGCCAGTCGCGGTGTATGCGCTCGTAGTCTTCCAGGTCGCGTGCGGCAACACGCAGAATGTAGTCGTACTCACCCGACATCAGGTAGCAGACGAGCACGTTCGGGCAGCGCTTCACCGCCGCCTCGAATTCCGCAAGGGTCTTCGCAAACTGGCCGGAGAGCGAGATGTGCACGATGGCAATCATCTTGTAGTCCAGTGCCTTGTGTGAAAGGCGCGCGTGATAGCCGCCGATGACGCCGCTCTTCTCAAGAATGTCGAGCCGTCTGGAACAGGCGGAAGCCGAAAGGCCCACCTTGTTCGCAAGATCGGCATTGGTGATGCGGGCGTTCGCCTGAAGCGCCTTCAGAATCGCACGATCGATGGTATCGAGTTCAGACATTCGAAGAATCTTCGAAAAAAGGGTTGTTTCCGCAATAATCCTCGAAAAATAGTTCTCAGGCAAATGCTCTTTGCAAGGACATTTCGCGCGTCCGGTGTTTGGATTTGGGTATCCAAAACGCTCCGCCCCAAGCGGACATAAAATGAGAGGAACGCTTAAATGCGTGTCGGTTGCCCGAAGGAAATCAAGAATCATGAGTATCGTGTCGGCCTGACACCTGCTTCGGTTCGTGAATATGTCGCCCATGGCCATGACGTCTGGGTCGAGACAAAGGCAGGCGCCGGCATCGGTGCCGATGACGCTTCCTATATCGCCGCTGGCGCGAGGATCGCCGCCTCGGCCAAGGATATCTTCGAGAAGTGCGACATGGTCGTGAAGGTCAAGGAGCCGCAGCCCTCGGAATGGGTGCAGCTTCGGGACGGCCAGCTTCTCTATACCTATCTCCACCTCGCGCCCGATCCAGAGCAGACCAAGGGCCTGCTCGCGTCCGGCGTCACCGCGATTGCCTATGAAACCGTTACCGACGAGCGCGGCGGTCTGCCGCTGCTTGCCCCGATGTCTGAAGTCGCGGGACGCCTGTCGATCCAGGCGGGGGCCACGGCGCTTCAAAAGGCCAATGGCGGCCTCGGCATCCTGCTCGGCGGCGTTCCCGGCGTGCTGCCGGCCAAGGTCGCAATCATCGGCGGCGGCGTCGTTGGCCTGCATGCGGCCAAGATGGCAGCCGGCCTAGGCGCCGATGTCAGTATCCTCGACAAGTCGCTGCCGCGCCTGCGCCAGCTCGACGACATTTTCGGCGGGCGCATCCACACGCGTTATTCCAGCATCCAGGCACTGGAGGAAGAGGTCTTCACCGCCGATCTCGTCATCGGCGCCGTGCTCATTCCTGGTGCGGCCGCACCAAAGCTCGTCACCCGCGAAATGCTGTCCGGCATGAAGAAAGGCTCAGTCATCGTCGATGTCGCGATCGACCAGGGCGGCTGCTTCGAAACCTCGCATGCGACGACGCATTCCGAGCCGACCTACGAGGTCGAAGGCGTGGTGCACTACTGCGTCGCCAACATGCCGGGTGCGGTTCCTGTCACCTCGGCGCAGGCGCTGAACAACGCAACGCTCGTCCATGGCCTGGCGCTTGCCGACCGCGGCCTGCGCGCCATCGCTGAGGACAAGCATCTGCGCAACGGTCTCAACGTCCACAGAGGCCGCATCACCAACAAGCCGGTCGCCGACGCGCTGGGTTATGAAGCCCACGCAGCGGAAAGCGTATTGAACGTAGCGTAATTCCCATCACGCAGCGTTAGATAAAGGCGCTGGTCTCGCTGAAGGCCGGCGCCTTTATCTTGTCGATCCGGCACTGGAAGCAATTGTTGCGCGCCGAGCGCACATGCACGTATGCGATCTCCCGGCGTTTCAGCAGCTCTTCGGCATAGCCCGGAATATCGGTGGTCGCGGTGACGGCCCCGGTGCCGTAGACAATGCGATTGTTCTCGCCATAGCCGCGCACGATAAAGTCCCGGCTCGTCTTCAGAACCGGCGGCAGCTCTTCCTCCGCGTCATAACGCTCGCACCGCTTCTTGTGCAGGAAGATCGGGCCGGTCTCGGCATAGGGCTGCAATTCCGGAAACGGGCGGTAGGCGAAAACAAGAAGCAAGTCGCCGGCATCGATATTCTTCAGGCAATGACGGCAGGGATGCCCCGGTCCATCGGAAACCATCGTTTCCGGCAGATTGTCATAGGCATCGCGGCCGCCGGTCCAAAGGTGCTCGGCATCGGCGGTCGGCATGGCGGAAAAACGGATGGCTGACATGGCAAATCTCCTTCGTGATTGCCATGAAATGCGCTTTTAGAGCCGGTCAAACCACCCGATTCCTGCCGGCTCAGCTCTTCCTGGCAATCTCCAGCAGTTCCTTGTCGCTGAGCGGCCGGACGATGCCGGTGCCGGTAGAGACTGGAGAGAAGCCGAACATCTGATAGAGCTGTAGGGCGCGCGGATGGTCGAGGTTGTTGGTCGTTGTCGTCACGCGCATTGGGTTCAGCGTCCAGATCGCGTAGAGCGCCTGCAGCAGGAACCACTTGCCGATGCCGAGGCCGAGCGCGTGCTCGATCAGGCCGAAATGGCAAAGTTCGATCGTATCCTCGTCCTCGCAGAAATACTCGTAGAAGCCGGCAGGCGCGCCGTTGACATAGAGCACGCTGATATTGTTCCGCTTGTCGTGCAGAGTTTCCGTAAGCACCTCGTCGCTCATGCGCAGCCGGTCCACCCATTGCCAGCGGGCGCCGACCTGGCGGTAGAGATAGCGGTAGAACGGCAGCGGAATGCCCGCCGCACGCATGATCGCCGTCTGGATGTTGACCGGCACCGGTAGGCTTGCCTTGGGCGGCGCCGTCATTTCCAGCCGGGTGATATGCGCCGTGAGCGAGGAGGGGGACTTCGCCATGGTGCGTCTCAGGCCTTGATCGGGTCGGGCGGGCCGGTCACCACCGGGGTATCGTCGCGGCTGCCCCACTCGCTCCACGAGCCGTCATAGAGCTTGTTGTCGGTATGGCCGATCGATTCGAGCGCCAGCGTGATGATCGCGGCCGTAATCCCCGAGCCGCAGGAGGTGACGACCGGTTTCGAAAGGTCGATCCCGGCACTCTCAATGGTCTGCTTCAGCTCCGGCAGCGATTTGAAACGGCCCTGATTGGCAAAAACGCCGGAGGGAAGGTTGCGGGCGCCTGGCATATGGCCGGAGCGCATGCCGGCCCGCGGCTCCGGCTCGGTGGCGGCGAAACGTCCGGCGCTGCGCGCATCGGCGATCTGCAGCGCGCCGCTCGAAACGATGTCTCGCATGGTTTCGAGGGAAACGACGCGGCCTGCATCATAATTCGTCTTGAAGGTCGTTGGCTTATAGTTCGGCACATCCGTTTTCAGCGGTCTGCCCTCCGCCTTCCAGCCGTCGAGTCCGCCATCGAGAACGAAGACGTTTTTCGCGCCCATGATCCGGAAGAGCCACCAGACGCGCGGCGAGGCGAACATGCCGATACCATCATAGACGACGATACGGTCCGTCTCGCTGATGCCGAGCTTGCCGGCTTCTTCGGCGAAATAATCCGGCGAGGGGATGGTATGCGGCAGCCCGGTGGAATGATCCGCGATCTTGTCTTGGTCGAAGCGGATCGCGCCCGGAATATGGCCACTTGCATATTCGGCGTCCGCGTCGCGATTCTGCGCCGGGAGATAGAAAGAGGCATCCAGCACCCGCAGGTCCGGCTTTCCGAGCTCGCCCTGCAGCCAATCGGCCGAGACGACGAAACGGCTCTTCTCTTCGCTCATTCTGATCTCTCCCTGATTGTCTTAGGCTTCGTTGCCGGGCACGCCGAAGCGGATGCGGAAGCGGCGGTTCTCCTTACCCTTCTTCTCGATCTTGGCAATGTGGACTTGACCGACTTCCTGCGTTTCGGAGACATGTGTGCCGCCGCAGGGCTGGCTGTCAATCGCCGAGTTTTCGCCGATGCAGACGAGGCTGACGCGGCCAAGTCCCATCGGCGGGCGCACGTTCTTCGATTTCACGATGCCGGGGTTCGCAGTGAGCTCCTCGTCGGTGATCCACTGGACATAGACCGGGTAGTTGTGGGCGACGAGTTCCATCATCTTCGCCGTCACCTCGTCCTTGTCGATCGTTTCGCTCATGTCGAAATCGATGCGGCTCTCGTCCTCGCCAACAGCGGCACCCGTGATCGGATAGGAACAGACGACCGAAAGCAGGTGGCAGGCTGTGTGCATGCGCATCAGCCGGTAGCGGCGCGGCCAGTCGACATGCAGGACGAGCCTTTCGCCGATCACCGGCTGCGGCTGGCCCGCAGACGGGACGTGGACGACGATATCCTTGGTCGCCCCGTGCTTCGTCGGGCCAAGTTCGATCTTCGAACCGTCGGCGCGCTCGAGAAAGCCGATATCGCCCGGTTGGCCGCCGGACGCTGCATAAAAGCAGGTCTGATCCAGCTCGATGCCCCCGCCTTCGTGGATGGCGGTGACCACCGCCTCGCATGTCGATAGATAAAAATCGTCACGATAGAGGGCATTGACTGGCATGGGTCTCACGCTGCTGGTTCATAGGGTATCTTTATGTCCTGCGACGTGGTCAGCCACGTGGGAACGGGCAGGCCCTTTGAGGTCAGGAAATCGGGGTTGAAGAGCTTTGACTGGTAGCGGTTGCCGTAGTCGCAAAGGATCGTCACCACGGTGTGACCCGGGCCAAGATCCTTCGCAAGACGTACCGCACCGGCAATATTGATTCCCGTCGAACCGCCGAGGCAGAGCCCTTCGTGTTCGACGAGATCGAAGACATAGGGCAGCGCTTCGGCGTCGGAGATCTGATAGGCGAAATCCGGTGTGAAGCCTTCGAGATTGGCCGTGATGCGGCCCTGGCCGATGCCCTCGGTGATCGAGGAGCCGGAGGATTTCAATTCACCGTTCTTGTAGAACTCGTAAAGTGCTGCCCCCTCAGGATCGGCGATGCCGATCTTGACGTCCTTGCGGAACGCCTTGAGGCCCGCCGCGACGCCCGCAAGCGTGCCTCCCGAGCCGACGGCGCTGACGAAACCGTCGACCTTGCCGTCGGTATCCTTCCAGATTTCCGCGGCCGTGGTCTCGATGTGTGCCTGGCGGTTCGCGACATTGTCGAACTGGTTCGCCCAGATGGCGCCGTTCGGATCGGACTTCGCCAGCTGTTCTGCCAGGCGACCGGAAACCTTCACATAGTTGTTGGGGTTCTTGTAAGGCACGGCAGGCACTTCGACGAGTTCGGCGCCGAGCAACTTCAGCGCGTCTTTCTTCTCCTGGCTCTGCGTTTCCGGGATGACGATCACCGTGCGGTAGCCGAGCGCGTTGGCGACGAGCGCCAGCCCGATGCCGGTATTGCCGGCGGTGCCCTCGACAATCACGCCGCCCGGCCTCAGCAGCCCCTTCTTCTCGGCATCGCGGATGATGTAAAGCGCGGCGCGGTCCTTCACCGACTGGCCGGGGTTCAGGAACTCCGCCTTGCCGAGGATGGTGCAGCCGGTCGCTTCGGATGCGCCCTTGAGCTTGATGAGCGGAGTGTTGCCGATCGCCTCGATGACGGATGGGTGGAAGGTCATGGAATCTGCCTCTGTGGAACTGGTAGTTTAGGAACGGTCTTTTCCCTTCACAAGGCTGGGTTGGCAAGAAATGCTATTCCATGGCCCCGCCTGCGACGATAAAATTAGACTTCCGCTTTCAAAAATCCCGCGTGACTTGAAATTTGCGTCGGGTTGCCCGCCTCAAGCACACCAAAACCCTCGACGGGATCATCGGCGGCCCGATCGGCTGAAATGAGCCACAATAGCGTGATAGAGGCATGAATCCGGGAGGCAGCGAGAAACTTCCGGTCCTGGTTTTGTGCTGAATCGGCAGTCTGGAGGAAGTCAATCATGCGTGATTTCATCGCCCGTCCCGAACATGGCATCGCCTGGATTTCCGGCGCGAATTCAGGCATCGGACGGGCATTGGCGCTGAAACTGGCAGGCGAGGGATACAAAGTCGCCGTCACCGCGCGCAATCATGAAGAGCTGGCCGAACTTCAGACCGAAGCAAGCGGCCTTTCCGGCAGCATCGTCGTTCTCGATGGCGACGTCACCGATCCCGAGGATATGGAGCATGTGCTCGCCTCGATCGAATACGAGCACGGCGCGCTCGCCCTGGCGATCTTCAATACCGGCATTTACCAGCCTGTGCATGCCGAGGAATTGAACCGCGCGGATTTCGAGAAAAGCTTCGCCGTCAACCTCTGCGGTGTCGTCAATTGCCTCCTGCCTGCCATCCGACACATGAAGGCCAAGGGGCAGGGGCAGATCGCGATCGTCTCTTCCGCCGCCGGCTATGGCGGCCTGCCCACGAGCGCGGCCTACGGCGCCACCGAGGCGGCGCTGATCAACATGGCCGAAAGCCTGAAATTCGATCTCGACAAGATGGGCATCCGCATCCAGATCATCTGCCCCGGCTTTGCCGATATGCCGGCGGGCCTCGAGAACAGCTTCCCGATGCCGCCGCTCGTGTCGCCAGAGGAAGCCGCCGAGCAGATTGCGGCAGGCCTCAAATCCAGTCGCTTCGAAGTCAGTTTTCCGAAGCGCTTCACCTATATGCTGAAACTCCTCGGGCTGATGCCCTACGGCCTCTACTTCCGGCTGGTGAATCGTTCGGCGCGCTGGTGGAAGCATCCGCCCCCTTCGTCCGGCCACCATCCGGCGACACCGCATCCTGCGGAGTGATTGGGGTACGTGTCTCCAGGCAGCCTGCGAGCCGGTTCACACCACAATGACCTGAACCCGCCAAAACTTTCCACTGTCGCGCGCGCCGGCATCGGCCCGCTTTGCTTGCGGCACGGGTGCGGATCGCGCCGCCTTCATGGCGACGCTGATCATCACAGCAAAGCTCAACGACATTGATCCGCAAGCTTGGTTCGCCGACGTGCTCGCCCGCATCGCCAATCGTCCGGTCGGCAAGATTGACGAGCTTCGGAATTGGAAAGCGAAAAATGCTGCTATCGCGGCGGCCGCGTAAACAACGCCCGAAAGAGCTCCTCGGAGCGCTGGAGGCCTTCATCCGTCAAGATCAATGACTTCGTTTTGCTCACCGGATCGCCGATGAGGCCCTTCTTGAACAATCGATCTGTTGCATTCCAATCAAAACTCTTCCACGCCCGACGCCCGTCATGCAGCGTCAGCCATAGTAGTGCCAGGACAGCGTCGTCGATCTTGTCCTCATCGATGTCCATGCCCAATCATAACATGCCCGCGACCCAATATCCTGCTGCCTTCTAAGGAGCTGGCTTTTCCGCTGTCGCAAGGGATATCGATGACCAATGATATCGGGCAGACCCTGAGATAGGCTCCTACCGGTAATCATCACGATCGCTTCTGGACGATGATGCCCCTTCCAATCTGTCCAGCATTTGCAAGAGAAGGTCGGCGCAAACCCTTGTGGGTTCGTCATCGGCACACTTGATGTCGATTTCAACGTCTCCATTCTGGATGTGAAAATGCGCGGCCTTTGATGGGGGAGGAGGCGGCGGACGATCACGCATTCGTCCCCTGCGCCAACCAAGACGACGACGATCCTCATCTGAGGGAGCTGCTTGCTGACCGGACGGAGTGGATTCAGGCGCCGCTGTTGCGTTGTCTGGCGGCCGCGGCGTGTCGGTGGGCTGCTGGGCAAAGCTTGCGCTGGCAGTCAATGCCAAGGCAACGGCTGCAATGGAAAGAATGGGTTTCATGACTGATCCTCGGATTTCGCACGTGAAGGAACGCGTCGCACCGAGGTTGGTTGCAACGATACTTTTAAGGGCTAAATGACGAACGCTGATGAAGATGTATTGGCAGGCCGTCGGCGCGAATGCCGGCGACCTTTAAGATTATGCGATGCAGTTCTCGGGTAACGTAGGCCTATAAACGCGTCTCTTGGTGTTCGACATATAGGTCTTGAAGCGCTTCAAACCCCGCGGACAGTCCTTCGAGCCTTCTGAGCCGGCGTAGGGAGCGAGAGGAAGGCCGATATAAAGTCCTGCTGCAAAAGGAGCTCGCCACGTTTGTGAAGGCTGTGCGAGATATATATTCCTGCACAAAATCGGAGCCAACAGCAGGGAGTTTAACCAACAACAGGAAATAAGTAGTAGGAATAAATGAGGAGCCGGTTCAATCAAGAACCGACTCCTGCAATAGCATCAACCACTGAGGTTGGAAATCTGGCTCCCCGGGCCGGATTCGAACCGGCGACCTGTCGATTAACAGTCGAATGCTCTACCGCTGAGCTACCAGGGATCACCGCTTGGCGCGGCGTGAGTGGGCTAATACAAATGCTTGTTCGATTTGCCAAGCAGTTTTTTCAAAAAAATGACATCCGCTTGCATTTGCGGCGTTTGTTCCCATCTCCTGTGCATGACTGACGGGACAGACAATAGCAGAAACCCGCGCGAAAAGCGCTTCGGCATCGATCATACAACGGGAAAGCTCGTTCTCGGTTCCCTGCACATCCCTCTGCCGCGCTCGCGGATTGCCCGTGTGCTTCATAGGCGTCCTGCTGATCTTCTGCGGTCTCCTGGGCTTTCTGCCCGTTCTCGGCTTCTGGATGATACCGCTCGGCTTCATCGTTCTCTCGCACGACCTGCCGTTCGCCCGCAGATGGCGCCGCCGATTCTCCATCTGGTGGCACAGACGGAACACGTCCGCAGGCTGATGGAGCAGCCAAGGAAAGGAGCGTGTGAAGAACGGTTCGGAACACCGTTCAGAAGTTGCCGGGGACATTTTTCGGAAATGGCCTCTTGCGATTCGGGCGCGGTTCTCGGAAACGACGTCGGTATCCTCGCCTGGCGCCTCATATCTCAGCGCGTTTTCAGGCATCGTCGAAGCGTGACGGTGTTATCGGGGTGCCGATCGCACTGCCGGAAATCGCCAAGGTTCTGTCTGAGCCGGTCTTCGAGGCCGGGAACCTTTATGGCCTGCTGTCGTCGAGTGGCGAAGGCAAATCCTCCCTCACGATGCAACTCATCTACCACGCTGTACGGGAAGGCCATCCAGTTCTCTTCCTCTCCTATGACCAATCGGCCGCGCAATGCGTCCGGCAGATGATCTCCCAGGTTCACAGCATCGATGTTCGCCAGCAGCGAGATCCGGCCCGCATGATGACGCAGAAGGAGCAAGACGACTGCGTCCGCTTCGCCACATGGCTGGATCAACAGCCGCTCGAAATCATCCGCTGCTAGCGGGAAGGGGTAGGGCACCTCGGTGCCTATGCCCGCCGGTTCATGAAGAAGCGCGGAAATGGCAAGACGCCGTTCATCGTGATTGACCACATTGGCAAGGTGAAGCCGAGAGACCCGAAGCTCTCGCCTGACAGGATATCAGGAGAAGTCACCGTCGAGCTCAAGTCTCTGGCTGACGAGGCTCGTGCCTCTGTCCTCATCCTCAACCAGCGCAACGGCGGCGGCAGCAAGCGAGACAATCCCCGGCCGATCTCTGCCGACCTGTACGGCGGCGAAGGGGCGCGAGCAGATTACGACGCCGTTATCACGCTCTACCGGCCTGAGAAATACAAAGCCGAGCGCGAGGCCGTCGCGGCAAGGCCTTCCGATTGGGCGACCATCAATCGCGTCTTCGGCTCTGAGATCGAGGGAATCGCCGAGATAGCCGCAATCAAGGTCCGCTTCGGCGATCCGACCATCCGCGAGCGCCTCGAAATTCGAGGCCCGCTACACCCGTTACATCTCAATGCAGCCCGAACGACCGGCGGAGTTGTTCTGATGCTTCTCCCGACACCTTCCAATCAAAATCAGGATTACAGCCATATGATCGAACCATTGATCGTTGACAGTTTTGCCGGCGGTGGCGGCGCGTCTACCGGAATCGAAATGGCCCTTGGCCGCTCGCCAGACATCGCGATCAACCACAACGCCGATGCGCTGGCGCTTCATGCCGCCAACCATCCCGAGACGGTTCATCTGTCTGAGAACATCTTCAAGGTCGATCCCCTCGATCGTCGCCGGAAAACATGTCGGCCTGGCTTGGTTCTCACCAGACTGCAAACATTTCAGCAAGGCCAAGGGCGGCAAGCCTGTCGAGCGCAATATCCGTGACCTGGCGTGGGTGATCGTTCTGTGGGCCGAGCGTGCGAAGCCTGACGTAATCATCATGGAGAACGTGGAGGAATGGAAGGAATGGGGGCCGCTCGTCGAAACAGAGCGCGGCCTGATGCCGTGCCCACATATGGAACGTTCTATGTTCGGACTTAGCTTCAGACATAGCAATTCATACCAAGCTCATTCCCTGAGCTCACACGAATAAGCCCGATCACCCGCTATCGCCAGACGGGGTCAATGCACCGCTTACCATTCGAGGCCAAGCGCCTCCACAGGACCCGGAGACCGCCTTCGAAGGGTGCCGGTGACGCGCCGGAAGCTCGGGATGAGCGGCCAAAGAGGCGGCACCTTCTTGTGAACGGCGCGTTCTGCGTCTACATCAGCGCGATGGAAGAACAAAGATATATCATGATGGTCGACCAAAGACGGCCACGCAGGACACGAATTCGAAAGCCAAATCATGCGCTTGAGAAGATGCCGGATCCAAAATTTGGCAAATCGCGCAGGCCTAGAAAACTCTCCGCTAATCCGAGCCCGCCACCTTAAACGGTCGGCGGGTTTTTCATTCCAACAGCAAGAAAGGAAACAGCATGCGCATGTATCGATACGCATACCGGCTCTTCGACACCCTGCTCAGCGTGGCATCTGCTATCGCGGCCTTCGCGCTGGCAGTCGTCCGCTATGCCTCGTGCTGGCAGTCTCTGAAGACGCTCCAGGTTTCGGCCTTCAAGATCATTGCCGTCCTGCATCCGATCTATCGCGAAAGCTATGACGCGCACGGGCTCAGTCTCGATCACCGATGGCGCACACAATAGAGGAGGCGAGACCCGCCTCCGTTCATTCGTCTACCACCTTCACCGAAAGATCAAAGCACTTGAATTTTCGGAGCAGGTGGCCGCAAGCCGCGCACTTTGCCTCAATCTTTTCGAGGTTCGCAGGGCCGAACGCTGAATACTCGGTGGTAACTTCGTTGGTCGCCCCGCACTCTGAGCATTTGATCCGCATCCAATCCTCCAAAGATTTAACCTATGCCAGTCCTGAAAAAAGGACGGCATGCTCTTCATTATTCTGGGTGAATCCGGCTTACGTCGCGGAGGAATATTGTTGACGGCTTCGCTCTGGCCGGCCTTCCACCCAATGTCGTGACTTCCTCTGTAAGGATATAGCCGACACTCTGAAGTGTGTTTGCCAAATCGGCCATCGAACGACTGTCTTCGATCGTGAGATGTCCAACCTGTTCAACCGGGCGCCTCAAATAGACAGCGTATCTAGCCATGTGCGTTTCCTTCTGGGTTGTGCATCAGAAGATGACGATGAACGCCTATGAGTTGCAAGTGCTGTTCAACAACATGAACGGCTTTGCACGCGGTTTACCGATTATTCGACCTTCGCCCCTTTCGACCACTACTAAGACGGCGATTGCCTGCTACTGCACCCGGCCGATGACATCGATGCGTTGGCAGGTTCCGGTGGCGGGGACGACATCCAGTCTCTCGCCAACCCGGTAGGCGTCGCTCGGAACACCAAGTTGCACAGCGATGCTGCAATCGTACGCCTTGCCGTTGTGGGTGCGCACGAATTGGATACGTCCCATCGTGACCGTCTTGTACTTTGGTTCCATCATCAGGTCTTCGAGCCAAGCGCCGCGGGCAGTACCGCGGCGCACCTGAACCTGCTTTTGCCAAACCTCGGTGATCGTTGCGACAGCGTGCTGGAAAATTGTGGACGCGCCAGGTCCATATCAAAAAAACCATGCCGGCAAAGATCGCGCCGCTAACAAGGAATGTGACGATCATCCAAGTCTGAACAAAGCGCTCTTCCGGTGTAAGGGGACTATGTGGATTGGGAAGCATTGTTGACTTTCATACACGGCGCGAAGTGGGTAAGCCGGGTTATTCCCCAGGATAGGCCAGTATCGCTTCGGCAAACGCTTGCAGCGTCGCATCACGGTCTGCCTGGATCATGAGCTTCGCGATCTTCGTAAAGTCGGCCGGACGGACAAAAACCGAGATGTTTCGCGCCATATTCGGCGTCCCAATATCTGCCCACATGTGGAGGTGATAGCCTGCCGATTGATCTTCATCGGCTGGCGGATGGTGGCAAATAAGGAGCCAGATAAATCACTCTCCTTCTTGCTGCTCCATCGGCCGAAAGAATACTCCAACTCCATCCGAGACCTCCAAGGTAGCTCATGCCTGTCCTGAAAAACGCGCGGCACGAGAAGTTCGCCCAGGTGCTCGCCAAAGGCAAGCCGGCCTGCGAGTTAACCTTCACGCTCGAAGAGGCGACAAAAGAATGAAGCAAAACACGATGAACATGGCAATCAGGCTAATGTAGGGAACCCAAGGGACCAAGCGCTTCGGCTCGCGATACTTGCGAGATCGACGGGGAGGCGGTGGACCGTATGGGCCTTCCCCCTGGGCTGAGTAGTACCGTTTGCCAACGGCCATGTGGATCAGCAGGGAAATTATCGTGGTCGATACCAGAAGATATGTTCGATGAGCCATCGGAAGCGAACCTTCGCTTAGCTGCCACGCCATGAAGCTTGATGTGAACGGTAGGGCAATCAGGCTGGCGATCACAGCGGACACGTAACCAACGGCAAAGCCGAACGATATGAGAAGTATATCATTAGAATTTTCTGAGCGTGGCTCACGGCAGGTCTCTCAGTCACTATCAAGGGTAATCAAGCGCGGTTGCCCGATGAGAGGCAAGGTCGAGCTCGACGGCTTTGCACATTGTCGCCCCCGTTATTCGACTTCTCCACAGGATGCGAGCCAAGATGATCGAAAATATTCTGATGCTGGCGCTTATGCTGCTGGCGGCCCATTGGCTCTGTGATTACCCACTGCAGGGACAGTTCCTCTCCGACGCCAAACAATCAGGCCCGCTGCGCGTTTATCACCTGATCGCTCATTCCGGCATCCAAGGCGCCGGCGTGGCAGTGGTCACGGGTAGCGTTTGGCTAGGTCTGCTCGAATGGATGGCACACGCGATGATCGACGAGGCGAAGGTGAGGGGCAAGACGACGTTCGCCCAGGACCAAGCCCTCCACATCGCCTGCAAGATCGTCTGGCTCGCCTACCTCGTCCTGTCCGTAATGCTTCAGCATGGGTCGTCTATATCGCTCTGGTGGCGATGATGTTCGCACTGTCATCCATCTCGGCATGGTGGCCGAGATGAGCGGGATGGTCGAACGCGGTGCGCTGCTGGTGATATGCCTCTGTGCAATCGCCGCGCTGATATGGATGTTCTGGTAATCAATCAAAGCGAACCATGACGCAACCTTTTCCGGCTGCGGCAATGCGACTTAGGTCATCCGTTGATTTTGATCCTGGAACCCAGATAGGAGCGCCTCGGGCCGAGGCAGCAGAAGCTATCCTGATGAGGTCATCCGTTGACTTTGCGCCTGTCGTTAAATCGAGACCGCCACCTGCCGCAGCAATTCGAACGCAATCATCTGTAGACTTCATCTCTTCCTCCAAAGGTCAGCCCATGCCAGTCCTGAAAAACGCACGGCACGAGAAGTTCGCCCAGGCGCTCGCCAAAGGCAAGACGGCGACTGAGGCTTACGCTGAAGCTGGGTTCAAGCCTCACGACGGCAATGCCGCACGGCTGAGAGGATACGATCGATGATCTGAAGAACTCGCAGACACAGCTTGGCAAGCGCTTCGACCAGGAGGGCGCAAGCTTCAGTAAGGGACACGACTGGTTTAATGGGTAAAGCGCGATGCGCGTCGCCGAAATTTGAATTGTCGTACATCACGCGACGGCCAGCTCGACAGGCAATCGCACGAGCTGGTCATTCGGTAGCGGCCGCTGCAGCGCACGTGCCTCTTCCCATGGAGCCGTCAGCCAGGTCTCGATTTCATGCTCATTCGACAGGATGACCGGCATGGCCTTTTCATGGACCGGTGCCACGACGGCATTCGGCTCGGTGGTCAGGAAGCCGTGGAGATCAGCCGCCACGAGGCCTTCCTTGATCTTGCGGACGCTCTGCCATTGCGGCACCCAAAATCCAGCGAAGAACGTCAGCGGACAGTCGGGGTCGGCCGCAAACCAGGCATTGGGCGTTCTGCCGCCCTCGGGCTTGCTGGCCGGGTCCGGCTCGGCGAAAGCCGTGAAGGGAACGACACAGCGAAACTCGACGCCGTGCCAGCGCTTCCAATGCCTGCTTTCGACATTGCGGACATTGGTTGTTCCGCCGTCCGGCTCCATTTTCAGGATCTCTTGGAAATCGACGTCCTTGCCTTTCTTTCGCAGAGCGTCCGCTCGCTTGGTGGCCGCCTGAAACAGCGCCTGTGACGAGCTCGGAAGCCCCATCTCACATTTGCCAGCTCTCGGCCGGCCGGTGTGTTGCGGACGATCGGCGCCATCCTGTCGGGCCATATCTCTTCGATCGGCTGCAGATTGCCGGTGCTATCGATCATCGCTCGGGTGATCGCGCGGATTGCCTCCTGGTTCCTCAGCATCCGGTAGAGATTGCACACATTTCCCTCCCTCGGCTCCCAATAACCGCGTTCGAAACTTCGTCCGTGTCGATGAACTGGCCGTTCCAGCGTGATTGAAATTCTGGGGCAGCTTCGCGAGTCGGGAAGCAAAAGACAAGATAGGCGTCGCCGTCGAAATGCGCGCGATACTGCCTGCACCTGCTATCGATCCGCAGACATGACGACAGGACCTCGCCACGCTCTTTGAATGTCGGGAAATTCCATACTACCTCCCGGCCGGTCGAATTGCTCCACCAGAGGATCACATGAAAAGGCAGGTCTTAGTTGAGGCGCCAGCGGGCTAGTGGATTATCTCGTCTTGATGCCACCGGAGTCTCCTGAAAGCGTGGCGTCTTCCCAAACGGGAACTTTGACCGTCTTGACCTTGACCAGCCGGCGGACGACGAGCTTGCCGAAATCCGCACCATTGGGATGGTGCACGTGCAGGTGCATATAATCGCGGCGATTACAGCGCTCGAAGCGGAACCTGCTCACCGGGCGGTCAAGGCTCATATTGTCGCGGAACTGCAGGATTTCGCGCGGCTTATAGCAATGCGTCGTGTTGCAGTACTGGCAGGTGATCACCAGGAGCTGCCCGGCATCTGTAGCGTCCAGTAGCGTCCAGCGGGACAGCTTCCGCATATAGTTCATTTCCGGCATGCTATAGCCCCGAGTTGGCAGCCGTTTGTTCTTATTATGTTCTCGTCAACGGGAGAGTCAAGGTGCCTTGCGAAGACGCTGTTTCGACTGATTCAGAGCTTGAGTAATCTCGTCAAGGTCAGTAATCCACGGTTCACCACTTTGGCGCGGGTAGAACTCCACAACCGCCGCGTTCGACTCCTTGAGCGAGACTTCCGCGAATATTTCATCTCCAGCCCATATCTCCGCAACAAGGTCCTCTCTATCCGGCGGGCTCGTTATTTCAATAATCAGTGACATGCCTATGGCTCCAAAAGTCCCATGAAATTCCACCGATTCAATCTGTGCGATCACATACGCCGTGATCGATGCGACCGCGTTGCGACCAAATTTTAAGCAGCGTCTTCATCTAATCCCCACCCGTCACAGCTGGCATCTCTAAAAGTTCAACGTGACGTTGTTGATATTGCGTCGTGAAGGCCTCGGCATCAAGCGAGCACTACGCGCCCAGCTCACGTCTTGCATTTTCACAATCCGATACCGTGTGCAAATATTCTCCCGGAACGTCCATTAAATCCGCTCCGCTTAAGTACAGGATCGCTTCCCATATTTTTGCTTTCATTCGACTTCTCCAAGTGCAATGTGCCAATATCATCCGCCTCGATCGCCCGACTTGCAAAACTTGCGATTTCTTCGCGACTTGCAGAGCCGCTGCACAAACCATCAAACTTATCGCGTATTTGGTTCAGATCTATATTCATTTCACTACCTCTATTTTTCCGTTGTCATTGCCTCAAATTTCGTTTTCTTTTTAAGTATTCCCTGATGTAATCATCGGATGGCAAAGCCTCCACCTTCAAAGCCTCTGCTCGCCATCCGATAAGCCGGTTCGCTCACGAGCCCGCAAAGCCGCGAGATCCGGCGCAGCCTAATCTTCCCCTCGATCCCATGCCAGACCGCATTGAGCCGTGCCTGGCGCTGTTGAAACCCGGACCGCCCAAAGGGCCGGAGTGGGCCTTCGAAATCAAATGGGACGGATATCGCATCGCCATCCATATCGAGCCGAAAGGCGTTCGCATTATCACGCAGCGGCGGCCATGATTGGACGGATCGCTTCCCGGCCATCGCAAAAGCGGCGAAGAAGCTCGACGTGGCGACCGCGATCCTTGATGGCGAGGCTGTCGTTCTCGATGAGCAAGGCCGGTCGGATTTCGGGCTGCTGCAGCAATCGCTCGGCGACCGGGGCGGCAAGCGCATCTCAACCGAAGCGATCTTCATGGCGTTCGACCTGCTCTATTTCGACGGCCATGATCTGAGGAAATTGGAATTCACCGCTCGGCGGCATCTCTTGGAGGGGCTGATCAAGAGCAGGGACGATGTCATCCGGCTCTCGGAAGAGATCGAGGCAGACGGAGACCGGCTGTATTTTGCTGCCTGCGAGCACGGCCTTGAGGGAATCATCGCGAAAGACCGTGAGAGCCCGTATCGCTCCGGCCGGCGTGGCGACTGGCAGAAGATCAAATGCATCCAGAGCGACGGCTTCGCGATCGTCGGCTACGAGCATTCTTTTGTCGCGCGTGCCGGGATCGGTTCACTGCTGCTCGGAGCGCGCCAAGGCACGCAAGCTGGTCTATGTCGGATCGGTCGGGACCGGCTTCAATGAACGCACGGCGCATGAGCTGCGCGCCGCACTCGACAAGCTGAAGGTGAAGAAGCCGCCTGTCGAATATTCCGGCCGGCGCAAATATATCGTTTGGGTGAAGCCGACGCTGGTGGCCGAGGTCGAATATCGCGCCTGGACGCATGACGGCAAGCTGCGGCAGTCGTCATACAAGGGGCTGCGTGATGCCGAGGAGAATGCGGAGATTTATCGAGATCGAGTGAAACAATTGGCAGGAACCTGTTCCTCTCGCCGAGGTTCGGTGGATCAGAACCGAAGCTCAAAATGGAGGATCATCCAATGCTTCTGAAACTCATCACGGTCTTTGCACTTTCGATCGGCCTTGCAACTTCGGCCATGGCTCAGGCCAGCGGCGGTTCTGGTGGAACTAGTGGTTCTGGCCAGTCCGGCGACACTTCAGGTTCCGGTACCGGATCTGGCACTTCAACCTCTGGGACGAGCTCTTCCGATAAAGACAAGGATTCCCAGGGCAAACAAGAGTCTTCCGAGTGTGCACCGGGCCAGGTTAAAAATGCCGCCGGCAACTGCCAGTAAAATCTGCAGACCGTTAAAGGAAAAACCCCGCAGTCAACTCTGCGGGGTCCGAGAACATTCGGAAAACGGTTATTCAGAATGAAAAAAGGACCGTATTCAGAATGAACCCCCTTGCGCTTCTCCTAGGATCATTCTAAATCCGCGCCACCACAGCATAAAACGCTTACGGATGGCCTCGTGGCGGAGTGGTGACGCAGAGGACTGCAAATCCTTGTACCCCGGTTCAATTCCGGGCGAGGCCTCCAATCAACTTTTCACCCACCTGTAAGTGCTTGATTTTGCCGCAGCTGTTCTCAGGTGGCAATCTTGACTTGAACCGTTCCGCCACACCAAAGCGAGGTGTGGTAATGCGTTCCTGTTTCAGCCCCTCGGTTCCGTCTTCAGCGGCAGCAGCTTTGAACCGATTCCATCCCAATTAATTTTTCCACAGTCTGCTGGCAAGACGTGCGCACTCGGCATGCTGCAGCGTCGATCGTGAAGGATGCAGCAGCCTTACATGCATTCCACGCTCGCCAGTATTCAACACGCCCGCCGCGGTGGCGGACCTATCCAAACCATCGATCTAACGAACGTATCGGAAGAACAGCTCAATGCACACGAACCCATCTTTGGCCCGCGTGCCACCGGCAGGGGAGATGATGAGGGCTATAGCCGCACGCCGGTTGATTGGTTCGAGATGGGCGAAAGCTGGTCGCCACGGCTTGAGATCTACGTCGGAGGCCCGCGCCAGATGCAAGGCATGGGACCGGATGGCAAGTACAAGGCCCTGCTGATCACGGCCAATGAACTGAAATAGCGGCCATAGTCGAGCTCGGGGCATCCTTGGATTGGCCGGAGTATCGGCTGCCTATCTCCATCCAGTCGGCTTGAAGGTCGCTGCCGTCATACGTGAGCACGGCAAGCCTGATTTTGTGGCGCTGGAGGAGCAACCCCTCGCCAAGATCGGCAACACCAGCGCCGACGCACTCATTTATCCATGGGTGACGACCACGGCCATTGTCTCGACGATCGCTAATTTCGGCATTCCCCAGGGCACGCTCCCGCAAGGCACTTGGCGCAGGAGCTTCTACGGACAGACCTTCAAGCCACCGCTAGACAACAAGGGAAAGAAGGACTGGAAGAGCGCCGCCGTCACCGAATGCGAGCGCATGCGCATCCGTCTCCCGTCTCAGAGGACGCGCCCCCACAATGCTGCGGAGGCATGTGTGCTCTTGCGATCTGTTGGTGGTGTCAGGGAACTGAAGGTTCATGCCGGCCGGTATCAAGAGCCGCTGATGGCGCTGCGGATGCAGCGGAATGAAAGGATTTTCGGCCAACTATTGGCTCACAAATATCTCTGGGAAAAGCAGAACGGCTCGCTGCCTGACGGCATGTTCCCGAGGTGCCTGGATGGGGACAAGACGAACCCCGACTCCGCGAATTGGGAACCGCTCCCGCGCGCAAAGCGACCTTACCTCAATGGCCATCGCGGCTTGGAACTACGAGGCCGCAGAGCCGGAGGTTCGGCCTGCGATCGTCGCGGTAGCGAAGCTCCGGCACGCTGCAAGACCCAAGGCAGATGATTCGCAGGTCACTTAGCGCTTCACCGCAAGCTGAACCGCAGACCTGGCGTCCTCAGCTGCCATCCGACCATCAATGGCGGCTCGGCAAGCTTGCCATGCACGGCGCCATTTATCGCTCGTTTGGTTGGGCTCGTGGATAAGCCAGTTCATGGCCTCCTCGGGGAGCCGACAACAATGCGAATGCGGCGATCTCCCAGCACGAGGGGTTTCTTCCATCGGTGCACCAACATGACCGCGCTCCAATCGTAGGGGTTATCGATCATATTAAATCCCGCCACGTCACATCGTTCCATCCCGGAGAAGAGAAACAGGAGCCGCGAGTTGAACGAGTTCGCCCGATATACCCGCCCGTTCCCGGTGGCCATTGGTGAATGCTCCGCTTTGCTCGCTGGATTTGATTGGGCGGCAAAGCAGAACGAACGCCGCCGTCAGCGAGAGGCCCGCAAGCGTCAGGCGACATAGAGGTCTGAGGTTCTGCCTGGGTTGATCGCCGGATGCATCCTCACTAGCCCGGGCTACGGCTCAGGCACCAATTCGAGGCAATGCCTCAATACAGAATTTGTTAATACAGAATTTGTTTTGAATGCCGCTGGCAGCGCTGTTTAACTCGCCTCCATAGGAGGAGTTCCCATGAAGAACGTGATTTTAGCAGCTGCGCTTTTGCTCCCGTCGTCAGGCCTTGCCGCCCAGGCCGTGGAAGTCAACGCCCGCGCTCACACGTGTAGCCAGATTGCGCAAATTATCCGCCAATCCAAAGCGGCTTTTGTACGCACCGGCTTCGGCGGCCGCAGCTTCCGCTATCCGCCGTCCCGCTGTAAGCTGGGTGACAAGCGCGCCATCGTCAGCTTGCGGGATGCCAACGGACAGATGTGCACCCTCGATCATGCGTGCGTTAATGATCCGGCATCGCCCTATAACTGGTCCTTGGATTAGCGCTCCGGAGCCTAGTGGATAACTCAACCGAAGGCGGCGCGTCGAACCTGGACCGGCCTGACCCCCACAGCCCGCCACCTTAACCGGGGCGCGGGCTTTTCAATTCAGCAGAAATGCTGTGGTGACCGCGGCTATGCAAGATCAACGCCGCTTATCTGTGCTGGAAGTCCCTGGATTGCGTACCTGGGGAGACGACGCCATGCGGCCTCATCCGTATTCCGGTTGAGGATTTCCATGAATTCAGAGGCATCCTTGCCCGTCAGGTCGCTCAACTGCTTGTACCCGATCGTAGCAGGATGGCCAGTGATGGCATCGACAACGGTCCACGTTCCGTCTGTTTCTGCGCGGCGGTCGTATGGCAGGTAGGAGGTGTCGGAAGACATGATGTCCTCCTTTCCGGCGCCTCGTAAGCGATAGCGCCTATAAGATAAACGCGAATCGGGACAATTTGTTTCAGGCCCGGTGGCCACCAACATCCGCGCCGGCGGGTTCCGGCAAATAAGGAGAAGACGCATGAGCGTACAAGCAATGTTCTACGTGAAGGAAATCAATCACCGCGCCACCAGTCAGGCCGATCAGGTTAACGTCGAGATCAAGCTTGCTGCTGCCTTCGGTGGCTATCTGCAGGGCCTGCCGGAAGGCAATGGCGACTGGTCGAAGTATACCCCGCAGGGCGAGCTTTCCATAACCGTCACGAATCCGGCTGCCATCGAGCAGTTCGAGATCGGCGGCGTCTATCGCCTGACCTTTGAAAAGGCCAGTGACGAACGGTGAAGGAAATCACCCCGGAGGGTCTTACAACACACGGCTTCCGGGGTGATGATGAAAGTCACCTATGTCTAAGCGCACCGAACGAGCGATCATTTCGCAGGGTCAGCTTTAACATCAGAGTCAAATGTGGCTGAGCCCCAGTCGGCGATAAAATACTTCTCGACCGTAAGCTCACCCTTCTCAGCTCTGGCGGCCTTTGCTGCGGCGTTGAATGCTGCTTGTGCCGCGTCGCGATCTTGGAAGTCGCCGATCAGGGAGGTGTTGGGTAGCTTATACCATTTCTTTGCGGTAAGCGCCCATACCCAAGTCGACCATCCAAGTTTCTCCGCTTGAGCGATAAACGCGGCGTGCGGATCTCGATGGGTGTCGGCGATATCGTAAACTGCAATATACCGTGCCATAGCCGTTCCTTTGCTGGTTGCATGAGCAATTGATAATGAACACCCATGAGTCGCAAGTGCAGTTCAACAACAGGAACGGCTTTGCACGTGGTTTTCCGGTTATTCGACTTCTCCACAGGTTGAGAGACGATGATCGAAACTTTCATGATGCTGGCGCTGATGTTGCTCGCTACGCACTGGCTGCTCGACTATCCGCTGCAGGGTCAGTTCCTCTCTGACGCCAAACAATCTGGCCCGCTGCGCGTTTATCACCTGATCACACATTCCGGCATCCAAGGTACCGGCGTGGCAGTGGTCACGGGTAGCGTCTGGCTAGGTCTGCTCGAATGGACGGCACACGCGATAATCGACGAGGCGAAGGTGAGGGGCAAGACGACGTTCGCCCAAGACCAAGCCCTTCGTATCGCCTGCAAGATCGTCTGGCTCGCCTACCTCGTCCTGTCCGTAATGCTTCAGCATGGGTCGTCTATATCGCTCTGGTGGCGATGATGTTCGCACTGTCATCCATCTCGGCATGGTGGCCGAGATGAGCGGGATGGTTGAACGCGAAGCGGGCAGGAGATCATACCGCGAGAAGCTGTATCGGATGCGCTCGTGAACCGCCTTGTAGAGGATGGCGTCCTGCCCGGGCTGGATGCCGCAATCGAGAAATGCGGGGCCTTGAGCGAGCAAGAGCCAACCCTCGGCAAGTGGTGCCCCTCCCGCCAGGCCGCAGACGCTGCTCCACGGTCACTGTACGTCAAACGCAAGGTCATCAATGCGGCAGACATCATCGCGTGGGCGAAGGGGCAAGGTTTCGAAACCACGTTGCCGGCCGACCACCTGCATGGGACGATTACCTGCAGCCCTGTCGACTGGATGGCGATGGGCTCTGCATGGGAGGACGAAGTGAAAATCCCGCGGGGTGGCCCGCGGCTGATGGAGCGGTTCGAAGAGCTGTTTGCGTCGAACATGAGCTGGATTACGCCGAGTAAAGCTGCATATCACCATCCCTTACGACGATGATGCTCCGGAACTCGCGACCGTCGAACCCTATCAGGGCGAGATCCTGCTCGGACCAGAGGTGTTTAAGGAAGCGATCGACGACTGGCTTGCTAGCGTCAGGGAAGTGGAAGTCTGATGCTCGGTGTTATCGGTGTCACGCAGCCAGAAGAAATTCTTGATCTACCTCGCGGTTCAATGCTCCGACCAACTCCTTGGCCTCCTCGGCTGTGAGCATGTCCATGACAAATCCGTTGATCACGGCTTTCTGCCCGGTGACTTCATCGAACACCGACCAATAGATGTTGAGATTCTTGTGAACGTTATACCTATGGGCTTCCATGGGGAATTCCTCCTTCTTGAAGCATCGATAGAAAAGCACTTCGCCACCAAAAGATGAATCGTGCGTGTGTATATCGAGCCTATCCATTGGGATAGTGCCCGGCTACGTCGCTAACCTCGGGTCCACAATGAATTTTACCGACGCTGTAACCGTCGCGGGAAGGCGTCGGCGCGATGACGGCTAGCTTGTTGCCGAACGCTCGTATCCTGGCGGGCGCGCTCGTAGTCTAGGCCCCGTGAGCCGCCTCACTCGCTAGCCTGATGACGTAGTCTTCGGATGCGTCGGCGAGGGCGAGGGCCACCTCAGCTCGTCCAAGGCCCTTTGAGTGCAGCCTTTCGACCAACTCAAGCATGGCGGCATCGACGATCTGCCGGCAGTTCATGCGTGTTGGCTGTGGTCTACCTATAAAGTACAGCTTGGCGGTCATGACACCCCCTTTTGGTCGCTCGCAGGATGCCACAATTTCGCAGGTGCACAAGCAACTGCTAATTTTAATATGCGGTGCAATATGAAACAGTTTAACAGAGGCGCTTCCAGGGCACCGCTGAACGCCTCATCGCGAAATTGGGCCGGAGCGGCATCACAACGCGCGTCACGCCTCGAGATCCTGCCTTGCGGCGATCCGGTCGAAACCTCGTGCACGGCCAAGCTCCTGCCGATGGGATACACGGCGCGCGAGATCGACGGGACTGTCATTCAGGCCGGAGACGTGCAGGTTTCCATCTCGTCCGTCGATCGCGATCTCGCCGTCACGGCAAATGGCAAGCAGTATCGCGACGTCAGCGGCGATCCCAACAATTACGATGGCGTGACCAACGTCGTCCTTGTCGTCCAAGGAAGAATTGCGCCTCAGTCGTCTTGGGGCGCTGCCCATTCGCGCTCGAATTGGATGCTGTCATCGAGTGATGGGAACCAGCAGTGAGCATCGACCGCAGGCGTTCCTGGTCCGCCGCTTGGTGCCTTCAGTATGTAAACGCCGGCGCACTTCTTCACGGAATTTGAGAGCTTTTCCAAATCCGAATAGGGAATGTTTGCGATAATCACGGGCCCGAAGTTTCCCATCCGTCACTCCGTGTCTCTGCTTGGCTGAGTATCATCGAAAGCCGAAACGATGGGAAGGAACACCTATGACTAAGTTGCTACTGCATAAGACCTATAGGGCCTGCACGCCCCCGAGAGGTCCTCGACATTCCGCAGCGTGGGGCCGGTTCACTCGAAGCCATCGGGCCTCGGGCAGATCATCAAGGATGAGGCTCCCCCTCCGAAGAAGGTAGGCAAGAGCGCTGACGCTGAATAATGGCCACCCTTCGCCAGCAACTCTCTGCCCTCATCGACGCGCTTTCTCCGAACATGGAGAAGACCTTCCGCGAGGCGATCGACGATATCAAGTCCGAGATCGCGCTGAGAGAGGTTGTCGAGCGTCTGGAGCGCCGCGATCACCCACCGAGCTTCTTTGAAAGCCATCTGTCGACAACGCCGTGACACACTAGAGGTTGCCACACGGTTTATGGCGCAATCCAGGTAGGCGCACTCTTTGTTTTCATCCTTTTCGTCCCGGGGTCAGCCAATGTCCAATGATGAAGCCGAAGGAGAATGCCGGGATTTTACGAGATAGAATATTTCGGCAAGCTTTTGTCGCGAGTGACTGGTGCCGTTCACCGGTGGACGCATTGGCCGCGTCCAATTTCATCCCAATTTTTTACTCTGGCGTACCTCGCGATCATGCCGGGCACCACTTGTCGTCGACGGCCTCGCCGGGACTCGAAGGAAACTCGCAATCGGATTAGCTCGAAACCGTAACAGGCCGGAGGTTCTTAAAGCGGGTGCATCCAGCGTCCGCCAAGCAATTATTTGACAAACAATCATATTTTTGAAAAATGAGGGCCTCTCCAGGAGAAACTTCCAAGGCAAAAGCCGGGCGCTGCGGTCTGGCTGAATTGCCGAAATCAGTCCGCTGTGATCCGATATGCCGGCCATTGAACAGGAAATTCGACAGGACGCGCACATTCCGCCCGGCTATAGCGTTCGGGAGCTTCTGGCGTCGCCGCTGTTTGCAATGTCACTGACGGAAGCGGCGAGCCGCCTGATAGCCATCTATCATGAGGCGCCGCGCGCGGTGCGCTATATGTCTGATCTACGCCGTTGGCTCGTCGCCCAGGCCGCGCTGGCCTTCTATTTCGAGCGACGAACAGATCCGAGCCGCGAGGATCTGACGGTTACGCGTCTTACCGAGTTCGCGCCGCTGCACCAATTCGCCAGCAGGAATACGATCGCTTCCTATATAGCGCAGATGCGCCAGTACAAGCTCTTCACCGAACGGGAGAGCCCGGACAAGAGACTGCGGCCGTTGGCGCTTTCCGAAGCGGCGGAGCATCTTATCCGCAACTGGTTCGACAGCCATATGGCATCGCTGGACAGGTTGGACGGGGGAGAGCGGCTTGCTCTTTCCCAGGCCGACCCACGGCTGCTTTACTATTCCCATCCGCCCGCTGCCCGGGCACTCATCGCCGATCCGCGCTGGAACGATCCGCCGGAAAGCGTGAAGACCTTCACGTTCACCAATCTCGGCAGCAATGTAATTCATGACCTAGTGGCCCGTTTTCCCTCGGGCAATACGCTTTCCGAGCGCTGCTATGTTGGCGAACTGAGGCCGGGAGATCTTGCAAGCCGCTACCATGTCTCGCGCACGCAGATCGTGCGCGTGCTGAACCGTGCGAGAGCCCTCGGCGACATCGGCTGGGACGGATCGCAATATGGCGAGAAATTCTGGATTTCCGCCCGCCTGATCGAAGATTATCGGAAATGGCAAGCCGTCAAATTCGAAGCGCTGTCGAGGTCGATGAGCGACGCTTGCGCGCAGATTTACGCATAGGGCCGCGTTCAGGCGCGATGCACTTCACAACTGGCGCACTGACGCTATCGTGTCGTCTCGCTGTCCAGCAGCCCGCAGCAGAATATGGCGATCAGCGCTGCGATGATGAAGAAGTCGAACAGCGTGAGATACTCGAAAAAGGCAGACATGGCCTGCACCTCCTCCATTTCCTCCGGTTGTAAGAATACCACAAACCACCTCTTTGTTCCAAACAAGAGTTGCAGTCCCGGCCGCGCCGGACGCCAGCCGGCTCAAGCGGGAGGATTCTTGCCGCAGTTGCTTACTGTGCCTTGAAAGCGCACGCCGCGGAGATTAAGAGGACGGGTGACAATGCCACGTTCAACGGGCGAGAGGATATGATGGATTTCGAAGCAGCACGCGCAAAGATGGTTGACAACCAGATCCGTACGACGGACGTCACGTCGCATTCCGTGCTGACGGCCTTCCTGACGGTGCCGCGCGAGGCCTTCGTGCCGGAGAAATCCAAGGCTCTCGCCTATATCGACAACGATGTCGAAATCTCGCCGGCAGCGGGCGACAAGTCGGCACGCTTCCTGATGGAAGCTTCGCCGCTGGCAAAGCTGCTGCAGCTTGCTGCCATCACCACGGACGATGCGGTTCTCGAAGTCGGCTGCGGCACGGGCTACACCTCGGCTCTGCTGGCCATGCTTGCCGGTTCGGTGGTTGCGCTTGAATGCGACGAAGCGCTTGCAGCCGAAGCAAAGAAGAACCTTTCCGGCTACGCCAACGTTTCCGTCGTCACTGGCGCGCTGGAGCAGGGCAACAGTGCCGGCGCGCCTTACGATCTGATCTTCGTCAATGGCTCCGTCGAGGAGGTCCCAGCTGCCCTTCTTGACCAGCTCGCCGAGGGCGGCCGTCTTGTCACCGTTCAGGGCTACGGCAACGCCGCCCGCGCCAAGGTGTTCTTCAGCGAAAACGACGCTGTTTCGGAAAACGTGTTCTTCAATGCTTCGGTCAAGCCGTTGCCGGGCTTTGCCAAGGTTCGAGAGTTCGTCTTCTGAGCGGAATTTTCAGGATTTATGAAGCGGGCGCCTCGGGGCGCCCGCTTTGTTTTCGGCCTGTCGCAAAAGCGTCAGCGGCGCTGGCCTAGACTGCCGCAACAAAACTGTGCACGGGCGCATTCATTTGATTCGCGCTGATTTTTTTCATGTCTGGGGTATTCTAAGGTCTGGGTGATTCGGATGCCCACTCCACGCAATCCGATCTTGTTGCAGGGATAACGGGGATAGATATGGCTCAGCCAAGCGTAGTGCGTGAACCGTCCATGGAAGAGATTCTGGCGTCGATCCGCCAGATCATCGAGAGCAATGAGCCGGGCGCGGGCAGGGCGATTTCGCCGTCCCTGCCGCCTGTCTACGGCGCCGATGACGAGGAGAGCGACTCCAACATCCATCTGACGGTCGACGAGACTTATGCTGACGTCGAGTTCCCCGAGCCTATGATGATGTCCGATCCGCGTTTCGTTGCGGCGAATTCGGCAGGCAGCCGCGAAGCGGAAGCGCCGGCGCCGGCGCGGGCGATGTCGCTTGCCGATGTTGCTGCCCGCGTTCGTGCCGCCTCGGAGCGTACCGCACCGCAACCGCAGCGCGAAGCGCCGCCGGTCTTTCGTCAACTGGAACCGGCCGGATCCCCCGACCAGGAAGCCCGCCATCCGGCGGAAGCCGTTTCAGCACCTTTTGGTGCTCCGCCGCCGGTCGCAATGCCGGCACCGGCCGTTGCGCAGGCAGAACGCGTTGACATGCCCCAGCCAGCCGCCGCAGAACCGGCGCAGCGGGCTGCCGTCCCGCCGGCCGCCGACGCTGAAGAAGAGCGTTTGCCGAATGTCGCCGAAGAAACCCAGAGCCTGATTTCGCAGAGCGCCGGCCTGCAGGTTGCACGCTCGTTCGAGGAGCTTGCGCTTGCGATTGATGGCGCCGAGCGCCGCTCGCTGGACGAGATTGCCGAGGACATGCTGCGCCCGATGCTGCGCGAGTGGCTGGACGACAACCTGCCGACGCTTGTCGAACGGCTGGTGCGCGAAGAAATCGAACGCGTGGCGCGCGGCCCGCGCCGCTGACCGGGACCGCTTTTATCGAACAAGCCGCTCCGGTCTCCGGGGCGGCTTTTTTATTGACTTGCCGTCAGCCATCCTATTTACAACCCCCATCCTAAAACCCCGAAGTTTGGTCATAAAATGCTCGACAAGACGTATGATTCCGCCGCAGTCGAACCGAAAATCGCCGCGAAATGGGATGAGGCCGATGCGTTCCGCGCGGGCGCCAACAAAAAGCCCGGCGCCGAGACCTTCACGATCGTCATCCCGCCGCCGAACGTGACCGGTTCGCTGCACATGGGACATGCGCTGAATAATACGCTGCAGGACATCATGGTCCGCTTTGAGCGCATGCGCGGCAAGGACGTGCTCTGGCAGCCGGGCATGGACCATGCGGGCATCGCCACACAGATGGTCGTCGAGCGCAAGCTGATGGAACAGCAGCTGCCGGGCCGGCGCGAGATGGGCCGCGACGCCTTCATCGAGAAGGTCTGGGAGTGGAAGGCGGAATCGGGCGGCTTGATCTTCAACCAGCTGAAGCGCCTAGGTGCTTCCTGCGACTGGTCGCGCGAACGGTTCACGATGGACGACGGGCTCTCGGAGGCGGTTCTCGAGGTTTTCGTCACCCTCTACAAAGAGGGTCTGATCTACAAGGACAAACGCCTCGTCAACTGGGACCCGAAGCTTCTGACGGCGATCTCCGACATGGAAGTCGAGCAAGTTGAGGTCAAAGGCAATCTCTGGCATTTGCGCTATCCGCTTGAAGAGGGCGTCACCTATCAGCATCCCGTAGCCTTTGACGAGGAGGGTAAGCCAACCGACTTCGAAACGCGCGACTACCTGGTTGTTGCGACGACGCGGCCCGAGACCATGCTCGGCGATACTGGCGTCGCGGTGAATCCCGAAGACGAGCGCTACAAAGCGATCATCGGCAAACACGTCATTTTGCCGATCGTCGGCCGCAAGATTCCGATCGTTGCCGACAACTACGCCGATCCGACGGCCGGCACCGGCGCCGTCAAGGTCACCCCTGCGCACGACTTCAACGACTTCGACGTTGCCAAGCGCACGGGCCTGCGTGCGATCAACGTGCTCAATACCGATGCTTCGGTTACCATCAAGGACAACGAGGACTTCCTGGAAGGTCTCGGCCATCCGGCCGCCTTGCATGGCGCCTGGGACCGGCTGGAAGGCCAGGATCGCTTCACGGCACGGAAGATCATCGTCGAGATTTTCGAGGAAGCGGGCCTGCTCGACAAGATCGAGCCGCACATACATACGGTCCCGCACGGCGACCGTGGCGGGGTGCCGATCGAGCCGCGTTTGACCGAACAATGGTGGGTGGACAACAAGACGCTTGCGAAGCCTGCCATCGCATCGGTCCGCGAAGGCCGCACCCAGTTTGTTCCGAAGAACTGGGAGAACACTTATTTCCAGTGGATGGAGAACATCCAGCCCTGGTGCGTTTCCCGCCAGCTCTGGTGGGGCCATCAGATCCCGGCCTGGTACGGTCCGGACGGCCAGGTCTTCGTCGAGAAAACCGAGGAGGAGGCGCTGCAGGCTGCGATCCAGCATTACCTCTCGCACGAAGGCCCGATGAAGGCCTATGTCGAGGACCTATTGGAAAACTTCAAGCCGGGCGAAATCCTGACGCGCGACGAGGACGTTCTCGACACCTGGTTCTCCTCGGCGCTCTGGCCTTTCTCCACTCTCGGCTGGCCGGAGCAGACGCCGGAACTGGCGCGGTACTACCCGACGAACGTTCTCGTCACAGGCTTCGACATCATACCGTTTTGGGTGGTTCGCATGATGCAGATGGGGCCTGCACTTCATGAAGGACGAGGACGGCAATCCGGTCGAGCCCTTCCATACCGTCTATATCCACGCGCTCGTGCGCGACAAGAACGGCCAGAAGATGTCGAAGTCGAAGGGCAACGTCATCGATCCGCTCGAACTGATGGACGAATACGGCGCCGACGCATTGCGCTTCACGCTGGCGATCATGGCTGCACAGGGCCGCGATGTTAAGCTCGATCCGGCCCGTATCGCCGGCTACCGGAACTTCGGCACCAAGCTTTGGAACGCCACGCGCTTTGCCGAAATGAATGGTGTCAAAAGCGATCCGAACTTCGTACCGGAGGCGACGGGGCTGACGATAAACCGCTGGATCCTGACGGAGCTTGCCCGTACGGAACGTGACGTAACGGAAGCAATCGAATCCTACCGCTTCAACGATGCGGCCGGTGCGCTTTACCGGTTCGTCTGGAATCAGGTCTGCGACTGGTACCTGGAACTGCTGAAACCGGTCTTCAGCGGCGAAGACGAGGGCGCGAAGAAGGAGGCTCAGGCCTGCAGCGCCTATGTTCTCGAAGAGATCTACAAGTTGCTGCATCCGTTCATGCCGTTCATGACCGAGGAGCTTTGGGCGCATACAGCGGGTGAAGGCGTTGAGCGCGACACGCTGATCTGCCATTCCGAATGGCCGGCGCCGTCCTATGCCGACAATGCCGCAGCCGACGAGATCAACTGGCTGATCGACCTCGTCTCCGGCATCCGCTCGGTTCGCGCCGAAATGAACGTTCCGCCGTCAGCGACTGCGCCGCTGGTGGTCGTCAAGGCCAACAATCTGACGCGCGAACGGCTCGCCCGTCACGAGGCGGCGATCAAGCGCCTTGCCCGTGTCGAAGCGATTACGCTTGCCGATAGCGCCCCGAAGGGGGCAGCGCAGATCGTCGTCGCCGAAGCGACTGCCTGCCTGCCGCTCGGCAGCCTGATCGATCTTTCGGTTGAAAAAACTCGCTCGGAAAAGGCAATCACCAAGACCGAAGGAGAGATCGCGCGCATCAACGGCAAGCTTTCCAACGAGAAGTTCGTCGCCAATGCCAATCCGGGACGTGGTGGAAGCGGAGCGCGAGCGGCTGGCCGAATTCCAGAGCCAGATCGCAAGCCTCAAAGTAGCGCTGTCGCGCGTCATTGAGGCCTAGGCTTCCCCTTGGCGTATAATACCTTAAGGCGTCTGATTTGGTCGGACGCCTTTTTTACGTCGTTGGAACGAATTCGATCGCACTTGCTGAATATTCCCGGCTGCAAAGCGTCCAGTTTTGCGAATTTATGAAATGAACTGCCCTCTCGGGGCGAAAATCACGACTGTTGTCAGATTGATACAGATAACGCGATGTGTGGAATGACAATCCAAATATACCCATAAATGATTAGGGTATTAGGATAAAATTTTATGAACAAAAAATATTGACGTGCCCGTCAATTCCTTACGTCAATTTAACACCTCTCCCGCATTGTGGCTGCAAGAAGGCGCAAGTTGCCATTTATCGCGATCGCCTGCACTCTGCCGCCATTGGAGTGCATAAGTGGGGGAGACACAGTTGGCATCTGGTATGTTTTTCAAAGGCGTAGCATCGCTCGCCGTCCTTTTCGTCCATCGCCTCGCCATCGTTTGCAGGCGGGCTGGAGCGCGGCGGGTATAATATCGATCAGTCTGTTCGATCCTTCGCGCCCATTTGCCTTCCGAAGTCTGGCCGCGACGTATGTCGCTGCCGCGACGCGAAAGCTGAAGAATGTGCAGGGATACGGACGCTCCCCACCGCGCTTCCTCCCGTCCCGACCGGCCCCGGCGGCGGCGACCTCAATGACCGCCCTGACAGTCCGCGGACGAGAGCGGAAGGTTATCGGCGTTCCATCGCGTCGGCCTCAAGGCTGCGCCGTATGGCGAGCACGTCGACTGCTTGGCTCGACTACTCCGAGCCTTGGGGCGCTCACAGCGAATCCCGGCTCCAACTGGGCGGGCGCCAACTAGCAACATCGAAACCGAAGGTTAAGAGCCGCAATTATGGCGGTACCTGCTCGTACAAATTCGACTGTGGGCCCCGGCCAAGCTCCGCTTTATGGGCGGCGCCTTCTACCAGGAGGTCGATGGTTTCAAAGATCGGCCTCGTTCAGCGATATTCCGCCGTTGCACGGGCATTCCGGCTCCGGGCATCGGCCGCCTGGAGCTTGAGGGAGATGAAGCGTGGGGTTGGCGCGCGGGCATCGCGTACGAGATCCCCGAATACGCGCTGCGCGACCAGCCTCGTCTAACATAGCCGAGTGAAGTATGATCTAGGCTGACATGGACCGGCACGATCTGACCTGCGGTTCCAATCGTGCGCGGACCATGGGGGCAGTCATAATTTTCATGACGTCTACCGGTTCGGCCGAGGCTGCCGAATTCGCTGGAACTGAAAGTGCAGAGCGGCATCGCGCCGGATTGGCTCGCGTTCGAGCTCGGTGAAATGGACGGACTGGAGCCAGCTTGCAGTCGTGTTGGCTTTCTGCCCGACGTCGGGGGGTGGGTCCGGCTGCGCGGCCGTGCACCAGTCTCTCGATCTTCGCTTATCGCGATGGCTGGACGATCAGCGGCGGGATTGGTCACAAATTCAACGAGCAGTGGAGCTGGCGCCGTCAGCCTGACCTGGGATCGCGGCACGAGCGACGGCTATGGTGACGCAAACCGATAGCTGGTTGCTGGGTGCCGGCGCTTGGTATCGCTCCGAACGGAAAACGTCGAGTGGCGCCTTTGGCGGGGCGCTGGGTCTGCTGACCAGCGGAGAGTCCGGAGAGGTTCACGCGATCGAGGGCGTGACCTATCGGCGACGACGTCTCCTACTACGTTCGGACAACGATCATGGTGGCTGCGATTGTCGACCGCGCCTCAAAATCAAATTCTGATCTTGCATCAACGACGTAGAAGAGCCCGGCAAAAACGCCGGGCTTTTCTTTGCGCCCGCCGTATTAACCTTGCTCCAAGTCATCTCATTTTGTGACGATTCAGCAACACATTTTTACGACAGTTCGCATATCATGCCGGCGGGGCGAATTTGTCCATTTCCCGCCACAAACAGGGCGCAGCGATATTTGCGGGCGAGGGAATGGCAGGCGTAGGGTACGTTTAAGAAGCAAGATGGGTCGAGTTTTTTCCGCGACGGGCAAAGAGCGTATGAGCGCCGGCTTTGATGCCGCTTCTTGTGCGATTTAGCTTTTCCCGCAAGGCGATTCCGCCCAAAAAATTCACTCAGAAGTCACGCACCCAATCTGTCTTTCCCCCGATGATACGGCGCCCATTGTCGCCGCACGCAGGCACCGCGATCACGCCAGCACCGGTTTGGTCACATTTGGTGTTTACGAGTATTTGAAAGGCGGAAGGACGCTTGTTCGCTCCGCAGGAATGACGCCGCAGGCATTGCAGGCGGACCAGGCCGGAACGCGGGTGGTCTATCGCGATGCGCAAAAAATTCAGGCTCTCGAAGAAGGGCCGAAGGCTGGATGCGACGCGGGCAAAGGGGCCATTGAGCCCGCCGCGGGATTGCTCGCCTGGAGGAATACGCCGGGAAGCCGGGCAGCGGAGTGTATGCTGCCATGGCGGTCTGCGATGGAAGCGAGGTAGCAAGAAACCGAAGGCGAGATGCTGACATCCGAGCTCAGACTCCTCAGATTTTCCGGTGCTTATGGGGCTGTCTATCGCGCTTTCGCGCGGCGATATGCCTGCCCGGCCAAGGCTTTCGACATCAATGCGGGCGTGACCAAGGAATCCGGCCCCTTCGACCTGTTCAAGTTCGGCTTCAAGGCCTACAAGAGCGGCCAGCAAGGGTGAGGCCGTCGAGGCCTACTGCATACGCGGCCGAAAAGGGCCATAGCCGGTTGGCGCTGGGCGCTCGCCAGTATGGATGCCGACGGCGACGGCGTCGCCAAGAACGACTTCGAAGCTTTCAAGATCTACAGCGAAATCGCCAATCAGGGCGTCGAGCCTGGTTCCGGAAGATACCGGCTTCTTCGTCAATGCGCTGCTTTCTCTCGCCGATTATTACCGTCACGGCATTCCCGGCAGCCCGGTCAAAATGGACCTTTCGCAGGCCCGACAGCTCTATTTCCAGGTGGCCTCCGACCTTTGGTGTTGCTGAAGCGCAGTTCCGTCTGGCGGAGATGATTCTCGCCGGCGAGGGCGGCCGCGCTGATGTGCAGCAGGCCAAGAAGTGGCTGAACCAGGCCCGCAAGCACGGCCATGCCGGCGCCATGTCGATCTTCGGCAACCTGATCTTCCAGGAAGGCCAGACGACGCAGGGGCTCGCCTTCATGACGGCCGGCGCTCGACCGCTGCACGGCCGGCGGACTGCGGCTGGATGCAGAATCGCTGCAGGAGCAGGCCTTCTCGGTCGCGAGCGAGAGGTGATCGCCGTACGGCTGTTTCGCTCTCCCCACAAGATCGCGACCGGCAGCGATTAATCTGCGACCTTAAGCTGCGAAGTCGAAATAGGCGACGACCGGAACGTGGTCGGACGGCTTTTCCCAGGCCCGTACATGCTTTTCGATCGCTGACGGATGTCAGAATGATCGGCGGCTTCCGGCGACAGCATCAGGTGATCGATGCGGATGCCGTTGTTCTTCTGCCAGGCGCCGGCCTGATAATCCCAGAAGGAATAGAGCTGCATGGTCGTCGCGTCGACGCTGCGGACGGCATCGGTGAAGCCGCAGATTTTCGAGCCTGCCGGAAGGCCTGCGCGGGTCTCCGGCAGGAAACAGCGCGTCGCTTGTCCCAGACCTTCGGGTCGCTAGCAGTCGATGCGGTTCGGGGATCACGTTGTAGTCGCCGGCCAGGATGCAGACGGCTCCTCCATAGGCGAGGCGCGATCCTCGGCAAATTGCGCTGCAGCCGCTCCATCCAGCGCAAGCTTGTAGGGATATTTTTCGGTATCGATCGGGATTGCCGTTCGGCAGATAGAGGCAGCAGACGCGAAGAGCGCCGATTTCTCGGGGATCGAGAACACGGCTTCGATGAAGACGCGCCTGCTCGTCGAGCATCATCGCCCGGCAGCCCGCGGCTCACCTCGTCCGGCGTGGCCTTGGAAAGTATCGCGACGCCATTGAAACCCTTCTGGCCATGGGTTTCGACGTGATAGCCGAGCGCTTCCAGTCTCGAAGCCGCGGGAAAGCCATCATCGATCAGATCTTGATTTCCTGCAGGCAGACGATGTCCGGATCGGAATCCTTGAGCCATTGCCGTGAGCGTTGTCGATGCGCGCCTTGACGCCGTTGATGTTCCAGGTCGACGATCTTCATGGAGTTGTTCCTTTTGCGGCTTCGTGCCTGATCTTTTATCGTGCCGTCCCACGTGCGGACAAGGCGATATGCCAGCCGGAAGGGATACTTCGGCCGGTTCGATGTGGATAGACAGGCAAGCTTTAATCGAGAAGCTGGTGCCGCAGCCGCAGCTTGCAACCGCGTTCGGGATTGCGTGATCTGGAAGGACTGACCGAGCAGGTCGTCGACGAAGTCGATTTCCGAGCCTGCCATATAGACCAGCGACAGGCTGTCGATCAGTACCTTGGCGTCGTGTCTTCTCGATGACGATGTCATCGTCCCGGGCATCGCACGGCAAGGTCGAACTTGTAGGAGAAGCCCGAGCAGCCGCCGCCTTCGACCGAAACGCGCAGCGCGTTCTTGCCGGTTTCGGCACCGACGATCGCCGCGATTCGCTTTGCCGCCGCGTCGGAAAGGGTTACACTTGTATCTGTCATGTTTCTCCTGCCGGGGTCAAGATCCGGAGAGAATTGATACTGGCCGCATCGAATCGTCAAACGGCTGATATCAAAAGAATCTATCACATGCGTTGCCGGAACGCATCATTCGGCAAAGCAGTTAAGAAATGCGCCTCTTTGCCGTTTATGTTGGCTATAGGTATGAAGAGCGCGATGCGGACGTCAATGGGCGAGGTGCTGCGCGATGTTGAATGACGGTGAAAAATGAAGATCGACAGGCAGGCGTATGGGTTTCGGAAACGGCGAGCGGGCGACCTATGCGTGCAGACCCCTGGACGACGCGCGGACGGCTTTATGCCGAAAGCTGCAGCCCTACGCGTTCCGAATTCCAGCGCGATCGCGACCGCATCGTCCATACGACGGCTTTTCGCCGTCTGAAGCACAAGACGCAGGTCTTCATCGCGCAGGACGGCGATCATTATCGCACGCGCCTGACGCACACGATCGAGGTCGCGCAGATCGCGCGTGCGCTGGCGCGCGCGCTGAAGCTGGACGAGGACCTGGCGGAGGGCGTGGCGCTCGTGCACGACTTTCGGCCACACGCCTTTCGGCCACACCGGCGAGGACGCGCTGCACGAGGTGCTGCTGCGCCTATGGCGGCTTCGACCACAACGCGCAGTCGCTCCGCATCGTCACCAAGCTGGAGCGGCGCTATGCCGAATTCGACGGCATCAACCTGACCTGGGAGAGCCTCGAAGGCCTCGTGAAGCACAATGGGCCGCTGCTGACGAAGCGACGGGCAGGGCACGCGCGGGCCGGTGCCGCAGCCGATCCTCGATTACTGCGAAATCCACGACCTCGAACTTGGCGACGTTCGCCAGCCTCGAAGCACAGGTGGCAGCGATCGCCGACGACATCGCCTATAACACCCATGACATCGACGATGGTCTGCGTTCGGGCTACCTGACGTTCGAGATGCTGGAGGAAATTCCGTTCCTCGCCGGACTGATGGCCGAGGTCCGCGCGCGCTACCCCAATCTTGAGAAGAGCCGGTTCACGCATGAGATCATGCGCCGGCAGATCACGCGCATGGTCGAAGATGTCATTGCCGTCGCCCAGGAGCGCCTGAGTGAGGCTGAAACCGAAAAGCGTCAAGCGATGTACGCAAGGCCGGCAAGGTGATCGTCAACCTTCTCGGAGGCGATGTCGCAGACCGACAAGCAGATCAAGCAGATGCTTTTCAAGCGCATCTACCGCCATCCCGACATCATGCGCATCCGCGCAGGCGCCGACAAAGATCGTCACCGATCTTTTCGCCGCCTACATGGCCAATCCGAAGGAGATGCAGAGCCATTACTGGGTCGACCATATTGCAGGCCTTGCCGATGCGCCGAAAGCCCGCCATGTCGGCGATTATCTGGCGGGCATGACCGACACCTATGCAATCAGCGCCCACAGGCGATTGTTTGACCGCACTCCGGATTTGCGATAGGCAGCGGGCGCCGCGGCAGGAGCTGCGGCAGAGCCTATGCATGGAAGAGTGCGATGAACCTTTTTACCGACTTCGAAGCCAGGATTAAGAACGCCCTTGAACAGATTGATATCGTCAAGGAAAAGCGATCCGAGCTCGATTTCGGCCGCGTCGCCGTCGAGCCGCCGCGTGATGCAAGCCACGGCGATGTCGCGACCAATGCCGCGATGGTGCTGGCAAAGTCGCTGGGGACCAATCCGCGCGCGCTCGCCGAAATCATCATCGCCAAGTTGAAGGAAGATGCCGACGTAGCCGACGTCTCCGTCGCCGGTCCGGGCTTCATCAACATCAGGCTTTCCATCGGCTACTGGCAGCGCTTGCTTGCTTCGATCATCGCGGCCGGAACCGACTACGGCCGCTCGAAGCTTGGTGCCGGCAAGAAGGTCAATGTCGAATATGTCTCGGCAAACCCGACCGGCCCGATGCATGTCGGCCATTGCCGCGGCGCCGTCGTCGGAGACGCGCTGGCTAATCTGCTTGCCTTCGCCGGCTATGCCGTCGAGAAGGAATACTACATCAACGATGCAGGCTCGCAGATCGACGTGCTGGCGCGCTCCGTCTTCCTGCGCTACCGCGAAGCGCTTGGCGAAAGCATCGGCGATATCCCGCGCCGGCTTTTATCCGGGCGATTATCTGATCCCGGTCGGAAAGTCCCTTGCTGGAGACTATGGCGTGCGGCTGCACAACATGCCGGAAGAGCAGTGGATGCCGATCGTCAAGGATCGCGCGATCGACGCGATGATGACGATGATCCGCGAGGATCTCGCAGCCCTCAACGTGCATCACGACATCTTCTTTTCCGAGCGGATGCTGCATAATGCCGGCGCTGCCGCGATCCGCACCGCGATCAATGATCTGACCTTCAAGGGCTATGTCTACAAGGGCGCGCTGCCGCCGCCCAAGGGCCAGGTGCCGGAAGACTGGGAAGACCGCGAGCAGACGCTCTTTCGCTCGACGGAAGTCGGCGACGACATGGATCGCCCGCTTATCAAGTCGGATGGCTCCTACACCTATTTCGCCGCGGATGTCGCCTATTTCAAGAACAAGTTCGATCGCGGCTTCGACGAAATGATCTATGTGCTCGGCGCCGACCACGGCGGATACGTGAAGCGCCTGGAGGCCGTTGCCCGCGCCGTTTCCGAAGGAAAATCGAAGCTCACCGTTCTGCTTTGCCAGCTCGTGAAGCTCTACCGCAACGGCGAGCCGGTGAAGATGTCGAAACGCTCCGGCGACTTCGTGACGCTGCGCGACGTGGTCGAGGAAGTGGGCCGCGATTCGGTCCGCTTCATGATGCTCTACCGCAAGAATTCCGAGCCGCTCGACTTCGATTTCGCCAAGGTCACGGAGCATTCGAAAGACAATCCGGTCTTTTACGTGCAGTATGCGCATGCCCGCTGCATGTCGGTTTTCCGCCAGGCGAAGGAGGCGTTTCCGGATCTTGACCTATCGCCCGCAGACCTTGCCGAAGCGGTCTCCGGCATCTACGATCCCACGGAATTGCAGCTGGTTGCGAAGGCTGCAGAATTCCCGCGCATCGTCGAAGCTGCGGCACAGTCGCACGAGCCCCATCGCATCGCGTTTTACCTGTATGATCTCGCAAGTTTCTTCCATGCGCACTGGAATAAAGGTAAAGATCAAACGGACTTACGATTTGTTAACGATAAGAACCGAGAATTGAGTATTGCCAGACTTGGGCTGGTGTATGCTGTCGCTTCGGTTTTGAAGTCGGGACTCGCCATTACAGGCACTGCCGCACCGGATGAAATGCGATAACGTCACCATTTCCCCACATTGCGCTGGCATTTGACCGCGTGGGTTTACGGGTGGGATGAGTATGGCTGACAAACAACTGGCGTATGATACGCGGAAAGAAGACGGAGCTTTTCGATGAAGGCGATCCGCTGGCTGAGCTTGCGCGTATCGTAGGCTTCGAGCCGCGCATAGCCGCCAATACGGTTGCTGACGTGCCCCGGCAGGAGCCGGCGTTCAATCTCGAGGACGAGCTTCTCCGCGAATTCGAGCGTTTCGACGCTCCGCGTCCGCTCGCCGGCCTCGATCGTCCGGCCGAACCTGCCGCCGAGGAGTATGACTATCCCGCAGCCGAGGCCATCGTCGAGCCGGAGCCTGTCGATCCGCCGGCTGCCACATCGCCCGCCGGGGAGGAGGCCGAGGTCCTTTCCGCCGCCGATTGGGTCGCGCCCCAGGCGTCCGAACCGGTTTTCGGTGGCGCCCGCGATCTGATCGAGGAGCTCGAGCTCTCGATCGGCGGTCCCACGGTTCAAATTCCGCAGGCTTCAGCCCCTGCCAAGGCGCCGCAGTGGTCGGCTGCCAGCATCAAGCTTCCGCTTGCAAACTTCCATGCCGCTCGACGCGACGAGGCGGTTGAAGCGCCCGTAAAAGCCGTTGCGCCTGTCGAGGCGGTCGCCGCTCCCGAACAGCAGCCCGAGCCTGTTGCGCATGTTCAGCCCGTTATCCAGCCCGAGCCGGTCATGGAGCCGGTTATGGAGCTGGTTATGGAGCCGGTTGTGGAGCCGGTCGCCTTTGATCCGGCCGAGGAATTCGAAACGGCTGCGCCGCAGGGCTTTCCGGCCGAGCTCGATCGCCATGACGAAGTGGTCATGGATGAAGCGCCAGCCCAGGAAATGCTTGCGCCTGTGGAGGCGCCGGTTGCGATGGAGCCGCGGGTTGAAGCTGAACCCTTCGATCTGGTTGCTGCCGCAACGGAAGGCGTCGTACAGGCTGACGCCGCGCTGACTGAAGCGCCTCCCGAAGATCAGCTGATCGCCTTCGATTTCGATGATCTGCTGGCGGACGTTTCCCGTTATCCGGTTCCTCAGCGCGCGGCCTCTGCGTCCGAGGAGCCGAAGGCGGCACCTTTCGAGGAGTGGGAGCCGCTGGTCGTCACGCCCGTTGCTGCTGCACCTGTCGCCGCTCCAGTGGTTGTTGCTCCTGCTGCCGCCGCCGAAGTTCCCGCTGTGGCCGCACCTGCCAAGCAGGATGCTGACAGCGAAGATCCGTTTGCCGGCCACGATTTCGAACTCGATCTCGAAGGCATCGAACTCGAGCTCGCCGATCTCGATTTTGCCGAGCCTGCAAAGACGCCGGAACCTGACCCTGTCGTTACGGCAGCGCCGCCTGCCGTGGTTGTCGCGCGGCCAGTCGGGCAGGTTGCTGCCGCTTCGCTTTACGATGGGCCGCATCCCGCAGCCGCGGAGAGCGTGAGCGCTGCAGTCGATGCCGATGAGGATCTCCCCTTCGATGCCTCGATGATTGCCGAGGCCGACCATCATCCCGAGACTGTCGAGGACATGCATGTGCCGTCGCTGCCGCCCGTCGAGCAGCCGGCGCCGGCTGCGCCGGTAAATGACTTCGATTTCGACGTCGACGCGGAAATTGCAAGCCTCTTCGAAACGTCGGTCCAAAAGGAACCGGCTGCGGCGGCACCCGCTTGGGCTCCTGCAGCAGCCGCTGCCGTTGTTGCAGCAGCGCCGGTGGCGGCTCGGCCGCAGTCGGCCGGCGGACTTGACGAATTCGAGCGTGCGCTTGAGGAGGATTTCCGCCGCAGCGTTCGTGAACCCGTTCGCCGCGCCGAAGCGCCAGCCGAGGTCCGTATCCAATCCGCGGCCGAGGCCGAGGACATGGGCCGCGCCCGTTCCATGAAGCGGTTGCTTGCCGCTGCCGCTCTGATCGTCGTCTTCGCCGGCGGTGCCTACGGCGTCTATTCGGTTGTTACCGACGGCGGCCTCGGCATTGCTGGCGGCGAACCGCGCGTGATCGTGGCCGACAAGGAACCGGTCAAGATCGTCCCGGAAAATCCGGGCGGCAAGACTGTGCCAAACCAGGACAAGGCGGTCTATGACCGCGTTGCCGGTGCCACCGAAGCGCCGAAGCAGAAGGCGCTCGTTTCATCCGACGAAGAGCCCGTCGATGTCGTTCAGCGCACCCTGACGCCCGAAGTTCTGCCGGAAGACAACGACGGACCCATCGCCGATAATCCGGCAAGTACGCCGGTCGGCGATACGCAGGACCCGCGTCTGCTTCCGAACGAGGACGCGGCTGAGAACGGTGCTGCGGCCGAGGACGGCCCCGATCGCGATCGTCCGCCGGCCGTTGCACCGCGCAAGGTTCGCACAATGATCGTCAAGCCGGACGGAACGCTGGTTGCCCGCGAAGAGCCTGCCGCACCGGTTGAAGAGCCCGCCGTTCAGCCGCCTGCCGCTGTGACGGCCTCTAAAGGTTCGGCGGCAAGCTTCCCGGCGAGCAACGAGGTCGCCTCCGCCGATATCCGCGCGACGCCTGTTGAAACGACCACCGTTGCGCCGCTGCCCGCCGCTCAGCAGCCATCCACGTCTACCCTGGAAAAGGTTGCCGCTGCAGACCCGGCAAATGCGAAGGTCGATCAGCCTGTTGCCCCGGTTCAGACACCGCCCGCCGCTGAAAAGCCTGCCGATACGGCGCCGGTACCGACGGCCCGTCCGGCCGAACAGCCGGTCAAACGTCGTCGGCACCGTGACCGAAAAAGGCAATGTCCGCCCGGCCGAACAGCAGCCGAAGCCGGCTGAAGTGGCATCCGTCGAGCCTGCCGCTGCCAAGCCGCAGCAGGCTGCACCGGCTGGCGGATACGGCATGCAGATCGCGTCGTTGCCGTCCGAAGCAGAGGCGCAAGAAATCCTATGCGAGCCTGTCGAAGAAGTTTGCAAGCGTTCTCGGCGGCCGCAGCTTTGAAATCCGAAAGGCCGAAATCGCCGGTAAAGGCACGTTCTACCGCGTCCGGATCCCGGCCGGCTCCAAGGATGAGGCCGCAGCCCTTTGCCAGCAATATACGCTCAGCCGGAGGCAGCTGCCTGATTTCGAAGTAAACCATTGATCGTTTGATCCGGAGCGGCGGGCATGTCCCGCCGCTTTTTTTGTGTGCTGCTTTCCTGTGTTTTTTGTGTGCTGCTTTCCTGTGAATGGCGCTTGACCTTACTCGCAATTCCCCGACAGGCCTCTATGATTCGGATATGACCGAATCAAAAGCGATGATCCTGGGCTGTAGCGGCCTGTCACTCACCCCTGAAGAAAAGGCCTTCTTACAAGGCTGAGCGGCCCTGGGGCTTCATCCTCTTCGGCCGCAATATCTCAAACCCGCAGCAAATCGCCGATCTCGTCGCCGAAATGCGCGAAAGCGTCGGCTGGCACGCGCCGGTGCTGATTGATCAGGAAGGTGGCCGCGTGCAGCGCATCCGCCCGCCGATCCTGCAGCACTATCCCTCCGGCCAGGCGCTCGGGGATATCTACCGGCGCAATCGCGAGCAGGGGTTGCGCGCGGCATGGCTGATGTCGCGGTTGCACGCCTTCGATCTTCTCAAATTCGGCATCAATGTCGATTGCCTGCCTGTTCTCGACGTGCCGGTCGAAGGCAGCAGCAGCGTCATCGGCAACCGCGCCTATGGCGGCGATCCGAAAACCGTCGCCGATATGGGGCGTGCCGCGGCCGAGGGGCTGAAGGCCGGCGGGGTGCTGCCGGTGATGAAGCATATGCCGGGCCACGGCCGCGGCTTTGCCGATTCCCACCACGAACTGCCGGTCGTCACGGTCTCGCGCGATGAACTGGAAGCACACGACTTCCCCCCTTCATCGCCACTGAAGGACGAGCTCTGCGGCAATGACCTGCCACGTCGTCTTTACGGCGATCGATCCGGACAATCCGGCGACGACCTCCAGCAAGGTGATCGACGGCGTGATCCGAAAGCGCATCGGTTTCAAGGGTCTGTTGCTTTCCGATGATACGTCGATGAACGCCTTGGCCGGGACAATCGGCGAGCGGGCTGCAAATATCATTGCAGGCGGATGCGATATCGTGCTGCATTGCAACGGCCATATGGACGAGATGCAGCAGGTCGTGGCAAACACGCCGGTATTGGCGCATGCCGCTCTGGCGCGGGCAAATGCCGTGCTGGCGGGCTTCCCAAAAGTCGACCAGGCGGACGAGGCGGCAATCCGCGCCGAATTCGACGGAATGTTTGCAACCGTCTAAGCGATGGAAGAGAGGCACAGGTGAACACGGTCAAAGGCACAGAGTGGACCCAGGCGGCGGCAACGCCGATGGACAAGCTTTGGCAGGACAATGGTGCCGACCGCGCGAGCCATGAGCCGGCGCTGGTGATCGACGTCGCCGGCTTCGAAGGCCCGCTCGATCTCCTCCTCTACCTCGCCCGCAACCAGAAGGTCGATCTTTCGCGCATTTCGGTGCTGGCGCTTGCCGAGCAGTATCTGCAGTTCATCGAAACCGCCCGCCGCATCCGCATCGAGCTTGCCGCCGATTATCTCGTGATGGCGGCATGGCTCGCCTATCTCAAGTCCCGCCTGCTGATCCCGCAGCAGGTCAAGGACGACGGTCCCTCCGGCGAGGAGATGGCCGCAACGCTTGCCTTCCGCCTGAAACGCCTCGAAGCCATGCGCGAGGCTGCAAGCGGGCTTGTCAACCGCAACCGTCTCGGCCGTGATATCTTTGCCCGCGGCGCGGCGGAGCATATTCCGGACCGGCAAAAATCCGCGTACGAGGCAAGCCTTTACGATCTCCTGACCGCCTATGCGTCGCTCCGTCAGCGCCAGGCCGTGACCCAGGTCACGATCGCGCGCCGCACTGTCTGGTCCCTGACCGATGCCCGCGAACTGCTGACGCGCATGATTGGCGACATCGGCGGCTGGACGGTGCTGGAGCATTACCTGCTGCGTTATCTGGCATCGCCGGAAGAGCGCGTCACGGCAATCGCCAGCGCCTTTGCCGCCTCGCTGGAACTCGTACGCGAGGGCAAGCTGGAGATCCGCCAGGACGCCGCCTTCGAGCCGCTCTATATGCGCCGGGGACCGAAGCAGTGCGACCCTGCAGGTCGTCGAGCAGGAGAGGCCCGCTTGATGGATCTCCATGAGACAATATCGGCCGCGGTGAAGGCGAGAGCGCTTTCCACGAGAATTTCCAGGCGGAGATGGAGGCCGAGCGCATCGCCGAGGCCTTGGTCTTTGCGTCCTCGCAGCCGGTTTCCGAAGCCTTCATCGCCGATCGCCTGCCGAGAAATTTCAATGTTCGCGCCGTCATGCTCCGGCTCAAGGAGCAGTATGCGCCGCGCGGCGTCAACCTTATCCAGGCGGATGGATGCCTGGGCCTTTCGCACCGCCGCCGATCTCTCCTTCGTCATCCGCCGCGACGACAACGAGGTCAAGAAGCTGTCGCGTGCCGCCCTTGAGGTTCTGGCGATCATTGCCTATCACCAGCCGGTCACCCGCGCCGAGATCGAAGATATCCGCGGCGTGCAAACCTCGACGCGGCACGCTGGACGTGCTGATGGAAGCAGGCTGGGTGCGCTTCCGCGGCCGCCGCCGCACGCCCGGCCGGCCGGTGACGCTCGGCACGACCCGCGATTTCCTCGATCATTTCGGCCTCGAGGAACTTCGCGACCTGCCCGGGTTGGAGGAGCTGAAGGGTGCCGGCCTTCTTTCCGGCCGCATTCCTGCGAATTTCAACATCCCATCGCCCTTGATGAGCGACGAACTGACCGAGGACGAGGATCCGATCACGCAGATGGACCTTGAGGAATTGGGCCTTCTCGCGCCCGGCGGAGCCTCCGAAGATTAGTGTCATGCGGTCTTTGTTTTGACACTGACGACGAAAACAATAGAGATCACTATAATTCGATACCCGGACGACTTGTCATTATGGGCGAAGCCGTGACATTAAGCGTCAATTCAAGGGGAGTTTCGATATTGGAAACGATGTCGGAAACTCTTACATCGAAGAAAGATCGCAACAGGGAGTATGCGTAATGGGTTCTTTTAGCATGTGGCACTGGTTGATCGTTCTGGTCATCGTGCTGTTGCTGTTCGGCCGCGGTAAGATTCCGGAGCTCATGGGCGACGTTGCCAAGGGCATCAAGAGCTTCAAGAAGGGCATCAACGACGAAGAAGCGCCGGACACGGCGAAGACCGTCGATCACAAGGCCGACGAACCGAAGTAATAAGTCCGGGAACGGGTGGCTTTTGCCCCGCTTCCCCTCCAGGAGCCTTGAATGTTCGATATTGGCTGGACCGAGTTGCTTGTCATCGCGGTCGTGTTGATCGTCGTCGTCGGTCCGAAGGATCTGCCGCCGATGCTGCGCGCTTTCGGCAAGATGACGCAGCGTGCCCGCAAGGTCGCCGGCGAATTCCGCGCCCAGTTCGACGAGGCGTTGCGGGAGGCTGATCTCGATGACGTGCGACAGACGATCAGCGATGCGCAGCGGCTTAATCCGGCAAATAGCCTGCGCGAGGCGATGAACCCGCTTCGCCAGATGGGCAACGACATCAAGGCCGACCTGCAGAAGGCAACGGCGGTCGAAAACAAGACCGAAGCGCCGCCGGTTACCGTGCCGGCGCCGTCGATGAGCCTGCCCGAAACGCCGCCTGTCGTCGCGCCGGCTCCGGAAGCGGCGCCCGCACCAGCCGTCGCCGAAACGCCGAAGGCCGTGCGCAAGCCGCGCGCTGCTGCCGAAAAGGCGCTGCCTGCGGCCGCAACCGGGGCTGCGCCCGCTGCAAAGCCGAAGCGTGCGGCTGCTGCAAAGACCGCCGCCGCGACAAAACCGGCCGCAGCAACAAAGGCTGCGCCAGCAAAGCCTGCTTTGGCAAAGAAGACTGCAGCCGCTGCGAAGAAGCCGGCGACCAAGAAGAAGGACGAGGCATGAGCGGTGATATCGAAGACAAGCCGCAGCCGTTGATCGAGCACCTGATGGAGCTGCGCACAGCGCCTGATCTGGGCTGATCGGCGCGTTTTTCGTCGCCTTTATCGTCTGCTTCTTCATTACGCCAAGCATCTCTTCAATCTGCCCTGGTTATACCCTTACAAATGGGCAGTCAGCTGGGCCGGCCTCGATGTAACGAAGGCGCAGCTCATCTATACGGCTCCGCAGGAGTTCTTCTTCACGCAGGTGAAGGTCGCGATGTTCGGCGGCCTTGTGATCGCCTTCCCGATCATTGCCGCGCAAATCTATAAGTTCGTCGCCCCCGGCCTCTACAAGAACGAGCGTGCGGCTTTCCTGCCGTTCCTGATCGCATCGCCGGTCCTGTTTCTGCTTGGAGGCGCACTCGTCTATTTCTTCTTCACGCCGATGGTCATGTGGTTCTTCCTGACCATGCAGCAGGCGCCGGGAGAGGGCGATGTCGCGATCTCGCTGTTGCCGAAGGTTTCGGAATATCTGAGCCTCATCATGACGCTCGTCTTCTCCTTCGGTCTCGTGTTCCAGCTTCCGGTCGTCACGACGCTGCTTGCGCGCGTCGGCCTGCTCACCTCGCAGTGGCTTGCCGAGAAGCGCAAGTTTGCGATCGTGCTCGCCTTCGTCGTCGCCGCCGTGCTGACGCCGCCCGATCCGATGTCCCAGATCGGCCTTGCACTGCCGACGATCCTTCTCTACGAGATTGCCATCTACGCTGCGCGACTCGTGGAGCGCCAGCGTTCCCGGCAGGCGGTCGAAGAGGCGGACGGGTCTGCGGACGTTGCCAAGACGGACAGCGTCTGAGCGGTTCTGCGAAATTCCCTCCTGAACGCATGCAAAATATCCGGTCGAGGCCCGGTCAGGCTTTGGCCGGGTCATGTCCTTCGTAACGACCCGGAACGACAATGCTCGATATCAAATGGATCCGTGAGAATCCCGCAGGCGCTCGATGAAGCACTGGCCAAGCGCGGTGCCGAGCCCTTGGCCCAAAGCCTCATAGCTCTCGATGAGAAGCGCCGCTCCGCCGTACAGAAGGTGCAGGACCTGCAGTCCCGCCGCAACGCCGCCTCCAGGGAGATCGGCGCCGCGATGGCGCAGAAGAACAGCGAGCTTGCCGAAAAGCTGAAGGCCGAAGTCGCCGAGATAAAGGTTTCGCTGCCGGCGGCCGAAGAGGAAGACCGCCAGCTGACGGCCGAGCTCAACGACGCGCTGGCGCACATTCCGAACGTGCCGCTCGACGACGTACCGGTCGGCAAGGACGAGCACGACAACGTCATCGCTCGCACGGTCGGCGAAAAGCCGCGCTGGAACCACACGCCGAAGGAACATTTCGAAATCGGCGAAACGCTCGGCTACATGGATTTCGAACGTGCCGCCAAGCTTTCCGGTTCGCGCTTCACGGTACTGACAGGACCGCTTGCGAGGCTCGAGCGGGCGCTCGGTCAGTTCATGATCGACCTCCACACGACGGAACATGGCTATAGCGAAGTCAGCTCGCCGCTGATGGTGCGCGACGAGGCCGTGTTCGGCACCGCACAGCTTCCAAAGTTCGCGGAAGACCTCTTCAGGACGACGGACGGCCGCTGGCTGATCCCGACTGCTGAAGTAACGCTGACCAATCTGGTCTCGGGTGAGATTCTCGAACAGGAAAAGCTGCCGCTCCGCTTCACCGCGCTGACCCCGTCCTTCCGTTCTGAGGCAGGTTCGGCAGGGCGCGATACGCGCGGCATGCTGCGCCAGCACCAGTTCTGGAAGTGCGAACTCGTGTCGATCACCGATGCTAAGAGCTCGATCGCCGAGCATGAACGCATGACGGCCTGCGCCGAAGAAGTGCTGAAGCGCCTCGGCCTGCATTTCCGCACGATGACGCTCTGCACCGGCGACATGGGCTTCGGCTCGCGCAAGACCTACGATATCGAGGTCTGGCTGCCGGGGCAGAACGCCTATCGCGAAATCTCGTCCTGCTCGGTCTGCGGCGATTTCCAGGCGCGGCGCATGAATGCGCGCTATCGCGGCAAGGAAGACAAGAGCACGAAGTTCGTTCACACGCTGAACGGCTCCGGCACCGCCGTCGGCCGCTGCCTGATCGCAGTGCTCGAAAACTACCTGAACGAGGACGGCTCGGTGACTATCCCCGACGCGCTGCTGCCCTATATGGGCGGTTTGACGAAGATCGAACGGGCGGCCTGAAGCGATGCGTATTCTGCTCACCAATGACGACGGCATCCATGCCGAGGGTCTCGCGGCACTTGAGCGGATTGCGCGCACCCTTTCGGACGATGTCTGGATCGTCGCGCCGGAAACGGATCAGAGCGGCCTGGCTCATTCGCTGAGCCTTTCGGAGCCGCTTCGTCTGCGTCAGGTGGCCGACAAGCATTTCGCCCTCCGCGGCACGCCGACCGACTGCGTCATCATGGGCATCAAGCAGGTGATGGACATCAAGCCTGACCTCGTGCTTTCGGGCGTCAATTCAGGCTCGAACGTCGCCGACGATGTCACCTATTCAGGCACCATCGCCGGCGCGATCGAAGGCACGATGCAAGGCGTGCGCTCCTTTGCGCTGAGCCAGGCCTATAGCTATTCCGACGGCGCGCGCATCGTGCCGTGGGAGGTCGCCGAGGCCCATGCGCCGGCGCTACTCGACAGGCTGATGACGGTCGACCTGCCGGAAGGCACTTTCCTCAACCTCAACTTCCCGAACTGCCGTCCGGCCGATGTGCAGGGTGCCGAAGTCACAGCCCAGGGCAAGCTCGCCTTCAACCTGCAGATCGATGCGCGCTCCGACGGCCGCGGCTTGCCCTATTATTGGCTGAAGTTCGGCGAGCGTGGCGGCGCCTTTACAGAGGGCACGGATATTCACGCGCTGAAGCATAATAAGATTTCGGTAACACCTTTGAAACTGGATCTGACCGATTATTCCGTGAAGGACCGCGTGGCGCGGGCGCTTTCAGGTACGGAGTAGGACGTTTTGACGGCACGGCTGGTCGAGAAGGAAGGTTTTGCGGCGCTCGTCTTGAGGCTGCGGGCGGAGGGTATCTCAGACATCGATCTCCTGACTGCCGTCGAGCAGACGCCGCGCTCGCTTTTCGTGCCGCCGCAATTTTCCGACGACGCCTATTCCACCCGGACGATCCCGATCGAGTGCGGCTCGTTCCTGGAAGGCGTCGATCTTGCCGTCCGCATCCTGCACCTTCTGAAGGTCAAGCCCGGTCAGCGTGTGCTAGAAGTGGGTACCGGCAGTGGCTTCACCGCAGCTGTCATCGGCCGCATCGCCGAGCGCGTGCTGACGATCGACCGCTACAAGACGCTGACGGCCAATGCGCAGCGCCGCATGGATCAGCTGGGCCTTCGCAGCATCGTCGTCCGGCAAGCCGATGGCAGCAACGGCCTGCAGGGCGAGGGGACTTTCGACCGCATCCTGGTGACGGCTGCATTCAATTCCATGCCGCGCTTTTATGCGGACCAGCTCGTCTCCGGCGGTTCGATGATCGCGCCGCTGATGATCTCCGAGGACCAGTGCCGCATGGTCCGGCTGACGAAGACCGGCAGCCGCTTCGAGCGCGAAGAGCTTTTCGACGTACCTTATTTGCCCATCGTGCCGAGATTGGCTTCCCAGCTCTAAGGCCATTTTGGCGAGCATTTCCAGTGTGTCCGGCGGCTATGATTTCTCACCCGCAAATCTATGGTTATCAATTCCTCAAAAAAATCGCACTGATTCCAGCGCTTTAACCGGGTGGTAACACTAACGCGCTTTAATATACCCACGAATGGTTGAGTTATGAGTGGGTCGAGTCATGCGTTTTAGCGTTTCGCCAAAGTTCGGAAAGCCGGCCGGCAATCTCTTGTTTATTGCCTTGCTGGCAAGCACCGCAACGGGCTGCAGTTCGGATGTGACCCGCTTCGGCGGCCTCTTTGCCGGGTCGGGCCAGGATCAGATGACGACCGGTTCTGTACCGAGGCGGAACATGAGTGGCTCGCAGGGCGATCCGGTCCCGAGCGCCGATCTTCAGTCCGGAATGGCGCAGCCCTCATACAATGCCAGCAATGACGCGCTGAATCAGCCTTATCCGGCGACGACCGCAACGACAAGCTCCAGCGCGCGCCTTGCGTCCGCTCCAGTTTCTGTCCAGCGCACCGAACTTGCCGCGCCGACGGGTGCATCCCCGGCGCCGTCGCGCGAAAAGCAGATCGCCATGGCGCAGCCGTTCCCGGCAGCTCCTTCCGGCTCGCAGGCTCCCCGCCAGAGGCAGGCTGCTCCGAAGCTGGCTGCGCCCGATCCGATGACGACAGGCACGACGCCGAAGGTATCCGGATGGTCGGCGGCCAACGCGCCTGCTGTCCTGGTACGTCCAGGCGAAAATCTGGCAACGCTCGCCAACCGCTACGGCGTTCCCGAAAAGGAAATCCTCCGCGTCAACAACATGAAGTCGGCCGCTGCCATCAAGCCGGGCGAAACGATCCTCATCCCGACCTTCAACGGCGGCAGGAATGCTGCCAAGGCTTCGGCGCAGGCCGCCGACCTTTCCAAGACCGGTAAGCTGCCGCAGCCGTCGAAGACGCCGGACCAGAACCTCGCGGTGTTGCCGGGCGCAAACGCTGCTCGCGACAAGTCGCAGGCAAGCGCGGATGCTGCCGCGGGCAAGATTGCGGCCGGTGCCGGAAAGGACCCGAATGCAGGCGGCACTTATACGGTCAAGCCGGGCGATTCCCTGGCCAAGATTGCCAAGGCGACCGGCACGAAGATCGATGATCTCAAGGCTGCGAACAACCTTTCCGCAAGCTCGATCCGCATCGGCCAGACGCTGACGATCCCGAACGGTTCTAGTTCCGCCGATCAGACGAAGACTGCGTCCATTCCGGCCAAGGCCGAACCGAAGCCTGCTGCTCCGGCCGCAGTTGAGACGGCGTCCGCTCAGCCGGCCTCCTACCAGGCGCCGGTCGCAACGCAGACCGTCGACGAAGTCGAGAAGAAGTCCGATGTCGCCTCCGCAGCCCCTGAATCGACCGGCATCGGCAAATATCGCTGGCCGGTGCGCGGCGCCGTCATCGCCGCTTACGGCGCGAACGTCAATGGCAGCCGCAACGACGGTATCGACATCTCGGTGCCGCAGGGCACGCCGATCAAGGCCGCCGAAAACGGCGTGGTCATCTATGCCGGCAACGGTTTGAAGGAGCTCGGCAACACCGTCCTCATCCGCCACGACGACGGCACGGTGACCGTCTACGGCAATGCCGACACGCTGAGCGTCGCCCGTGGCCAGAAGATCCAGCGCGGCCAGACCGTCGCCGTCTCCGGCATGAGCGGCAGCGTCAAGCAACCGCAGGTCCACTTTGAAGTCCGCAAGGACGCCTCGCCGGTCAATCCGATCACCTTCCTCGAGTAGGTAAAGCGTCTCGGGGAAGTGCAAAAGCTCGGCTGACCGCCGGGCTTTTGTCGTTTTGCAGCAGCCGTAGCTCGGTTCAGTCGCGGGCGAGCACGACGCGCATGCGCCCTGCGAGATCCTGGATGTACTGCCATGCGACACGGCCGGAGCGCGCACCGCGCGTGGTCGCCCATTCCAGCGCTTCCGCATGCATCTTCTCGCGATCGAGCGTCAGCTTGAAATGCTCGGCATAGCCGTCGATCATCGTGAGATAGTCTTCCTGGCTGCATTTGTGGAAGCCGAGCCAAAGGCCGAAACGGTCGGAAAGCGATACCTTCTCCTCGACGGCCTCGGATGGATTGATCGCGGTCGACTGCTCGTTTTCCATCATATGCCGCGGCAGCAGGTGGCGACGGTTGGAGGTAGCGTAGAAAAGCACGTTGTCCGGCCGGCCTTCGATGCCGCCGTCCAGCGCTGCCTTGAGCGACTTGTAGGCAGTATCGTCATGGTCGAAGGAAAGGTCGTCGCAGAAAACGATGACGCGATGCGGCACCTCCTTCAGGATATCAAGCAGGGTCGGAAGGCTGGCAATGTCCTCGCGATGCACTTCTACAAGTTTCAGCGAAACGCCGCTTTCCCGCCGCACGTCCTCATGCACGGCTTTGACCAGCGACGACTTGCCCATGCCGCGCGCGCCCCAGAGCAGCACGTTGTTGGCGGCAAATCCCTCGGCAAAGCGCACCGTGTTTTCGTGCAGGATGTCACGCACGTGGTCGACGCCGCGGATGAGCTTCAAGGCAACACGGTTCGGCCGCGCGACGGGCTGCAGATGCGTGCGGGCAGGCGACCAGACGAAACAGTCGGCGCCATTCCAGTCGTTGACGCCGGGCGCCGGGCCTGCCAGCCGCTCGACCGCATTGGCAAGCCGCCTCAGCTCCTGCAAAATGACGCTGTTCAATTCTTCGGCCATTGCATGTCCTCCTGAATTTCCTGCCGCGGCATCCGCGCCCGAGGGTTTCGACGCGCAGTAGCATGGCCTTTCCACAGCGGAAAGGTTATGAGACAGGGGAATCGGTACGCCCGCAGGCTGTTTTTGTTGCATTCGTTCTTGCCGCAACTATAGTCCGGCCACCCGAAAAAGAGAGGCGGATATACGCCGCCCGTAGTTGAGGAGCTTATCAATGTTCATCACCCCGGCATTTGCCCAGGCCGCACCGGATGCCGCTGCGTCGCCCTTCGGCTCCGGCTTCGAAATGATCATCCTGTTCGTGCCGCTGATGGTCGTCTGGTACTTCCTGCTGATCCGTCCGCAGCGCGCCCAGGCCAAGAAGCGTGCAGAAACCCTGAGCGCGATCCGCCGCGGCGACCAGGTCGTCACGGCCGGTGGCCTCGTCGGCAAGGTAACGAAGGTCGTCGACGACAAGGAACTGGAAGTCGAAATCGCTGATGGCGTGCGCGTTCGCGTAGTCCGCAGCGGCATCGCCGACGTTCGCGTGAAGGGCGAGCCCGTAAAGGCAGACGCCGCTTAATTCCGGCAGGCAGAATAGCCGGATCAGAGGTGTCGAGACTGAAATGCTCCATCTTTCCCGTTGGAAAACAGTTCTGATCTGGCTCATTGTCTTTGTGGCGGCGCTCGGCGCCGCCCCAAATCTTTTCACGGACGTCTCGCTGCCGGGCTGGATGCCGCACAAGCGGGTGGCCCTCGGCCTCGATCTTCAGGGCGGTTCGCATATCGTGCTGAAGGCGGAGCGCTCCGACATCGTCCAGAAGCGGCTCGAAAACACCGTTGCGAGCGTGCGCGGCAGGCTGCGCGAAGCGGGAATTCGCTATACGGGCCTCGCCGGCAATGGGCAGACCATTCAGGTCCGCATCACCGATCCGAACCAGATCGATCGGGCCGTCAGCGTTCTGGCGCCGCTGATCGCTGCGGCAACCGGAGCCCGGGATCCCGACGTCACGCTCTCGAAAGGCAATGATGGCCAGCTGACGCTGCAAATCACCGGCAGGGCGATCGGCCGAAGCCTGTTGGCGGCGCTCACACAATCGGTCGATATCGTTGGCCGCCGTGCCGTCGAGGCAGGCGGGATCGATCCTGTCATCGAAACCCGCGGCCCGGATCGATTGTCCGTGCAGGTGCCGGGTCTCGCCGACCCCCAGCGGTTCAAGGATCTTTCGACCCAGGATGGCCGGCTTTCCTTCCACCTGATCGATAACAGCATGTCGCCGCAGGATGCGATGGGCGGCACCGTGCCGGCGCGCTCGCGGATCGTCTATTCGCAGGACGACCCGCCGGACGCCTTTCTTGTAGAGCGCACGGAAGTGCTGTCGTCGGCCGATCTGAGCGATTTCAAGGTCGAGCCTGGCAACGACGAAGACAGTTCCATCCTGACCTTTCGCTTTAATCCCGAGAGTGCCAGGCGATTTGCCGAGCTGACGCAAAACAATGTGGGGCGGTCCCTCGCGATCCTGCTGGATGATCAGGTCATTGCCGCGCCTGATATCCGCGAACCGCTCACCGGCAATAGGGGCGAGATACCGCTCAACTATTCGCAGGAGGAGACGGAAGACCTTGCGGCAATCTTGCGCTCCGGAGCGCTTCCCGTAACGCTGACGATTGTCGAGGAGCGGACGATCGATCCCGGTTTCGGCGCCGGATCCATCCGCTCCGGCCTCGTTGCAGGGTTTGTCGGCGCCGTTTTCGTGATCGGCCTGATGGTGGCGTTCTACGGTATCCTCGGTGTGATTGCCGGCGCTGCGCTTGTGGTCAACATCATGATGATCCTTGCGGTTCTCGGTCTGTCGGGAGCGCCGCTGACCTTGCCGGGTGTTGCAGGCATCGTGTTGACGATCGGCATTGCGGTCGATGCCACCGTTCTGATCTACGAACGCATCCGCGAAGAGGTCAAAGGCGGCGCGCATCTCGATCAGGCGATCGAGGTAGGCTATTCCAGAGCCTTCATGACCGTCGTCGATGCCAATATCACGACGTTGATTGCCGCCGCGATCCTCTTCTACCTGGGAAGCGATGCCATACGCGGCTTTGCAGTCACGCTTGCGATCGGCATTCTAACGACGGCGTTCACTGCCTTCCTCTTCACGCGCCCGCTGGTCGTTGCCTGGGTGCGCCACCGCCGCCTCAAGCATCTGCCGAAGAGCGTCCACACCGATCTCTTCGACGGCACGAACATCCGCTTCATGGGCATCCGCCGCTACAGCTTCACCGCGCTTGCGGCCCTTTCGCTCGTTTCCATGCTGGCCGTAACGACGATTGGCATGAATCTCGGCATCGATTTCACGGGCGGCTCCGTCATCGAAGTGAGATCCAAGCAGGGACCGGCCGATCTTGAGGATATCCGTTCGCGGCTGAGCCAACTGAATATAGGCGATATCCAGGCCAGGCGCCTTCGCGATGCCTCAAACGCCATCATCCGCATTGAAGCGCAGGGCGGCGGCGAAAATGCCGAGCAGTCGGCAATCACCCTCGTGCGCAGTGAGCTTGCAGGCCAGTATGATTTCCGCCGCGTCGAAGTCGTCGGTCCCGCCGTTTCCGGCGAGCTGACGAGGACGGCGACGCTCGGCGTTCTTGCTTCGCTTGCGGCGATCCTCGTCTACATCTGGTTCCGCTTCGAGTGGCAGTTCGCCGTCGGCGCCATCATCGCGACGCTGCATGACGTCATCCTGACGCTCGGTTCCTTCGTCGTCACCGGGATCGAATTCAATCTGACGAGCATCGCCGCATTGCTTGTGATCGTCGGCTATTCGCTGAACGACACCGTCGTCGTTTATGACCGCATGCGCGAGAACCTGAAGCACTTCAGGAGGATGCCGCTACCGATCCTGATCGACGCCTCGATCAACCAGACGCTGTCGCGCACGATCCTGACGTCTGCCACGACGCTGCTTGCGCTGCTCGCGCTCTACCTCTTCGGCGGCGAGGTCATCCGCTCTTTCGCGCTCGTCATGCTTTTCGGCGTTGCCGTCGGAACCTTCTCCTCCATTTATATTGCAGCACCGGTACTGATCCTCTTCAGGCTTCGCCCGAAGACCCTCGACGAGAAAGAGGATGGGGCCACCGATGAAAAATCCGGAAAGGCCACAGTTTAAGCCATGGCTAAAGGCATCGAAATCCGCGAGGCCCATTTCCCCGGCCGCGCTCCAGTCGACACGTACGGAAATGGCGGCTTCCGCTTTGCCGATATGTCGCATCGCGGCTCCATCCTGTGCCTTCCATCCGGCATCTACGGCTGGGACATGGATATGTCGAAGGCGCTCTCCGTGGAGAGTTTCCACAGAGTGCTTGATGAGGCAGATGACATCGAGGTTCTGCTCGTCGGGACAGGCACCGAGCTTCGCCGCTTGCCGCCGGAGCTTAAGGATGCCCTGAAGGCCCGCGGTATTTCCTCCGACCCGATGAGCACGGGTGCTGCAGTCCGCACCTTCAACATCATGCTCGCAGAATCGCGCGCCGTCGCGGCGGCCTTGATCGCGGTCTGATAATGACGGACAAACCGATGAGCAACCAGGAGATCTGCCTGGCGATGCTGCGCGACAGCGACCGCGATCGCTATCTCGCCTGCCTTTTATCTCCGCAGGACAAGCGCGGCGCACTCGCAGCCCTTTACGCCTTCAATGCCGAACTCGCCCGCATCCGAGATCTCGTGCACGAGCCGCTGCCCGGCGAGGTGCGCATGCAATACTGGCGCGATCTGCTGGAAGGCACCGCCCACGGCTCGACCGAGGCCAATCCTGTTGCCGCATCCTTGCTGAGCGCGATCGAAGCCCACCGCCTGCCGCGCCAGACGCTCATCGACATGATCGATGCGCGCATCTTTGATCTCTACGACGATCCGATGGAAACGCGCACCTCACTTGAAGGCTATGCGGGAGAGACGGCCTGCGCGCTGATCCAGCTGGCAAGCCTCGTCTTGTCGGCGGACGAGGCGGCGAAATCCGCGGAGGCCGCGGGCCATGCCGGTGTCGCACAGGCTATTGCCGGCATGTTGCTGCTGATGCCGCTGCACCGCCATCGCGGCCAGCTCTATATTCCGCTCGAAATTCTGAGCGCCACGGGACTCGACCGCGATAGCTTCCTGGCGGGCAAGGACAAGGCGCGCATTTCCGCTGCTATCGAAGCCTTCGTCGGTCTTGGCCGCGATCATCTCGCAAAGGCCCGTGCGGTCGTGCTCCCGCCCGCCATTTTCCCAGCCTTCCTGCCTGTGACGCTTGCCGAGCCAATGCTCATGAAGGCGCAGAAGGCTGGTGCTGCACTGTTTGATCAATCGCTGCAACAGTCGCAATGGCGCCGGCAGCTCGGCATGACGCTGGCGCTGATGCGCAAGAAAATCTGAATCTGTTCAAACTCGCGCAAGGCTCGGGCATTATAAGCGGACCACCGCTAAGCCTGAATCGGAGAAAACGGCATTGAGCATGATCGTCTGGTCCGTCATTTTTGCCCTTGTGGTCTTCCTGGCCTTCGTCGCGACCCGCATGGCCGCGCAGAACAAGGATGAGGAGGGCCTTCACGATACCGGTCTCGCGATCCTGGAATTCAATCGTGCCTTCCCGCACGAGGCGATCCGCCAGCTTCAGGCGACGGCCGACGGACAGGTGGTTTTCGTGCGACTGCACGACAACAAAGCGGGCTTCATGCGCAATATGCACCGCCACTTCTCCTGCCATGTGCTGGAGCCGGGCAGGGTGCGCGTCGTCAGTTCGGAAACGGGAAGGGGCCTGGTCATCGATTTCCTTGATCACCCGCATCACAACGGCGTTTTCGAATTCGCTTCCGCCAAGGAGGCATCCGAAGTTTCGCTCTGGCTGCTCGGCAATTACGTCGCCGACGCAGACCTTGCGCTGCCGCCGACCGAAAGGCCGGCAGCCAACAATCAGTAAAACTCAGGCGCTCTCTGCAAAGGGCGCGCTCTGGCCGAGCCATGCGGCGCAATCGGCAAGTGCGCGCTTGGCGATCAGCTGCCGCTTCAGGATGGTCTTGTCCTTGCCGCGGAAGCGCTTGACGCCCTCCGGCTTGACGATCGAGCCGGGCTGCAGGTCCGGAAACAGACCGAAATTGATGTTCATCGGCTGGAAGGAGCGCTTGCCCGGTTCCTCGTCGGTGACGAGATGCCCGCCGGTGATATGGCCAAGCAGCGAACCCAGAGCCGTGGTCGCCGGCGGCAGCGATACCGCCTCGCCCTTGCGTTCGGCGGCGGCGAAACGCCCCGCCATCAGCCCGACGCTGGCGCTTTCGACATAGCCCTCGCAGCCGGTGATCTGGCCGGCAAACCGCAGCCCCGGCCGCGACTTCAAGGTCAGCGATGGATCGAGAAGGGTCGGCGAATTGATATAGGTGTTGCGGTGCAGGCCGCCGAGGCGGGCGAATTCGGCGTTCTGCAGGCCCGGGATCATCCGGAAGATTTCCGCCTGCGCGCCGTATTTCAGTTTCGTCTGGAACCCGACCATGTTGTAGAGCGTACCGAGCGCATTGTCCTGGCGAAGCTGAACGACGGCATAGGCTTTGACCGATGGATTGTGCGCGTTGGTCAGCCCCATCGGCTTCATGGGCCCGTGGCGAAGCGTCTCGCGACCGCGCTCCGCCATCACTTCGATCGGCAAGCAGCCGTCGAAATAGGGCGTGCCTTCCCACTCCTTGAAGCCGATGGTGTCGCCAGCGATCAGCGCGTCGACGAAGGCATTATACTGCTCCTCGTCCATCGGGCAGTTGATATAGTCCTTGCCGGTGCCGCCGGGACCGACCTTGTCGTAGCGCGACTGATACCAGCAGATATCCATGTCGATGCTGTCGCGATAGACGATCGGTGCAATCGCATCGAAGAAGGCAAGCGCGTCCGCACCCGTTTCCTCCTGGATTGCCGCAGCCAGTGACGGCGCCGTCAGCGGTCCGGTGGCGACGATGGCCAGATCCCACTCCTTCGGCGGCAGCCCGGTCACTTCCTCGCGCACGACGCTGACGAGCGGATGGTCGTTGATCACCTTCGTCACCGAGTCGGAGAAGGCCTCGCGATCGACGGCGAGCGCCCCGCCCGCTGGAACCTGATGCTTGTCGGCACAGGCCATGATGAGCGAGCCTGCCATGCGCATTTCGGCGTGGATCACGCCGACGGCATTGCTCGTCGCGTCGTCGGAGCGGAAGGAATTGGAGCAGACGAGCTCCGCAAGGCCGTCGGTCTTATGCGCATCCGTGCCGCGCACGCCACGCATTTCGTGCAGGATGACCGGCACGCCGGCATTGGCAATCTGCCATGCGGCCTCCGAGCCGGCGAGCCCACCGCCGACGACGTGGATAGGGGAATAGGAAGAGGTCTTGTTCATGCGCGGCTGATATCACGCCCGGCGCGAACAGGGAACTCCCGGCGTGAAAAAGCCGAACCAGGCCGCAAGTGCCACAAGGTGCCGATCCCCAAATTGTGGCTGGCGATTGCACCAGGGGAACGTGTGTCGCAGTCGTCGAGGAATTGCCCAGCACTTACTCCTTGGCGTTGGTTCCGTCGAATCCATTGGCTCTCTGGCCGAGCGCCACGCGGATCTCGTGACGCGCGTGCCAGTCTATATCGGTGCGGCAGTCTGTGAAAAAGCACGGCCTCATGCCGGCACAAGTTCCGTCGCTCCGCACTCGAATTTTGCCGAAACCCTGCCGGTCTGGTTCCGTCGCGACGTCTTCTGCCGTTTGCTTGCAGCAACCGGCGCTGCTGCGGCTTGTTCGGTTTCGCTGACGATCCGCCGCAGAGCCTCGCGCGATTTTTCAGCGAATTTCCGCTGCACTGGATTGTCGTAGTTATATTGCTCGACCATGGCGAAGACGCGTGCAGCCTCCGGCTGGCGGCCCGCCGCCGCCAGTGCCACGCCTTGCTTGTAGTGCGCCTGCGCGTCGTAGGGCGAGCGTTCGATGATGCGGCCGAAAGTCCTCGCAGCCTCCTCGTAGCTGCCGAGCGCGAGTTGCGTGTCTCCAAGACGCAGATAGACCGGAACCGGGTCGTCGATGCGGCCGATAAGCGCCGTGAAGCCGGCCTCGGCTTCGTGCAGCCTGCCCTTCTCGAACATCAGGCTCGCCAGCCCGAACTCCGCACCCATATGGCTGGGGACGGTCTGGAGAAGCTGCCGGAACGCCGCTTCGGCAAAAGCTTTGGCGCCGTCGCGGTACATCTGCAGCGCCTGGTCGTAGACGAAGGGGATGCTGCGGGGATGGATCACGTCACCGAGATTGCGGCCGCTGCGCGTGCGGAACAATGTACAGCTGATCCGGCGCTCGTCGGGGCCGAACATGTATTTATAGGGCTCGTTGCCGCGCAGGAAGTCGTATGTCCTGAATCCGTCCGCGATCGCCCTGCGAATGCAGTAGCCATGCAGGATGAGGCCGGGCGAGGGCGTCTTCCAGGTCTCATCGCGGCCGGTGATGTAAAAGAGGATCGACTTCTTCTGCCGGTCGACGATGTTGGCCAGTGCGCCGAGCGGCCGGTCGCCGTACCACATCACCGGCACATCGAGATTGCCGTCCTTGAAGCTGTCCATCAGCAATTGGCGCGTCGCTCCGATCAGCCGTTCGGTGCGTTCCTTGCCCTTCCGGCCAATCCATTTCGTGCGCCACAGCTCGAAGAGAATATCGAGGTCGCGGTCGATGGTTTCCGGCGTCGCCATCGTTATGCGATAGTCGTCGTCGCTCTCGACCTTGCGCAGGAAGCGCCGCAGTTTCTGGCGCGTCTGGCTGCTCATCTTCTGTTCCAGATAGTCGTCAAAGCTCGGTGGCAGCGTCACGACCGGGCAGATACAGTTGTCTATGTTCTCGGGATTTTGCGGGGAGCTGTCGCGGAACATCACCTCCGGCCCCTGGAGCGCGCGAACGAGTGCTTCGCGCCGTTGCGGAGGGCCGCTGAAATATTCCAGCTTCAGATGCGTCCAGTTCTGCCGTTTCAGATAGGCGGCAAATCCGGCGATCGCGTGCTGCTCATAGTCCGGCTGCGCGATGAAGCCGGTATAGTCGGCCGAAAAATTGCCGGCCATGATGATCTCGTCGAAAAAGACGCCGGTCTTCTTGTCATGCTGGGTCGTGACACGCAGAGGAAAGAAGGCGACGTAGGGAGAGCGATCCTCGCGTTCGCGCAGCGCTAGGATGAACCAGCGTTTGCGACGAAAAAGATAGGACTTGAGCCATATCCAGGACAGGAAGTGTTGCGCATCAGGATCGTCCATATAGACCCGATCCCAGTCTTCGCGGACAGCCTCGAAGCCGGCCGCGGTGTCGATCACGTCAATGCGCATGGTCCCCTCCCAATACCCATAACACATTCGGGAGACTTCATTCTAAGGGCAAATGCAGGGCTTCAAATATGCCGTTCGGATGAAACGTTTGTATTAAATATGATTAGCCGCCGGGGGTTAGGAGCAGGGGCTAAAGCTCGCCGGCTACATGCGAGCTTGCGTGGATGAAGCTCCAGAGCGATTGGCTGATCGAGACGATCTCGGCGATCGATTTCTCCAGCGCCGCAATCTCCTTTTCGTCGAGTTGCTCGACCTTGCCGTAGCTGATTTCCTTGTCGTCCTCGACGAAGCGCATCAGTTGCGTGCCGGAGATCTGGCCCTTGTCGTCGAAGGAGTAGATGCAGTGGTTATACTTGTTGCGCATCTTGGATTCCTTCTTCATGCGCGACATGGCGTGAAGAACGGCCTTGCGGTCTGCTGCTGGCGTGGAATGCAGCTTTGCGAGGCGCTCGACCAGGTCGATCCTCGCCCGTGTCGTGTTGAGCGTCAGGAACACGACGATCGCCGCGTCCTTCTGGATTTTGAGAAGGTGGGCAATGATGTAGATCAGCAAGCTTTCCGTATTGGTCCAGACATAGTTCAGGCGGCCGACCCGCAGCAGCACGTCAGACATAGCCGCCATGAAAGCCTCCCTCCGTCGATCCTCTCGTGAAACGATACTTCAGATCGCCGTGAGAGGCTTTTGTTTTCTTTTGCTGACTGCTGCCATCAGCGTTCCTTGAATGCACGCGACATGCTGTCGGTGATCGGTTTCGTCAGATACTCGAAGAAAGTGCGTTCGGATGTCTGAATCAGCACGTCGGCCGGCATGCCGGGCACCGGATGGAAGCCGTGAACCCGGCTGATCTCGTCGTCGGGTATTTGGACACGCACGATATAGACATCCTTCACCTGCTGGCCGGCATTCTCCTCGATCGAGTCCGCGGAAACGTAGAAGACGTTGCCGTTGAGCACCGGCGTCGTGCGCCGGTTGAGCGCGGAAAGGCGTATGGCCGCCGTCTGGCCCTCATGCAACTGGTCGATCGACGTGCGCAGTACCTGCGCTTCGATGATGAGCGGCACATGCGCGGGCAGGATTTCCATGATCGGCTTGCCGGTGGTGATGACGCCGCCTGCGGTGTGATAATAGCTGCGCACGACGGTGCCGTTGACCGGCGAGCGGATGACCGTGCGCTCGAGGACACCTGCTGCTTCGCGAACCTGCTCGCGCACGCTGTCGAGCTCGGATTCGGCAGTTTCCAGCGCGTCGAGTGCGGCCTGCTTATTGGAGTTGACGGCGATGACCGCTTCCTGACGGAACTTGGCGACTTCCGCCTCGCTTTCATTGAGCTCGCCCGTCAGCCGCGATATATCGCCCAGTGCATCGGCCATGGCGCGTTCGATCGCCAGAAGGTCGGTCTTGCGCATATAGCCGACCTTGACGAGACGCGCCTTGGAATCGCGCTCTTCGGTCAGAAGAGACAGCTGGCGCTCGAAGGCCTCCCTCTGGCCGTCGTATCCCTTGAAGCGGTACTCCAGCGATTTGATGTTCTTATCGATGAGGTTGAGCTGTTCTTCCAGCTTGATCTGCTTGCTGTGGAAAACAACGTTCTGGCTCTGGATGATCGCGTTGACGTCTGGGTCGCTCGCCTCGGCCATGACGATGTCGGGTATCTTGAATTGGCGGGCGCCTTGGGCCTCGGCGCGCAGCCGAGCCACCACCGCTTCAAGGCGCAGGCGCCGCAGCTTCAGCATCCGCTCGTTGGAGAGCGCGGCCGTCGGGTCGAGTGTCACCAGAACATCGCCTTCCTTGACGACATCGCCTTCGCTGACGCTCATTTCCTTGATGATACCGCCTTCGAGATGCTGCACGATCTTGTTGTTGCCGGTTGCGACGAAGCTGCCCTGCGCGATGATTGCGGAGGCAAGCGGTGCGGTTGCCGCCCAGAAGCCGAAGCCGCCGAAGGAGGCAAAAAGGACGCCGAGCCCGATGATGCTGTGATAGCGGATGGAGCGCGGCACTTCGCTGTACCATTCGATCGGGTTGCCGGCCGGTTGCGGTTTTTTACTCACCATTGTCGTTACCTTCGATACGCGGCGGCTGCCGGCCGTTACTCTTGGAAAGCGCTTCCATGACCTCGGTACGCTCGCCGAACATGGCGACGGAGCCCTCCTTCAGAAGCAGGATCTTGTCGACGCACTGAAGCAGGGCGGGGCGCTGCGTGATCGTTACCGTCGTGATGCCCTTTTTCTTCGCATGGATGAGGGCACGTGCAAGCGCTGCCTCGCCCTGCGAATCGAGGTTGGAGTTCGGCTCGTCGAGAACGACGAACCTCGGATCGCCGAAGAACGCACGGGCAAGCGCGATACGCTGTTTCTGGCCGCCGGAAAGCGGAGAACCATCGGCGGCAACGATCGTCTCGTAGCCCTGTGGGAAGCTGGCGATCAGCTCGTGCACGTCGGCAAGCACGGCCGCCTCGAAGATCTGCTGGTCTTCGACGTCGTCGCGCATGCGCGATATGTTGGCCTTGATCGTACCGGGAAAGAGCTGAACGTCTTGCGGCAGGTAGCCGATGCTTTCGCCGAACTGCCGCTGATCCCAGTTGCGCAGGTCCATGAGGTCCAGGCGCACGTTGCCGGAAGTCGGCAGGATCGAGCCGACGAGCATCTTGCCGAGCGTCGTCTTGCCGGAGCCGGAATTGCCGATGATCGCCAGCGATTCGCCCTTCTTCAGGGAGAAGGAGATGCCGTTCAGGATCACCTTCTTCTGCGGCGGCGGTACGAAGAGAATACGCTCGACATCCAGCCGGCCTTCCGGATTGGGCAGCCGCAGCCGCGGAAAGTTCAGCGGCGAGGTGATCAGCAGCTGCTTGATCCTGCCGAAGGCAGACGCCGACTTGTTGAACTGCTGCCAGCCTTCGATTGCACCTTCGATCGGCGCCAGCGCGCGGCCCGAAACGATCGAGGCCGCAATTACCATGCCGCCTCGTCATCTCGCCCGAAAGCGACAGATGCGCGCCCCAGCCGAGCAGGGCGACCTGCGTGATCATGCGGCAGGCCTTCGAGACGCCGGAAAAGACGATGTTCCGGTCCTGCGCCGAGACATGCGATTTCAGCGAGCCGGCCGTCTCCCGGCCCCACATCTTCACCGCTTCGGGGATCATGGCGAGCGCATTGATGATCTGCGAGTTGCGCGACATGGAATCGAGGTGGAAGTTCGCGCGGCTGAGATAGCCGTTCGCCTCCGCGAACTGCCGCGCCGTGAACTTCTGGTTCAAATAGGCGATGACGAAGAGCACTGCGCAGCAGGTCATAATGATGAGACCGAGATGTGGATGCACCAGATAGACCACGACGACGAAGAGCGGCATCAGCGGTGCATCGAGAAAGGCGATGAGCGTGCCCGAGGTCAGGAAGGACCGCAATTGCTGCAGATCCTGCAGCGTCTGGTAGTCCCTGCCGTTGCTGTGCAGCGATGCGCGAGCGGCGGCACTCAGGATCGGCGCCCCGAGTTGCACTTCGAGCTCGACCGCCGTGCGCATCAGGATGAAGCGCCGGATCGAATCCATGAAGGCCTGCAGGATGACGGCGCCCAGAACGGCAACCGTGAGCATGACCAGCGTATCGATCGAACGGCTCGTCAGCACGCGGTCGGATATCTGGAAGAGATAGAGAGGGATCGCAAGCAGCAACACGTTGATGGCGATCGTGAAGGCCATGACGATGACCATGTTGCGCCGGACAGCTGCGATACCCCTTGCAAGACTAACGGCAAAGTTCACCGGTTCGCTGCGCTTGTGGAAGCTGGCGCCGCCACTGCCGCCACCGCCACCACCGCCAAAATCGGGGGTTTTGCCGTTGTTGCCGCCGTCGTTGCGCTGGCGGCGCTCGTTCTCCCTGATTGGCCCGCGATTGCCGTCGATCGTCTTGCCGAAGGTAATTGCGGGATTGGCCTTTGCCTCGCTCTGATCTCCCGGCGTCTTGAGCGGCACGACGGGCGTGTCAGGCGTTGTCTTGGCAACGGTTTGCCCGGCCTTCGCCTGTTCGGTCGACTGCTCAGGACCTGGGATGGCTCGCGAGCGTAGCGGGATCAGCGGGACGGTCCCCTCGGCTGGATTTTCGATCGGCTCAGGGGCTTTTTCGGCCTTCGGTTCGACGGGCGAAACGGACTGCGCCGGCGCCGTGCGGTTCTCCGTGAGCTTGCGCAGGCTCGCAACGGCTTCGTCGATCGCCGACATGCAGGCACCCGTCAGCGTTTCGTCGACGCGGCCGGTACTGTCAAACCTGAGCGAGCGGTCGGCGGAAAGGGTCTGTTTTGAAATATGGTTCACGTAACGTCTCCCTCTGGCTCCGGTTAGGCGACGACGGTTTGCATTACGTCGGCCGGTTGAGCCAGCGTCCATGAAAGGTCATGACCTGCGTTGATGACCGCGTCCTCGGATCCACCAAGCGGCTCGTCCTCCCCGAGGAATGCGATGACTTCATTGACGAGATGATCGCTGTTCGGCTGTGGCTGCGATGTGTCGTGCTCCACGAAGCCCCCCTGGATCAGGATGGCATCCGAATAGAGCTGGCCGGCAAGGTAGGTCGTCTGGCCGAAGCTGTCGTAATCGGTAATCTGCGCGATGTTGACGACTGCATTGCTGCCCGTGTCGATCTTTATATCGGCGCCCTGGTTATGCTCGAGAATGTTCGATACGGCCTGTGTCACGTCGTCGGAATCGCCAAGGATGCTCACCTGCTTGATGATGTTCACATCGTAGAGATTGCCGGTGATGTAGAGGACGTTGAGGCCGATATAACCTTCGAAATTGCCGTCATGCGATAGCCCCGACGGCATCGCCGCATCGCGGTCCTCGATTGCCTTTTGCGTCTGCACCACATAGTCGGGCATCGCTTCGAAACGGTCGTTTGCGCCGACGTTATAGATGGAGGCGAGGTTCCAGATCAGATTGTTGCCGGATTGCACGGTGGCTCCTGGGAGCCCCGTCCTCGGCGCGCACCCAGTCATTGTCGTAGAGCAGGGCGATCTGCGAAATGACATTCATGTCGAGAATGTCGCCGCCGACAATGATCAGGTCGTACTGCATGCCGATGCCGAGGAAGGAGGCAAGGTTGACGGCGGCATTGCCACCTGTCAGCACGGTTGCCTCCGAACCGGTTGTCGTTACGGTCATCGTGTCGTTGTCGCTGATGAAGTGATACTGCTCGATCCAGTTCACGAAGGAAACATCGCCTTCGATCACGCTGACGCGCCATGCGGTCGGAAAGATCGTCTCAGCCGCCGGTTCTGCTGTGTCCGGCTTTCCGTCGTCGTAAGTGCTGCGCTCGAAAATCGCGATGTTGTTCGCAACGGTCGTCGCGCTGTCGTCATGATTGAAGACGGAAGCGATCTCGTCGCGATCGCTGTAGACGTAAAACTGCGAAATCGCATCGATCTGATGGTAGTTGCCCATCACGGCGGTAACCGGCGACAAGCTCGCCGTCTCGGTGATCTCCACGACGTTTGCAAGCACATTCGCGCCTGCGGCCACATCGAGGCTGTTTTCGCTGCCGCCGTCCTGTTCCACGGGTACGTCGCTTTTCTCAGGCTCCGTGGGCGGCGTTGCGATGCCGCGGTCTGGCATGAAGTCGTCGATCGAAGGCGCTTCTTCGACGAGCTGACCGTTCACATAAGTATAAGTGCTAATGCCGTCGATCTGGTTGTCTGGGAGCACGATGATCTGCGGTTCGCCGCTTTCCATCGTCGTGGCGCTGCTGTCGCGCGCCGCCTGGATGTACTCGTGGATATCGTCCGCAATCGCCCGCAGGCCCTCCTGCGTATCGACGCGGTCATAGGAAGAGAAGGGCGTAAAGGCGTCCGCCTTGTCGCTGAATTCCATGAGGCGGTGCGTGACGAAGCTCGTGTCGCGCAGCTGCGGCTGATCGCCGGTCATATTCAGGTGGTCGTCGTCGATCAGCATATTCGCCTGGGCGACATGGCTGATGACCGAGCCTGGTCCCTGGAAGACTTCGAGTTCTTCTTCCTCCTCCTCGCCGGGAAGGTAGACATTGGCGCCGAAGTGTGGAGCGCTGAGATCGCGCGATGCAATCTCGGCCAGCTTCTTCAGGGTCTCTTCGAATACGCCGCCGAAGTGGCGCGGATCTGCGTAGTTAATATCATAGCTGACGGATCGGTAATCGACGCCTGGATCGTAATCCTTCAGCTGAAGGTTCGAAGTAAAGGCCGGGCTGAAAGCCTCGTCCTCTGACAGCGAAGGATCTGCTTCGCGCGGACGGGCGCCGTCCAGGTAATTGCTTCGCATCCGCGCTTCGTCGGTTGCAGTGCCGAATAAGCCGATGAAATGGGCAACGATTTCCGAAATCTTCTCTGCATGCATGACGGCCCCCTCCCGTTCAACACGGTGTCTGGCCCGAAAGGCAGCAAACTCATCGATGACGAGCTATTCTTCTCAGCCGCTTCTCAAGCCACCAAACTGCACCGGCGGGATGCCGGTGCAGTTTGTTTCCGCACTGGTTGGAGGTCAGGCTCCAGAGTCGGCGTCGTCTCCCGCCAGGTTGCCGCCTACGACGTTGCTGTCGAAGGTGTTGGAGAGCAGGTTGGCGCCCTGAACGACTTCCAGATGGAAGCCGGAATTGGCAATGATCGCCGAAGCGTCCGCCGTGCTCGTGCCGGTGATGTCGTCGCCTGCGCCGCCTGCCCAGCCGGCACCGCCGATGTCGATGCCTTCCGAGCCGAAGGCCTTGCCGCCGTCCGCTTCGAGATGGTTGCGGGCCCCTTCGTTGTCCATCTTGATGTTCCAGGCATTGTCCTGGTCGGCAAGATGATTGGCCTGGACAGCGCTGAAGCCGTTGCCGCCAGCACCGAGCGAGCCGTTGAGGATGTTGTCGACATCAAGCGTGAACGAGAAGTTGTCACCGATATTGAGGTTGCCGCCGGCGATCCCGAGGTTGTCGAAATCCTTGACGTCCTCAAGAACGGCGAAGTCTGTGTCCGTCTTGTTGAAGCTGTCGGTCGTCGTCGTATTGTGGCTATTGGTATCGGTGATCGTCTTGATATCGGTGTCAGTATCGGTGATCGTCTTGATATCGGTATCGGTAATGGTCTTGATGTCGGTTTCCGTCTTTGTGCTAGTGATGACGTCGTCGTCGCTGTAGGACTTGCTGTCGTAGCTCCAGTCGTAGTCGGTTTTGACGTCGGTATCGGTGATAGTGGTCGTCTTGATATCAGTATCGATATCGGTGACGGTCACTTCCTTGTTGTCGTAGCTCCAGTCGTATGAGTTGTCGCGGTTGTCGCCGTTATTGGCATCGACATCGATCTTGGAGTCCACGTCGACATCGACGCTGCTGTCGCTGTTGTTGCGGTTGTCGCCGTTTGCCACACCGCCGACATAGCCGGTGGAGCCGTCATCTACGTCAGTATCGTTGATCGCAGTATTGGCGAAGCCGTCGGCAAGTGCGCCGACATTTGTTTCGATCTCGTCGCCGCCATTCGGATAATTGTTACTCATTTCGCATTTCTCCAAAAAAATTCGGAGCAGCTTTCGAAATCCCTTTCATCTCAACGGGATTTTGCTCGCGCTTGCTCCGATACTGTTACAGATCGGCAGATGTAAGCACTACCTTGTCACCTGCGTTTGATGTTCCGGTTTGTAGATCAAACCCTCATTGAACTGCGCGTTACTAAGTACAAAGGCGCAGGTATCCTGATCCGCAATTGTAAGATTGCGAGACATGATCGCACTTATTTCTTTGAGCTACCCCAGCTAAGGCGCCGCGATACCGCAGACACTAGGTGGTATTCAACGCCTCCCATGTCGCCATTTGGCAACGATGCGACTGTGGCCGAGAAAATATTTTGGTGATAGATACCAATTCGGGCTAGCGAATCAGAAATTACTACAAGCAGCCGGAAGTAATCATGGAAAATAGACCAGAGAAGCACTCGGGCATCCAGTCGCGCCCTCGCATACTGATTCCCCAAGGCGGCTGGCCTGGCGTTCCGAAGGTTCAGCTTGCTGGTTTTGCGGCCAGAACGTTTTTATAAGTAACTTCTTAGTTCGCTGCCGCGATGGTAAAATACCAAAAATAGTCTGTCTTTTATAATGGCACACAAATACCATTTCGAGCCAAAAATATTGGAACATATAGCCCACAAGTTAGCTGTACTTACGCCGATACAACCAGAACAATAGGAAATATCACTTTAAATCTGCAAAAACTAACCCATTTGGGCCATTTATTTTCGTATCTGTTCATATTACCATAATTAAGAAATGGCTAACTAACTAAGACGGAAATTTTCAGGGCACACCTCTTTGGGTGTTTCACAGTATCGCCCAAAGCATCTGTAACGTGTAACGCTATGGGGAGGCGTAAATGTTCATGACGGCGTCGAAGACGGGGGATGCCGACCAAAGCCGAAAGTTCGGCCCGGCCGGAGATACAATACTGGTCATTGCAAATGCGGATTTATTCTCCGAATGCCTGGCAGAGGCTTTGGCGAAGAAATTCGCAGGCTGCGAAGTGGTCAGCAAGGCCTATTCAAAAGCCATGCTGGAAAACGACGCAAATGACGCCAAGCTCGTACTCTTCTATCATATAGCAAGTCCCGAACTGAACGAGGCGCTTCAGGTCGTGCGGGAAAACCACCCGTCGACGTCGATCGGTCTCGTCGTCGAGGCGATCGACATGCTGGAGCCCTATATAAACCGGCTGGTCGAAGCGCGGGTCATCGATGGCGTGCTGCCGCTCAATCTCCGCCTCGACGTGTTCATGGCGGCGGTCGACCTTCTGATGAAGGGCGGCGAGCATTTCCCATCGGCGCTGCTTAACCGGCTCACGGCCGCGCAGCCGGAAAAATCGCTTTACGACACGAAGTCGGTTGCTGCAGCCGGTGCTGGCACTTTGAGGCTTCGCCAAGGCGATCTTTCCGCGCTCACCACCCGCGAAGTGCAGATCCTGGATCTGATCTGCAAGGGTACGCAGAACAAGATCATCGCCGATGAGCTGCACCTGTCCGAAAATACAGTGAAGGTTCACGTACGCAACATCTATAAGAAGATGAATGTCCGCAACCGCACTGAGGCCGCTTTCACGCTTCTTCAACAATGAAGCCGGCAACGCATCGGGCAGGTGGCGAAACTAGACCCTCAGGGTCGTCAGGTGGCCGGTCGCGCGAAGCAGCGCGACTTTTGGCCAAAACCGCTCGGCGTGCAGATCCAGGGCGCGGACCCATAATAAACCTTGGACCCCGCGCTCACTGGCGCCGCTTTGTTGCTCGCCACCGCATAGCTGTAGACCTTGCTGCTGCGCGGCACTTTGGTAACCACGGTTTTTGCCGGCTTTGCATTGGACGCAAATGCCGGGTCGTCATCGACGGCCGCACATGAAATCGGTCCTGCAGCGATGAGCATCAGCCCAAAAGCTAGCGCAGTCCTGCGGACGGCATCCGACGTCCGCATTCCGGTGAAATCGAAGTTCCGCATCGCTCGTTCCCCTCAACAAGGCAGCCTTTTGCCTGCCTTCCGCTCCCATGTCTAGAACGTATTGGTTGAGCGAAGCTTGCATCGTCGATTTTATAGCCAAGTCCAACATGGTTAAGCAGGATTAAACACGCTTACATCAACTGTACTAGTAGAGTAATCAATTCGACATAGCCCACGCTTTTCATATTGACGTAATATAAAAGCCTAATATCATCAACCATAGATAGACTTGAATTGGCGGGTCAGGCCAAAATCTACTCGGATAACTCAAGTATTTATCTATTTTGCTTCGGAGTAATTCTGGAGACTGAAGGAGATCTATTAGAAAATAGGGATCAGTGTTCTTGGTCCTATTGGGAAGGGGTTTTGTAATGCGTAGTTTCGTTCCCAACGAAATATGTTCCGGTTATGATAATCTATCGGGCCGGACACCGAAGAAAGTGCTCGTCAACGGAGGCGCGGGATTCCTCGGCTCCCATCTTTGCGAGCGGCTTCTTAAGGGCGGTCACGAAGTTATCTGTCTCGATAATTTCTCGACCGGCCGCCGATCCAACGTCCACCATCTCCGGCCATTTTCACGTTTTCGGATCATCGAGCACGATGTTCGCAGTCCGTTTGACGTGGATGCGGCGCTGATTTTCAATTTCGCGTCTCCGGCATCTCCGCCCGATTATCAGCGCGATCCAGTCGGAACCTTGCTCACCAATGTGCTTGGCGCCGTCAATGCGCTCGATCTCGCACGGCGCAACGGGGCGACGATCGTGCAGTCCTCGACCTCCGAGGTCTACGGCGATCCGGAGCACAGCCCGCAGCGGGAGAGCTATTGCGGCAACGTCAACCCGGTCGGTCCGCGTGCCTGCTATGACGAAGGCAAGCGCAGTGCCGAGACGCTGTTCTTCGACTACCATCGAACGCTACGGCGTCGATATCCGGGTCGGGCGGATATTCAACACCTACGGGCCGCGCATGCGTCCGGATGACGGCCGCGTGGTCTCGAATTTCATCGTCCAGGCGCTGCAGAACAAGAACATCACCATTTACGGCGATGGCTCGCAGACCCGTTCCTTCTGCTATGTCGACGATCTGATCGAAGGGTTCCTTCGTTTCTCGAACGCCGGGAAGAAATGCACCGGGCCGATCAATCTCGGCAACCCGACCGAAATCCCGGTGCGCCAGCTCGCCGAGGTGATCCGCGAGATGACGAACTCGCGCTCGCGCATCGTTCATCTGCCTCGGGTGACCGATGACCCGAAACAGCGGCGGCCGGATATCTCGCGGGCACAGGCAAAACTCGGCTGGCAGCCGCGTGTCGCGCTGGGAATCGGCCTTGGAAAGACGATCGAATATTTCGAGGCACGTCTTTCCGGCGGCAAAGGTAGCGGAGGCCGTATGAGATGTCTCCCTACATCATCGTCACGGGTGGTGCCGGCTTCATCGGCAGCCACATCTGCAAGGCGCTGGCCGGCGCGGGGTTCACGCCGGTCGCATATGACAATCTCTCGACCGGCCATCAGGATGCCGTTCGCTGGGGTCCGTTGATCGATGCCGACATCGCCGCATGTCGGTTCCCTGAAAAAGGCGCTCGGCCGGTTCGAGCCGGTATGCGTCATACATTGCGCGGCGAATGCCTATGTCGGCGAGTTCGTCGCAGATCCGCGCAAGTACTATCGCAACAATGTTTCCGGCAGCCTTGCGCTTTTGGAAGCATGCCTGGACCAGCAAGTCGATCGCATCGTCTTTTCGAGCAGCTGCGCGACCTATGGCATTCCGGCGGCATTGCCGATCCGCGAGGAGACGGTTCAGCTGCCGGTCAATCCATACGGACGCACGAAACTGATCTTCGAAATGGCGCTGGAGGATTATGCCGCCGCCTATGGCCTTCGTTTCGTGTCGCTGCGTTATTTCAATGCCGCCGGCGCCGATCCGCAGGGCGATCTTGCCGAGCGTCATGAACCTGAAACGCATCTCATTCCGCGCGCGTTGCTTGCGGCTGCACACCGTCTGCCGTGCCTGGAGGTTTTCGGCAATGACTACGAGACCGAGGATGGCACCTGTGTTCGCGATTACATCCATGTCAGCGATCTCGCGCAGGCCCACCTTGCCGCCGTCGACTACCTTGCAAGCGGCGGCGAAACGCTGCGAGTCAATCTCGGCTCCGGCCATGGCACCTCCGTCGGCGAGATACTGAGCGCCATCCATCGCATCACCGGACACGAGGTTCCCGTTCACTACGATATCCGCCGTGCCGGCGACCCGCCGGTGCTTTTTGCCGATACCGCACGGGCGCGGGCGGTTCTCGGCTTCACGCCGCAGTTCTCCGACATCGACACGATCATCCGCACGGCGAGCCCGACCTTCGGTCTGGAGGTGCGCGCATGAACGTAGCGCCATTCGTGACCAGACAGAGAAGGGCGACGGCGGCTCCTGCTGCTAGACAGGACGCGCTCGAGCCCATCTTTGCAGGCTGGAGCCGCGCCGCCTACTGGTTCGGCGTCGCCTGCTGGCTCGCCGCGCTTGCCTATTTCTGGACATGGTGGCTGCAGCCCGCCCATGTGATCTCAACGCCGGCATTCATCATGACGACGGCGACCGTTGCCTGGGTCACGCTGATCCCGGCCTATTTCATCTTCATCTTCGTCAATGCGAAGCGGATGAAGCCTTCGGCAGCCGTCCCCCCGGGCCGCATCGCCATGGTGGTCACCAAGGTGCCGTCCGAGCCCTTCGAGGTGGTGCGGAAGACATTGCTCGCCATGCTGGATCAGAAAGGCGTCGAGTTCGACATCTGGCTTGCCGACGAGGATCCGGCGGAAGAGACGAAACGCTGGTGCGCCCGGCATGGCATCTTCATTTCGACGCGCAAGGGCGTTGCCGCCTATCACCGGACTGAGTGGCCGCGCCGGACGCGCTGCAAGGAAGGCAACCTTGCTTATCTTTTATGATCGCTACGGTTATGACCGCTATGATTTCGTGGCGCAGTTCGATGCCGACCACGTACCGGAGCCGACCTATCTGCAGGAAGTCATGAAGCCCTTCGCCGATCCGCGCGTCGGCTATGTCTCGGCTCCCAGCATCTGCGATCGCGAATGCCGCACGACAGTTGGGCCGCAAGAGGCAGGCTTTATGCCGAGGCAAGCCTGCATGGTTCGCTGCAGGCGGGTTACAATGACGGCTGGGCCCCGCTCTGCATCGGCTCGCATTATGCCGTGCGCACGGCAGCGTTGCGCCAGATCGGCGGGCTCGGGCCGGAGCTTGGCCGAAGATCACTCGACGACGATGATGATGAATGCCGGCGGATGGCGCGGCGTGCATGCGCTCGATGCGATCGCCCATGGCGACGGCCCGGCGACGTTTGCCGATCTCGTCGTCGCAGGAATTCCAGTGGTCGCGCAGCCTGGTGACGATCCTGCTGCAATATTCGCGCACTTACGTCCCGAAGCTGCCGCTGCAAGCTGAAGTTCCAGTTCCTGTTTTCGCAGGTCTGGTATCCGCTGTTTTCGGCGTTCATGGCGCTGATGTTTGCCCTGCCGGTCATTGCGCCTTGCTGACAGGTCACGTCTTCGTCGGCGTCACCTATCCGGACTTCCTGACTGCATTTCTCTGCCGCTGTCTCTGGTGCTGATTGCGCTTGCTCTCTTCTGGAGGCTGCAGTGCAACTTTCCGGCCACATGACGCCAAGCTTTTCGGCTGGGAAGGCATTGCCTTCGTTCTCCTACGCTGGCCGTGGTCGCTTGCCGGAAGCGCTGGCTGCGCTGCGCGATCACGTCTCCGGCTCCTTTGTCGATTTCCGCATCACGCCGAAGGGCACGCAAGCGCAGAGGACGCTGCCGGCGGTCGTTCTGCTTCCCTATGTGCTGCCTGGCGGGTATTTCCCTTGCCGCGATGATGCTGGCACCTGCCGCAAGGCGCTGCCCGCGGCTTTTATATCTTCGCCGGCATCAACGCCGTGATCTATGCCGCGCTGACCACGCTTATCGTTGCGCACCACGCACGCGAGAACGGCTTGCCGCTTATGCCCCGCTCACGCGGTCTAAGGCTCGTGGCGGCCAGCGCGCTGACGCTTCTTGTCGCCGGCAGCGGCGAAATCCGCCTGCACGGCCTGAGCAGTCTCGAAGCGCTGTCGCATGGCCAGGGCATCGTCAGTTTCACGGAAGCAAAATTCGCAGTCGCAGGCGCCGGTCTCGGCGGTGGCAAGACGCGGATCGTCAAATTCCGCTTCAAGTGGAATGGGTTCCGGCAGCAGGCTGCCGCAGGATCACAGAGAGTTGAGCCGAGCGCGTAGAGTCGAAAGCCATGTCGGCAGGTGCGCTTCGGTTGAAGGAGGGTGCAATGAGAATAGGAACAAGAACATATGGCGCGGCTGCTGCCGTCCTTAGCCTGGTACTTTGCTTGCCGGGCGCGGCGGCGGGAGCCGAAGCGAAGAAAGCGCCGATGCCGCTCAGCGCCTACGAACTCTACCAGCTCTATCGCGACAAGACCTGGACCTGGGGCGCCGGCGGCGGCCGCTTCATGGACGAAGGCCGCCGCTTCGTCGCCTGGACGAACGACGGCGGAAAGCAATGGGTGGCCGAGGGCCGGTGGGTCGTCGACGATCTCGGACAGATGTGCATGCGCGCCACCTGGACGAACGAACAGGGGCCGGCCCGCGTCAGCACCTGCTTCGGTCACCGCAAGATCGGCAGCGTGATTTATCAGAAGCGCCAGCCCGACGGCAATTGGTACATCTTCCGCCACGCCTCAGCGCGCGCCGGCGATGAATATCTGAAGCTCGTGCCGGCAGATACCGTCAGCGCCAATGCGGATGCCTACAGGCAGAAGCTGATGGCTCGGAGGTAAAAGGAGAAAGCCATGAAGAAGCTAAGGGAAAGAATAGTCTCGGCCACCGCGATCGCGCTGCTACTGTCGGTTGCAGCTGACCCGAGCCTGGCGCAGGAAGCAGCTGGAGTTCCAGCACCCTTGAGCCAGACAATCGTTGACAAGCGCCCCGTTCTGCATGCGGACGGCATCAAGTTCGGCGCCTATGACCCGCACGGCGATTTCACCTCGCAGCAAGGTGTCGCGACTGAACACCTGTTCCTGCCGTGGGAAGACGTCGATCTCGAAACGCTGAAGGCGGCAGACGCCTATGCGCAGGCGAGGGGACGCAACCTGCTGATTTCCGTCGAACCCTGGTCATGGGATGTCGACTGGCGGCTGACCTCCGATGAGCTGCGCCAGAAGGTCCTGCGCGGCGATTACGATGTCAACATGCGTGCGATCGCCCAGATGATCACAAAGCTCAAGAGCCCGGTCATCGTCCGCTGGGGGCAGGAAATGGAAGATCAGAACAGCCGGTTCTCCTGGGCTGGCTGGAACCCGCGCGACTATGTCACCGCATACCGGCGGATGATGGATATCGTGCGTGCCGAGGCACCTGGGGTGGAAGTGATGTGGTCGCCGAAGGGACTGGACGAGACTCGATGCCTACTATCCGGGTGACGATTATGTCGATCTCGTTGGCCTCTCCGTCTTCGGCCTGGAGCCCTACGACACACTCGCTTATGGCGGTCCGCGTGACTTCCGCCAGGCGCTGACGGACGGCTACCGCCGAGTCTCGGGATACGGCAAGCCCATCTGGGTAGCCGAACTGGGCTATGAAGGGAAAGACGCCTACATGCGGCCGTGGATCGACACCGTGACGTTGAAGCACAGCGATTTTCCGAAACTGGAAGAAGTCGTCTATTTCAACGACCGCGACGTCCATGCTTGGCCCTTCAATCTCGGCCGTCCCAACTGGAGGGTCATCAAGGGCGACGAGACGAACTAGGCGTCATCGACCAAGAGCTGTGGATGGCTAGCCCGGTTTCTCGCGACTGCACCGGGCTGGCGCAGGCCGGCAGAAGTGGATTATAAGCGAGCTATCGACCCCGATCTGCTGATAGGCACGCCCGACATGGTTCACTCTGGCTCGGTGATCGACTGGCTTCTCCACTCCGACCCATCGATCCGATGGCAGGTGATGCGCGACCTGATTGACGCCCCGGAGCCGGAGTGGGCGGCGGAGCGGACGAAGGTGGAGACCGAGGGCTGGGGCGCCAGGCTTCTTTCCTACCAGGACGAGGACGGGCAATGGGCGGGCGGCTCCTTCGTCCCAGCCGATTTTGATCCTTGTGAGTGGAAGCAGCACGGTCAGCCGTGGACGGCCACGACCTTTTCGTTATCGCAGCTGCGGGAGTTTGGTCTCAATCCCTCGTCGGATCGGGCCAAACGAACTGTCGAATTGATCGGCGCTAACGCACGTTGGGATGAGGGCGGCCAGCCCTACTGGGAGGGCGAAGTCGAGGAGTGCATCAACGGCCGGACCGTTGCCGATGGTGCCTATTTTGGGGTTGACGTCTCGTCCATTGTCGACAGGCTGGTAGGCGAGCGTCTCGCTGACGGCGGCTGGAACTGTGAGAGGCTCAACGGCTCGGTCCGCTCGTCATTCGCCAGCACGATCAACGTGCTGGAAGGGCTCCTGGAGTACGAGAGAGCCACAGGGGGTACGCGTCAATCTCAAGAGGCTCGTAGGTCTGGCGAGGAGTATCTCCTGGAGCGCAACCTCTTCCGCCGTCTCGGCACGGGTGAGCCGGCAGACGAGCGGTTTCTGCGCTTCCTGCATCCGAACCGTTGGCGCTACGACGTCTTGCGTGCGCTCGACTATTTCCGCTTCTCTGCGATGTTGACCGGCGCCGATCCCGACCCGCGACTTGGCGAGGCTATCGGCCACATCCGTTCCAGACGCCTGGAGAACGGCACCTGGCCCCTCGACTGGAGCCTGGCGGGGCGGGTGTGGTTCGAGGTCGACGACGGGCAGGGCGAGCCCTCGCGATGGGTGACCCTCCGGGCGATGCGGGTGCTTAGGTGGTGGGAGAGTTAGCCGATCTAGATTTTCCCACCAGGCCCACGAACGTTCCACCAAGAAAGAGATCGAGGCTGCTCGTTTCGCTGGCACACAGCGCCCGGAGCCGACACAGAACCTAAAAACGAAAACGGCGCCAAATCGGCGCCGTTTTTGGTGTATCACGCCTGCCGCGATTAGCGGAACGAGCGGGATGCGATGTTGCGGATCTCGTAGCGGCTGATGCCGATGTCGGAGAGCGTCTGGTTCGAAAGGTTGCCCAGCTCATTGAGCGTGCGGCGGTAGCTAATCCAGCTCTTAGCAATGCGGATCGGGTTCATTGTCGTCTTCCTTAGAACGTTGCCTCGCGGGCGGCGCCATCGCCGTCTCTGCGGTTGACATTCATATAGTGGTTCCCGGTCATATTGTGCAGTGCAAAGAAAAGGCATCTGCTATGCATTTGTGCAATGTGATGCACGATAAATACGCAGAAGCCATTTTTTGAGCGGTAGAAGAGAAGGCGCTTTCCGCTGCAACTAATGCGAAGGTGCAAATTGAACAAAAGAAAACGCCCGTTGCCGAAGGCACCGGGCGTTTTGAAGGAGGAGATCAGCTTGGGAGGACGCTGATCGCCTTGAATTAGCGGCCAGAAGCCTCGCGAGCAACGCGATGGATGTCCGAACGGTCGATGCCGAGGTCGTGCAATTCGCGGTTGGTCATGCGGCCGAGTTCGGTAACCGTCTGACGGTACTTGCGCCAGTTGTTGAACGAGCGTGTGAAGTTCATTTTAATCCCCTTTCCGAGGGCTTGCCATCTGCCAGCTGCTGCCCATCAGCGCTGGCTTGCGTTTGATGACCAGAATATATGTTGCGCCGCAAAGAACTAACAGAGACAAGATTTCATTCCACCTATGCATTCGACGCAAGTCTCTGGCGGCAAATTACGTGATTCCGCCGCCTTTTGGTCAACGAATAGGCAGAATGTTTTTTCGGCGGGCATGGCTTTAAGTTCGATTGCTCAAATCGTCGTCAGCCGGCATCGCTGCGCTATGGTCGCTCTCAAATTCGAATCAGCACCACTCGCCCTTCGACACAGCTTTGGTATTGGCAAGAGACCGGCGCGTTTCCCAAACCGTCGGAGCCGGGCGTTTCACGACTTGGCGAGTCTCTCGGCGAAATCCTTGCAAACCGGCGGGCTAATCGTTTTATGCCGCCAAACCAAAACGCCCACCGGGGGAGGATCCGGTGGGCGTCATGTTGGTGACTGACAACTGGGAGGAGGAGTGTTGTCAGTCTATCGGAGGGCGCTGGGAGGAGGAGTGCGCTGCTCCGAATTTCGTTACGGACATCATATCCGCAGGCATCCGGTAAACCGGGCCGGGCTGCCATACCCGCGCTTCTTGATCGTCAATATAGTATGACTAATGATTATTTTGCAGTGCAATATTTTCATGGTGGCCATGCGTTTCATGCATGCCTTATCTGCAAGGACTCTATACTAGCTCGCTGCTGTTAATGCCCGGTTAATTCCGTACCAAGTTCGCACAGTGAAGTATCTTGAACGGCATAGGTTCGGGAGATTGCGAAAGACACTGCTCCATCTATAAGATTGATGGGAAAGCCGCTGGAATTGGCACGGAGGCAGGCATGTATCGGGGACGGTTGGAGCGGGATCTGTCGCTCTGGGTGGAAAAGGGTCTGCTGCCCGAGGCGATGGCGGAATTGCTGCTTGTCGAATATGACAGCCGGCCGGCAAGTTTCAGTCTCGGCAATGTGCTGATGGTGCTTGCCGCGGTCTTGCTTGGGGCGGCTGTCCTGCTGCTCATCGCCTCCAACTGGGAGGCGATCCCGCGGCTGGTCCGCGTCGGCGCGATCCTCGCCCTGATCTGGGCTGTTTATCTCGGCGCCGCGCTGATGTTTGCCCGAGGGGCTTCGGCGGTTGCGAGCGGCCTGCTCGTCATCGGTGCCCTGAGCTTCGGCGGCGCGATCTCCCTCATCGGCCAGATGTATCATTTGTCGGGTGACGAGCAGACTGTCATGTATCTCTGGTTCGCGGTCGCGACCGTGTCTGCCGCGCTCTTCCGCTCAGGTGTCGTGACTGCCATAGCCGGCTTTCTGTCCTGGGCCTCATTCGCTGTCTATCTGACGGACTACGGTGCGCGCTGGGTGGGCTTTGATCCCTGGGCGCCGCCCGTCATGGCCGTGGTCATTGTCGCACTGGTGCGCTTTACCGGCGCCGATCGTGCACGGCATCTTGCCTATCTGCTTGCCGTGGGCTGGCTTGCATGGCTCTACACGTTGCATGAAGATATCCGGATGGCGTTCGCCTTCGTGCTTTGCGGCATGGCCGCGTTCGTGGCCGTCAGCCTGCCGCCGCTGCGTGGCGTTGCGTTCATAAGGACTGCGGGTGCTGCGCCGGCCTTTTACCCATTCTTGGTGGCGGCAGTCGGATTGCTGTTGCTCAACATAGAGCACGATGAAGGCTGGCCGCTTGTTGTGGTCGGCATGGCAACGCTCGCAATGGCCGTGCTTGCGATCGCGCTGCAGGGCCGAGACAACGGCGCCGTGCGCTATCTTGCCTACGCCACCTTCGCCGCCGAGGTTTTCTATCTTGCTTCCGTCACAGTCGGTTCGATCCTCGGAACGTCGAGCCTCTTTCTTCTGTCCGGTCTGCTGGTGGCGATCGTCGCCTGGGTGGTGATCCGCCTCGAGAGACGTTTCGGTGCAAGGTCGACGGAGGTGACGGAATGAATGCGTTGTTTTCAAAACGTCAATCGGGCAGGCGTTACCTGATTGCGGCGGTCATTGCTGCCGCCCTCCAGACCATCATTCTGGGATACATAATCGAAAGCCGCGCGGCGATTCTGCGTAGCGGCACCGAAGTCCTGCTGAAGACGACACCTGTCGATCCACGTGATTTCCTGCGTGGCGACTATGTCGTGCTGAATTACGAGATTTCGTCGGTTCCGGCACAGACGGTGGTCGGCGGGCTGCCCACCATCCCGGGCGAGCAGACGCTCTGGGTTCGCTTGAAAAAGCAACCGGACGGCTTTTGGGCAATCGTCGAATCCTCGTTCCGGCCGCTCCCCGAGGCAGCGGAAAGCGCCGTGCTCAAGAGCCGTCCATTTTACACCTACGGTGTGCGCACGGCCGACACGATCCGCGCCGAATACGGGATCGAACGCTATTATGTGCCGGAAGGCCGAGGCAAGCCGCTGGAGGAGGCCCGGCAGGACGGCAGCGTTTCGATTGCTGCGCGTATTTCAAGCGATGGCACGGCTCAGATCCGCAGCTTGCTCGTAGACGGCAAGCCCGCCTATGAGGAGCCGCTTTACTGACTTTGGCGAAATGCCAGGAGAGGGGCCCTGCAGCCCAAAAAATCCCTGTCATTTGGCCTTCATTTTTCCTTTGCCTCCACCAAATCGGGTGATATAGAGACGCCGCGCTCCGGAAGGCCTCATGTGCAGGCAAATGCATTGCGGTTTTGCGAACGCGGGTATGGTGAAATTGGTAGACACGCCAGATTTAGGTTCTGGTGCCGCAAGGCGTGGGAGTTCAAGTCTCTCTACCCGCACCAAAGCTGGCTTGCAGGTGGGAAGACCGGGATAGGTCGCCCCAATTACCCGGCAGGATGGCGCCGTCCCCCCTTGGGTGGGATGCATTGGAATCTGACAAAAGCCACGCGCGGCAATTTTTCCGGCGTCGTGCTCATCGAAACGAACGGCGTCTGGGCACGGCCGCCACGAAATGAAGGTAGGAAGACATGCAGGTTATCGAAACGCTCGCTGAAGGGTTGAAGCGCGAAATCAAGGTCGTTATCCCGGCCAAGGACATGGAAAACAAGATGAACGAGCGCCTTGCCGACGTAAAGGACAAGGTACGCATCAATGGTTTCCGTCCGGGCAAGGTCCCCGTCGCCCACCTCAAGAAGGTCTACGGCAAGTCGATCATGGCCGATCTCGTCAACGAGATCGTTCGCGAGCAGCCTACCCAGATCCTTTCCAGCCGTGGCGAGAAGTCCGCCACGCAGCCGGAAATCGCAATGACGGAAGACAAGGACGAAGCGGACAAGATCCTCGCCGCTGAGCAGGACTTCGAATTCACGCTCTCCTACGAAGTTCTGCCGCCGATTGAACTGAAGTCCGTCGAGGGCATCAAGATCACTCGCGAGGTTGTTGATATTTCTGACGAAGAAGTCAACGAGCAGGTCCTCAAGGTTGCCGAAAGCGCCCGTTCTTACGAAACCAAGAAGGGCAAGGCCGCCAATGACGACCGCGTCACGATGGATTACGTCGGCAAGGTCGACGGTGAAGCCTTCGAAGGCGGCACCGATCAAGGTGCTGAACTCGTCCTCGGCTCAGGCCGCTTCATCCCGGGTTTCGAAGACCAGCTCGTCGGCGTCAAGGCTGGCGACGAGAAGACCATCACTGTGACCTTCCCGGCCGACTATCCGGCAAAGAACCTCGCCGGTAAGGAAGCCACCTTCGACGTCACCGTCAAGGAAGTTGCTGCTCCGGCCGACGTGGAAATCAATGACGAGCTGGCAAAGAAGCTCGGCCTCGAATCCGCCGATCGCCTGAAGGAAATCGTCCGCGGGCAGATCGAGTCGCAGTATGGCTCGCTGACCCGCCAGAAGGTCAAGCGCCAGATCCTCGACCAGCTCGACGAGATGTACAAGTTCGAGACCCCGAAGTCGCTCGTCGAAGCCGAATATAACGGCATCTGGAGCCAGGTGAACAACGATCTCGCTCAGTCCGGCAAGACCTTCGAAGACGAAGACACGACGGAAGAGAAGGCCAAGGAAGAATACAAGACGCTCGCCGAACGCCGCGTCCGCCTCGGCCTCGTCCTCTCCGAAATCGGCGAAAAGGCCGGTGTCGAAGTGAGTGAAGACGAAATGCAGCGCGCGATCTACGAGCAGCTGCGCCAGTATCCGGGCCAGGAGAAGCAGATCCTCGAGTTCTTCCGCAGCCAGCCGGGCGCCGCCGCTTCGATCCGCGCGCCGATCTTTGAGGAAAAGGTCATCGATCACCTGCTGACCGAGATCGACGTCACGGACAAGAAGGTCACCAAGGAAGAGCTGCTCGCCGACGAAGAAGGCGAAGGTTCAGCGAAGGAAACCAAGAAGGCCGCGCCGAAGAAAAAAGCAGCCGCAAAGGCTGAAGCTTCCGAAGGCGAAGAGGCCGCTGCTCCCAAAAAGAAGGCCGCTCCGAAGAAGAAGGCCTCCGAAGGCGACGCCGAGTAATCGGTTCTTCAAAGACTGAAATTAAAGGCCCTGCCGGGTTCGGCGGGGCCTTTTCTTTGGGCGGCAATGCGAGTGCTATGCTGGGCAGCGCTGGTGAGGCGGGCGGCTCAGAGTTCCGACTTGATGTCGCCCATGCGGTTCCAGGCGTCGAGCCCGGCGATTTTGTAGGCTTCCGCAAGCGTCGGATAGTTGAAGGTATTCTCGACGAAATACTCGACGGTGCCCTTGAGGTTGAGCACTGCCTGGCCGATATGCACGAGTTCGGTCGCCCCTTCGCCGACAATGTGAACGCCGAGCAGACGGCGGGTCTTCAGTGAAAAGATCATCTTAAGGAGACCGGTTTCGAGGCCCATTATGTGACCGCGCGAGGTCTCGCGGAACCGGGCGATGCCGCATTCGTAGGGAATGCCGCGCTCCTTGACCTCTTCTTCCGAAAGGCCGCAGGTGGAAATCTCCGGCACGGCATAGATGCCGTAAGGGAAGTATTTCGGAGGTTCCTTGGCGATCGCGCCGATGGCGACGCGGGCGGCGATGCGGCCCTGCTCCATCGAGGTCGAGGCGAGGCTCGGAAAGCCGACGACGTCGCCGGCGGCATAGATGTTCGGCACCGAGGTCTGGAAGGTTTCCGGATTGACCTTCAGTCGGCCGCGGCTGTCTGCCTCGAGGCCTGCGGCAGCAAGGTTGAGCGCGTCCGTCGCCCCCATGCGCCCGGCGGCAAAAAGCACCATGTCTGTCGTCAGGTGGCGACCGTTGTCGAGCGTCAGCGCGACTTTGCCGTTGTCGAGCGTCTCCACCTTGTCCGCCTTCTGGCCGAGCAGCAATTTCATGTTGCGGTCACGGAGCTGGTAGGTGAAATCCTCAACGATCTCCTTGTCAATGAAATCGAGCATGGTCGACTTGGGATCGAGCAGGGTCACGGCCGTATCGAGGGCGCTGAAGATTGTCGCATATTCGATGCCGATGACGCCTGCGCCGATGACGACCATCGAACGCGGCAGTTCCTTGATATCGAGCAGTTCGTCGCTGTCGATCACGCTCTTGCCGTCGAAGGGGATGTAATCCGGGCGGAATGGCTTGGTGCCGACGGCAAGCAGGATGCTGGCGCAGCTGACCTGCATGGTCTCCCCGTCATCCTTGATCACCTGCAGCGTCGAGGGATCAACGAAGCTTGCCCTGCCGCGGATATGCTGGACGCGGTTGCGGGCGAACTGGTGCTCGAGCACTTCGACCTCGTGGTCGAGCGTAATCAAGAGGCGGCGGCGCAGATCCTCGGCACTGATCTCTTCCTTGACGCGATAGGCACGTCCGTAGAAGCCGCGCTCGCGCCAGCCGGAGAGATTGAGAGCCGTCTCCCGCAGCGTCTTGGAAGGGATGGTGCCCGTATGAACCGAAACACCGCCGACACGCTTGCCCTGTTCGATGACCAGGACCTTCTTGCCGAGCTTCGCAGCCTGGATGGCGCCTCGGCGTCCCGCCGGACCGCTGCCCACAACAACAAGATCGTACTGAAACATGGCTCGGCCCCGGAATTGGAATTTGGAATCATATATTGCGACGCAAAATGTCGCTCATCCACGGGTAGCTGGTCAATGTTACAGATTGTCTTTCGGCTGATGTCAGGAATTGCCGAAAACGAAAATCTCCAATTTCTCGAACGTGCGATCCATCGCGAAAGAGCGGCTGAACGGGAAGGGCAGGTGCCCGTAGAGAAGCGACAACTGGCCCTCGGCAGCCTCTTCGTCCTTGCCGGCGACGGCGGCCAGATAGAGAGCGGAGGCAAGCCCGGTGCGATCGGCACCGGCGCGGCAATGGATCAGCAGCGGTTTGGGCGCGTCGCGCATGATGGCGATGAGGTCCTTGGCCTTTTCCGGGCTCAGTTCCCTTCCGGCGGACATTTTGAAGTTGATATGGACGATGTTCAATGCTTTCGCCTGCTGAACCTCGTCGGCGTACCATTTTGAGCTGTCGGCCTTACCCCTGAGGTTGAGGATCGTCCTGATGCCATACTGTTTTTCAAGCTCTGTGATTGATTGGGCGGACGGCTGCGACGAACGGTAGACTTCGCCGGCAACGACCGTTGCGAAATTGTCCGTTGCCTGCAGATAAAGGAAATAACCGCCTGCGGTGAGCAGGAATAGGCCGAAGAGCCTTAGCGCCGCCTTCCCGTAGCGTGGCAAGAATTTTATCGTCATCGAATGCCTCTGCCTCGGAACGCTACCTGCGAGGCAGCATGCGCTCATTGCGACCCGAAGCTGACAGACACCTGAATGGTGGCGCTTTTAAGCGTCTGCCCCTCCATTGGCGGCAGGCCCGTCCTTGCCGTTAATGATGTGGTCGTGGATATCCAAGGGCTTTTGCTGGGATCGACTGCTGTTCGGCCAAACTTTTTGACCTTATCAAGGATGGCAGCGACGACGTGCGCCCAGCTGTTCGCACGCTTTCGAGGCGAAGAAGCTTTGGCCCCGCGCTGCCGCGCTCTTCAGACTTCAATCAGTTCCCTCGCACCAAAAGGGTGTGGGACGATGGGACCTGGTGAGATGGCGTACGACGACTAATCTTCTGCGACGCAGCATCGCCGATGCGAAGGAAGACGCGCTTCGACCGCGGCGCGGAAGATCGTACCAAAAGCAGATCGGCGCTGCGCCACTATTGTTTCGACACGGAGGGGTCTGCGATACGTTCCGTAAGGCGGCGGCGCAAAACCATACCTCCGTGATGCAAGGTATTTGCGTCGACGAAGTCGCCATCGGCGGTGAAGCCGGTGTTGTCCCAATATTCGATGTGTGTGCCGGTCACTTCGTAACGCCCTTCATAGGCGCGTTCGCGTTTGCCGCGTGCCTCGACATAACGCCCGCTCGGCAGGAGTTCGTGGTGGACATGGCCGTCGTCGGTCACCCACATGCCGCTATACGGATGGCCAGCCTGCAATTTGGATTCCCCGGCTTGTACCGATTCACTCAAGAGTGTGGCGGTCAACACGATTGCAAATGCATGCCGCATGATCGGGCTCCTAAACACTTATTGTATAGCTTGGCTGCCAGAGCCGAATTAGGTTCTGCACGGGTCTGAGGTCCGGCTGTCTTGGCGGCTGACGACGCGAGAGGCCCACCCCGCTGGCGAACTCATGACCGCCGGCTATTGCCCACGCGGCTCGTTGTTCTCGACAACCTGCTGGTAGGCGACGAGATCCAGAAAGGCCTCGGCCTCGACGACAGAGCCGTCCTTCATCCGAAATATCCAAACGAACTGGTTGCGATAAGGTGCTCCCGCGGTTGTCGTGGCCGTGCCGTCGAAGCGGATGACGACCATGTCTCCATCGGCCATGATGTCATGCACCACCGGCAACACAGGGGTCGTGAGACGGCTGACCAGGGGGGCAGAGGCTCGCTCGACGAAATCCTGGAGACTACGGTAGGTGCCGGCTACGGGGCCGGAACCATGGATTGTCCAGACGACGTCGGGCGCGAGAAGCTCTGCAAAGACGTTACCGCCTGCACGCCATTTCTCAAAGGCCCTGCGCACGATGGCCTTGTTCTGCGTCTCGATATTGGTCTCCTGGATCCCGACACGGGCGTCCGGCGCGCTGGTCTCGGCTTGCGCCGCTCCGATGATGGCCACGAATGCTGACGCGACCAGCAGCTTGCGGCCCGCGGCGGTGAGGCGATCGGTCAGTGAGGAAAAGGTCATGGTATCATTCCCTTCTTGGGTTGCTGAAGGGCGAGGAAGGCCGCTGTCTGGGCAACCGCCCTTCACGCATGTTGGTCTTCTTCGCCTGAGTTCAGATGCGGCGAGCCACGGAAGCTCCGCCGAAGATGAGTTGCTGAACCAATGGGCGATCCACGAAACGGGCAGGGAATATCGGATCTGGGTCGCTTACCCGGTTCAGGCGATCGAGCTGCTCCGGCGACAGCGCCACGTCCAGAGCGCCCAGATTTTCCTCCGCCTGGGCGATGGTGCGGGCGCCCATGATGGGCGACACGACCGTGGGATTTGCCAGGGTCCATGCCAGCGCTACCCGAGACGGTGTCGAGCCCATTTCCTGGGCAACGGTGCGAACCTCGTGCGCGATCTCCATCGAGCGCTCGTTGAGATGCCCCGACGAGGCGATAACGCCCTTGCGGCTGGGAGACACGGCCGCTTCCCGTGAATCCTGAACGTCGGTTCGGGAGTATTTGCCGGCCAGCACGCCGCCGCCCAGCGGTGACCACGGAAGCACGCCGAGTCCCAAAGCTGCGGCCATCGGCATGAGCTCGTGCTCGACGGTGCGCTCTACGAGACTGTATTCGATCTGGAGCGCGACGAAGGGGGACCATCCGCGCATGTCGGCGAGCGTCTGCATTTCGGCGATCCGCCATGCCGGCGTATTGCAGATGCCGATATAGAGAATCTTTCCCGACCGAACGAGATCGTCGAGGGCGCGCATCACCTCGTCTGGCTGGGTCGTCATGTCCCATCCGTGCAGATAGAAGAGATCGATGCGATCAGTGCCAAGCTGCCTGAGGCTCTGCTCGACCGATCGCATCATGTTGAGGCGATGATTGCCGCCCGAATTGGGGTTGCCAGGCTCGCGGGCCATCGTGAACTTCGTCGCGATGACGAGCCGCTCACGCTTGTCGCCGACGAATTCCCCGAGGAAGCGTTCGGCGGCGCCGTTGGTGTAGTTCACCGAGGTATCGATGAAATTGCCGCCCCGATCGACATAGAGATCGAAGATGCGGCGGGCTTCGACACTGTCGGCGCCCCAACCCCAATCCGACCCGAAGGTCATGGTGCCCAGGCTTATGGGCGAAACACGCAATCCTGAGCGTCCTAGCAGCTTGTAGTTCTCGAGCATCATTTTGGTTAGCCATCTCCAATTCACCGAGCCAAAAGTAGCGGCTGCTAGAGGAGTAGACAACTTCCCCAATCGTGACCACTCTGGTAAGTTAACCTAACCAATGGCTGTGGATCTGAATGGCATCTCTGTTTTTCTCGCCGTCGAGGAGGCACGAAGCTTCCGCGCGGCCGCTGAGCACTTAGGTGTCACGCGGCCAGCTGTGAGCCAGACGATCCGTCGCCTCGAGGATCGGCTCGGCGTCGCGCTCGTTCAGCGAACAACCCGAAGCGTCAGCCTGACAGAGGCTAGCGAGCAGCTTTACCAGCGCGTGGCGCCAGCCATTGCGGAGGTCGGCCTGGCCCTAAACGCCACCGCGGATCGAGACATCGCTCCGAGCGGCCTTCTGCGGCTGGCAGTGTCCTCGATCGCAGAACGGTTCATCTCGGGACCGCTGCTGTCGAGCTTTGCGGACGCCTATCCTGCCGTTCAGATCGATCTGTCCGTCACGGACGAAGAATTCGACATTGTGGCGGAGGGATATGACGCGGGGGTGCGGCTTGGCGAAGTGATAGACCAGGATATGATCGCTATCCCGGTGTCCGGCGAGCAACGCCAAAGCGCGGTCGCCGCGCCTTCCTATATCGAGCGCTTCGGGAAGCCGTCGCACCCCTCGGAACTGGCCCAGCATCGCTGTATTGGCTGGCGTCCCGCACCGCACACCGCGCCTTACCGCTGGGAGTTTGGCGAAAATGGACGTGCGTTCGACGTGGCGGTCAATCCTCAGATCACCACCAATGATATGTGGCTGATGATCCGCACGGCCTGCGCGGGGGGAGGCATAACGTTTGGCATGGAGGAGACCTTCAGACCCTTCGTCTCATCCGGCAAACTGGTGCCTCTCCTCCAAGAGTATTGCCCGCCGTTCGCGGGTTTTTTCCTCTATTTTCCCAATCGGCGGAATCTCGCCCCGAAGCTACGCGCCTTGGTTGAGCATGTAAAGCGGTGGCGATAGCGCCGACGGTCTGCGGTTCGAGTGAACCTTAGGGATGTCGCGTCGATGCCAGGACCGAGCCGAAGCCACGCTGTGGTGAACTCGGGCAAGGCTGAAGGACCCCGGCTCGGGCTCGCCCAAGTCGGCCGAGACCGGTGCGCGGCCCGCCGTCAGGCTTGCAGGCGATCGCGCGGGACTGACAACCGAATGACGAGGCCCTCCGGCTTCCAGTCTCGCTGGATTTCGCCGCCGAGCTGGCTACGGACCGTGGCGCGGCCGAGAGTCGTGCCGAAGCCGTCCCCGTCAGCGGTCTGCATTACGGGCGGGCCGTCTCGCTCGGTCCAGGTGAGGATGAAGGTGTCGCCTTCCTCTTCGCACGCGATTTCGACGCAGCCCTTGTCGGTCGACAGCGCCCCATATTTCGCGGCATTGGTCGCAAACTCGTGCAGCAGGAGCGCGAAGCTCGTGAGAGACCCCCCGGAGATCGTCGCGTCGGGGCCACTTACGACAACATGGGATGTGGTTGCGTCCGCGCCGCGATCATATGGCGCAAGGATCGTCCGCAACAGGGTATGGAGCGTGGTGGCCTGCTCGATGCGGTCCGACGCCTGGGACGTCCGCGCCACCGTCAAGGCGTGAGCCTGGGCGAGCGCTCCCAGCCTCTGAGACACTGCTGTGGCGAGCTCGCGCGGTGTCGTCGCCCTTATCGCGCTCAGCGACACGACGCTGCTCGCCAGCGCGAAAAGGTTCTTGACGCGGTGATCCATCTCTCGGAGGAGAAGGTGCTGCTGCTCTTCCGCGCGCCTGCGTTCGGTGATGTCACGCGCGATCTTGGATGCGCCGATCACTTGGCCTGCGCGATTTCGGATCGGCGACACCGACAAGGATATCTCGACAAGGCTCCCGTCCTTGCGCCGGCGGATGGTCTCGTAGTGGTCGATCTTTTCGCCCCGTCGAAGCCGGGCGAGGATGTTGGGCTCCTCATCGGCTCGATCCAGCGGGATGAGCATGGTGACCGAGCGGCCGATGGCTTCTTCGGCGGTATAGCCGAAAAGCCGCTCGGCGCCGCGGTTCCAGTCGGTGATTGTGCCGTTGAGATCCTTTGCCAGGATGGCGTCGTCGGATGATTCCACGATAGCTGCGACCCGCTGCGCGGCTTCGTCGGCGACAGCAGCGTCCGATTGATCGACGAGCATGTTGACCGCACCGACCAGCGTGCCCTCGGCGTCGAAGATCGGTGTAGGAAAGGCCCGGAACAGGACCCGGCGGCCGTCCGGTCGCTCGGCAAATGCTTCGAGCCCTCGCACCGGACGCTTTTCGCGCAGCGCCATGGCCATAGGGCATTCGTCATGTGGCAAAGGCGTGCCGTCCGGCCAATATAGCTTCCAGGAGCCGCAGAATTCGCTCTTCCCGAGCTCCGGCCTCACTCCCCACAGCTCGGCGGCCGCCTCGTTGTAGAAGGTTATCAGCCCTGACGCATCGGTCGTATAGATGGCTTCCGGTAGAGCCTGAAGGATGTGCTCGATCGCCATGTTCGCGGGGATCGCGACGATAGCTGAGTGCGGTTCCGCCTCGTGACGGGACCTAGTGAAGGGCGTCTCGCTCTGGCTCAGGGGCTTGTTCATGCGATACTCCTTGCGGACTTCGTGACGGTCACATTGCTATTGACTCTTCCCCGGATGTCCGCACGATCTGGCCGCTGGTGCGGCTGAAGGTAAAGGCTCGTAAGGCGATGGCCTAAACCTACCGGATGCAGCGGCGGTTTGATAGGGCCCGTCGTCACAACAGCAGTCTGGATTTGAAATCCCGCGTCTTCACCTTAATCGTGTCCAGATGCAGGTCGGGAATTTATCCCGAGCCCGCGATTATGCCGAGCCAGTTCCACAAAGCTCGAGATTTCCGATGGTTCAGGAATGGCGAGCTCGGCATAGTGATGAGGCGTCAGTTCCATGTTCAGATCTCTCTAGGTGTTCGGCAGCCCGCACTGCTTCAGGCCGGCAACCCGGCAAGACGTAGGCCAGCGCGTAGGCGCTCCACATCCCTCGGCTCGCGCAGATATGACACATCAACAAGCCAGTCGACGTATTCCGCTGGCCCTGCGGCGGGGTCACCGATCCACAGCGTGCGCACTGCCTGGACAAATACGTCCCCACATTCGTTCGCCTCTTCGATCCTGCCTAGATGACCATAGGCCGCCGCCCGCCAAGCCATGTCTCGCGGATGCCTTATCGGGGAATCGAAGGTTCGTTGCTCGAGAAGCACAGCGGCCTCACTGTAACGTCCGAGTTGGAACAGGATGCGCGAGAGATAGTAGTTATACCAACTCGGGTGACGCGGGTTGATCCTCAAGGCAATTTGAGCGGCAGCCAGCCCACGTTCCGGTCTGCCCAAGGCCCCCTGCATCCAAGCCCAGATGATCTGGATTATCGGATCGTTCGGGTTCATGGTCCGAGCTAGATCCAGGTGACGTTCGGCTCGATCAAAATCCCGCCAGGTCAGACACATGAATCCAAGTGTGCAATGCACCTTCGGATCATTTGGATCCAGCACAAGCGCTTGCTCGGCAAAACGAAGTGCCTTTATCCTGTTCTCGTCCTTTTCCCTCGGCGCACCGATGCCATTGTCGATCGCACGATTGAGATATGCATATGCGAGGCCTGTGTAGGCCCGCGCAAAAGTAGGGTCGATTTTCACTGCACGCTCGAACAGGGAAAGAACTCGTTCCTGGCTTCCAGGCGTAAAGTCGTCGGAGAGGCGGTTGGCCTGGAGGAAGAGGTCATATGCGTGCATGTCCTCAGGCCGGCGCCGCCGCGCCGAGACCTCTCTGTCGTCCCTGACACGCTGGGCGACCGTTGCAACGATATTCTGCGAGATCTCCTCTTGAATGGCGAACACGTCCTCCATCGCCCGGTCGTAGCGCTCGGCCCACAGATGTGTCCCGCTCGTGGCCTCGATAAGCTGCACGGTGATGCGCACCCGATCTCCCAGCCGCCGAACGCTTCCTTCCACGACATACTCCGCTCCCAGCATGCGTCCGATTTGACGCAGGTCCATGCTCTGTCCGCGAAAGGCGAATGAGGAATTGCGGGCAATCACCGTGAGCTCTCTGAATCTCGAAAGCTCGGTGATGACGTCTTCAGTAATGCCGTCGCTGAAATAGGCCTGATCGGGATCAGCGCTCATGTTGTCAAAAGGCAGAACAGCGACCGCCGGCTTGTCGGATCGTCCGCCGGCGGGGAGCATTGGCGTCAAGCCGCCGACGTCCATGCAGTAGGTCCTCACCGGCCGTGCGATATTCTTTAGGTGCTGCTCCCCCACATACTCGAAGTGGAGATCGAGTTTTCCCGACAGTTGTTCGTGAGCTGAGCCGGATATGAGCACGGTGCCTGGCGGACATAGTTGCTCCAAGCGCGCTGCAACATTGACCCCGTCGCCAAGAAGATCATCTCCGTCGATCACGACGTCTCCGAGGTTTATGCCTATCCGGAGCACGATGCGGCGTTCCGCTGCAACCTGCTGCTGTTGGACGGCAAGTTTTTCCTGGACCGCCGCCGCACAGGCAACTGCTCCGACAACGGAGCCAAACTCCGCTATGAGACCATCACCCATCAATTTTACGATCCGACCACGGTACTCAGCTATTAACGGTCGGAACACAGCACCCCAGAGCTCTTTAATTGCCGCGAGCGCCCTTTCCTCGTTAGTCTCAACGAGTTGGCAGTACCCAACGACATCGGCAACCAACACGGCGGTGGTCCTACGTTCGACCTGAGGCGTTGTCATTTCGTCCTCCGCTGACGCGAGGCAGTCATCGACAGTATTCTGGAAAGCTGCTGCGATGATACCTCATCCAAGCATCCAAGACGATCTCAATCCGCTCGGTGTCACTCATCGACGATGTGCACGCAAAAGATCGAAGTGGTAGGCGTGAGCTCAACAGCCTCGTCCACCGACGGCAATCGCTTAGTCCGCTGCGGGCGCATTCCGGCCGAGGGGCGATCGGTGGAATATGCCGAGCTTGGAATCTGGAACTATCGGAAATCGCGGGCTTTAGGGAACTGGCTCGGCATAGTCTCGGGCTCGGGATAAATTTCGTTATGCCGCGTTCGGCATAACGGAATGTAGATGTCGCGCGTGCGCGGTCCTTTGGGCGCCAAACCGCGCGGGTCGGGTTCAGTTCACCCGTTGAGCGGCAGGCCTGGCCGGTCGAGGCCGCCGGGCGAAAGCGTGAAGATCTCGCAGCCGCCGGCCGTGACACCGACGGTGTGTTCGTATTGCGCAGAAAGCGACCGGTCGCGGGTGACCGCCGTCCAGCCATCGGCAAGCACCTTCACATGCGGACGGCCGAGATTGATCATTGGCTCGATCGTGAAGATCATGCCTTCGCGCAGCTCCGGACCCTCGTTGGCCCGGCCGTAATGCAGGATGTTCGGCGAATCGTGGAAGAGGCGGCCGACGCCATGGCCGCAGAAATCGCGCACGACCGAGCAGCGTTCGCTTTCTGCGTAGGTCTGGATCGCCTCGCCGATCGCGCCGGTGCGCGCGCCGGGGCGGACGGCGGCAATGCCGCGCATCAGCGCTTCATGCGTGACTTCGAGGAGACGTTCGGCGGCACGCTTGATCTGCCCGACCGGATACATGCGGCTGGAATCGCCGTGCCAGCCGTCGAGCACGAAGGTGACATCGATATTGACGATATCGCCTTCGCGAAGCGGTTTTGCGTCCGGAATGCCGTGGCAGACGACATGGTTGATCGAGGTGCATGTGGATTTGGTATAGCCGCGATAATTGAGCGTCGCCGGATGGGCGCCGTTGTCCATTCCAAATTCGAAGACAAACCGGTCGATCACGTCGGTCGGAAGCCCCGGCCTGACGATCGCCGCGAGTTCGTCGAGGCAGCGGGCGGTCAACTGGCACGCCTTGCGCATGCTCTCGAAGGCCTCGGGACCATAGAGCCGGATGGCGCCGGTATTCTTCGGCGGCGCGGAGGAGGCTTCGATATAATTCACCATTGCAGGGCCTTAGCGGAGATTGTCCTCATCGTACATAATGCAGCTATGCCGCGTTCGTCCATCGCGATCAACCGCAACCACGAGATTTGTACCACTTCGATACGGTGCAGCGGTATGCCTTTAAAGTCACGCGGTGGGCTTCACCCCGTATCTTGCGTCTTGCGTTCCACTCGGACGGCGCGCTGGAAATTGCCGCGTTGAAGTGAAATATATGACCCCGGCGCCCCGTTCGGCGGTTTTTATCCGCAACTCGGCCTCTCTGCCCGGATGCCGCGCCTTATTGGGGCGCAGGGTTTTGGGATGAGCAGCTACCAGTCCCGGCCTTTGCGGGAGGAACGGTATAAAGCCGCACGTGCGGAAACGCCAAGCACTGCTGCCCGGCCGCCGCCCGAATGCCAGGGCTTACGGCTCCCTTCGCACCTAGCGCGTCCCGTCTCGGCGCGACGCCTCGCGGTGCATTCGTGACGGGACAGCGGCAGTATCGCATGGGTGCCAAGTGTGCCGATGAAATAGTGGCAGTGGCGCGCAATTCTCATGAACATCAAATCGGATTTGGAGGAACTGGCAGCGCTCGAATTGCGCATCCGGCTGACCTTCGTTGCTAAGGGGGCCGGTCCCCGATGGCGGCGTTCTGAGTTTTCCCAATTTTCGACTGGACGCGATGGACCTATGCCGAGCATTGCCCGAAGCACTGCAGCCATAACGACCCGCCGCGCGCGGAGGCGATCGGGGTTGCAGCTCTTGCACATCCACGATTGTTGTTGAGATCGTTGCAGGCGCGGCGCTGCCGGATTAAGCCGAGACAGAGCGTATGCACGCTTGAAATGCTTCTAACGGCAGCCAAATGCGTTTTCGCAGCGAAACGGACATTGCGCAAATCGCGCTTACAAAACCGGATTTATTGACGACTTGCCCTAGCTTTGCTGATGGACACTAGGAGACGCGGCGGGACATCATGAGCGAAACGCGACGCAAGCTGACCACCATCTTCTCCGCCGACGTGCAGGACTATACGCGCCTAATGGGAGCGGATGAGGAGGGCACGCTGGCGATGCTGAAGCGGTATCGCGATGCGATGTCGCGACTCATCGCGTTGCACGGAGGGCGGGTGATCAATACCTGGGGCGACGGATTGATCGCCGATTTTCCGAGCGTCGTCGAGGCGGTGCGTGCGGCAGTCGACGTTCAGAACGAGCTCGCGGGCATGAACGCTACGCGGCCGGCGGACGGTCGCATGCTGTTCCGGATCGGCATCAATCTCGGCGATGTGATCATCGAAGGCGACGATCTCTATGGTGACGGCGTCAATATTGCCGCGCGGCTGCAGGCGTCTGCCACCGCCGGCGGGATCGTGATATCGAATACCGTCTACGACCAGGTCCGCAACAAGGTGGCCGTCGGTTTCGAATTTCTCGGGCCTTTGGTGGTGAAGAATGTCACGGAGCCCGTGCCGAGCTATGCGGTGCGCATCGGCGAAGGCATAAAGAGCGCCCCGCAGCCGGAGGCTGCAGCGAACCGACCGAAGGCTCCGGCAGTGACCAATTGGCCGCTTGGCGCAAAGGCTCGCAAGATGTTTGGTCTGCTCGCCTTGTTGAGCGCTGTGCTGGTTGTCATTAATCTTCTCTCCTGGCGGGGCGTTTTCTGGGCGGCATGGCCGCTTCTGGCCTTTGCTGTCCTGACGGCAATGCTATGGGTGCGGAACCAGAACCGTGTCGATCGGGGCATCGCCGCCCTCGGCGTCGCCGGGCTTGGCATGATCGCGATCAACCTTCTGTCGTGGCACGGGATATTCTGGGCGATATGGCCAGTTCTGGGGCTGGCCGCCGCTGCCGGCGTTCGATGGGTGATGCGAAACTGACCCAAGAGTGCATTGGCCGTGATTACGAGGCGGCGTTGCCAGTGCTCCCGAATTGCATATCTTGCCGCGCTGCCCGATGATCGACGAAAGCCACCATGACAACGGAAAAGTTAGATCAGTTCCGGGACATCATTCTCAGCGAGTATCCGGACTTGGCCGCATCGACGTTCGAGCTCGCCCCGGTAGGCTGGGATTCGATCGCTGTTGACGTGGATGACCGGCTGATCTTCAAGTTTCCCCGCAATGAGGTCGCACAAAAGGCGCTTGTGAAGGAGGCCGCACTGCTTGCTGTCGTCCGGCCCAGGGTCTCAATGGCCGTCCCGGAGCTGCGCATTTTCGAGAGAGGCCGGCACCTGTTTTCTCTTCATGAGAAGCTGAAGGGCGAACATCTGCTTACGGCCGAATATGACAGGCTGCCGGAGGATGCGTGCCAGCGCCTTGGCGATGCATTGGGGCAGTTTTACACCGAGCTTCACCGGCTCGACAAGGAGCAAATGGCCGATGCCGGCGCCGCGCCAATCGGCGCATGGCAAAGCCCTGCAACGCTTCGCGGCAAAGCAGTACCGGCCCTTCCGGTCGATCTTCGTGGCGTGGCAGAGGATATCATCGCAGGATTCGAGCGGCTTCCGCCCGATCCCCACGGGCAGACCTATGGCTTTTTCGACGGCCATGGATGGAACATGGCTTTCGACCGTGTGCGAGGCCGCCTCAACGGCATCTACGATTTTGCTGATTCCGGCTTTGGTCCGGTCCACCAGGAGTTCATCTATTCGAACTTCATATCGCCGGATCTCACCGAGCGGATCGCTGCGGCTTATGAAAAGGCGTCGGGCCGGACGCTCGACAGGCGCCGTATCGCGATCCTCACCGGTATTCATAGGCTATCGGAACTGGCAGAGCTGCCGGACGATTCCCGCCATACTCCGGGCAATGACCCGCCATACCGTGATATGGCTCGAGACGATGTCGGGCCGCGGTTTCGCTGCGAGCTAATGGCGAAGGAGGCGGCGGAGACGATTTCAGACAACGGAACCAAAGAACCGAGCCGCGATGCTGGCGACTTCGTCGTGAATAGACCGCCGATCGATGCCGTCGGCATCCGTGAAAATGTCCGGTGCCATTTTCCTGCCTTGAGGCGTCGGTTCCGGCACAAAAACGTAATGGTCAACTCCGCCTTTGAGAATATCCAGCCCAGCGCCCGGCAGATTGCTGTGCAGCCAGCTGCAGCACTCCTGCGCAGGCGCGATGGTATCCGCATCACCGCCGACAATTCGAACCGGCTTTGCGATCCGCTTCAAGCTCTCGGCCGAAAATCCCAACACCGAGCGGCCAGGCGCAAGGACGAGGGCAGCATCAAATCGAGGGTCGCTATAGTCGTTTGATCTGCGGCTCCACGACTCGCGAAAAACGGCGCTGCGCTCCAGCAGGGGAGATATGTGGTCCGCCAGATCGGGAAACTCCCTCGGTCCACGGTGCGGGCTGTTGATCGGGTTTGCAGATTCAAACTGGGAATAGGCCACGCGTGCACCCATCAGCAACATAGCCGTGTAGGCACCGGCGGAAAAACCAGCGACGCAGGCATGAGCGCTGATCATTCCGCCCAGTTGCCTTCGCCAGCTGCGATCGTCGAGCATTGCACTTATGTCGCTTGCCCGTTCCCAGAGGCAGAGGAAGCCTTCCGGTCTATGGGGTTCGGCACCGGTGTGGCCGTGATGATTGACCGCAAGGGCGACGAAGCCCCGCTGCGCCAGGCGATGGGCCAGCCATTCGAGACCGGCGGCAACTCCCCCGGTGCCATGAGAGAGCAGCACGAGGGGATGGGGCCTCGCTGCCGGTTTAAGAGCCGCGTCACGCGCAACAGGCTTCAGCCAAAACCAAGATGCGTCAGATACGGGCGTCTCGACTGCGCCGTCATCCGCAGGATACCAGGCCGCCCAGGAAAGAGGCCGGGGGCCGCTACCCTCCCAGTTCGTCCTCTTCGCATCAAGGCAGAGGCCCTTTGCAAAGCCCACCGGCATCGCATTGCTCCAATTCGCCAGCTATCCCGTCGCGTCCTACTTTCGCAAGAAGATGGACCAAAATCCATCCGGCGAGGCGAGGCGGTGCTTAGCTTCGTTTCGAAAACAGCGATGCGAGACTTGGACGTGGAGAGGGCGGGTTTTTCAGGCGCGGCACGACCACGAGGCGTTTGACCTCGCCGCGCTTGAAGGCGGCAAGGAAGCGGCGGTAGTCCTTGAACGAAACGCATCCGTTGGAATCGCCACGCTTGCCGAGCATGTAGGTGTGGGCGAGCAGGCCGACGCGACCGTGGATCTTCTGCGGGCCGCCGACGGGATGGAGGCGAATCGCCTCGACGCCATGGAACAGCGCTTCGCGCATGGCGAGGTCATAGGTGTGCGGCGGGGTTGGGCCGCGCATTTTCTTGTCGGCGTAGCGCGGCTTGTCGCGCATGCCGCCGAGGCCGGAATGGGCTTCGAGCTTTTCGCCGTTCGGCAGATAGACGATGCTGGCCTCGATATCGTAGATCGCCACCCCATTGCGGGCGCTCGGCATCAAGGCCGGCTTGGCGAATGCCGGCATCTCCTCGTCGTCATCTTCCGTTCGCGCATAGGCAAGAGCCGGTCCGGCTTCGGGCACGTCGATCTTCGGCTTGCCGGGGCGTGCCATCGGCAGCGGAACATCGGTGCCAGGCGCCAGAACGAGGCCGAAAGGCTCGTCGGACGTTGCCGTTTCGGCCGAGGCGGTTTCGACAGGAGCGACGGGTATCGGCTGGGCGGAAGGAAGCGTTGCCGCAAGCGCGAGGCTTGACGCCGGTTCAACCGGCTTGGCGGAGGCGGTCCGGATCGAATAATCAGGTGCCGGAAGGGCCGCAGGCGCGGTGACCGCCGGAACAGGTGCGGCGCTTGCAAGCACCAGTGCCTGCTGCTTCAGCGCTGCGGCCATCGCCGCGCTGTTGTTGCGCATGGCAAGCAGCGACAGGCCGCGGCGCTGCAAGAGGGCGACTATATCCTTGGAGGATTTCGGCGAGAGTTCGGCAACCATGCGGTCCGAAACCGTCGTCTTGCCCGGAAGGCGCGAGAACTTGCTGACGCGGATCAGCGGATGCGCAGGCGTGGCAACATGCGGAGCCGGCTTTTGGGCGATCGCGACAGCTGCGGGTTGCGGCATGGCGGAGGTGTGCATGGCCGCGATAGAGGCAATCGTCCAGGCGGACAGAGTGACCGCGAGACCAATTGCAGCAGTTCCGGATATGAGCCGGAGGGGTCTGGCTGAGCGAAAAAAAGCCCAGCCGAAAGGGTTGACGCTTTCATGCGCCTCAACAGCAAACGCCATACTACTCGGTTTCCCAACGCGTCACATTACCGGCGGCTTACGCGGAACGCCCCCGCCGGAGCCGGTAATGAAGCAAGAGGGCCAAAATGAGGCCCCGATGCGACTTGCCGACTACCGGGAAGCATGACGCACTATGGTAACTAATTCCTTTACGGGATAATCTGGCTGGCCGAAATGGCCCGGTTTGCCGGTTTTTGCGATGCGGGAACAAAGGCGCTGGCGCCGTCGCCGGCGAGCCTCATCGCCTTTGAATGAACGCGTTTGCCTTGCGAGGCGTGCCGTTATGTCCGCTCCATGACGTAGCTGCCCGGTGCTTCCTCGATGGCGTTGAGCGCCGTGCCGCCGGGTTTGCGCGCGGGCACGCGTTTAGCGTCCTTGGCTTCGATCCAGGCGTGCCAGTGCGGCCACCAGGAGCCGGGATTTTCCTCGGCTTTGGCAAGCCAGGTATCGTAATCGCCCCTGGTCGGGCCGCCGGTCCAGAACTGGTATTTCTTCTTGTCGGGCGGGTTGACGACGCCGGCGATATGGCCGGAGCCGGCCAGCACGAAATCGACTTTTCCGCCGAAGAACCGGCTGCCAAGGAAGACCGAATTCGCGGGCGCGATATGGTCTTCGCGTGTCGCCAGATTGTAGACCGGGATCTTCACGTCCTTCAGCGATACGGTCTTGCCGCCAAGCATCATTTCGCCGGCAGTGAGCGCGTTCCTGAGATAGCAGTTGCGCAGGTAGAAGGCGTGGTTGGCGGCCGCCATGCGGGTGGAATCGGCATTCCAGAAGAGGAGGTCGAAGGGCATCGGCATTTCGCCCTTCAGGTAGTTGTTGACGAAATAGGGCCAGATCAGCTCGGAGGCACGCAGCATGTTGAAGGCAGTTGCCATCTTCGAGCCGTCGAGATAGCCGGTCGCCTGCATATGCGCCTCGAGTGCTTCCAGCTGCTCCTCATCGACGAAGACCTTGAGGTCGCCCGCATGGGTGAAGTCGACCTGGGTGGTGAACAGCGTCGCCGTCTTGATGCGCTTGTTTTTCTCCTTGGCGTGCAGAGCCAGTGTTGCTGCAAGCAGCGTGCCGCCGACGCAATAGCCGACGCTATTCACATCCTTTTCATCGGTGGCCTTCTCGATCGTTTCCAGCGCGAAATCGATGCCCTCGCGGGCATAGGCCGTCCAATCCTTCCCGGCATGGCGGGAATCAGGGTTCACCCATGAGATGACGAAGACGGTATGGCCCTGGTCGACGCACCATTTAATGAAGGATTTCTGCGGGTTGAGGTCGAGAATATAAAATTTGTTGATCCACGGCGGGCAGATGAGGAGAGGGCGCTTCAGCACCGTATCCGTGGACAACTCGTACTGGATGATCTGGCAGATGTCGTTCTGCGCGATCACCTTGCCGGGGGTCAGCGCCATGTCCCGGCCGACGGCGAATTTGGTCATGTCGGTTTGGCGCAGTTTCAGGTCGCCGCGGCCGGCCGCGATGTCCTCTGCCAGCATCTTCATGCCGCGCACCAGGTTTTCGCCGCTGGTCGCGATCGTTTCGCGGTAGAGCTGCGGGTTGGTGGCGACAAAATTGCTCGGCGAAAGGGCAGCGGTGATCTGCTTGACGTAGAAGCTCGCCTTATGCCTCGTATGCTCGTCGAGCCCCTCGGTCTGGGCGACGATCTTCTCTGCCCAGTCGGCGGTGATGAAATAGACCTGACGCAGGAAATCGAAGAAGGGGTTCTTCTGCCAGTCGGCGTCGGAAAAGCGCTTGTCCTTGCGCTCCGGCTCGGGTTCGCCAGCCTCGCCCTGCAATCGTTGCATCGAGCGCATCCAGACGCCGAAATAGCTGCTCATCAGCTGTGTTTGCGCCTCCAAAGTCCGGCGCGGATCGGACATCCAGTATTCGGTGACCTTGGAAAGCGTCTTGACCATGTCGGTCATCGGCGCGCCGAGCCGGTCGTTGATTTCCCCGCTTTTGCGCGGCGCAAGCCAGACGGAGGCCGCCTTACCGAGGTTTTCCAGGGCGCGGGCAATGTTCACCGCCATCGCCTCCGGATCCTTCAGCACGTAAGGATCGAGATTCGGTTCGAAACCCGCGGTTTTCGTCTTCCCGCCATTTTCCTGCTTGCTGTCGGTCACGCGTCTCCTCCGGCGGCAGCAATCCTCTTGCAAATCTTGTTGTACATCGTCCCGGATCGAGAAAACAAGTTCAACGCAAGCGCACTCGTGCTATTGCTTTGTTGCTGCGACAAATTTAACAGTCGCTGAGGCTTCAGGATTTGGAAGATCTGGCATGACGACGAACGGCATCTTAGGCATCGCACTCGCAACCCGCATGGCACTCGCTGCCGCGGCCGCAGCGATGACGCTTGCTGGATGCGCATACACGCCGGAGCAGAAGGCGGCCGCCGCGGCGCGGCGCGCGCCTCCGACGGCCGTCGTCATGACGCCGACCAAGGGCGAGGAGCCGGCACAAAGCAGCCTTGCCCATTATCCGGACGGCTATCCGAGCTTCGGCGCGCCGCTGACGGCAGCAAACGCCCAGATGAGCAACGAGGAAGCCGCAAGCTTGGGGCAGAAGCTTTCGGGACTCCGCGTCCAGCGCAAGGCAGGCACGATTTCGGAAGCCGAATATCAACGGCGCGTGGCCGAATATCGCAAGCTTGCCGCCGAGCACGGCACAGACGCGCTCTCTGCAATCGGCAATTAAGCCTTGCCTTTCAGGCGATTTGGACGCAAAGCCTTCCGCAGCTGGCGGGAGACGCAATTTTCCCGATAATACGCGTCTGTCGCGGCCTTTCGTCAAAGAATCGCCGCGGGACGAAAGTCTGATGAATACGGCGTTTGCGATTGTGAAGTTCGTGTCGCAGGCAGCCGGGAACAAACGAGCTTCGAGCGCGGTCATGCTGGCCGCATTTCCATGGGGAAAGAGATGGAAGAATTTCACAAAGTCCGGCGTTTGCCGCCTTACGTTTTCGAACAGGTCAACCGTTTGAAAGCGAGCGCGCGAGCGGGCGGCGCCGATATCATCGATCTCGGCATGGGAAATCCGGATCTCCCCACTCCAAAGGCGATCGTCGACAAACTGTGCGAGGTCGTTCAGGATCCGCGCACGCACCGCTATTCCTCCTCCAAGGGCATTCCCGGCCTTCGCCGGGCACAGGCCGCCTATTACGCCCGCCGTTTCGGCGTGAAGCTCAATCCGGATACGCAGGTCGTCGCGACCCTCGGCTCGAAGGAAGGCTTCGCCAACATGGCGCAGGCGATCACCGCGCCGGGCGACGTCATTCTCTGCCCGAACCCGACCTATCCGATCCATGCCTTCGGCTTCTTGATGGCGGGCGGTGTGATCCGTTCGATCCCGGTCGAGCCGGACGAGAACTTCTTCCAGCCGTTGGAGCGGGCCGTGCGCCACTCGATCCCGAAGCCCCTAGCGCTGGTCCTCAACTATCCGTCCAACCCGACGGCCCTTGTCGCGACGCTCGATTTCTACAAGGATGTCGTTGCCTTCGCGAAGAAGCACGACATCATCGTGCTGTCGGACCTCGCCTATTCGGAAATCTACTTCGATGGCGAGCCGCCGCCGTCCGTCCTGCAGGTTCCTGGCGCCATGGATGTCACCGTCGAGTTCACCTCGATGTCGAAGACCTTCTCGATGCCCGGCTGGCGCATGGGTTTTGCGGTTGGCAACGAGCGGCTGATCGCGGCCCTGACGCGCGTCAAGTCCTACCTCGACTACGGCGCCTTCACGCCGATCCAGGTAGCGGCGACGCATGCGCTGAATGGCGACGGTTCCGACATCGCGGAAGTCCGCAACGTCTACAAGCGCCGCCGCGACGTGATGGTCGAGAGCTTCGGCAAGGCCGGTTTCGACGTGCCGCCGCCGGCAGCCACGATGTTTGCCTGGGCGAAGATCCCGGAAAAGTTCCGTCATCTCGGTTCGCTGGAATTCTCCAAGCTGCTCGTCGAAAAGGCCGATGTCGCGGTCGCACCGGGCGTCGGCTTCGGCGAGCAGGGCGATGATTACGTGCGTCTGGCGCTCGTGGAGAACGAGCATCGCATCCGCCAGGCCGCCCGCAACATCAAGAAGTTCCTGTCGACGGCCGACGAGACGATGCACAACGTCATCTCGCTCAACGCGCACCGCTGATATCTTCACACTTCAACGGCAGCCGCTTTTTGGCGGCTGCCTCTCATAAAACACGCAGGATCGTTCCATGACAGACGCCCTCAAAATCGGCATTGCGGGCCTTGGCACCGTTGGTGCTTCGCTCGTCCGTATCATTCAGAGCCGCAGCAACGAGCTTGCTGCCACATGCGGGCGGCCGATCCTGATTACGGGCGTTTCGGCTCGCGACAAGACCAAGGACCGCGGCCTTCATCTTGCCGGCGTCGAGTGGTTCGACCGGCCGGAAGACCTGGCTGAAAAAGGAGACATCGACGTTTTCGTCGAGCTCATTGGCGGCGCCAACGGCCCGGCCAACAGTTCGGTACGCGCCGCTCTCGAACGTGGTCTCCATGTGGTGACGGCCAACAAGGCGCTGCTTGCCTATCACGGCGTCGAACTGGCGATGATCGCGGAAGAAAAGGGCACGCTGCTGAATTTCGAAGCGGCCGTGGCCGGCGGTATTCCCGTCATCAAGGCGCTGCGTGAATCGCTGACGGGCAACACGATTTCGCGCATCTACGGCATCATGAACGGAACCTGCAACTACATCCTGACCAAGATGGAGAAGGAGGGCCTCTCCTTTGCAGATTGCCTGAAGGAAGCACAGCGTCTCGGCTACGCTGAAGCCGATCCGGCCTTCGACATCGAGGGCAATGATACGGCGCACAAGCTCTCGATCCTGACGACGCTTGCCTTCGGCAACCAGATCGCGGCTGACGACATCTACCTCGAAGGCATAACGAATATTTCGATCGAGGATATCCATGCGGCGGCCGAGCTCGGCTATCGCATCAAGCTGCTCGGCGTCGCACAGCGCACCGATACCGGCATCGAACAGCGCGTGCACCCGACCATGGTGCCTGTCGATTCGGTCATCGCCCAGGTGGACGGCGTCACCAATGCCGTGGCGATCGAGTCCGATATTCTCGGCGAACTGCTGATGGTTGGCCCGGGTGCCGGCGGCAATGCGACGGCATCCTCGGTGCTTGGCGATATTGCCGACATCGCCAAGAGCCAGCCTGGCGCGCAGCGCGTACCGGTTCTCGGCCATCCGGCAAAGGCGTTGGAGTCCTACCGCAAGGCCCGGATGAAGAGCCATGAAGGCGGCTACTTCATCCGCCTGACGGTGCTTGACCGCACCGGCGTTTTTGCAAGCATCGCGACGCGCATGGCGGAAAACCACATTTCACTGGAATCCATTGTGCAGCGGTCGCAGCAGCACCTGGCGCCGTCGCACCACCAGACGATCATCCTCGTCACCCATGCGACGATGGAGGATTCCGTGCGCAAGGCTGTTGCTGCTATCAAGGGCGAAGGCTACCTCGTCGGCGAACCGCAGGTGATCCGCATCGAGCGTCCCAAAGAAGATTGAGCACCCGTCTTCCTTAAAAGAACTGATGAGCGAGGCGGCCGGGGCTGTCTCGTCCACAGCTAACATGCGCCTTGGCGTTCAAAATCGTTGTGTGCTCCACCAAAGCCACATAAATCTGCCGACAGCGCCCCGGTCCCGGGGCGGTGACAAGCGATGGGCGATCAGAGGGGGCGTTGTGGATATAGCCGCCGATCCGGTACAGCGGGCGTTCCTGGGGGTGGAGAAATCCGTCCTCGACAACCGCTGGGTGTCGCGTCTGGATCAGGCGGGGCAGAACCGCGCGCTTGCCATATCCCAGGTGCACGGCCTGCCGGATTTGATTGCGCGCGTGCTTGCCGGGCGTGGCGTCGGGGTCGACGAGGCCCTGGAATTTCTCGATCCGACGATCCGCAGTCTAATGCCTGATCCCTACACGTTGACGGATTGCGAGAAGGCGGCCAGACGCCTGGTCGAGGCAATCCGGCGCGGCGAGAACGTTGCGATCTTCGGCGACTATGACGTCGATGGCGCGGCTTCCTCGGCGCTGATGTACCGTTTCCTCACGCATTTCGGCGTGAAGGCCAGTATCTATATTCCCGATCGCATCTTCGAAGGCTACGGACCCAACCCGGCGGCGATCAATCAGCTGATCGACAACGGCGCGCAGCTGATCGTGACGGTCGATTGTGGCTCGACCAGCCACGAAGCTCTGGGGGCTGCCGAAAAGCGGAATATCGACGTCGTCGTCATCGATCACCACCAGGTGACACATGATCTGCCGCACTGCCATGCTCTGGTGAATCCGAACCGCGAGGACGATCTTTCGGGGCAGGGGCATCTCTGCGCTGCGGGTGTCGTCTTCCTGGTGCTGGTGGCGGCGCTGAGGCTGCTTCGCGAGGCGGGCGACAAGCGAATTCCAAAGGTCGACTTGCTGCAATGGCTGGACATCGTGGCGCTGGCGACGGTCTGCGATGTCGTGCCGCTCAAGGGCCTGAACCGGGCCTATGTCGTCAAGGGCCTGGTCGCCGCGCGCCACCAGAGCAATGCCGGGCTCACGGCACTTTTTCGCAAGGCGGGCCTTTCCGGGCCGGTGACGCCCTATCATTTCGGCTTCCTCATCGGTCCGCGCATCAATGCCGGCGGCCGCATCGGCGACGCGGCACTCGGCAGCAGGCTTCTGACGCTGGACGATACCGGCGAGGCGGAGGTCATCGCGCAGCGGCTGGACGAGCTCAACCGCGAGCGCCAGGCGATGGAAGCGGCGATGCTGCAGGAGGCCGAGGCGGAGGCGCTTGCCGAGTATGGAGACGGCGAGGGCGCTTCGGTGATCGTCACCGCACGGGACAAATGGCATCCGGGCATCGTCGGCCTGCTGGCTGCGCGGCTGAAGGAGAAATTCAAGCGCCCGGCCTTCGCCATCGCCTTCGACCCGTCGGGCCGCGGAACGGGCTCCGGCCGCTCGATCAACGGTTTCGACATGGGCAGGATGGTGCGCGCGGCGGTCGACGAAGGCCTGCTCCTCAAGGGCGGCGGACATGCGATGGCTGCGGGCTTGACCGTCGAGCGCGAAAAGCTCGGAGCCTTGCGCAACTTCTTTACAGAACGTGCCGAAAAAACCGTGGCGGCGTTGGTCGCCAACGAAACGCTGAAGATCGACGGCGCGATCGGCGCCAGCGGTGCCACGATCGAATTGATCGACCGGCTGGAAACGGCCGGGCCCTACGGCTCGGGGCATTCGCAGCCGATCTTCGCAGTGCCCGCGCATCGCCTGCGCGACGCGCGGATGGTCGGCGAGAAACATGTGAAGGTAACGCTTGAGGCGATGGACGGCTCCCGCCTCGACGGCATCGCTTTCCGGGCCGCGGACACCTCGCTTGGCAACCTCCTGCTCAATTCCCGCGGGGCGAACCTGCATGTCGCGGGAATGCTGGGCGCCGAGCATTATCAGGGCGCGCGACGCATCCAGCTGCGTGTCTGCGACGCGGCGCCGGCGCGGTAGTCACCGAGCGGCTCACCAGTCGGAGGAGAGCTTCGTCAGATATTGACCGTAGGCGCTCTTGCCGAGCCTTTCGGCGAGCTTGGCGAGGTCATCCTGCGAGATGTATCCCATCCGCCAGGCGACTTCCTCGGGACAGGCGATCTTGAAGCCCTGGCGTTTCTCCAGCGTGCTGACGAAACCTGCGGCGTCGAGCAGGCTGTCCGGTGTGCCGGTGTCGAGCCAGGCATAGCCTCGGCCCATCAGTTCCACGAAGAGCTGTCCGCGCTCGAGATAGGTGCGGTTGACATCGGTGATTTCCAATTCACCGCGCGGTGAGGGCTTCAGATTGGCGGCGATATCGACCACCTGCTGGTCGTAGAAATAGAGGCCGGTCACCGCCCAGTTCGATTTCGGCTCATCGGGCTTCTCCTCGATCGACAGCGCATTCATGTTCGCATCGAAGCCCACGACGCCGTAGCGTTGCGGATCGGTGACGTGATAGGCGAAGACTGTCGCGCCTTGAAGGCGGCTCGTGCCGGATTTCATGATCTCCGGCAGGCCGTGGCCATAGAAGATGTTGTCGCCGAGGACGAGTGCCGAGGTGTCGCCATGCACGAAGTCGGCGCCGATGATGAAGGCCTGGGCGAGGCCGTCCGGGCTTGGCTGCACCGCATAAGTCAGCGAAATGCCCCATTGCGATCCGTCGCCGAGAAGGCGCTTGAAGGCTTCGACGTCATGCGGCGTGGTGATGATCATGAGGTCCCGGATGCCGGCGAGCATCAGCGTCGTCAGCGGATAGTAGATCATCGGCTTGTCGTAGACCGGCATCAGCTGTTTCGAGACGGCCTGGGTGATCGGGTGCAAACGAGTTCCGGTACCCCCCGCGAGAATAATCCCCTTCATCCATATCTCCCCTAAAAGCCTTTGTTAAAAATGACTTGCATGACAATCCTCATGGATTGCTTCCAGTCCGGTAGGCGGATTCCGTATATCCTGGCGAGCTTGTCGCCGCTGAGGCGTGAATTGGCGGGACGCTTCGCCGGGGTCGGATAGTCCGCCGTCGTGATGCGCTCGACGCGAATGCTCTTGCCGCCGGATTTGTGAAGTTCGCCGAAGATCTCCTCGGCGAAATCCGCCCAGCTCGCTTCGCCGCTGCCGGTCAAGTGAAAGGTGCCGCGGAGCGATGGTGCCGGGTCCGTGACGAGACGGGATGCGATCGCAAGGATCGCCTCGGCGATGTCGAGCGCAGACGTCGGGCATCCGGTCTGGTCGGCGACGACGCTGAGATGATCGCGCGTCTCGGAAAGCCGCAGCATCGTTTTCAGGAAATTGGCGCCGAAGGGCGAATAGACCCAGGCGGTACGCAGGATCACGTGATTTGGGTTTGCCGCCGCCACGGCCCGTTCACCCGCAAGCTTCGACTGCCCGTAGACGGAGATCGGTCCGGTCATATCCTCTTCAGTGTAGGCTGACGGTTTGTCGCCACGAAAGACATAGTCGGTCGAAATGTGGATGACGGGCACACCGATCCGCGCGGCAGCTTCGGCAACCGCCGCAGCACCTGCCGCGTTGACGGCAAAAGCGAGGTCGGGCTCGCTCTCGGCCCTGTCGACCGCCGTATAGGCGGCAGCCGAGACGATGACATCGGGATGCACGAGCGAAAAGGCGGCTGCAACGCTGGCGGGGTCGGCAAGGTCCATTTTCGGACGCCCGACTGCGATGATTTCGACGCCCTTCTCGGCGCCGCGTCTTATCAGCGACTGGACGGCCTGGCCCTGTTTGCCGGTGACGGCAATGCGCATCGCTATCGCCCCTTGAAGACGCCGAGGCGTTCGCCGGAATAGACGTTTTCGCGCAGCGGCCGCCACCACCATTCATTTTGGAGATACCAGTGTACGGTCTTCTCGATGCCGGTTTCGAAGGTCTCCTCAGCCTTCCAGCCGAGTTCGCCTTCGAGCTTGGAGGCATCGATCGCGTAGCGTGCGTCGTGTCCGGGGCGGTCGGTGACGTTGGTGATCAGCTGGGCATGCGGGCCATTGTCCTTGTAGACATAGTCGAGGATGGCGCAGATGCGCTGAACGACATCGATGTTCCGGCGCTCATTGCGGCCGCCGACATTGTATTTTTCGCCCGGGCGGCCTCGGGAGGCGATGGTGTAGAGCGCGCGGGCGTGATCTTCGACGTAGAGCCAGTCGCGGACATTGGCGCCGTTGCCGTAGACCGGCAGCGGCTTGCCTTCCAGCGCATTCAGGATCATCAGCGGAATGAGCTTTTCCGGGAAGTGGTAGGGACCGTAGTTGTTGGAGCAGTTGGAGACGACGACCGGCAGGCCGTAGGTGCGGTGCCAGGCGATCGCCAGATGGTCGCTTGCCGCCTTGGAGGCGGAGTAGGGCGAGGACGGATCATAGGGCGTCGCCTCCTCGAAAAGACCCTCGTCGCCGAGCGAGCCGTAGACCTCGTCCGTCGAGACATGCAAGAAGCGGAAGGCACTCTTTCCACGGGCGTCAAGGCCCTCCCAATAATGCCGCGCGGTATCCAGCAGGCTGAACGTCCCGACGATGTTGGTCTGGATGAAATCGACCGCGCCCGAGATCGAGCGGTCGACATGGCTTTCGGCGGCCAGATGCATGACGATGTCCGGGCGGAAGGAGGCGAATGATTCCTCGGATCTTGGCGCGGTCGCAGATGTCGGCGCGCAGGAACTGGTAGTTCGGCGCCGATTCGACGGACGTCAGTGATGCCAGATTGCCGGCATAGGTCAGCTTGTCGACATTCAGCACCTCGGCGCCGATATCGCCGACGAGATGGCGCACCAGTGCCGATCCGATGAAGCCCGCTCCGCCCGTGACCAGTATGCGCATCGTCGATCAATCCTTGGTTTGTTTTGCTGAATAAGAAAAGTGGTTAGGCAAGTCGGCGAGCCTCGGCAGCGTCCTGTCCTTGTCGGACAGCACCATGGCTTTCTCGTCGACCGGCCAGCGGATGCCGATCGCCGGGTCGTTCCATGCAATGCCGCGATCATGCTGCGGGTTGTAGGGAGCGGTCACCTTGTAGTTGATGACACTGTTGGGCTCGAGCGTGGCGAATCCATGCGCGAAGCCGGGCGGCACCCAGAGCTGCGTGCCGTTTTCCGGCGAGAGCTCCTCGAGAGAGCCAGTTGCCGAAGCTCGGTGAGCCGGTGCGGATATCGACAACGACATCCATGATCCGGCCGGCAATGCAGCGCACCAGCTTGCCCTGTGCGAAGGGCGGTATCTGGAAATGCAGTCCCCTGACGGTGCCGGGCTCAGCCGAAAGCGATTCATTGTCCTGGATGAAGGTGACGTCGGCCACATTTTCTCGGAACCAGGCATCCTTGAACACCTCGGAAAAGTAGCCGCGGTGATCACCGAAGCGTGGCGGCGTGATCGCGACGATGCCCTCGATGGTCGTGGTCTCAATACGCATGACGCACCTTTTCTGCGGTTTTCATCGAGCGTTGGCCTCCATGACGCTCATCAGCATGTCCGCCTGCGAGCGGCTTTGCATTGCCGCAAAACCCTTTGCGGCAATGGTAACACGCTCATCGGCATCTGCGATCAGCTTGTGGCAGCGATCGATCATGGTTTCATAGGGCTCGATCGCCAGACCGCCGATGAACGGCTGGAGGTCCGGATCGCGGATGTCGCCTTCGGTCAGCACGCAGACGCAGTTGGCGAGCAGATAAGAAATGCGCACGATCTCGAAGACGCCGCTCGCATAATGATGGATGTTGATGACGATCTTGGCGCGGGCAATGGCCGCATCGCGTTCCGCACCATAGATGTTGAAGAGATGTGCGACCTTCAGCCCGCCCTGTTCCAGAGTCTTCAGGATATGGTGGCGGCGCTCGTTCATCGAGCCGTAAAAGAGCACGTCGATGTCCTTGACGGGGGCGTGCTTTATCTGGCTGAGGCAGCGGCTGTAACCGATTTCGAGGACGCCGGCGTGTTCGATGCCTTTTGCGGCGAGGTTTTCCCGGTTGCGCGGGCTGTAGTCGAGAACCGGCAGCGACTTCAGGATCGAGGTGTAGCGCGAATTGATCCAGATGCTTTCTTCGGAGACCTGCTCGAGATTGATGACGACGCTGTCCTTCGGTAGGTGTCCGACGATTTCGGCAGGGAGAAGATTGCCCCCGTAGATGATCGGCGCGCGACCCGCGAAAGCGTTCATGTCGCGGACGATCGGTGCGGAGCCACCGAGTTCCTCGAAGGCACCCTGCAGGCCGAGCGCGACCTCGTCGAAGGCGTGGCTATGGTTGTACTTGGCGGGTGTCACGATCCAGATGCAATGACGGTCCTTGTGCGCCTGCCATCCGCCGGCAAAGGGCGCTATTGCGTTGCGAAGTGGCTGCTCGATCTTCGGTGCGGCAGGCGCCACGGGCATTTCTGCATGTCCCGCTTGCTGCTTCGCCGGAGCGGTGCCAGAAGGCTGCGGAGCATCGGCGCGCATCAATTCGCGGCCACCGATGAACTGGCCGCGCGGCATCCAGGCCGGCGGGTCGTCGGCGCCCCAGATGAGATGCGGCTGCTTGATCAGCGGCTGGCGGCCCTCCTGCCAGGAAGTCAGGAGAGCTTGGTCGCGGCTTTGCAGAAAGGCTTCCTTGGCGGCGAAGAGGCTATGCAGCATGCGGCCGAGGCGGACGCCGAACTTCCACTCGAAATCGGCGACTGTCGGTACGAAGGCGGTGATCTTCAATCCGGAGGCGGCCGCCTCCTGGACATAAAGCCCGAGCAGACGCTCGATCACGAAGGGACGCATATTCGCATTGGCATCGCGTGAATAGCGGGCCGCACCTGCATAGGCGGTGCCCGCCGCCGTGCCGAGACGGGCTTCGTTTTCCAGCGATTCGAGAATGCGTTCGCAAAAGGCGAAATACCCGGACCAGAATTTCCGGTTGCCGCAGAAATAGTTGCAGAACATGAAGGCCGTCTTGTCCTGCGGCGTCGCGATTGGATGACCGAGCTTCTGGATATGCAGGAAGATCGGTTCCATGCCGGGATGACCGCCGAGCAGAGAATGTTCCCAGACATTGCTGTAGATTGCCGCATGGCCGATCAGCGGATTGTAGAGATAGGCATCCGCACCTTCCGCCCTGGCCCTTTCCGCCTCGGTGACGAAGGAGGGGAAGCTGGTGACGGACTTCATCTCGAATTTGCTGGAAAGGAGCCCCCAGAACACGTCGTCGCCAAGGCCGATCGCCTCGTGATGGTGATGCAGGATGCGGAAGAGCTCGTATTCGCGGGTCGAAGCCTGCGTATTGAATGAGATGTCGAGCGGCACTGCGGCTTTGTCAAGCTGGCCGCGCTGCGAAGGATCGAGATAAGGCTGATAGATAATGACCGATCCGGTGCTGGCAGCTTTTTCCGTGAGAAACGCCAGATCAGGAAGGCCGGCCGGCAGAGCGGAAATGGGCTGATTGATCGTCAAGGCATGGTCCTTCGCGCATGGCTGCCGTCTCCGTGATTTACGAAACGGCATTCGGGCTTGTTTGGGTGCCGATTATTGGACGTGAAGCTTGCGCCACACTGTTCGCGAGGACTTTCGCTGGTCAGCCTGGGAACAGGTTGAAGCATGATGTTGGACCAAGCCCACTTTGCGCGATATGCCCAACCTCTGGACGGCGGTCATGAAAAACGAGAAGATCTTTGTAACGAGGCCCAGTCTGCCGCCGCTCGAGGAATTCATTCCATCGCTGGAAGCGATCTGGAACAACCGCATCCTGACCAATGGCGGACCATTTCATCAGCAATTGGAGCAGGAACTCTGCAGCCATCTCGGCGTGAAGCATATCAGTCTGTTCTCCAACGCCACCGTTGCGTTGCTGACTGCGCTTCAGGCACTCCGCATCACTGGCGAGGTCATCACCACCCCTTATTCCTTCGTGGCCACCTCGCATTCGCTTCTCTGGAACGGCGTGAAACCCGTCTTCGTCGATGTCGATCCGGTGACGCTCAATCTCGATCCGGCAAAGATCGAGGCGGCGATTACGCAACAGACGACGGCGATCATGCCGGTGCATTGCTACGGCCACCCTTGCGACGTCGACGCGATCCAGAAGATCGCCGATCTCTACAATCTCAAGGTCATCTATGACGCCGCCCATGCCTTCGGCGTGGAAGACGAGCGGGGAAGCGTTCTCAACCACGGCGACCTTTCCGTCCTGAGCTTCCATGCGACGAAGGTCTTCAACACATTCGAAGGCGGAGCGATCATCTGCCCGGACGCAAAGACGAAGACCCGGATCGACCAGCTGAAGAACTTCGGTTACGTCGATGAAGTGACCGTGGTGGCGCCGGGCACGAACGGCAAGATGAGCGAATTCAACGCCGCGCTCGGCCTGCTGCAACTGAAATACATCAAACTCGCGCTCGAACGCCGCGAGGTGATCGACCGCGCCTATCGCGAGCGGCTTTGCGGCGTTGCAGGCATCGAATGCCTGGACCGTTCCGGCGAGACCGTCTCCAACTTCTCCTATTTCCCGATCCTCGTACGCCCCGGCTATCCCATCTCGCGCGACGGACTGTATGAGAGGCTGAAGGAGAACGGCATTCACCCGCGCCGCTACTTCTATCCGCTGATTTCGAGCTTCTCGATGTATCGCAGTCTGCCGTCCGCGCAGCCATCGAACCTGCCGGTCGCAACCGAAGCCGCCCAGCAGGTGCTCTGCCTTCCCATTTATCCGGACATGGAGATGGAGATCGTCGATAAGGTCTGCGCTGCTGATCGAGTTCGGCCTAAGAACGACGATATTTCGACTGGCGTCTGGCGGCTAAAGATCGAAAGGCCTGCGGCGCGAGATCGCGCGCAATTGACCTCATTTGTTTTCAGACGTTGAGAGCAAGCTCTGCCTCAGCGATTGGCGCCGTGATGAAAATTGCTATTCATTGGCGGCTGGTCATGCCGAAGCGGCGTGACCATTGATCACGCCGCTTCCGGTTATAGGGCGCTTGGCTAGAGAGCCAGTTGCGGAGCCCGGATTTCGACCCGTTCCGCAACCGAGCGACGTACGCCTTGCGGCTCAATCTCGACCCAGCGGTTTTCAAGTCGGGAGCATTCGATTGCTTCCAGCAGCCGCAGTCCTTCCTCCGCCTCCTCGAGTTCGAGCACGTAGGGATGGGGCAGGCGTGTGGTCTTTGCCTTGCATTGCAACAGGGCATCGGCAAGGTCGGCATAGTAATTCGCGAAGGCTTCTATGAAGCCTGACGGATGGCCTGCCTTGAAGCGCTCATAGCGCGTATCATTGGCGATCATGATGTCCGGGCTGGCGCGATCGAGGATCTGCTTGCGGCCATTGCGGTCGTAGAAATAGGCGACCTCGGGGACTTCCTGGTGCCATTCGATCGATGCCTTGGAGCCGTAGAGCCGCACACGCAGGCCGTTGCGTTGCCCGAGCGCGGTCTTGCCGTACCACATGCTGCAGTGTAGGCCGCCGGCACAGCGCACGAGCGCGTGGACATTGTCGAGCACCTGCGGAAAGTTGCCGAAACTCTGGCTGGTTGCGCAGACTTCTTCCGGCTTCCGCTGCGTCAGGAAATATAGAAGCGAATGCACATGAACGCCGAGATCGAGCGAGACCGTTGGCACGACACCGTCGTGCAAGCGCCAATCCTGCGGTGTCATCGGCGTCCCGTCGCGACGGAAACGGAGGAAGGTCTCCTGCGGCATCTCGATATGGATCTGCTGCAGCTCGCCGAAAATGCCGTGCTCGACCATGCTGCGGATTTCGCGAAGCATGGGATATCCCGTGTAGTTGTAGGTAACGGCCAGAAATGCTCCGTTCGCGCGGGCTCCGCCGATCATACGGGCTTCTCGGCGCTCGAACCGGCAAGTGCCTTCTCGCAGATCACCGAGACGCCCGCCTCGAGCGCTGCGACGACCTGCTTCGTATGCTGCTGCGTGGGCGTAAGCACGACAAGGCCGTCGATATTGCCGGCCTCCTTGGCAAGCAGGGTATCGAAGTCGGCATGGCAATGCTCCGGCAGGATGCGATACTGCCGTGCCGTCTCGCGATTGATGTCGTCGTGGCGGCTGAAGCAACCGGCGACGAGGTCGAATTTCTGATCAAGCTCGATTGCATCGCGATGGGCGCGACCCACGGCAGAATTGACGGCGCCGCCTAGAAAAGCGAGGCGCAGCTTCTCCGGTACTCCCTGTCTTGAGCGGATCATGCGAGATCTCCTTGCATCGTTTGAAGCGAAATGAATGTCTTGAAGTCCGGCGTCACCTTCAGCATCTCGTCGCGCGTCTCGAAGCGCGCATAGAGGATGGCGAGCTTGTCGAACGGCGCCGAGTTCATCGGCTTGCCGGTGGTCTTGAGCTGCGCGATACGGACATCGGATGACGGAATGGAGTGCGAGAAGGAAAACGGCGTCGACGGCGTATCGGAGGTGATGGTGTGGCGACCGAAGAACAGTGGCGGCTCGAAGCGCGGCGTGACCGAGAATGCCTCGCCGAGCAACAGCGTTATGACGAGGTCGGCATAATCGATGCCAAGAGACTGGTCGAGGAGCGAGCCATAAAGATCGCCGGGGCAGCGCCGCATGCATTCGATGATCCAGACATCGTCGCCATTCGACAAAAACTGGGTGTGGATCAGGCCGTCCTGCAGTCTTAGCAGCTTGACGACGCGCGCCATGATGGCTCGCGTCTTCGAGCGAACGGTTTCGAAAAGGCGTGAGGGATGGTTCGATGAATTGACCTGGTACGGATAGACCGTGCAATATTCATCGACGAAGACGTCGAACGCGATCTCCTGATCCTTGATGAAGGCGGAATGGCTGTGCAGGCTGCCTTCGATGAATTCCTCGATGACGACCTCAGCAGAGCGCGAGTTCCGTCGGGCGTCGGCGACGGCGGCGGCAAGTTCCGTTCGGTCGAAAACCTTCGTGACGCCGCGGCCGCTGAAACTGTCGCTCGGCTTCACCAGCAGCGGATAGCGCAGCGACCCGGTCTCGATTGGCGTATCGCCCTGCAGGCGCACGGAGCGGGGGGCAGGGATGTCGTTTTGCTCGGTAAAGCGACGGAATGCCTGCTTCGTGTGAATGATCGTTGCGGTTTCCATCGAATTGAAGCGCGGAAAGCCGAGTTTTCCGGCAACGAAAGTGGTCGACATGTAGGCGACGTCATTGCCCGTCGGCACGATGAAGTCGATATTGCTGTTCTCGACGAGGGAAAAGCAGCGCGTTCGGATCGCCGTAATCTATGAAATGCGATTGATCCGCATGCGCATGGCAGGGTTCATCCGGCCGGTTTCCGCAAACCGAAATATGCAGGCCGCGCCTTTTCAAAGCGAATAGAAGAGGAACTGCGCTGAAGTTACTGCCGACGAGCAATGCTCTCTTGGTCATTCTCAAATCCATTCCACGCATCCCTGGATGGGTCAGGTGCGCTGCACATTGGCCTGTTGGAACGGCACAGCCCGTAACGGGTGTGCAATCCCACTTCGTCCGTTTTCGATATGCGAAGACAAAACGGACGCGATAGCGAGAATGATAGGATGCGGGCGTTACCTGAGGCTTGCCGCCTGGAGGGCTCAGCGGGGTCTGTGTTCAACCCCGTATCGCTGCCTTGTTTGTGGGAAGCAGATCGGCCGCCTTGTTAAGCCGAGTACCATCTCATACGCTTTTAGCCGTGATTCCAACGTCCGCATCGGCCAAAGGTGCAGACTGCAGCTGCGAAAGAATAACTGCGCAATGAATGAAAAACTGCCTGATCTGATTGAAGGCGAGCGTATCTTCTTCCAAGGCTTTGATGAAATTCCCGGCGCGACAATGGAGATGCGAGAGCAATGGCGCGCGGAAACGATTCTTCAGCGAAGAAGACGCGTGTCGTCGGAGATCTACGACCTGCTTGGCGGGGTGGTGAAATACGGTCCCTTCAAGGGGCTTTCGCTTGCGAAGAACAACTGGTGGGCGGCGGCCATCTTCGGTCGATGCTCTTGGGCCTCTATGAGAAGGAAATATTGGATTTCCTGTTCTCCGAAAGATTGGCTGGCTTTGAGAGCTTCGTCGATGTCGGTAGCCTGATGGATACTATGCGATCGGCATGTTCTGGTCGAGCCGGCTGAAAAACGCCGTCTGCTTCGAGCTGAGCGAGGAAGGGCAGCGCACCATTGCATCGAATGCCGAGTTGAATTCCGTGTCGGACAGAATCGAAATATTCGGCGCCGCAGACAAGCTGTTTTATGAAAAGCTCAGCCATCTTGATCTGGCGAAAACAGTCGTCCTCGTTGACGCCGAGGGTGCGGAATTCGAAATCTTCGACGACAACTCTTTGGCGGCCCTCAAACAGGCGACGATCGTCATCGAGATCCACAATTGGGTTGAGGATTTCTGGGACAAATACACGCGTTTCCTCACCTCGGCCGCAGCGCTGTTCAATGTCGAATTCATTGCTCCTGCCGTCAGGGATCTGACGCAGTTTCCGGAATTGAACGATTTCACCGACGACAACCGCTACCTCATTTGCTCCGAGGGGCGGCCAAACGTTATGCGCTTCATGGTCTTGACGTCCAGGGGCTGATTGCGCCGACAGGTTGGAGCGCACCAAACGCTCCAGACCTGTCATTCAGGCATGGCATTGCCTTCCAATTTTGCCGATACTCCGACCGAGCTCCAGAAGTCCCGGGTGAAGAGATAGCCGAATTCCTTTTCCTCGCGCTCCATTTTGAGCTTGGCATTCAGGATATCGTGCAGCTTCGGCAAATTGTAATAGGGAACAGACGGCAGCAGGCGGTGCTCGGCGTGGTAGTTCATGTTGGCATAGAAGAATGCGCACTCGGTGCCGGCAGATTGACCGTTCTTGAAAAAGAAGCGCGCTTTCGTCCTTGTGGTCGTCAAAAGCCACGTGTTGCGCAAGCGCCAGGACGCGATTCGGGAGCGATCCGACGAACGGCGTGACGAAAAACATGAGACCCAGCGCAGGCGACCGCGTCACCAGGAAAAACAGCATCAGGCAGATCGTGTTGAGCGCAAGCATAGAGATCGCATCGGACTGCGCCGCGCGCCGTTCGGGGGGCATCAGTTTCAGTCGGATGCCCTTGCCGAAATACGCTTCGTAGCCGAAGGCATTGCAGAGTGCATAGAGGATCCGCCTGCAAAGGCTTTGATAATCAAGCAGGACGAGCCGCGCTGCGCCCAGCAAGTCGAGCGGAAAATCGCGATAGATTTCGCTGTCATCCTCATGGAAAGTGGAAGCGTGGTGGAACTGATGGCTTTTTTCGAAATAGCTCGGATTGTTCCAGGTCACATAGGAAAACAGCTTGAAGAACAGGGTGTTCAGCCATTTCCTGCTGAAGACCTTCTTGTGAAACAGCTCATGGCCGATGCCGGCGTAGCCGGCTAACTGCCATAGGACGGCGTTAATATAAAAGGCTGCGAAAGCAAGAGCGGGATAGGCGCCTTCCCATGCGCGGACCATCGCGAAGCAGGCCGGCATGGATGCCGATCCTGAGCGCGAGGTGGAGAAGCTGATCCGGTCGTTCGGTGCCGTGAGTTCCCGGAACTCGTCCTTCGTCAACAGGCTGCCGATTTTGATCTCGCTAGCACCCATGATCAGAGCTCTATGTTGACCAGCGCAAAGGCCACAAGGCTGTTTGCGACATGGAAGACCACCTGCGATTTCGAGAACTCCGCCAAATACTCGGTGACGTCCCCGTGGACTGAGAAATTGGTTATGCCAAG
>NZ_CDSAWY010000003.1:0-60935 GCF_977109285.1 Rhizobium yanglingense
CAGGCGGCCGTGCGCATTACGGGCGCCGCCGGGATGATGGCGGTTCGCATCGGCGCTGCCGTGCGGGCGCTGTTGCGGCTTCTTGGCCGGTCGGAAATCGGAAGTCGATACGAGGTCGTTGTCCGGCCCCTGGGGTGTCGCTTCGCCGCGGCGCTGGCCGCGGAAGTCCTCGTTGCGGGCAGTCTGGCGCTCGGGACGCGGACGGCGCTCGCGGCGTTCCTCGTTGTTCGCGCGGACCTCGCCAGCTTCGCCTTCGCGGCGCGGACGGCGGTCCTGGCGATTGCCGGAGCGCTTGTTCACCCGGCTACCGATGGCCATCGCCGCGACCTTCGCCACCACGGCCCTGGCCACCGCGATTGCGGTTGTTGCCGTTGCCGTTGCCGTTGCCGCGGCGCGGAGCCGCGCGCATGTCTGCCGGCGCCTCGCCGCTGGCAACGATGATCTCGATGCCCATCAGCTTTTCGATGTCGCGCAGCAGGCGGGCCTCGTCCGGCGCGCAGAAGGCGATGGCGATGCCGTCGCGGCCGGCGCGGGCGGTGCGGCCGATGCGGTGCACATAGGCGTCCGGCACTTCCGGCAGGTCATAGTTGAAGACATGCGCTGACGGCCGGAATGTCGATGCCGCGGGCGGCGACGTCGGTTGCGACCAGTAGCCTTGATGCTCTCCGTCGCTTGAATGCCCTTCAGGGCGCGCTCGCGCTGGCCCTGGCTCTTGTTGCCGTGGATGGAGGCGACCTTGAATAGCCGACGTGTTCGAGATGCTTCGTCGAGCTTCTCGGCGCCGTGCTTGGTGCGCAGGAACACGATGGCGCGGCCATCCGGGTTCTCGTTGAGCGACTTCTTCAGCAGTTCCGTCTTGTCATTCTTGCCGGCCGACGAAAGTGGACGTACTGTTCGACCTTGTCCGCAGCCTTGCCGGGAGGCGTCACTTCCACCTTGATCGGATCGGTCAGGTAGTTACGCCCGACAAGATCGGCGATCGCCTTCGGCATGGTTGCCGAGAAGAGCATGCGTCTGGCGGCGCTGTCGGAACGAGCTTGGCGATCTTGCGCAGATCATGCACGAAGCCGAGATCGAGCATCTGGTCGGCTTCGTCGAGCACGAGATAGGCGCACCGTCGTTAGCGTGATGGCGCGGCGGTTGACGAGGTCGAGGAGGCGGCCGGGTGTCGCCACCAGAATGTCGGTGCCGCTGTTCGAGCTGCAGCTGCTGCTTGTTGATGGACACGCCGCCGACAACGACTGATTGATGCGCAGCGGCGACTTGCGGCACGAAGGTTCTTGCAGGTTCTCGGCGATCTGGTTCACCAGCTCGCGGGTCGGAGCGAGGATGAGCGTACGGCAGTCGTGCGATTTGTCGGGCGATCCGCCTGTCATCGGCGAGCAGTTTTTCAATGATGCGGCAGGCCGAAGGCAGCCGTCTTGCCAGTGCCGGTCTGGGCGAGGCCGATCAGATCGCGACCTTCGAGGAGAAGAGGGATTGCCTGCGCCTGAATGGGCGTTGGCGTTTCATATAGCCGAGCTGAAAAACGCGTGGCGACGATCGGCTTCGGAGACACCAAGTTCGATTTAAAATTAGTCAAGTCATAATGCCTTTCGGGGCGCCGAAACAGACTCGTGCCGGATCACACCATGCGGTCCGGTGATCATTCTGGCGTCAAGAACCCCGCGTGAAGTGGGAACTTGTGTGTTGGAAAAACTTTCCAGCGCTTCTGGCCGCACTTGGGATCGCGGCATCCTATGAAATGCGCTTTTATCCTTCTTCTTGCGTTTGTCTTTTTTCGCAGGGGCAGCTCACGCGGCGGCCGGAAGGTGAAAGCTGGCCTGCATTTGGTCTAGTTCAGGTTGAAAGTCAAGAGACGTGCTAGAGAAAGGTGATGCGCCGCCGCCTGAACGAGCGGCGGCGTGCCGCACACATATTCCTTAATAGCCGGGGCAGACCTGAACTCTCACCCATACGTCCGCTCGGTGATCGTAGCGGCGTTCCACACCGCAATATCCATAATTGCGGTAATAGGAGGGGTAAGGCCGATAGTAGGAGCGATAGTAAGGCCGGTAGGGCCGGTAGTAGCTCCGATAGACCGGATAAGGCCTGTAGTAGGGCCTGTAGTACGGTCTATAGTAGGCTCCGTAATAAGGTCCGGAGTCCGCTCCATAGTAAGATCCGGGATAATAATAGCCGTAGCCAGGGTAGGGACGCGCAGCCTGCGAGAGCAGGATGCCGCCGATTGCTCCGGCCGCAACACCGCCCCAAAAGTCATCGCGCGAACCGGCGTCCGCCGGAGTTGCCGAAATGAGGGAGGTGCCAGTCAAAGTCAACGCCATCAAGCCCGCCGCCATGCTTTTGTGAAGTACGGACATGATCGTCTCCTTTCATAGACGAACTTGTTTCTTGAAGCCGTCAGGAGAAACCGTGGCGAAACGCGGCCAACTGATCGAGTTCAGTCTTACAACGTGGGAGATTATAGCATAGTTCCTGATACTCTTGGGCCGAACTTCGTTGTCCCGGCTTCAGATTTCCGGAACTTGTCATGGTTAAAACCTTGTTAAACGGCTTACACCTATAGTGGATGCCAGAACAAAACTCCTTCTGCGAGCGAGGCGACATCTTTTGACATCGAGCGGGAACCTTCTCGAACTGGCATGCAGCCGGATCGCAGATCTGGATACGCCTGCCTATGTCAAGAACAGCGAGCTTCGCTACGTTGCCGTCAACGAAGCCTATGCCCGCTTCTTCGGCAGGCAAATTTCCGATTTCATCGGCCGCCGGACCCGCGAAATTCTCGATCGTCCGGAAGAGGAGGAGCGTGAAGACAAGGAGCGCCGCGCGCTCGTCTTCGGCACCGAAGAAACCGCCATCTGCTTCGATGCCGCCGCAACCGAGCATGAGCGGATCCAAATCGAGAGCTTCATGCCGTCGCAAGACCGGGCCTATGTTCTCGGTATCTTCGAGGCGCGCGCGCAGCCCCGCCGGGCGGTTCTCTCGGGGCCGGATCAGGCTTTGCTCGCCGATTTCGAGCGCGTCCGTGCCACGCTGGAAAAACTCGATCATCCGGTCGGCATTTTCGCTGACGACGGCCGCCCGCTGATCGTCAATTCGGCCTATCGAAACGGAGGCAAAGCATCGCCCGCTGAAACCGGGTGGCACGAGAGCGTGAACGAGCTCGATCTCCTCCGGACCATCATGGAAGACCTGCCGGTCGCCGCCTTCGCGCGCGATGAACAGCACCGCCTCGTCTATGCCAACCAGTATTACGAAACCTTCACGGGCCATGTCCGATCGAAGGTGCTTGGCCTCACAGAATTTGAGATGTTCGGCGAGGAGAGTGGCGCCAGCATCTATGAGGAAAACGCTCTGGCGCTCAAGGGCGGCTCGCTCACGGAGGTGGAAGGTAAGCTTCCAAGCACGGACGGAACAGTCTATCCGATCTTGACGCGCGTCAATCGCGTGCAGACGCCGGACAGCAAGGTCTATGTCGTCGGCTCTTTTTCGGATATCTCACCGCTCAAGGAGCGTGAAGCCAAGCTGATCGAGGCCCAGAAGCACGCCGAAATCCTGCATCGCGACATTGAAAACATCCTACGTTCGCTGCCGGTCGGCGTGCTGATCCTCGATAACAATCTCGATATCCTCTACATAAACGACGAATTCTACACGATCTGTGATCTGCCGCCTGACGATCGTTTTGACGGCCGGCCGTTCATCGATGTCATCCGCCGCAATTGTGAACTCGGGCGCTATGGCCACGAGCACAGCCCGGAAGAGATCCTGGCGCAGCGCCAGCGCCATTTCGGTTCGGATGGGGAGCAGGAGCCGATCGAACTCAGCTGGTCGGGCGGCAAATCGATCATCTTCGATAGCCGCCGCATCTCGAACGACCGCATTCTTCTCTCCTATTCCGATATGAGCGCCATTCGCGCGAGCGAGAAGGAAATCCATGAAGCGCGCGCTGCCCTGGAGCATCTCGGCGAACTGATGCGGGATGCGACGCGGGCCATGCCGCAAGGCCTGACGATCGTCCAGGACGGCATCATCAAGCTCTCCAACGATGCGCTTTCGGAAGTGCTGCGTATTCCGCCGGAATACCTTGTTGCGGGCCGCGGCTGGATCGACCTCTTCAATTTCTGCGCCGATCGCGGCGACTTCAAGGGTCCCGCCGCCGAGGTGTTGCACTATTGGCGTTCAAACATCGCTGCGAAGCAGCCGATCGCCACTGTCTTTCATGTGGCCGGCGAGCGCTGGGTGAACATGGAGGCGACGATCAGCGAGCGCGGCCATTGGGTCGCGCTCTTCACCGACGTGACCGAGATGAAAGCTGCGCGAGGAGGAGCTTGCAGCGGCTGCTGTCGCGCGCGGAGGCGGCGGATCGGGCCAAGTCGGAATTCCTGGCCAATATGAGCCATGAAATCCGCACGCCGATGAATGGCGTGCTCGGCATGGCGGAGCTGCTGGCCAAGTCCAATCTCGACGCGCGGCAGAAGACCTTCACCGACATCATCGTCAAGTCCGGCAACGCGCTTCTGACGATCATCAACGACATTCTGGACTTCTCGAAGATCGAGGCCGGGCAGATGAGGCTGCGCAAGGCGTGTCCTTCGATCCGGCTGGAGGCGGTCGAGGATGTGGCGTCGCTGCCTGTCCTCGGCGGCGGCTGGAGAAGGATCATCGAGCTTCTGATGCGCGCCGTATCCGATACCTCGGCCTGCCGGCCAGGTCATCGGCGACGCCGGGCGGTTTCGCCAGATCGTCGACAAATCTCGTCGGCAACGCCGTCAAGTTCACCGAGAACGGGGCATGTGCTGCGTCGATGTCGGTTTCGGCGCGGTCGGCGGAAGCGTGCGAGGCCATGCTGTCGCTGATCAGCGATCGAGGACAGCGGCATCGGCATCCCGGCCGACAAGCTCGCAACCGGTCTTCGACAAATTCTCGCCAGGTCGATTCCTCTTCGACGCGGCGCCACGAGGGGACCGGCCTTGGTCTTGCCATCACTGCCGGTCTGGTCGATCTCTTTGGCGGCTACGATCAACGCCGAGAGCGAACGCCGGCAAGGGCTCGGTCTTCGACCGTCAACCTGCCGCTTCAGGCCATCGCGTGACCGCGCGCGCTCGATCCCAAGCCGCTGCCCGTGGCAATCGTACGCGGCGCACGCGTGCTCGTCATCGACGACAACGAGGTGAACCGCCGCATACTCTCCGAGCAGCTGAGTCGCTTTGGGGTTTTGACGGCCGTGCGCTGCCGAAGACGGGCAGGACCGGCATTGCCATCCTTGCAGGCCGCAGCACTCAGATCGGCGTCTTCAGGTCGATGCCCTCGTGCTCGACTATCACATGCCGGAAATGAACGGTGCTGGAAGTGGCCGGCAGCGCATCCAGGCACGACGCCCGCTTCGAAGACCTCGCCGATCATCTTCCTGACCTCAATGGATATCGTCCGGCGACGGAGAAGGAGTTCGCAGCCCTCAACGTGCCATGCGCATCTGATGAAGCCGGCCCGCGCGCAACTCTTGCGTTCGCACACTATTCGATGCGGTGCGAGATGTGCGGCTGAACGCGCCCGGCAGACTCCGTCCCCGCGTGAGGCAGGCCACGGCGAGGGCTTCATGCAGCCGGAAAACGGCGAAATCGAAAGGGAACAGCGGAGCCTTCTGCGCCGCCGGCCCTGCCGACACAGCGCCAGCCTAGCCTTCATCGATGTGCTCGTCGCCGAGGACAACGAGGTGAACCAGATCGTCTTCACGCAGATCCTGCAGGGCACCGGCCTGAGTTTCCTCGATCGTCAACAACGGCCAGGAGGCGGTACAACGCCTGGCAGGAAAGCCATGCGCCGCGGATCATCATGATGGACGTCTCGATGCCGGTGATGAACGGCCATCGACGCGACGCCGCGCGATCCGTGCTGCCGAACGGATGCGCGGACGAGGGCCAGCCGCGTGCCGATCATCGGCGTAACGGCGCATGCGCTTGAAAGCGGACCGCGAGCTCTGCCTGAACGCCGGCATGGACGATTATCATGTCGAAGCCGATCAGCCCCGAAACTGCTGGAAGAGAAAATTGCGCAATGGCTGGGCGAAAACATGCCGCGCCGCGACGCGCCGGGCGTTTGAGTTGCCAACTGGAACACGGTTCTGCCTGGCGTCAGCTGAAGGGTTTTACGCCGCAGAGCATCTCGCGCTTGCCGGCGAAACCCTTGCGCCGCTCGACCGCAAATCCCGCCGCCACCAGATTGCGCCTGAACGAAGCCTGCGGCGGCATAGGTCGCGAATGCTTCCTCCGGAGAGGGTCTTCTCGCAGATGAGCCTGCATCAGCTCTTCAGCGACCACATGTCCGGCGTTGCGCGACGGGCGCGAAACCATCGAGATACCAGGCGTCGAAGCCCGGTTCGCGCGGCCGGCAACGCCATCGATCGCCGGGCCGCAGACAACGCGTCAAGGTGCGTCTGCTCGTCCAATGCCAGACGTCGACCGGTGCCTTTCGGCTCGGCCGGGCCACAGCGCCGTCAGCGCCTTGCCGCTCGGCATCGATTTCCGGCCAGTGCGAAAGTGCGCGACCGATCTCGTGCGGGCTGCATCGGGTAAAGCTCGAAGGAAATGAAACTGCAGCATGTTTAGCGCCCTTTGGCGATGCGCTTTCCATTGCCGCCATGTTTCCGCAGAAGTTCAGCCCGGTGCCGAACCCCAACTCTCCAATGCGGAAAATGTCCTCTGTCCGAGTCCACCGTTCCGGCACGCCATTGCCCGCCAGAAAGACGTGGCCGCATTCGAGCCTGCCCGTCCGTTCGGCAATAAAAATGGTCGCCAAAGGCCTGCGAATAGGGCATATCGCCGTCGCGCCATTCGAGCGACGGTGGGGGTTTCTCCGGTCGCTGCGCCAATTTCTGGGCCAGTCTCTGGGATCAAGTGTCGTCGGAATGTTTCATGCCTAAAGCCGATAGTGCGGCCGATCTCCTCCGGGTCAATCGCCAAGATTGCCGGCTTCCATGCCGCTGCTGATTGCCGGCGGCGGCATCATGGGACTGTGGGCGGCGGTTCATGGCCGAACGGCTTGGCATCGACACGCTCCTCGTCGATGCCGGTGACATTGGGGCAGCGGTGCGAGCGGCGGGCTGCTCGGGCGCGCTGATGCCGCATTTGCCGGATCAAATGGAATGCCAAGAAGCAGTTCCAGTTCGATGCGCTGGTTTGCGCTCGAAACCGAGATCGCTGCGATCGAAGCTGCCACCGGCCTTTCCACCGGCTACCGCCGCTCCGGCCGCATCATCCCGCTGCCGAAGCCGCATCTGCGCAGCGATCGCGCTTAGCGCCATGTCCGCCGATGCGCTGGAAACACATTGGCATCGGCGCGAGCCGCAGCTTCCATTGGCATGTCGGCAGATAGCTCCGCCGGTTACAGGCTGGATCGACGCCTGCCGCTGGTGCGAGCGGGCTTCGTGCACGACACGCTCGCTGCCCGCGTCGCACCCCGCACGCTGGTCGCCGCTCTTGTCGGCCTTTCTTGGCAAGGCACGGCATAAGCGGCTGGTGCAGCATTATCGAGAATGCTATCAGCTTGGCGGTCTCGAAGCCGGAACGCGGCGATCGCCGACGCCGGTGGGACGAACAATCGCCTTTCGGCCGCTGTCATCGTCGCGGCAGGTCACCAGTCATTTCCGCTGATCTGCAGCGGTTCACGGCCCGGAGGTGGAAAGGCACGCTCGGCCAACCGGTCAAGGGGCAGGCGGCGCTGCTTGAAGCGCCGAGATCGATCCCGGCCTTTCCCACCGTCTTCCGTGAACGGCCTCTATATCATTGCCGCATGAGGGCGGCACATGCTGCGATCGGCAGCACCAGCGAGGACCGTTTTGATAATCCCTTAATACGACCGATGCTCAAGCTCGAAAAACTGCTCTGATCGAAGCTGCGTCTGCGAGATGGCCCCCGTCGCTTGGCGAGCGCGCCGGTGCGTCGAGCGCTGGGCCGGCCTTCGTCCGAAGGCGATCGACCGCGATCCGATGATCGGTCGCGCATCCGATGCTATCCGAAGCTCATCGCGCTTGACCGGCGGCTTCAAGGTCAGCTTCGGCCTTGCCCACCGTCTTGCCGAAGCTGCCGTGCATACCTGGCCGACGGCCGTTCCGCAGCTTTCGCCCTGCCGGAAACGTTTCGCGTTTTCGAGCCATATCACGGCTGCTTCACGTTAAACGTGAATTAGAAGCTGGTGCTTTTCGTTATTCTGTCATGCAAATCACCTATCTGCTTGCGCATCGACGGCGCCGGAATTGTCTGCGCGCCCTTCCTTTGATGGAGGAGATTGCATGCGCTACGCCATTTGCTTCACGCCTACGCCGAGCGATCCGCTCAGCCAGGTGGCGGCCAATTGGCTCGGCCGCAACGTCTTTTCCGGCGAGATGGTCGAACCTCCAGCCAATGGCGGCATCGGCATCCACGATATAGCGTTCCATACTGCCGTGCCGCGCCGCTACGGTTTCCATGGTGTGCTGAAGGCGCCGTTTCATCTTGCACCCGATGTTTCGGAGACGCAACTTCTACGCGATATGATGCGCTTTTCCGGCAGCTTCCAGCCGTTCCGGATTCCAAGGATCGAGGTTGCCCGCCTGCGCAATTACTTCAGCCTCGTGCCGTCGGTCCCTTGCGAACACATGCACTATCTCGCTTCTGCGGTCGTGCAGGATTTCGACCGCTTCCGTGCACCGCTTTCCGAAGCCGAGATCGAGCGCATCGATCCGGATGGGCTTTCGGCCGCGCAGTTTGCCAACCTGCATCGCTGGGGCAATCCCTATGTGATGGACGAGTTCCGCTTCCACATGCCTGTGACGGGTCCTGTCAATCTTGTCGATATGCCGCGCATAGAGCAGGCGCTGCGTAGCGTCTTCGAGCCTGTTCTCGCTGAGCCGGTCACCGTCGCCAACATCGCGCTGATGTTCGAGGAAGGCACAGGCGGGCCGTTCCGCGTCCATTCGCTGCATCCGATGGGCAAGGTCAGCGCGCGCAAGATCGCCTGATCACTTTTGTTCAAGAATGGGCGGCCCAAAGATGCTATATCCGGCCGATGGACAACATCTCCCAGGAACAGGCAACCGAAGCCATGCCGCTGTCTGGGGCGGAGACGACGCGGTTCTGGCGTGACAGCCGTTTTGGCGGCATGGAATGCCTGAGCGCGACGTTCCTGACGCATGAGTTCGCGCCGCATGCCCACGAGACCTTCAGCATCGGCGCTATCGAAAGCGGCAGCCAGATCGCGACGATCCGGGGCGCGCGCGAAAGTTCGGGGCCGGGCGATCTCTATCTGATCAATCCGGGCGAAATCCATGACGGCGTGCCTGTCGAGGGCGGCTATCGCTACCGGATGATCTACCCGGACACGTCACTCTTCCGGGAAATCCTGGAAGATGTCACCGGCCGCACCTTCAGCGGCATGCCGGCCTTCGGCAAGCAGATCCTTCACGATCCCCGGCTTGCCGAGGCTTTTCAGGATGCGCACCGCGCGCTGGAAACAGGGGCCGGTGCGCTGGAGACCAGTCAGGGCATGTTCCTTGTGCTCGAGGCCATGTTTCGGCATCACGGCAGTTCAATCATCGTGCCGATCGACACGCAGGAGCGGTCGGCCGTGCAGCGCGCCCGTGACTACCTGATGGAAAACTACGCCTTCGATGTCGGACTTGAAGAACTCGCCGCCGTGGCGGGCCTCAGCCGTGCGCATCTGATACGCGCCTTCCGCAAGGAATTCCACATCACGCCGCACGCCTTCCTCACTGATATCCGCATTCGCGTTGCCCGGCGCAAGCTGCAGGCTGGCGGACAGCCGGCGGAGATTGCGCTCGAATGCGGTTTCGCCGACCAGGGCGCATTTCAGCCGGCATTTCAAGGCACGCACCGGCGTGACGCCCGGCCAATACCGCGCGCGGTAGTCACTTTCGTTCAAGACGACCATTCATCTCCATTCTTAAAACCTCCGCATCAAATCGGAGATCTGTCGTGAATGAGAATGGAAAATGGGCGGAGTTCCTTGGCGGCATGAGAGCCATTTCGCCACTCATCGCTGCCGTCATACCGATCGGCCTTGTCTTCGGCGCGGTCGCAGTCACGAAAGGGCTTTCCCCGGTCGAGACGGCACTGATGAGCGCGCTGGTCTTTGCCGGCGGTTCGCAGTTCGTGGCAATGGATATCTGGACGCATCCGGCCTCGTGGACGAGCGTCGGCTTTGCGGCCCTGCTCGTCAATATCCGCCATGTGCTGATGAGTGCTTCGCTCGGCACCAAGATGCAGGCTTTTGGCGGACGCAGGCGCTATTTCGCATGCCTGTTTCTTGCAGACGAGATCTGGGCGATGGCGGAATTTCGCGCCGGTCTTGCGCGGCTCACGCCCGCCTGGTTCGCTGGGCTTGCCGCGCCCTTCTATCTCGCCTGGGTGCTTTCGGGTCTTGCGGGCGCGACGCTCGGCGCTTTCCTCGGTGATCCCGTGGCGCTTGGACTGGATTTCGCCTTTCCGGCCGTTTTCATCGTGCTCGTCATTGGCTTCTGGAAGGGACCGGAAACCGGCGCTGTGCTTATCGCAAGCGGTGCGGCCGCGGTAGCCACCCAACATTTCGTACCAGGCGTCTGGTATATCGCAGCCGGCGCCGTCGCCGGTCTGCTTGCGGCAGTCGCCAGCGGCAGTCGGCGCGTGGAGGTGACGCAATGACAGTCGATTTCTCCACCCTTGTCGCGATCATCGCCATGGCAGCCGTGACGGTGCTCACGCGCCTGAGCGGTCTTGTGCTCGTGTGGCATGTGTCCTTGGAGGGAAGCCGCCGAAAGGCGATCGGAATCCATTCCGCCTGCCGTTCTGATGGCGGTCGTCGCGCCGACCGCCTTTGCCACCGGCATTGCGGAAACGATCGCCTGCGCACTCACTGCCATTGCCGCACTCCGTCTGCCGATGCTCGTTTCCGTGGCGCTCGGCGTCTTCTGCGTCGCGCTATTGCGGGCCGCAGGCATATGATCCAGCCGCAGAGGCGGCGACTTGTGCCGTAGCGGCGAAAGTCAGTTTCCGCATTTCCGTCTCGACATTCCGTCTCCGGGTGCTACCGTTTCGCCTGACTTTCAAAAGGTGATTTGATGGCTTCCGATACCTATCCGCGCAATCTCGTCGGCTATGGTCGCAATACCCCCGATCCGAAATGGCCGGACGAGTGCCCGCCTCGCCGTGCAGTTCGTCATCAATTACGAAGAGGGCGGTGAGAGCTGCGATCCTCGATGGTGATCACGTCGTCCGAGAATCGCTGCTGTCGGAAATCGTGGGAGCGGCAGCCCTGGCCGGGCCAGCGCAACTTGAACATGGAATCGATCTACGAATACGGTTCGCGCGCCGGGTTCTGGCGGCTCTGGCGCATGTTCACCGAGTCTCAAGGTGTCACGGCGACCGTCTATGGCGTGACGGCTTGCAATGGCCCGCAATCCGGAGGCCGTCGCGGCGATGAAGGAAGCCGGCTGGGAAATCGCCAGCCATGGCTACCGCTGGCTGGAGTACAAGGATTTTTCCGGAAGACCTCGAGCGCAAGCACATTCGTCGAAGCGGTGCGTCTCCACACCGAGCTCACCGGCCAGCGCCCCTACGGCATGTACCAGGGAAAGCCCTCCGACAATACGCTGCGGCTCGTTCATGGAGGAGGGCGGTGTTCCTCTATTCGTCAAGACTCTTATGCCGATGACCTGCCCTACTGGGTGAAGGGGGTTGATGACAAACCGTTCCTCATCATTCCTTATACGCTTGAAACGAACGACATGCGCTTTGCAACGCCGCAGGGCTTCAATTCCGGCGATCAATTTTTCACTTATCTCAAGGATGCCTTCGATACGCTCTACGAAGAAGGCAAGGCCGGCAACCCGAAGATGATGTCGGTCGGCCTGCATTGCCGTCTGGTCGGTCGGCCCGGCCGCGCTGCAGCCCTGAAGCGTTTCATCGAATATGTGCTGAAGCACGACAACGTGTGGATCCCTCGCCGCATCGAGATTGCCGAGCATTGGCACAAGAACCACAAGCAGGACATGACCTGATGATCCGGCGGGATGAATTCGTGTCGCGTTTCGGCGGTGTCTTCGAACATTCGCCCTTCATTGCCGAGCGCGCCTATGACGACGGTTTCATTGGCGATGAGTTGACTGTGGACAAGGTGCACATTCCGCTCGTCGCGATCTTCCGCGCGGCAAGCGAGGAAGAGCGTCTTGGCGTCCTTCGCGCCCATCCCGATCTTGCCGGACGCCTGGCAGTCGCCGGCGAACTGACGGAAGACAGCAAGAAGGAGCAAACAAGTGCCGGACTTGACCGGCTGAGCCGCGAAGAGCATGCCCGCTTCACCGAACTCAACGCCACCTATGTCAAGAAATTCGGCTTTCCCTTCATTGTCGCCGTGAAGGGACTGAACAAGGACGATATTCTTGCGGCTTTCGAAAAACGCATCGGCAACAGCCGCGACGAGGAATTTGCGACTGCCTGTGCTGAGGTCGAAAAGATTGCGCTTTTGCGCCTGACATCCATGCTTCCGGAGAAGTGAATGACCGAGAATACCAGTGCCAGCCTGCCGTCCTTCGCGAACGGCGCGATCAACCTTGCGTCCGCGCGCCTCGGCGCCCAGGGGCCTCTATGCGACGGACGAGTTCTTTGCGCCGCTGGAGCGAATGCTGCAGGATGTGCCGGCGAGCTTCGACCCGGACCTTTACGACGACAACGGCAAGTACATGGACGGCTGGGAAAGCCGCCGCAAGCGCGTGCCCGGCCATGATTGGGCGATCGTCAAGCTTGCCATGCCCGGCCGCATCTTCGGCTTCGACGTCGATACCAGCTATTTTACCGGCAACTATCCGCCGCATTGCTCGATCGAGGCCGCTTTCGTCGAAGACGGCGATCCGACCGATGCAACGGTGTGGACCGAAATCCTCGCGAAGTCGCCTCTGGGGCCAAGCGCGCATCACTTCTTCGAGAATGCCGGCAAGGCGAAGATCTGGACGCATCTGCGCCTTCATATCTATCCCGATGGCGGCGTCGCGCGCCTGCGCGTCTACGGCTCGGCCTATTTCGACTGGTCGAAGGTCGGTGCGAGCGAGGAAGTTGACCTCGGCTATATCTTCAATGGCGCGAAGTCGCTTGCCTGGTCGGACGCCCGTTCCGGGCCGCCCGGACAAGATGCTCGGCCCGGGTCGCGGCATCAATATGGGCGATGGCTGGGAAACCAAGCGCCGCCGCGGCCCGGGTCACGACTGGGCTGTGATCCGCCTCGGCCACCCCGGCACTATCAAGCGCGTCATAGTCGATACCGCCTTCTTCAAGGGCAATTTCCCGGACACCTGCGAGCTTCTCGGCGCTTATCTGCCCGATCTTGGCGATATGCTGAGCGAAGTGGACACAGCGGCTTCGGAAAGCTGGAAGCCGATCCTGGCACGCACCAAGCTGCAGATGGACCACATCCACGAATATGGCGCGGACGCCATCGCCGATATCGGGCCGGTGACGCATGTCCGCATCGCGATGCATCCGGATGGCGGCATCATGCGGCTGCGGCTCTTCGGGGTGAAGGGGTGAGTTCTTTCTTCTTTATTGCCGCTCCCCTATATTCGAGGCATCAGGAGTGATGCCTCGATGAAGCCATCGGAAGTGCTGGAAAAGGACGGGCAGGCGATCCGCGACGCCACGACGCGTTTCAACACGGCGAACCCGCGCATCTTCGGTTCCGTCGCCCGCGGCGAGGACAGGCCGGACAGCGATCTGGATATTCTCGTCGATGCGCTGCCGGGGACGACGCTTTTCGATCTCGGCGGGTTGCTGGAGGAGTTGCAGGCGCTGATGTCGGGGACGGAAATCCACGTTCTGACGCCAGGCGATTTTCCCGAACGTGTCCGCAGCCGGGTCCTGCAGGAAGCCAAGCCTGTATGAGTATCGATCGGCTTCGAACCTATCTCGACGAGATGCAGCAGGTCGCATTCGAAACCATCGATTTCGTCAAGGGCATGAGCAAGGATGAATTTCTGAGGGACCTTGTGAGACAGCGCGCAGTTGGAATGAACCTGCTGATGATCGGCGCGGCAACATCGCGCATCATGGAGGAATATCCCGAGTTTGCAGCGGAATTCTCCAACGTGCCCTGGCAAAAGATGCGCGGAATGAGAAGCCGGATCGCTCACGGCTATATGAGCATGAACCTAGACACCGTTTGGGATACTGCGCAAACAGCCATCCCCGATCTTCTCGATCAACTGCATGGATTGCGTCACTGGCACGCCCAGGGTGAATGACATTTGACAGACCTTCTCGACATCCAGCCTCTCACCAAAACTGCTTTTGCGCCGTTCGGCGACGTTATCGAGGCCGATCCGGCAACAATGCGGTATATCAACGGCGGCACGACGGAACGCTTTCATGCGCTGGCTACGGCCGAGGCGACAGGCGAGGGTGCACGCGTCATCATCAATCTCTTCCGCGGCCAGCCGCGCGCCTTTCCCTATGAGATCGGCATGATGGAGCGGCATCCTTTCGGCAGCCAGAGCTTCTCGCCGCTTTCCGGGCGGCCATTTCTGATCGTGGTTTCGGAAGATCAGGACGGAAAGCCCGGCAGGCCCCAGGTGTTTCTAGCACACGGCGACCAGGGCGTGAACTATCGCCGCAACGTCTGGCATCACCCGCTGCTCGTGCTCGGCCAATCAAGCGACTTTCTCGTTGTCGACAGGGACGGTCCCGGCAACAATCTGCAAGAGCATTTCTTCGAAACCTCATACACGATCAGCGAGCCAGCTCTATGACCGGACTGACGACCCATGTTCTCGACACCGCCTCCGGTAAGCCTGCTGAAAGGCTGAGGATCGACCTTTTTCGTCTGGAGGGGGATATCCGCCACCACATCAAGACGGTCGAGACCAATTCGGACGGCCGTGTCGACGGCGGCGCGATCCTCTCAGGCGCGAATTTCCAGGCGGGAACCTACGAACTGCTGTTCCATGCCGGCGATTACCTGCGTGCGTTAGCGCATGCCGCTGCCGCATCCGGCCTTTCTCGATCTCGTACCGATCCGCTTCGGCATCGCCGACACCGGTGCCCATTATCACGTGCCGCTTTTGATCTCGCCGTACGGCTATTCCACCTATCGCGGGAGCTAGCCGATGCGGTTTGCGGCGATCGCCGATATCCACGGCAACCATCTGGCTCTGGAGGCCGTGCTTGCCGATATCCGCGCGCAGGGCATTTCGGATATCGTCGATCTCGGCGATTGCTTCAGTAGCCCCCTGGAAGCGGGAAAGACCGCCGATCTGCTTCTCTCGCTCGCCCTTCCGACAGTCCGCGGCAACCACGACCGCTACCTGATCGAGCAGAAGCCGGAATCCATGCATGTCTTCCGACAAAGCTGCCTATCAGCAGCTTCTGCCGCGTCATCTCGATTGGCTGCGATCTCTGCCGAGCGACCTCATCTACAAAGGTGAAGCCTATCTCTGCCACGCGACGCCTAGGGATGACAATCTCTACTGGCTGGAATCCGTCGCTCCGGAAGGCCATGTGTTTCTGAAGCCGTTGAAAGAAATCGAGGCGCTCGCGGACGGGATCGATTTGCCGCTGATCCTGTGCGGCCACAGCCATATTTCGCGCCTTGTCCAGCTTCGCGACGGCCGCCGCATCGTCAATCCCGGCAGCGTCGGCGGCCCGGCTTATGACGATGCCAAACCCTATCCGCACAAGGTGGAGACTGGCCATCCGATGGCAAGCTACGCCATCCTGGAGAAAACCGCGTCCGGCTGGACACCCTATTTCCGCAACGTCGCCTACGATCACATGGCGATGTCGAGACTTGCAAAAGCAAACGGCCGCCCCGACCTGGGCGGCCGCTCTGGCAACGGGCTGGATTCGATAGTTGTTTAGTCGTCTTCGTGAAGCGCCTTCGGTGCGCCAGGCTTCGCCTTGGCGGCATCCAGATCGTCCAGCAGAGACGAAACGGCATTGTCGCCATCGAAGCCTGCTTCCTTCATGAGCCGGTCCAAGATGGGTTTGTTGGCCTGGTAAGATAGCAGTTGCGCTGCAGGCCTTCGCCCATGCCGATGCGTTGGCGCTGCCATTGCCATTGCCATTCCCATTGCCGCGTCCCAGTATGCCGCCGGTGTCGAAGATCTTGATGTCGGAAATCTTCTCGATCGGTTTGACCGCTTTGGCGAGCGCAGAAGGGATGATCCGGATGCGCTCGCGGGTTACCTCGAATTCGATGATCGCTGCACTCAGCTTGTTCCGAGCTTCGTTCAGAAGCGCTTCGCTTTCAGCCTCTGCTTTGCCCGTCTCGAGAATGCCCTTGGCCTTAATGATGGCGGCGTCCGCCTCGGCGGTCGCCAGCGACTTGATCGCTTCGGCCTGGTCGGCGGCTGCCTGTTTCTCGGCTTCGGCGCCGACCGTTACAGCCGTCGCTTCCGTTTCTGCGTTCTTGCGCGCGTCAATCACAGCGATCTGCTTTTCACGTTCGGCGATCTCTACGGCCTTGGCGGTACCCACCTTTTCCTCGGCGGCAATCGCAAGTGCACGCGCGGCTTCGGCTTTGGCCTTCGCCTCGGACTCCTCGCGGCTTTTGTTGGCAACAGAGATCGCAAACATCTCGTCGATGGCCTGGCGTGCTTCCAGGTCCGGCGCCAGCGTGTAGCGCAGCAAAACCTAAAGCACGCATTTAGTGCTTTCAAGGTTTTCTCGAAAAAATAGTAGACTGCGTAAATGCGTCTTTATGTTGCATTGCGCGATGACTTGAAATGGCACGGTTCCGCAGCTTGCGAGCGCTACTGCCGCCCCGCGATGATTGAGGAGTTGACGTCGTTGATGTCGCGTTTGCCGCAAAGCGCCATGGTGATGTCCATCTCCTTGCGGAGGATGCCGAGCGCCAGTGTCACGCCTTCTTTGCCCATGGCACCGAGGCCGTAGAGGAAGGGACGGCCGATATAAGTGCCCTTGGCGCCGAGCGCCACGGCCTTCAGCACGTCCTGGCCGGAGCGGATGCCGCCGTCGAGATGGATTTCGATCTTATGTCCGACGGCATCGACGATCTGCGGGAGCATGCTGATCGAGGAAGGGGCGCCGTCGAGTTGACGGCCGCCATGGTTGGAGACGACGATTGCGTCGGCTCCCGTCTCGGCTGCGGCTTTTGCGTCCTCGACATCGAGAATGCCCTTGATGATCAACGGGCCGCCCCACTTTTCCTTAATCCAGGCGACGTCGGCCCAGGAGAGCTGCGGATCGAACTGCTCGGCCGTCCAGGAAGACAGCGAGGAGAGGTCGGAAACATTCTTGGCGTGGCCGACGATGTTGCCGAAGGTGCGGTGCTTCGTCTTCAGCATGTCGAGGCACCAGAAGGGGCGCGTCGCCATTTGCCAGATATGCTTCGGCGTGAATTTCGGCGGGGCGGAGAGGCCGTTGCGCAGGTCCTTATGCCGCTGGCCGAGGATCTGCAGGTCAGCCGTCAGCATCAGCGCCGAGCACCTGGCCGCCTTGGCGCGATTGATGAGGTCCATGACGAAGTCCTTGTCCTTCATCACATAGAGCTGGAACCAGAACGGCCGCGTCGTCACCGAGGCGACATCCTCGATCGAGCAGATGCTCATGGTCGAGAGCGTGAAGGGAACGCCGAATTCCTCGGCCGCGCGGGCAGCCAGCATCTCGCCGTCGGCATGCTGCATGCCCGTCAAGCCGGTTGGCGCGAGCGCCACCGGCATCGAGACTTTCTGGCCGATCATCGTCGTTTCCAGCGTGCGGTTCGTCATGTCGACGAGTACGCGCTGGCGCAGCTTGATCTTGGCGTAATCGCTCTCATTCGCCTGATAGGTCGATTCCGTCCAGGCACCGGAATCCGCATAGTCGAAGAACATTTTCGGCACGCGGCGCTGGGCGAGTTGCTTGAGGTCAGCGATGGTGAGAGGAGTGGCCATGGACGAGACTTTCGCATCTGGATAGTGCCGTGGCCCTTAACATGATTTGAAAGCTGGTGGGTATCTCTTTCGTCGCCTATGGAACAAGAATGCAGACTACCCGCAGCACGTCCTTCTTCGAGGAGTTGCTGCGCCTTGGCGGCGTCGGGCAAAGCGTATTCTCCGGCAATCGTTGCGGTGATGCCGGAACGGAGAATTCGACCACGGCTTTGGCCGCCCCTGTATAGTTATCGAGGTCGGCGACATAGGCGATGATGCTCGGATGGGCGAGAGATTTTCCGGGGCGCAGCTCCTCGACAGCGACAGGCGGTATCGGGCCGCCCGCCTGGCCGATCGTTGCGGCGACGCCGAATGGCCGCAGGCATTGGATGGTCTTGGACAGCATGCTGCCGCCGATGCCGTCATAGGCGGCATCAACGCCGCGGCCGCCAGTCAGCCGCTTCACTTCGCCGACGACATCCGCATCGCGCCCGACGATTAGGTGGTCGGCGCCGTGGTTGCGGGCGAGCGCTGCCTTTTGCGCTGAACTGACGGTCCCGATAACTGTTGCTCCGAGATCCTTTGCCCATTGAACCAGAATGGCGCCGAGCCCGCCGGCTGCCGCATGCACGAGGACGATCGTGCCGGGGGCGACCTTGTAGGTCTGCGTCAGCAGCATGTAGGCAGTCATGCCCTTCAGCATCGAGCTTGCGGCGAGGCGTGATGGAATTTCGTCAGGAAGTCGGATGGCGCGCGCGGCGGGGAGCAGGCGCGTTGCGGCATAGGCGCCGACCACGCCGGCATAGGCAACGCGGTCACCCGGTTTCACCTCGACGGCGCCGGTACCAACAGCCTCTACGATGCCCGCGCCCTCGACGCCAAGAACTGCCGGATAGGCTGGCAAGGGATAGATGCCCTTCCGATGGTATATGTCGACGAAATTCATGCCGATCGCTTCATGCCGTATGCGGATCTCATTGGGGCCAGGCTGCTGCGGTGTGTGCTCCAGGACCTGCAATTGCTCGATACCGCCCGGCGCCTGAAGTGTAACGATCTTGTCCATGACTGTGCTCCGATTTGCTGTCGCAGCAATCATGGTCGATGGCCTGTTGATCGGAAATTCCCTATTGTCTGCCAATTAATGGGAAAAAATGATCAATGTTCGATTGGGAAAATCTTCGCTATTTCGCGGCCCTAGCGCAGACTGGCACTTTGCTCGGCGCTGCCCGCTCGCTCGCCGTGGAGCATGCGACGGTCGCCCGCCGCGTCGCCGGCCTGGAGGCGCAGATGGGCGTGAAGCTCGTCGACCGGCGCGGGCGGCGCATATCGCTGACGGCTGAGGGGCAACGGGTCGCGGCGATGGCCGAGCGCATGGGCGAGGAGGCGCGGGCGATCGAACGTGTGAGCCTTGCTGCCGGCGGCAGGCTTGCCGGCGATGTCAAGGTGAGCGCACGGCCGACGCTTGCGGCCGCGCTGCTTGCCGGGCCGCTCGTCGAGCTCCGGCGCAACCATCCGGACATCGCCATCACCGTGGTCGGCGAGACGCGATACGCCTGGCTCGACCGGCGGGCCGCGCGGACATCGCGGTCCGCATGACGAAGCCGGAACAGGGCGACTTTACCATCACCAAGCTTGGCGACGTGGCTTTTGGCTTCTATGCGGCGCCAACTTATCTGGCTTCTGTGCCGGAAGAGGACTGGAACTTCATCGCCTATGACGAAACCATGTCGAGCTCGCCTCAGTCAACTCGCCTGCTCGAGGTGGCGAATGGGCGAAAACTGTCCATCAAGGCCACGACCCTCGAGTTCCAGCTTTCCGCCGCGAGAGCCGGCGGCGGTGTCGCCCTCCTGCCGAATTTCCTCCTCGCCGGCTTGGATGGCCTCGTGAAGGCCGTTCGGGAGCCCAAGCCGCTGACGCGCGAAGTCTGGCTTGTCGTTCACTCCGACATCAGGAATGTCCCGATCATCCGCGCAGTGGTGGAGGCTTTGAAGAAAAGCTGGTCGTATTGATATCCTGTGCCGCGTTGTTGGTACGGATCGGCTGGATCAAAATGTCGGTCGGAATCTCGAGAAGCTCATGCAGGCGGCGGATCATTCCAAGCGAGAGGGATCGCCTGCGATTGAGACTTTCCGCCTCGCGTCCAAGGCTCAGAGCATCGGTTGAAGGTCCTTGCGGCTCACGCCCTGTTGATGCATGCGGAATAGAATGGCGGCGACTGGGTCGGGCAAATGGATTGGAGTGACGTCTTATAAGCATCGATCAGCGTCGCGAGAATGTCCAGTTTGTCTGCTTCAGAGAGTGAGGTTGCTCTTTGCTGCCTCGCCCGCCACATAAGTCTCCGCGACCGCCCGGTCGTCGCCCATCGTCTGGAGCAGGAAAAGTTCTTCCGGCAGCGTCTTCACCACGTCCATCTTCAACGCCATGGCAGGCGTTGCCGTGGCGTTCAGGACGACGAGATCGGCGTCCGTGCCTACATCCAGGGTGCCGATGCTATCGGCGAGCGAGAGCGCCTCGGCATTGCCGAGCGTCATGTAATAATAGCTTTCGAGCGGGTTGAGGCGCTCGCCGAGGAGCTGCTGGATCTTGTAGGCTTCGTCCATGGTGCGCAGCATCGAATAGCTGGAGCCGCCGCCGATGTCGGTGGCAACGCCGATCCTGACGGGTTTTTCGCGGCGCGCCAGTGCCTTCAGCGGGAAGAGGCCGGAGCCGAGGAAGAGGTTCGAGGTGCGGGCAATGGACTGCAACCGAACCGGCTTCGCTCATGGCATCTGCCTCGCGCTCGGAGAGGTGAATGCAGTGGCCGAAGAGGCTCTTCGGGCCTAGCAGGCCGTAGCGGGCGTAGATATCGGTGTAGTCGATCGCGTCCGGATAAAGCTCGCAGGTGAACCTGATCTCATCGTGGTTTTCCGACAGATGCGTCTGGATGTGCAGGTCCGGAAATTCCTGGGCGAGAGCCTGGGCCGCCGCCATCTGCTGCGGCGTCGAAGTGATGGCGAAGCGCGGGGTGATGGCGACGTGGTTTCGGCCCTTGCCGTGCCAGTCGGCAATCACCTGCCGCGTTTCGTCATAGCCCATCTCAGGCGTGTCGAGCAGGCCCTGCGGGGCATTGCGGTCCATCATCACCTTGCCGCCGACCATGCACATGTTGCGGCGCATGGCCTCCGAGAAGTAGGCGTCGGCGGAGGTCTTATGGACGGAGCAATAGGCGGCAGCCGTCGTTGTGCCGTGGCGGGCCAGTTCATCGTAGAAATGCGCCGCGATCTTTTCGGCATGCGCGGTTTCGACGAAGCGGCATTCTTCCGGGAAGGTGTAGGTGTTCAGCCATTCGAGCAGGTTGGCTGCGTAGGAGGCGATCACCTGCATCTGCGGAAAGTGCAGATGCGTGTCGATGAAGCCCGGCATAATGAGGTATGGGCGGTGGTCGATCTCGACCGCATCTGCCGGAGCCTTCTTCCTGATGTCGGAATAGGCGCCGATCGCCGCGATCTTGCCTGCCTCGATCAGCAGGCCGCCGTCGCTCTCGTAGCGGTAGCTGTCCGTATCAGTGACGCTGAGGGGCGCGCGCTTGAACGAGAGCAGGCGCCCGCGCAGGACGTATTCGTCATCATTGCTGTTTGCCTTCGACTGCGCTTTCGAACCAGGCGACGAGCAGTTTCCGCTCGTCCGACGTGATCTCCGTCACGTTGCCGGGCGGCATGGCATGGCTGCGGCCTGCCTGTATATAGATTTCACGCGCATGGGCGGCGATTTCCGCGTCGTTTTCGAAGATGACGGCGTTCGGCGGCCGGGCAAGGCCCTCATAGACTGGCTCGGCGGCATGGCACATCGAACAGCGCGTGCCGATCACCTCCTTGACCGCAGCGAAGTGGGGATCACCCGTAAACTCTCTGGAAAGCCGGTGCGACGGCCAGCAGTTTCGCTTGCACCGGTCAGCACCTTTGGCACCGTTGAAAGCCACATGATGAGGATGAAGAGGATGACTGTCGCGATCCAGGTCCAGGTCGGGCGCCCCTTGCGTGAGTGCGTCGTGTTGAACCAGTGGCGGATGGTGACGCCCATCAGGAAGACGAGGGCTGCAATCACCCAGTTGAAGGCGGTGCCGAAGGCCAGCGGATAGTGGTTCGACAGCATGAAGAAGATGACTGGCAGCGTCAGGTAGTTGTTGTGTAGTGAGCGCTGCTTGGCGACCGCGCCGTATTTCGGATCCGGCGTGCGTCCGGCGATAAGGTCGGCGACGACGATCTTCTGGTTCGGGATGATGATCATAAAGACGTTGGCCGACATGATCGTCGCCGTGAAGGCGCCGAGATGCAGGAAGGCGGCGCGGCCGGTGAAGAGCTGCGTATAGCCCCAGGCCATGAAGACGATCACGCCATAGAGCACCGCCATCAGGCCCCAGGTGTTTTTGCCGAGCGGCGACTTGCAGAGCAGGTCGTAAACGATCCAGCCGATGGCCAGCGAGGCGAGCGAGATCAGGATCGCGACAGGCGCGCTGATGTCCAGCACATGGCGGTCGATGAGGAAAAGGTCGGCTCCGCCATAATAGACGATGCAGAGCATCAGGAAGCCGGAGAGCCAAGTGAAGTAGCTTTCGTATTTGAACCAGGTCAGATGCTCCGGCATCTGCGCCGGCGCCACCAGATACTTCTGGATGTGGTAGAAGCCGCCGCCATGCACCTGCCACTCCTCGCCATAGGCGCCCGGCGGAAGATGCGGGCGCTTCACCAGCCCGAGATCAAGCGCGATGAAATAGAAAGACGAGCCGATCCAGGCGATCGCGGTGATGACGTGAAACCAGCGTGCCGGCAAAAGCCAGCCATTCCCACGCTATGGCATATTCATACATTCAGTTCCCCTGTCTTCCTCCACTCGCCACATTGCAGAAAGTTGCTTCGGGAGGGAAGGGGAAAGACTGCCAACCGCTTGCCTTGCCGAGGAGCACGTATCGGCAATTGTTTCCCTCGATTATTGTGACGGCAGCGGATTTGCCGTTCGCGCAATTCGTTTCTGTGAAATTTCCTGGCAGTTTAATCGTCAGGGGTGGCTTGATCGAAGCAGGGCTTCCAAAAAGTCGAGCTCTGCCGAGCGTCTCAAATGGATAACACCGATCTTTCGACGTGGCCGCGATTGAGGCTGCCCCGAGAGCATTGCCGTCACGCATTTTCGCACGATAAGCCTCAATTCGGTCTCCGTCAGCATGGATTATGTGACCGTGAGGTCATTGAAAGTTGCGGACGGTTTAAGGCAGCGCGTCTGGTTTGGGTATGTTGCACTGCAATATTTAGTGATCCTTGAAATGTCACGAATCGGTTACAATTAACCATTATGGGCCGCCAGGATGAGCGTGGAAACCGCATTGAGGCGGCGCATTCATCGACGGAGAAGATGCCCATGCGCAGCATTCTGGCAGGTGTGATGATTGCGTTCGCGTCGAGTGTAAGTGCCCACGACGCGCCAGCGGGTTGGTCTTACGAACCCTTCTGTTGCAATGGCGACAACCATACTGGTGATTGCCAGATGATCCCTTCGAAAAGCGTTAAGGTGACGCCCAGAGGATATCGGGTGACGCTGTTGCCCGGCGACCATCGGCTGGTGACGCGGGCGCATGTCTTCATGCTGCCGATGACGAAGGCGATGCAATCCGGCGATGGCGAATATCACCTCTGCCTGTTCCCGAACGAGGACACGCCGCGCTGCTTCTACGCGCCGGAAATGGGCTATTGAGCGCCGCTCAGAGAGCGTGAGCGTCCATCTCGCCGATGATCCAGTTCCGGAAGGCCCTGATCTTCGGCACATTCCTTCGGCTTTCCGGATAGGCGAGCCAGTAGTCGGCGCCGTCGTAGCAGACGAGGTCGAAGGGCTGGCAGAGCCTGCCAGCGGCGAGATCGTCCGAATAAAATTCCGGCGTCAGGATCGCAACGCCCTGGCCGGCAATTGCGGCACCTGCTTCAAAGGACTGGGCGCCGAGCCTTGAGCGGGGACGACCGGCAAGATCGGGGTTTGGTACGCCGGCCTCGGTGAACCACTGGAGCCACCAGGGGTCTCCGGCATCGATCAGCCGCAGCTTCAGCAGGTCGGCCGGTGAATGGATGCCGCCGATCGAACTCGGCCAATGCGGGCGCCAGCATCGGCGTAAACGTCACCTTCATCAGCATATGGGAACGCAGGCCCGGCCAGTTGCCTTTGCCGCTGCGGAGTGCAAGGTCCGCGGATTTGCGTGAAAAATCGATCAGCGTGTCTGAGGTTTTCAATCTTACGGCAGTGCTCGGATATTTCAGGTGAAATGAGCCGATATGTCTCGCCAGCCACTGCGCCGCAAAGGTCGGTGTCGAGTGGATAAGCAGCATTTCTTCTGCTGCGGCGCTGACGGAGGCGACTGCTTCGCTCAGGATGGCAAAACCTTCCGTCACCCTCGGCGCCAGCCGTTCGCCGGTATCCGTCAGGCTGATCTGGCGCGGGCGACGCAGGAACAGCGGTTCGCCGATACTCTCCTCCAGCAGTTTCACCTGATAACTCACAGCCGTCTGCGTCATGCCGAGTTCTTCGCCCGCCTTCGTGAAGCTGCCGAGCCGTGCTACGGCTTCGAAGACGCGCAGCGCATTCAGTGGAAACTGTTTCGACAGCTTCATGGATAAGCTCTCTTTATGCACATAGACGGTTGTTCGATTGGAATTGCAGCATTTTTAGCGGCAATCTGCAAGCCTTAGCATCAGTTGAACAAGGGTGACGTCATGGATTGCCATGCTATCGAAGAGAACACAAATCTCGTCAATCTTTCGCTCTTGTCACTTGTTTCAGGCGTGACAGGCTGGGCTTATGGCAAGATTTTCCACCCGTCGCGGCTCGATCTCGACCGCATTCCCGATCGCGTAAAGCGCGATCTTGGCTTCCTGGACGGGCGCGATCCCCGTTACGAGAGCGATCTCTGCCGATAGGCTGAAAGTGCCGTCAGTATTTCGGCAGCGGTCATGGCGGCGATCACTTCGGGCCGCTTGTCCCTGACAACCGAGCCGCCGATCGGCAGGGTGAGGCGGTCGAGCCAGTTCCGCTCGCCGCCTTCGCGCGAAAGCCAGTTTGCAAAGGTTGCCCGTTTCGTGGCCGAGCCGATCATGCCGATATAGGCAAGATCGGTTCTCGCCAGCGCCTCGCGGGCGATCAGAAAGTCCAGCGCATGGTCGTGCGTCAGGACGACGACGGCGGAGCCCGCGGGCATCTCCTTCACCAGCGCTTCCGGCATCGGCGTAAGCTGCGTCTTCGCTTCCGATGGCAGGTTCGCAAGCTCTTCCTTACGTGTCTCGACCACTGTCACGAAGAGCGGCAGCGGCGCAAGTGCGGCCGCGAGCGCATGCCCGACATGGCCTGCGCCGAAAAGATAGACCTCCGGAAAGCGTGACGTTTCTTCGGCCTGCCGTGCTTTCAGCTCTGTCATCAGATCATCCGTCACCCGCCGGAACCGCAACTTGGCACGCCCGCCGCAGCATTGCCCGATCTCCGGCCCAAGCGGAATATCCATGGTCGCCTTGCCGCTGCCTATAAGCAGGTCTCGTGCGTTGCGGATCACCATGAACTCCAACTGCCCCCCGCCGATCGTGCCCCAGGTGGCATTTTCGGCGACGAGCATGAAGGTGCCGGCTTCGCGCGGCGTGGAGCCTTGGGTTTCGACAATGTCGATGAGGATGATGGCGGGGTGAGCGGACGTGAAGGCGAGGAAAGAGGACGTCATGGCGCGAAAGCACCCCCCTCCGTCCTGGGTGACATCTCCCTCACAACCGGGAAGATTGATATGATGCGCGCTTGCCGCCTAACGATGGGCGAATTACCGCAGCCTGCTGATTGCACGGAGCCATCGCCTCTAGCCGGAAAAGTCTTGGTCCCCCGCTCATTCACCTTGGCTTGAGGCATCAGTAAGCCTGCCACTCTCACACCCGCTTCATCCGCTCCACCGCCATCAGTACCCGCTCCGGCGTTGCCGGGGCGTCGAGCCGTGGGCAGACCGTGTAGTCGGCGACGCTTGCCACCGCCATCGAGAGTGCTTCGAGCACGGAGATCGCCAGCATGAGCGGCGGTTCGCCGACGGCCTTCGAGCGGCCGATGGTGGGTTCGGCATTCTCCGACCATTCGGCGAGACGGACGTTGAAGATCTTCGGACGGTCGGAGGCAAGCGGGATCTTGTAGGTCGAGGGCGCATGCGTGCGCAGCCGGCCCTTGTCGTCCCACCAGAGTTCTTCCGTCGTCAGCCAGCCCATGCCCTGCACGAAGCCGCCTTCCACCTGGCCGATGTCGATCGCCGGATTCAGCGAGCGGCCGACGTCGTGCAGGATGTCGGTGCGGTCGATCAGGTATTCGCCGGTCAGTGTGTCGATCGAGACTTCGCTGCAGGCCGCGCCATAGGCGAAATAATAGAACGGTGTGCCGCGCCCTGCTGCCCGATCCCAGTGGATTTTCGGCGTCTTGTAGAAGCCCGCTGCCGAGAGCTGCACGCGGGCGAAATAGGCCTGCTTGATGAAATCGGGGAAGGGGACTTCCTTCTCGCCGACGCGCACCCGGTTCGGCAAAAAGACGATTTCTGCCGGATCGACGCTCCATTTGTCTGCGGCGAAGGCAACGAGCCGCTCCTTGATCTGCCGCGCAGCGTCATAGGCGGCCATGCCATTCAGGTCGGAACCGGAGGAGGCGGCGGTCGCAGACGTGTTCGGCAACCTTGCCGGTTGTCGTCGCGGTGATCTTCACGCGGTCGATATCGACCTGGAAGCTGTCGGACAGCACCTGCGCCACCTTGGTATAAAGGCCCTGGCCCATCTCCGTGCCGCCATGGTTCAGGTGGATCGAGCCGTCCTGATAGATATGCACCAGCGCACCCGCCTGGTTGAAGGCGGTCATCGTGAAGGAGATGCCGAATTTCACCGGCGTCAGCGCAATGCCCTTGCGGATGTAGCGGCTGTCGCGGTTGAAGCCGATGATGGCATTGCGGCGGGCCTGGTAATTGGCGCTCTCCTCCAATTCCTCGACGATGCGTAGGATGATGTTGTCTTCAACTTCCTGGTGATAGGGAGTCGTCGTGCGGCCGGAACCGGGCTGACCGTAGAAGTTCAGTTTGCGGATTTCGAGCGGGTCCTTGCCAATTGCATAAGCGATCTCTTCGATGAAGCGCTCGGCTCCCAACATGCCCTGCGGCCCCCCGAAACCGCGGAAGGCAGTATTCGAGGGGGTATGCGTCTTCAGCGGCATCGAGGTCAGATGCACATGCGGATAGAAATAGCTGGAATCGGCATGGAAGAGGGCGCGGTCCGTCACCGGGCCGGACAGGTCCGACGAGAAGCCGCAGCGCGCCGCGTAGGTTGCGTCGACGGCGTGGATGCGGCCTTCGTTGTCGAAGGCGAGCTCGTAATCCACCAGGAAGTCGTGGCGCTTGCCCGTGGCGCTCATGTCCTCGTCGCGGTCGGGGCGGAATTTAACGGCACGTTTCAGCTTTTTGGCGGCGATGGCGGCAAGCGCTGCAAACTGGTTGCCCTGCGTTTCCTTGCCGCCGAAGCCGCCGCCCATGCGGCGCACATTCACCGTAACGGCATTCGACGGAATGTTCAGCACGTGGCCGACGATGTGCTGGATTTCGCTCGGGTGCTGCGTGGAGGACCAGACGGTCACCTCGTCGTCCTCGCCGGGGATCGCCATGGCGACGTGGCCTTCGAGGTAAAAATGCTCCTGCCCGCCGATGCGTATTTGGCCTTTCAGCCGGTGCGGGGCATTGTCCATCTCGGCCTTGGCGTCGCCGCGCTGCAGCGTCATCGGCGCGATGACGAGCGGGGCTGCCGTTTTCGAGCGCGCCGTCGATATCGCTCCAGTGCGGCAGATCGCGATACTCGATCTTCGCCTTCTGTGCGGCCTTGCGTGCTGCATCGCGGGTCTCGGCGATCACCGCAAAGACCGGCTGGCCGTGGAACTCGACCTCGGTTTCGGCAAGCAGCGGCTCGTCATGGCTGCCATTTGAACTGACGTCGTTGACGCCCGGCACGTCCTTGCCGGTGAAGACCCAAACGACGCCGGGGTGCCGGCGGACTTCGGAAAGGTCCATGGTGAGGATCTCGGCATGGGCGCGCTCGGACATTCCGAGCGCGCCGTGCAGCAGGCCCGCGGGTTCCGGAATATCGTCGATATAATCGGCAGTTCCGGTGACATGCTTATGCGCTGAATCATGTTTCAGTGCGCTGTGCATGGGACCGCTGATGATGACCTTGGCGGTGTCGAAGGTGGATTTATCCATAAGATGGCTCCTCCGAGTTGCCTGCACTGGCGTTTGGTGTCCGCTCTAGCCGCTCAGGCGTGGATGCTCGGCTCAAGCATGACGGACCCGACGGGGAGAAGGTGGCGGCAGCCGGATGAGGGGGCCTGCTTGCGGCGAAGTTGATAATCGTCATCACACCACCCCCTCGAACCGCTTCAATTCCACTGGCGTTCCAACCGTTTCCAGGTAAAAGCGCCTCAGCAGGTTCTTTGCCGTCAGTTGCCGGTATTCGGCGGTGGCGCGCCAGTCGGTCAGCGGCTGGAAATCGGCGTCGAAGGCGTCGCGTGCCCCCTCGACGGTTTCCTCGTTCCACGGCTTGCCGATGAGATCGGATTCGACGGTGCGGGCGCGCTTCGGCGTTCCGGCCATGCCGCCGAAGGCGATGCGGATGTCGTTGACGTCGCCTGCCTCATCGAGTGTTAGATAGAAGGCGCCGAGCACGGCAGTGATGTCCTCGTCGCGGCGTTTGGTGATCTTGTAGACCGCGAACTGGCTGCCTTCGGCCGGGTAGGGCATGAAGACGCTCTCGACGAATTCGCCAGGCTTGCGGTCCTGGCTGCCGTATTCGATAAAATAATCCTCGAGCCGAAGCATGCGCGTGCCCGTTGCCGAGCGCAGCTTCAGCGTGGCGCCAAGCGCGATCAAAGGCGGCGGGCAGTCGCCGATCGGCGAGCCGTTGGCGATATTGCCGCCGATCGTACCCATGTTGCGCACCTGCTCGCCGCCGATGCGGTTGATGAGATTGCCGAGCGTCGGTACCTTCGGCGCAAGGATTTCGAAAGCCTTGGTATAGGTGACGCCCGCACCGATCGTCACGCCACCATCGGTGGTCTTGATCGCCTGCAGTTCGTTCAGGTGATTGATGAAGATGGCGGGGCTCAAGGCGCGCATCTGCTTCGTCACCCAGAGTCCGACATCGGTGGAACCGGCGATGATGGTTGCCTGCGGTTCATCGGCCAGAACGCGCGCCAACGCCTCGACCGAGCCGGGAACGATCAGCCGGTCCTCGCCGGAAACAATGGTGATCGTTTCGCGTGTCTGCATCGCCCAGAGCCTGGAGACGATTTCGGAGCGGGTCTTTTCGAGCGGATCAAAGAGTGTGCTTGGACGTGCACGGCTGACGGCTTCGGCCGCCTTGACGATCGGCTCGTAACCGGTGCAGCGACAGAGATTGCCCTGAAGCGCCTTTTCGATCTCGGGCCGTGCGGGTTTCTCGTTGGAAAGCCAGAGGCCATAGAGCGACATCACGAAGCCCGGCGTGCAGAAACCGCATTGCGAACCGTGGTAGTCCACCATCGCCTGCTGTACCGGATGCAGCGTGCCGTTCCTGGCGGCCAGATGCTCGACGGTGACGACATGCGTGCCGTTCAGCGATCCTAAGAAGCGAATACAGGCATTGACTGTCTCATAGAAGAGTTTGCCGTCGAGCAACCGGCCGACAAGCACCGTGCAGGCGCCGCAATCACCCTCGGCGCATCCTTCCTTCGTGCCGGTCAGCCGGCGCCTCAACCGCAGAAAATCGAGAAGCGTCTCGGAGGGGTGGACATCGCTGAGCGTGATGTCCTCGCCGTTGAGGATGAAGCGGATGCTGTCTTTCATGTTGTTCCTTGTTCTTGTTTTCGAAATGGTTATGCCGCGGTCCAGCCCCCGTCAATCGAGATGTGGGTTCCGGTCACCTGCCGGGCGTCGTCGCTGGCGAGGTAGAGCGCCATGGCGCCGATCTCCTCGGCCTTGACGAATTCGCGCGTCGGCTGGGCCTTGAGGATGACCTCGGTCTTCACCTGTTCCTCCGTCATCCCGCGGGCCTTGGCGGTATCCGGTATCTGCTTTTCGACGAGCGGCGTCAGCACATAGCCGGGGCAGATGGCATTTACCGTCACGCCGAATTCGGCAAGTTCGAGCGCCGCTGTCTTCGTCAGGCCTAATATACCATGTTTTGCGGCCACATAGGCGGATTTGAAAGGCGAGGCGACGAGGCCGTGCGCCGAGGCGATATTGATGATGCGGCCATGCTTCTTCGCCTTCATCTGCGGGATGGCGGCGCGCATCGTATGAAACGAGCTCGACAGGTTGATGGCGATGATCTGGTCCCATTTCTCGATCGGGAAATCCTCGATCTTCTCGACATGCTGGATGCCGGCATTGTTGACCAGCACGTCGACGGTGCCGAAAGTCTTCGCCGCCGTGGCGATCAGGTCTGCGATCTCCGCGGGTTTCGTCATATCCGCTGGGTGGTAGAGGGCACTTCCCTCGGAAAGCGATTCAAGCCGCTCCACTATCGCCTTGATTTCGTCCGCCTTTCCGAAGCCGTTGATGACGACGTTGTCACCCTTTCGGGCAAAGGCGGTGGCGATCGCAAGCCCGATGCCGCTGGTGGATCCGGTGACAACAACGGTTCTCTTCATGCTGTTCTCCATATGGCTTGTTTTCGCGACGCAATATCGCGAAGGTTATGCCCAAAGCGGCGCTTCTGGCAATCGCGCCGAAGAGACGATTTGCAAGCTGGAAAGAGAGCAGCCGAGCGCGGGACGGGGGGCTGCTTCTTTTTCGTTTTATTTTCTTTTCAGGTTCGCTTTGGTGCCTTATTGATTTCTGCAACAAAGCAATGCGCATGGGAGGGACAGGCGTGAGCGGATATGTTTTGGCGATCGATCAGGGCACGACATCGACGCGGGCGATCGTTTTCGACAGCGAGATGAGGATCGCCGGCGCGGGCCAAAAGGAGTTCACGCAGATCTATCCGCGTTCCGGCTGGGTCGAACACGATCCGGAGGAGATCTGGGATTCGGTGGTTTCCACCATCCAAATGGCGCTACGCGAGGCGAAGATCGAAGCCAAGGACATCGCGGCACTTGGCATCACCAACCAGCGCGAAACTGTTGTCGTCTGGGAACGCGAGACGGGCAAGCCGATCCACAACGCCGTCGTTTGGCAGGACCGCCGCACGGCGAGCTACTGCGACAATCTCAAGCGCCAGGGCCTCGAAAAGACGTTCACGAAGAAGACCGGGCTGATCCTCGATCCCTATTTCTCCGGCACCAAGCTTTCCTGGCTGCTGGCAAATGTGAAGGGAGCACGGGCGCGTGCCGCCAAGGGCGAGCTTTGCTTTGGCACCATCGACACCTTCCTGATCTGGCGTCTGACCGGCGGCAAGAGCTTCGTCACCGACGCCACGAATGCCTCGCGCACGCTGATGTACAATATCGCCGAGAACAATTGGGACGAAGACCTGCTCGAAATCCTGCGCGTGCCGGCCGCCATGCTGCCGCAGGTGAAGGACTGTGCGGATGAGTTCGGCGTTGCCGATGCCTCGATCTTCGGCGCCGCGATCCCCATTCTCGGCGTAGCCGGCGATCAGCAGGCCGCGACCATCGGTCAGGCCTGCTTCGAGCCTGGCATGATGAAATCGACCTACGGCACAGGCTGCTTCGCGCTCTTGAACACCGGCGCCGACTTGGTGCGCTCCAAGAACCGGCTGCTTACCACGATCGCTTACCGCCTAAACGGCGAAACGACCTATGCGCTCGAAGGCTCGATCTTCATTGCGGGCGCGGCCGTGCAGTGGCTGCGCGACGGCCTCGGGATCATCGATCGCGCTTCGAAGACCGGCGAGCTTGCGGAACGGGCCGATCCGACACAAGAGGTCTATCTCGTCCCCGCCTTCACCGGACTCGGCGCGCCGCATTGGGACCCGGAGGCGCGCGGCGCGATCTTCGGCCTCACCCGCAACAGCGGTCCAGCCGAATTCGCCCGCGCGGCGCTCGAAGCCGTCTGCTACCAGACCCGCGACCTGCTTGAAGCCATGCAAAAGGACTGGAAGAACGGCAAGGACGACACGGTGCTGCGCGTCGACGGTGGCATGGTCGCCTCCGACTGGACGATGCAGCGGCTGGCAGACTTGCTCGAAGCTCCCGTCGATCGCCCGGTCATCCTCGAAACCACCGCCCTCGGTGCTGCCTGGCTTGCCGGGAGCAGGGCGGGTGTGTGGCCCGACCGCAAGACCTTCTCCGCCACGTGGAAACGCGACCGGCGCTTCGAGCCGGACATGGATGAAAAGACGCGGGCCGCCAAGGTCAAGGGATGGCGCAATGCTGTGAAGCGGACGTTGAGCGAACTTTAGCGTTTGTTTTGGCGCAGGCTATCGCCGCTTCAAGCGGCAATTGCTTGCCGCTTGCGCCTTGCGGGGGGAACGTAGAGCCAGCCGGCGCCGCTGCGATCGGCAACGGCCTTGATGGCGAGCGACAGGCCGATCGCGACGATCACGACAAGAGGCGCGGTCACATAGCCGCTTGCCGCGTGCGCCTTCACCAGCGTTGCGATCGCCGCCACCAGCAGCGAAACAATCATGACGTGCGTCACATAGACTGGAAGCGTGTTACGCCCGAAATAGGCGAAAGCGTGCCGAACTGGCTGCAGCCGCGACATCAGTACGGCGGTTCCGCAAAGCCATGCCAGACCGGCGATCGAAGAGAGCAGCGCCCAACTGCCTTTCTCGATGGCCTGTAGCCGCCAGCGCAACAGATAGAGTGCCGCAAACAGCAGGAAGCCGCCGAATGCCATCAGAAGCGGGCGCTGCGTGATCGTGCCGACCACGGATCTTCCGTACCAGCAACCGAAGAGGAAGAAGACAAAATACTGCAGCACATTGCGATGGGTAAAGAGATCGATCTGCAGATGCTCGCCGAAAGTCAGGATCGAGACCATGGCGGCGATCGCGATCGTCGTCGCATGATGGGCGGAAGAAAGAAGCTTCGTGGCGACCATGAAGATCGCCAGAGCCCAGATGAACCAGATGCCTGTATTGGGCGCCCACCACATCTCGATCAGCTGGTAGGGATCGCTGCCTTCGGCCGGTACCAGGGCATTGGTCTGGATATAGTGGAAGAACAGCCAGCGCGCGGTGCTCCAGACGGCGAAGAGATAGATGAGCAGCCAGATCTTCCGGCTCAGGAAGTCGCGCCAGGGCGCCTGTACGGCCGATGCCGCAAGAAAGCCGGAGACGGTGAAAAACAGCGGCATCCGGATCGGCGTCATGATGCCGCTGATGCGGGCATAAAGGTCCGGCGCAATCTCGTGGAAGTCGTGGTAGAGGAGCGTGTGGTAGATGACCACGAGGATGATCGACATTCCCTTGGCGATGTCGAGCCAATCGATGCGGGTCTTTTCCTGCCGCATGGTTCCCTCTCTCTCGACCGTGCACAGCAGCAGGAAACAAATAGATGAAATGCGTCAAAAGCGTGGGCGTATCGCCGATCTCTTCACGGGATGGAATGCCGCAGCAGTGCCGCTTGCCAATTCTGTACTGATAGGTACAATACATTCTAATCAGTACAGGAGTTGATCATGAGTGCACTCGTCCCGCCTTTCACACTGGAAACCGCAACGCAGAAAGTCCGCATGGCAGAAGACGGCTGGAACAGCCGCAATCCGGAAAGGGTATCGCTCGTCTATACGCCGGATAGCAGCTGGCGGAACCGGGCGGAATTCATAAACGGCCGCGCCGAGATCGTTGCTTTCCTGACGCGCAAATGGGCAAAGGAGCTGGATTATCGCCTGATCAAGGAGCTCTGGACCTTCGGCGAGAACCGCATTGCCGTGCGCTTCGCCTATGAGTGGCATGACGACAGCAGCAACTGGTTTCGCTCCTACGGCAACGAGAACTGGGAATTCGATGCAGCGGGCTTGATGCAGCGGCGCTTCGCCTGCATCAACGATCTGCCGATCAAGGAATCGGACCGCAAATTCCACTGGCCGCTCGGCCGGCGGCCGGATGATCATCCCGGCTTCTCCGACCTTGGTCTCTGAAGGAAGGTGGCAGCTCTGAGAACGCTCTACGAACGCGCTGACGTCGTGCCGCTGCTTGCGGAAATCTTCCGCGAGCTGGGCTTCGAAGGGGCCACGCTCAGCCGGATCACCGAGCGGACTGGCATCGGCAAGGGCAGCCTCTATCACTTCTTTCCCGGTGGAAAGGAAGAGATGGCAGCAGCCGTACTCGCCGATGTCGACACCTGGTTCGAACAATTCGTTTACGAGCCGCTGCGCCGCGACGATCCTGCCGAAGCGATCGCGGCAATGTGGAAGAACGCCGACGCCTATTTCCGCTCCGGCGGCCGTATCTGCCTGGTCGGCGCCTTCGCGCTGGATGAAACCCGTGAACGATTTGCGGCCACCATCAACGGCTATTTCCAGCGGTGGATCGATGCGCTCGCCGGTGCCCTTGTCCGCAGCGGCCGCCCGGCCAGCGAGGCGAGGGCGACGGCGGAGAACGCCGTGCTCGGAATACAGGGGGCTCTTGTGCTGTCGCGTGCGCTCGATGACAAGGCCTTGTTCAAGCGGGCGCTGGATCAGATGGCGAAGCGGTTAATCACGTCTTGAACATGGCCGGTGCGGCAACGCTGCTGCCGGCGCTCGCGGGTCTTTCACCATTACGGCTTGCCGATCTTCTCAACGATAAATTTTTGCTGCGCCCTGTCGGATGCCGGGTTACTTCTTCGTCATTGAGGAAGAGGAGTGAGAGATGCTTTACGCAATCCTTTGCTATGCCAATGAAGAGACGGTTTTCTCCTGGTCCAAGGAAGAGGAAGACGCCGTCATGGCGAAGCTTTATGCCGTGCAGGCCCCCGTCGCTCAGGCCGGAAGACTCGGTCCGACCGGCCGGCTGATGCCGACGACAGCGGCGACCACCGTGCGCAAGGGCAAGGAAGAACCGCTCGTGCTCGACGGTCCTTTCGCGGAAACCAAGGAGGCGCTTCTCGGTTTTTACGTCGTTGATTTTGAGACCCTGGACGAGGCGATCGCTTTTTCGAAGGAGCTGTCGGCCGTCAATCCAGGCTCGACGTCCTATGAAATTCGGCCGTTTTACGTTTTCCGGCCCGGAGAAGCCTCGACATGACGGATATCGCCTGGATCGACGTTGCGCTGACTGCTGCCCGGCCGAAGGCGCTGGGCGCGCTGCTGCGTTACTTCCGCAATCTCGACATTGCGGAAGAAGCGTTTCAGGAAGCGTGTCTGCGGGCGATCCGCACTTGGCCGGACAAAGGCCCGCCGCGCGATCCGACGGCCTGGCTGATCTTCGTCGGCCGCAACAGCGGTATCGACGCCGTGCGCAAGCAGGCAAAGACCCAGGCGCTGCCGGACGAAGACCTGATTTCCGACAAGGAGGATGCCGAAAGCGATATCGCCGACCGGCTGGACGAATTCAACTATCGCGACGATATCCTGCGGCTGCTCTTCATCTGCTGTCATCCGGACCTGCCGGCCACCCAGCAGATCGCGCTGGCATTGCGCATCGTTTCCGGGCTCTCCGTGCAGCAGATCGCGCGCGCCTTTCTCGTCGGCGAAAGTGCCATGGAGCAGCGCATTACCCGCGCCAAGGCACGCGTCGCGAAAGCCGGCGTGCCGTTCGAGACGCCGGGTCCCGAGGAGCGGGCGGAGCGTCTGTCGATCGTCTCGACGATGATCTACCTGATCTTCAACGAGGGCTATTCGCAGGGCGATCCGAAACGCGAGGCCGCCGCCTTCAGCGACGAGGCGACCCGGCTCGGCCGTCTCCTGCTTCGCATCTTTCCGGGCGAGCCGGAGATCATGGAACTCTTGGCGCTGATGCTGCTGCAGATCTCGCGGCGCGACGCGCGCTTCGACGCAAATGGCGAACTGGTACTGCTCGAAGATCAGGACCGCTCGCGCTGGAATCGTGCTTTGATCGACGAAGCCCTGAATCTGCTCGACAAGGCGATCCGCCACCGCCGGCCCGGACCCTATCAGTTGCAGGCGGCAATTGCGGCTATCCATTCTCGGGCGAAGCGAGCCGAAGACACGGACTGGGAAGAGATCGATCTGCTCTACCGCGTGCTCGAGCGCCTTCAGCCGTCCCCGGTCGTCACGCTCAACCGGGCGGTTGCGATTTCGAAACTCAAGGGACCGGAGGCGGCCTTGCGGCTTGTCGAAACGCTCGGTGAAAAGCTCGACGGCTATTTCTACTATCATGGCCTGCGCGGCGGCCTTCTGAAGCAGATGGGCCGGGCGAGGGAGGCGCGCGAAGCCTTCGACCGCGCGATCGCGCTTGCAAATTCCGCTGCCGAAGCGGCTCACATCCGCCTGCAGATCGACAAGCTGCAGAGCGAGCCGGCACACCCGGTTGCGAGATAAACTTCAAGAAATAATCGTGGGCGATGTCGGAACGGCAAATGGCGACACGTCTTTGTAACAACCTGATGGAAAACAGGTTTCGCTCAACAGGAGGAATGCTGAAATGATTGCCGATGCAAAACACGAACTCGTTCTCGTTCGCGAATTCGATGCCCCGCGCGAAAAGATATACAAGGCCTGGACCGATCCGGAACTTATGAAGGAATGGTTCGTCCCGCGCCCCTGGACCGTGTCCAAGGTCGAAAGCGACGTTCGCCCGGGCGGTTCGAGCCTTGTCGTCATGCGCAGCCCGGAAGGCCAGGAATTTCCAAACCACGGCGTCTATCTGGAAGTCGTCGAAAACGAGAAGATCGTCCTGACTGACGCCTATACCAGCGCCTGGGTTCCATCCGAAAAACCCTTCATGACCGCCGTGGTGCTTCTCGAAGACCTCGGTAACGGCCGGACCAAGTACACCGCCAAGGCACTGCATTGGCGGGCCGAAGACAAGGAAGAGCACGAAAAGATGGGCTTCCACGAAGGCTGGGGCAAGGCTGCCGATCAGCTCGCCGAGCTTCTGGCCCGCATCTGACTTTCCGCAATGGAGCAGGAGATCGGTGCTGAACGCCGCTCTCCCTGGACCGGCCATTATCATTGTGAAGCTGTTCGGAAAGTGATTCCGATGAAGCTGCGAAGTGGTTTATTTTCCAGTAGAAATGCGAGTTTTTCGGCCGCCGACGTGCTGCGGCTGTTCCTGTGACGAGCACAGGAATCCAGCCAGCTTGCGTCCGCAAGCCGAAAAACTATGCAGCCTGCCAGCGGACTTGCAGCTTCCCATTCAAGAACAGGGCAATGCCCCATCAACTTCATCGAACGGTCCGTTCCAGAATTTCCGGTTGCCCTTAGCTGCTTGTCTTCTTATCTCCATGGGCACATTCAACGGGATGCCGATTATGGAATTGGGCCTTTATACCTTTGCCGACGTCAATCCGAACCCTGAGCGCAGCAAGGGTGCGGAGGGAGCCGATCGGCTCAAGCATCTGATCGAGGAGATCGAGCTTGCCGATCAGGTGGGGCTCGACGTCTTCGGGCTCGGCGAACATCATCGGCCCGACTATGCCGTCTCCGCGCCCGCCGTTGCGCTTGCCGCGGCTGCGGTCAAGACGAAGAATATCCGGCTGACCAGCGCCGTGACCGTGCTCTCCTCGGACGATCCGGTTCGCGTGTTCCAGCAGTTTGCGACGCTTGATCTGATTTCCAACGGTCGTGCCGAGATCATGGCAGGGCGCGGCTCGTTCATCGAATCCTTTCCGCTCTTCGGCTACAACCTCGAAGACTACGACCAGCTTTTTGAAGAGAAGCTTGATCTGCTGATGACGCTTCGCGAACGCGAGACCGTCCAATGGCAGGGCGAGCTGCGGGCGCCGGTCAACGGCCGCGGTGTCTATCCGCGCCCGCTGCAGGACCCGTTGCCACTTTGGATCGCTGTCGGCGGCACGCCGCAATCGGTGGCGCGCGCCGGTGCGCTCGGCTTGCCGGTGGCGCTTGCGATCATCGGCGGCGAGCCGCGCCGCTTTGCGCCGCTCTTCGATCTCTATCGCGAGGCTGCGCGCCGGGCGGGGCAGGACCAGGCGAAGCTGAAGACCAGTATCAACGTCCACGGTTTCATCGCCGACACGACGGATGCGGCCGCCGATCAATTCTACGGACCGCAAGCGGAGGTCATGAACCGCATCGGCCGCGAGCGGGGCTGGGGACCGACGAGCCGGGCGCATTTCGATATGTCGCGCGGCCCTTCCGGCGCGCTCTTCGTCGGAGACCCGGAGGTCGTGGCCGAAAAGATCGTCGCACATCACAAACTCTTTAGGAACGACCGCTTCCTGCTGCAGATGGCGATCGGCCTCATGCCGCATGATCAGGTGATGCGGGGCATCGAGCTCTACGGGACGAAAGTGGCCCCGCTTGTCAGAAAGGCATTGACTGACACGGGCGAAGGGGCGAAAGCCACGGCCTGAACCCGCAATGGCCTGCGCCTTGCGGCAGGCCGGGAAAAGCGATGGTAATCGAAAACGACGACGAACTGGTAAAGCTCAAGGAGATCGGCCGCATCTGCGCCAATGCCATTCAGGTGATGGCAGCAGCAGTCGAGCCCGGCATGACGACGCTGGAACTCGACCAGATCGGCCGCAAGGTGCTGGAAGATGCGGGCGCGCGTTCGGCGCCGGAGTTCTGCTATCAGTTTCCAGGTGCGACCTGCATCAGCGTCAACGAGGAAATCGCCCACGGCATTCCGGGACCGCGCATGGTCCGCCCGGGCGATCTCATCAATATCGACGTCTCGGCCGAAAAGGACGGTTTCTTCGCCGATACCGGCGCCTCCTTCACCGTGCCGCCGGTCAAGCCGAAGATCGAGAGGCTCTGCCGCGACGGCAAGCGGGCGCTCTGGGTCGGCCTCAACCAGGTAAAGGCCGGCGAGCCGCTGGCGAAGATCGGCAAGGCCGTCGGCGCCTTTGCGGCAAAGAACCGCTATACACTGGTCGCCAACCTCGCAAGCCACGGTGTCGGGCGCTCGTTGCACGAGGAGCCGGCCGAGCTTTCCACCTGGCCCGATCCTTCCGAAAAGCGGATGATGACCGAAGGCCTCGTTTTTACCGTCGAGCCTTTCCTGTCGCTCGGCGCGACATGGGCCGAAGGCGGCGACGATGCCTGGACGCTCTACGCCGACCCGCAGGCCCCAACCGTGCAGTTCGAGCACACGGTGGTGGCGACCCGGAACGGACCGCTGATTTTGACGCTGCCGGATGGCGGGGTTTAGCGGCGATTTCTCGCGAGGTAGTGTCACCTTCACCAACGAATTCTAAACCTTGGCCAGTGGCCAAGCACAAGATTTCGTGTCCTCTCGCCTGTGGAGAGGAAGCCTGCCTTACCCCTTCGTCTCCGGCTTGCCACCCTGCAGAATTTCCGTGGCGGCGCGTTCCAGGATGCCGGCGATGCGGGCGGCTTCGGCTTTCGACCAGGGGTAACGCATCCTCAGTGCGGCGCGCAGCAATGTGCGGGCGGCGCGAATGTCGCCATTGTCGCGCATCAAATCCTCCTCGTCCTCGGCGTCGCGGTGGCGGCCGTGGTGGTCCGGATCGAACATGCGGTTGACGAAAGCCATCTTCTCGCCGATGCGCTCGAGCTTGTTCAGCGTGTGCTGGATCATGGCGCGATTCTCCTCGACCTTTTGCTTGCCGCGTTCGGTGATCTTGTAGAGCTTCTTGGTGCCTTCGATCTGGATTTCCGCCAGTTCCGTCTCTTCGAGATAGGTCAGTGCCGGATAGATGACGCCCGGGCTTGGAACATAGAAGCCGCCCGAGCGCTCCTCCAGGGTTTTGATCAGCTCGTAGCCGTGACGTGGCCGCTCGTCGAGCAGCGCCAGCAGCACCAGTTGAAGATCACCAGCCGAAAACTTGCGGCCCATTCCCATCCGCATCGCTTCACCGAACATGCCGCTACCTCTGAAACCTCTCATGGTTCGCTCCAATGTCATTCGATGTATCGTTCACTATATCGTAAAACATATATCGTAAGATATGTCATTTCAAGAGGCGCCGAGGATTTGTGGAATTGATCGATCGATCAGATTTTCTCGTTTGTCCCTGCCATTGTGCAGCGCGATAAAGCCAAGCATGTTGGTACGTAGCGATACCGAACCAGTGAACCTCTTCCGGACGGCGCTTGCCGGCATGATTGCGATGTCGGCGGCCATGGGTTTCGGGCGGTTTTCCTATACGCCGATCCTGCCCGGCATGATGAGCGGCGTGCCGCTTTCGGCGGCCGATGCAGGCTTCATCGCTTCGGCCAATTTCGCAGGCTATCTCGCGGGCGCCGTGCTTGCTACTTACAGCTGGGCCGCCGGCCGTGAACGCAAGGTCGCACTCTCAGCACTTCTGGCGAACGCGCTGCTGCTTGCCGCCATGGCCGCGACGAATTCCGTTCCGGTTTTCGCGAGCATCCGTTTTCTGGCCGGATTGGCAAGCGCATTTGCGATGATCTTCACCTCGTCGATCGTCTTGAGCCATGGCGCTGCGGCGGGCAACGATCACGTTCAGGCAGCGCATTTCGGCGGCCCAGGTGCTGGCATTGCGCTCTCTTCGGTCATGGTGATGCTGATCGGTCTCACCTTTGCCGGCGCCTCCGGTTGGCGAGCCGACTGGATCGGCGGTGCGATCTTTTCGGCAATCAGTTTCGCCGCCGTCTGGCTTTTGCTGCCATCGGCGCCGGTACGCTCAGGCAATGCAGGCATGGAGCCGCCGATCGTCTGGAAGCCGCCGGTGGCTCTGCTCACGCTTTCCTATGGCATCTTCGGTTTCGGCTACGTGATCACCGCGACCTTCCTCGTCACAATCGCGCGCATGGACGCGGCGGGGCAGACGGTCGAATTCCTCTGCTGGTTCATCGCTGGACTCACGGCAGCCGTTGCGCTTTTTGCGTGGCGGCCGCTGGTATATCGGCTTGGCCTCGGCTGGGTCTATGTCGCCGCCCTGCTGATGGAGGCGGTCGGGGTTCTCGCGACCGTGCTTTTGCCGCATTCGATGGCGCCGCTGATCGGCGGCGCTCTCTTCGGCGCCACCTTCCTCGCCATCACCGCCTACGGGCTGCAGATTGGTCGCAAGCTGGCTCCGGAAAGCGCGCGCCGAATCTTCGCGACAATGACCGCCGCATTCGGTCTTGGCCAGATCATCGGCCCCATCGTTGCCGGCTGGATTGCCGAGCAGACAGGCAGCTTCACCATGCCGACCTTTATCGCTGCCGCCGCCCTCGTCCTGTGCGCCGCCCTCGTGCTTCCCGTCATCAAGAGATTGGGATAAGCCGTTACAAATGCGTAACAATGGGCCGAACCCATTGCTGCCTTCTTCGAACTGCCATAGTTTCCGGCACAATCAGTTAGCTGATACTCCCAAGATTCCAGTTCAGGAAAGCGACTGCTCGTGTTCCATTCCTTCTTCCCGCAGCCGAAACTCTTCTTCCCGTCAGTAGCCATCTGGGCACTTATCTGTATCGCCGTCTGGTATGGCGTCGGAGAATTGACGGGACTTTCTCTTGGTTTCGGGCCGCTTCCCGAGGGGCAGGAGCCCCCAATCGGACTCGACTTTTTCCTCTTGCCCGACAATCTGTTTTTTTATGCTTTCTTCCTGATATGCGTTGGTCTCTTCTGCGGTTTTTGGCACCTGCGAGCGAAAGACCATCCTTGGAGGGTCTGGTCCGTATGGGGTTCTGCGCTCATTATCATGGCGACATATTTCGGGGTTCAGATTTCCGTTGCCATCAACAACTGGCGCCGTCCGTTTGGTGATACGTTGCAGAATGCGCTGGCGAAAACGGCCCCGGTCACCGTCTGGGACTTCTATAGCCTTATGCTGATCTTTGCGCAGATCGCGTTTCTCAGCATGTTCGTTTCAATCATCACCGACTTCTTCACCAGTCATTATGTGTTTCGCTGGCGAACGGCCATGAATGATTTCTACATGTCCAAGTGGGAGAAGCTTCGCCATATCGAGGGTGCTGCGCAGCGTGTTCAGGAAGATACGATGCGTTTCTCGAGCATTCTTGAAGGCCTTGGCATCAACCTGATCAATTCGGTGATGACGCTCATCGTATTCCTGCCGATCCTGTTTGCCCTTTCAAGTTACGTCTCCGAACTGCCGATCGTCGGTGAAATTGGGCATACGCTGTTCTGGCTGGCGCTCTTCTGGTCCGCGTTCGGAACGGTGCTTCTCGCCGTCGCCGGTATCAAGCTGCCGGGATTGAACTTCCGCAACCAGCGCGTGGAAGCTGCTTACCGCAAGGAACTGGTTTACGGCGAAGACTATGCCGACCGGGCCCAGCCGCCGACGGTCAACGAGCTGTTTGCAAACGTCCGCCGCAACTATTTCCGGATGTATTTCCACTATCTCTATTTCAACGTTGCCCGGTACTTCTATCTGCAGGCCGACGCGCTGTTCGTGACCTTCATGCTGGTGCCGACGATCGTGGCGGGAAAGATCACCTATGGTATCTATCAGCAGATCCTGACGGCCTTCGGCCAGGTCAGCAACTCCTTCCAGTATCTCGTCAATTCCTGGACGACGATCATCGAGCTTCTGTCGATCCACAAGCGTCTCAAGGCCTTCGAGGCAGCGATCGACGACGAGCCGTTGCCGGAGATCGATGCAGCGCTATCTGGAGCGTGAGGGCGTCGTCCAACCGGACGGCTAAGACCTGGGTTGCGCTAAGCTGGAGCGTGCCGTTTGCGGCAACCCCCTCATCCGACTGCCGGTACTCGTGGTGACGCGTGCGTCACTCGAAAGATGGAGGGCGGCGGTGTCGGTGATGAATGCTGGGCGCAGCAAATAAGAGTGGCGCGCCGCTTTGCTCTTCTCCCCAGCGGGGAGAAGGTGCCCGAAGGGCGGACGAGGGCGCGGCCCGGCAGGAGTTTCAAAGGGCGCAAAGAGGCGATGCTCAAAGCCCCGAAGTTTCCTGTTCCCGCAATTTCCCGCGCGCCTCGATCATCGGGATCGCTTCCGCGTAGCTGACGCAAGCGACATCCGTTCGGCGGCAGACGGCGCTCACCAGGCGGTCGAGCGCGCGCCAATAGGCGCCGCCGTTCATTTCCACGAAGTGGAACCCGAGCTGGAGGGGAATGCGGTCTCCGGCATATTGCTTGTCGAATGCTTCTTTGAAAGCCGCGTAGGCGCGCTCTTCGAAGACCTTGCTGTCGGTCTTGTCTTCTTCGCCCTTGGAGTGGCGGATGAAGAGGTTGTAGTCCATGCCGATAACCGGCTTTTCCTTCGGACCTTCGGGGATCAGCGGCAGGCCGAAGCGGATGATGCCGTCTTCGACGACGGGCGTGGCCGGACCCTTGGTGACGAGGCTGGCGTCATAGGAAAAGCCCGCCTTCTTCTCCGCAGCGATCATGTCGCCGCCCGCCGTCGCGGAAAGATAAGGTGCGCGAAAACCCTTGATGCCGTGCTCGACCAGATCCCGCCAGCCTTGCGGCTCTTTGAGGTCGACGCTCTTCCAGGCGTTCTTCAGCGTCGCCTTGAAGGTCGGCGTATTCGGCGGACCAATCGGCCTCGCTCCAATTGCGGCCGTCGAAATGGCCGCAGGCGTGGCTCGAAATATCGTGGCCTTCGAGATGCGCATGCCAGATGTTGCCGAGCCGCTCGCGGATTTCGTCGTCGCTTTGGGCAAAGCCGACATTGGACTTTCCGCGTTTCTGATGAGGGGCTTGGTAGGCTTTCTTCGCAGCCTGATTCATCAGGAACGTGCAGGAGAGAAAATAGGTGAAGTGTGCGCCATTCCTTGCTGCCATCTCGCGGCTCTTCTGCCACAGCGCGTTGTCATGGGCGCCATCGAAGGACACGATCACCAGCTGCTTCGGCGGCTGGTCGGCTGCCTGGGCGGGAAGGGAGGTGACAAAGGAAAAGGCAAGGCAGGCAGGGAAAATGAAACGAAACATGGGCACCGCGACAATTTGTTTGCGGCTTTCCTGTTACAGAATTGCGGCAAAGCTGCGGTGCCGCTGGCATTTTCCTGCGGCTGCGGCTAAGCCTCGGGAAACGGATAGGAGACGCGCGCCATGGCCTTGCTTATCGTCGGCATCATACTTTTCCTCGGTATCCATCTGGTGCGGGTGGTCGCGCCCGGTTTCCGCCAATCGATGATCGCAAGCCTCGGCGAGAACGGCTGGAAGATCGCCTATTCGATCGCAAGCCTTCTTTCGCTGATCCTGCTCATCTACGGTTTTGGCCAGGCGCGGCAGGTGACCGGCATGCTGTACATGCCGCCGGTGTGGATGGCGCATATCGCCGTGACGCTGATGCTGATTGCGCTCGATCTGTCTTGCCGCCTCGCTGCTGCCGGCGGGGCACATCGCGGTTCGGACCAAGCATCCGATGGTGCTCTCGGTGAAGATCTGGGCGCTTTCGCATCTGCTTGCCAATGGCGAGACCTCGTCCGTTCTGCTGTTTGCCGCCTTCCTCGCCTGGGGGGTCATTCTCCGCATCTCCCTGAAGCGGCGCGAGCGGGCGGGCGAGTTGACGCTGCGGCCCTTCGTTTCAGCCAAGTATGATCTTTATGCCGCCGTCATCGGCGTTGTTGCCTGGGGGCTGCTGATCTGGAGAGTGCACGAATGGCTGATCGGCGTTTCGCCGCTTGCCGTGTGACGAATCTTTGCGATCCCCCTTACAAGTGCCGCAAAATGGAGTAGAAGGCCCCACGATATGCGGCAACGCATGCAATGGGCTTATCCGTGCCGGAGACGAGAATGGCATTCAACGACGACAGCTTCATCCGTGAAGTCAACGAGGAACTTCGTTCCGACCAGATGAAGGGCGCCTGGCGCCGTTTCGGCCGCTATGTCATCGCCATCGCCGTTCTGATCGTGGTCGGTACGGCTGGCAAAGTTGCCTTTGACTACTGGGACGACAACCGCTCGTCCGGCACCGGCGACCAGTTCCTGGCGGCGATGAAGCTTGCCGACGAAAACAAGAGCAACGAGGCGCTTGCCGCGCTCGCCACGCTCGAAAAGGAAGGCCACGGCGCCTATCCGGTTCTCGCCCGCATGCGTGCAGCCTCGGTTCAGGCGCAGAAGGGCGACAATGCCGCGGCCATCGCCGCCTTCGAAGCGATCGGCAAGGACCAGTCCGTTCCGGAAGCCGTCCGCGATGCCGCCAGGATGCGCGCCGGCTGGCTGCTGATCGAAAGCGGCACTTACGAGCAGGTTTCCGCCGCCGTCGAGGAAATGGCCATTCCGGCGAACGCCTTCCGTCACTCGGCCCGCGAAGCGCTGGGCCTTGCCGCATACAAGGCCGGCAACATGGCGCAGGCCCGCCAGTGGTATCAGGCGATCGCCGACGATGCCGCAAGCCCGCGCAACATTGCAAACCGCGCCCAGATCATGCTTGATAATATCACCGCATCCGGCAAGGCGCCCGCCGCGCAGGGCTGAATCTAAGGATCTCTAATGAGCTTTACGGTCGCGATCGTCGGTCGCCCGAATGTCGGCAAGTCGACGCTTTTCAACCGCCTGGTTGGGAAGAAACTGGCGCTCGTCGACGATACGCCGGGCGTTACCCGCGACCGCCGGCCGGGCGATGCGCGGCTGATCGACCTTAAGTTCACGATCGTCGATACCGCCGGGCTCGAAGAGGCTGATGCCGAAAGCCTGCTCGGCCGCATGCGCGCCCAGACGGAAGCGGCAATCGACGAGGCCGATCTATCGCTGTTCGTCGTCGATGCCAAGACCGGTCTGACGCCGGTCGATACCGCCCTGGCCGAAATGCTGCGCCGCCGCGGCAAGCCGGTGGTGCTTGTTGCCAACAAGGCCGAAGCGAAGGGCTCCGACAGCGGTTTCTACGACGCCTACACGCTCGGTCTCGGCGAACCGACGCCGATCTCGGCCGAACACGGGCAGGGCATGCTCGACCTGCGCGACGCGATCGTCGCCGCGCTCGGCAAGGAGCGCGCCTATCCGCCTAAGGAAGACGTCGCCGTTACCGACGTGGACGTTGCGCGGTCCGAAGTGGAGGGGGAAGAGGACGAAGAGCCCGCCTACGACGATACCAAGCCGCTACGCGTTGCAATCGTCGGGCGGCCGAATGCCGGCAAGTCGACGCTCATCAATCGCTTCCTCGGCGAAGACCGGCTGCTGACCGGGCCGGAAGCTGGCATCACGCGCGATTCCATCTCCGTCGAGTGGGATTGGCGCGGCCGCACGATCAAGATGTTCGACACCGCCGGCATGCGCCGCAAGGCGAGGGTGATCGAAAAGCTGGAGAAGCTTTCGGTTGCCGATGCGCTGCGCGCGATCCGTTTTGCCGAACTCGTCGTCGTCGTCTTCGACGCGACGATCCCCTTCGAGAAACAGGATCTGCACATCGTCGACCTGGTACTGCGCGAAGGTCGTGCGGCCGTTCTCGCCTTCAACAAGTGGGACATGATCGAGGATCCGCAAGCCGTCCTCGCCGACCTGCGCGAAAAGACCGATCGCCTGCTGCCGCAGGCGCGCGGCATCCGCGCCGTTCCGATTTCCGGCCAGACCGGCCGCGGGCTCGACAAGCTCATGCAGTCGATCATCGATACCGACAAGGTGTGGAACAAGCGCATTTCGACGGCGCGGCTCAACCGTTGGCTGGAGCAGCAGCAGGTGCAGCACCCGCCGCCCGCCGTTTCCGGCCGCCGCATCAAGCTGAAATACATGACGCAGGTAAAGGCCCGCCCGCCGGCCTTCATGATTTCGTGCACGCGTTCCGACGCGCTGCCGGAATCCTATACGCGCTATCTCATCAATGGTTTGCGCGAGGATTTTGACATGCCGAGCGTGCCGATCCGCATCCATTACCGCTCGCCCGACAATCCGTACGAGTCGAAGAAGAAGCGATAATCGCCTTTCACTCCTGTTCGGGAAATGCGCCGCCGCACGGCGCGCGGAAAAGCTGGAGCTGCCGACCGGGCCGCTCCAGCAATGACCCTGCGAAACCTTGGCGCTCCTAGTCGAGGAACGCCGCGCGCAGCCGATGGAGCATGCCGCGCTTTCCTTCAGCGTAGAAAGAGCGGATTTGCCGGGCAGCGGTTGCAGCGTTTACCGTAGCGCCGAAGTGGCAGTAGCAGATGACCTTATGCAACTCCCTGTCGGTCAACTCGAAAAACCGCTTTGCTTCGCCATAGGTGTCGTTTTCCATCCCGGCTGCACGCAGCACAGGATCCTTGAACGCGACGGAGATCGGCGAATTGTCGGCGCGCATGATGTCGCGCCCTGCTTCCGGCTGATATTCTGTCTGGTGCAGTGTCGAGAGATGCCGGTTCGGGAACTGCTCGAGGATCTCTGCCCAGCGCTGCAGGCGCTCGCTGCGCGACATCGGCCGGCGCGGCTGATCCAGGTTGACGTTTGCGACGGTCCGCAGTTGGTCAAGTGCTTGATGTTTCATTTTAGCCTCCGATTCAGACGATGGCTGCTCCGCCCCCTTACACTTTTGCCCTGAAATAAGATTGACTCCAGCGGGCCCGGAAGTCCAATCACGATGCTCATCGAGGCGGCTTTTTGCGTCATAGGCAGCGTTTTCGGGCAGGCCTGATTTGCTGGGCAGGCGATGATGATCCACCGACCGGCAAAGTCATCGTCTTTTGCTCTGCAAAACATGCTGGGACGAAGAAAGGCGAAAGTTTAACCATGGCACTACCGACACACAGGGCACCTCAGGTAACACATGGCTCCTGTCATTGGGCGCTGCGCTCTCGGAGTTTCGAGCACAAATGCCGGTGCCACGCGATTTGCGATTGCACCCTCTGCCGCTGCTATGGCGTTGCGCATGGTCGCTGATGTCCGGTCCTGAGAGAACCGTCGACGGTTTTGGTATGCCGTTTAAGCCGGAAGGCGAAGTCGATGGCTGTCACTCAAGCCAACATTCGCCCTTCTCAGGCCGCCACACTCCTGTTCAACGCCTCGCGTAGCGCCACGATCTCGGCCTGCAGGCGCGCGAGGCCAGCGGCGTCCCGGCCGGTAGCGCCGGCGATGCAGTCGGGTATCGCGGCGGCCTTTTCTTGCAGTCCGATGCCTTCGCCGCTCAGGCGGATGACGACGACGCGTTCGTCTTCCTTACTGCGCTCGCGGCGGATATAGCCGGCGGCTTCTAGGCGCTTCAGCAAAGGGGTAAGCGTGCTCGATTCCAGAAAGAGCTTTTCGCCAAGGCCGCCGACGGTCTGGCCGTCTTCCTGCCAGAGCGAGACCATCACCAGATATTGCGGATAGGTGAGGCCGAGCGCGTCGAGCAACGGCTTGTAGACGCGGTTCATCGCGTGGCTTGCCGTATACATGGCGAAGCAGATGAAATTGTCGAGTTTAGGTTGCGCCTGCATGGCATTTCTCCGGAAACACATCAATTTAAATCGCGCGATAAATAATAGCAAGCGATTTTAGCGCATGGCAGCTATGTGTCTTTTTGAATTGCGCAATAAACAATCGTGCGCGATATAAAACCGTTCGCATCGAACAGCAAACTGAGAGGACAAGACAATGTCGACCATCAAGACCGCACTTTCCGCAGCAACGATCCTGGCCGCCTCCGCCCTTGGCGCTGCTGCCGATCCCGTGCTGGAACCGGCCACGCAGAAATTCATCGATGCACTTGCCGGCAGCAAGCCGATCTATACCTTCTCTCCGGCTGAGGCCCGCAATATTCTCGCCGGCGCGCAGAAGGGTGAGGTGAAGAAGCCCGCAGTCCATGAAGAAAACAAGACGATCAAGGCCGGCCCGACGGGCAGCATCAAGCTCCGGATCGTCCGCCCTGAAAATACCAAGGGCGCGCTGCCGGTCGTCGTGTATTTCCACGGCGGCGGCTGGGTGCTGGGCGATGCCGATACGCACGACCGCCTCGTCCGTGAGATTGCCAATGGCGCCAATGCTGCAGTCGTTTTCGTCGACTACGAGCGTTCACCCGAGGCGCGATATCCGATCGCCATCGAGCAGGCCTATGCCGCAACGAAGTATGTCGTCGAGCACGCCAAGGAGTTCAAGGTCGATGCGAGCCGCCTCGCGGTTGCCGGTGACAGCGTCGGCGGCAACATGACAGCGGCCGTCACCCTGCTTGCCAAGGCGCGCGGCGGCCCGGCCATCAAGCAACAGGTACTGTTCTACCCGGTCACCGACGCCAACTTTGAGACCCGCTCATACAATCAATTCGCCAACGGCCCGTGGCTCACGAAGGAAGCGATGAAGTGGTTCTGGAACGCTTATCTGCCGGACGAAGCCAAGCGCAAGGAGCCGACGGCAACGCCGCTCAACGCTTCGCTGGAACAGCTGAACGGCCTGCCGCCGGCACTCGTCGTCACCGATGAGAACGACGTGCTGCGCGACGAAGGCGAGGCCTATGGCCGCAAGCTGTCGCAGGCCGGTGTGAAGGTCACCTCGGTCCGCTACAACGGCACGATCCACGACTTCGTGCTCTTGAACGCCATCAGCGAAACCCCGGCCGTCCGCAGCGCCATCACGCTTGCCAACGACACGCTGCGCAGCGCCCTGCACAAGTAAAAAATCAGGTTCCGGATTTCATCGGGCCGGCGGCATCGCCGGCCTTTCTGCTTTTGGGCAAGGTCTTGGCATATTGCCAGGCCTTCTTCCATTTCGGCGTAATGACGCCGTTGGCGGCGCGGATATTGTTGATGAACTGCTGCGTTGCCGCTTCCCAGGAATATTGCAGGGCAAGATCCCGTGCCTTCTCGCGTGAGGCGGACAATGCGCCGAGGCAGGCCGCCTGCAGGTCTGCGTCCAGTGCGCCGACCTCGCCATCCTCGCCGATGATGTCGAGCGGGCCGGTGACGGGAAAAGCGGCAACGGGAACGCCGCAGGCGAGCGCTTCCAGGATCGTGTTGCCGAAGGTATCGGTCAGCGACGGGAAGACGAAGACATCGGCCTGTGCATAGATCCTGGCAAGCTCCTCGCCGAATTTCGGGCCGGTGAAGAGCACGTCCGGATAGCGCTTTTCCAGCTCGGCGCGGGCAGGGCCGTCGCCGACCACGACTTTGGAGCCGGGCAGGTCGAGATCGAGGAAGGCGGGCAGGTTCTTTTCCAACGCTACCCGTCCAACCGTCATGTAGATGGGGCGCTGCAGGCCGAAAGGCTTTTCTTCCAGTTCCATCGGGCGGAACTGCGCGGCGTCGATGCCGCGGCTCCAGGGCATCAGGTTGCGGATGCCTTTTTCCGACAGCTCGCGGGCAAGGCTCGGCGTTGCCACCATGCAGCCGGCGCCGGAATTGTGGAACCACTTCACGAAGGCGTAGAGCCAGCGCTTCGGTATGGGCAGACGGGCCGAGACATATTCCGGGAAGCGCGTGTGGTAGCTGGTGGAAAACGGCATGCGGTTCCTCAGGCACCAGCGCCGCGCCGTCAGCCCGAGCGGACCTTCGGTGGCGATATGCACATAGGACGGCTTGTGCTTTTCGATTTCGCGGGCGACCCGGCGGTAATTGGCGATCGAAAGGCGAATTTCCGGATAGGTCGGGCAGGGGAAGCTACTGAAGCGCTCGGGCGTCACCATGGACACTTCGACCCCCAGTTTCGCGAGTTCGCGGTTGGTATTCTCGATCGAGCGGACAACGCCGTTGACCTGCGGATGCCAGGCGTCGGTGACGATCACCAGCCTCTCCGGCAAGCTTCCAGGCGCGGTATTGGCCCAGCTCTCGCCGCGATCGTTATTCGACGGATGTTGCAGCATGTCCCGTTTTCCATCCACGCCACGCCGTATCGGACGGCAGCGGCACAACCCCAAGCGGGCGTAAGGAACGTGATTCCCGCGCGCATATTTTGGGGCTTCTCTGTGATGGATTTATTACAGGCTGCCTTTCGAGGCTCAGAGCCCGAGCTTATCCTTTGCCACGAGTGCACCGTGCTCGCTGACGACACGCGCGGCAACCTTCACTGCGAAACAGGCGCTGGCGACCGCATCCTTCGTCTCGAGATATTTCGCGAGGAACGCGCCGTTGAAGCTGTCGCCGGCGCTGGTGGTATCGACGACCTCGTTGACCGTTTCGGCCGGCACGAAGTTCTGCTGGCCGGCGAAGTTCAGCGTCGCGCCGTCGGCGCCGTTCTTGATCAGCACGTTCGGTGCGCCGAGGGCACGGTAGCGATGGATGGTGGCTTCGATGGAGTCGTCGCCGAAATGCAGGGCCTCGTCGTCGAAGCTCGGCATGACGAGGGAAGAGGAGCGGGCGCCTTCGCTGATCGTCGTGTGCATGACGTCATAGCTCGCCCACAGGCGCGGGCGGATGTTCGGATCGAAGACGACGAATTTACCCGCGGCCTTGGCGCGGCGGGTTTCGGCAAGCAGCGTGTCGGCGTCTTCGCGCGGCAGAATGGCGAGCGTGATGCCCGAAAAATAGACGACGTCCGAGCCTTCGATCGCTTCGCGCAAGCGGTCAGGATCGGCGGCAAGCTGCCTGGCGGCGGAGTTGTCGCGCCAGTAACTGAAGGAACGTTCGCCGTTCCTGAGGTTGATCATGTAAAGGCCGGGCGCTTTGCCCTTGATGCGCCTGATGAGCTTCGTGCCGATGCCTGCTTCTTCGAAGAAGGCGATCATCTCGTCCGACATCGCGTCATCGCCAAGCGCGGTGAAATAATCGACGCTCCAGGCGGGCTGCATGCAGGCGCGAGCGTACCAGGCGGTGTTCAACGTATCGCCGGCGAAACCCTTTCTCAGCAGGCCGCCGCCTGCCTGCGAAAGCTCCACCATGCACTCACCGATCGATAAGAACCGTCCGTTCAAAACTGCCTCCCGAAAATTCTCCGCGTCTGCTGATTACGCGCAGAGGCGTTTGGAGGCAAGCGCAGGCATTACCAGTTTGGACGCCAGCCCGCGGAAAAGCCAGCCCCGCTCTGTTTACGAAACAGGTTTGAAGACCAACGGCGGATTGCTTCGTGGATCGTATAGCTGCCGAGCTGGAAACGGGGCGTGCCGACCCAGAAATAGAGGTGAAGAAGCCCGCCGGCGTGACGGCGGGCTCATGTCGCAGATCGTTTGTTTGCCTATCCGATCTCCGGGCAGCCGCGGCGGTTGGCGAAGACGATGCGGTCCGGGCCATAACGGGTCCAGCCTTGCACCGTGACGCTGCGTCTCGTCACACGGACCACCTCAGGCCGGCGGAGGCCGGAATCGCGAGCGGCGATTTGTGCCTCGCGCGGGCTGCAGCCCCGGCGGTAGTCGTCGCGATAACGATCATCGCGATCGCGATCGTAGATACGCACGCCGTCCGGGCCGATACGGAACTGGACGTCCTGAGCCTGAGCAAAGGACGCGGGCGCGACAGCGCCTGCGAGTGTGAGCGCCAGCACAAGGCCGGCATTGGATATCAGCTTGAGCAATTTCTCCTCCTTCGGAACCCTGCTTTGACCCGCATGCTTGTCTAAAGGGGGGAACTGCCCCGGAGCGCGATTGTTCCGCTCCGGGGCAGGCGCTGGGCAACGCGCGTGTTGCGCGCGAGCTGACCCAGAGCGGACGCGATTTACCGGTCCATATGGTAACAGGCTGCCGTTTGACCCGGGCGCACATGCTCGGTCGGCGGCATTTCCGTCCGGCAGATATCCGTCGCCTTCCAGCAGCGGGGCGAGAAGACGCAGCCCTTCGGCGGGTTCAGCGGCGAGGGCGGATCGCCCTGAAGGCGGATGCGTGTGCGCTGGCGGGCAAGTTTCGGATCGGGGATGGGTGCGGCCGAAAACAGTGCCTGCGTATAAGGATGCGCAGGATGTTCGAAGACCGTCTGGCAATCGCCGGCTTCCACCACCTTGCCGAGATAGAGCACCAGCACGTCGTCCGAGATCAGCCGCACGACGGAAAGGTCGTGGCTGATGAAGATCAGCGTCAGGCCGAACTCTTTCCGGAGCTTGCGCAGGAGCGTGATGACCTGCCCTTGGATCGAAACGTCGAGGGCCGATACCGGCTCGTCGCAGATGATGAGCTTCGGCCTCGTCACGACCGCGCGGGCAATGCCGATGCGCTGTGCCTGACCGCCGGAAAACTCATGCGGGTAGCGGTTGATCATTTCCGGCACGAGGCCGACAGCACTCATGATCTCGCGCACACGTTCGAGGCGCTGCGCTTTGGAAAGTTTCGGCTCGAAGACGGTCAGCGGCTCGGCGATGATGTCGCCGACCGTCATGCGCGGGTCGAGCGATGCGATCGGATCCTGGAAGATGATCTGCATGTCGCGGCGCGCGGCTGCGCATCTCTTCGTCCGACAGGTTTAGCAGGTTGCGGCCCTGCCAGAGGATGCGGCCCTCCTGTCGAGCGTAGCAGCCGCAGGATGGAGCGGCCGAGCGTTGACTTTCCGCAGCCGGATTCGCCGACGATGCCGAGCGTGCGGCCCTCCTTCAAGTCGAAGCTGACATTGTTGACGGCCGTCAGCATCACCGGCGGCTTGAAGAAGCCTTTGGAGGGCAGTTCGAACTGGGTCGTCAGGTTCTCGACCCTCAATAGCGATCGTTCAGCCATGATTGAGAAGCTCCTCGATACGCGGGAAGGGGTGGAAGCAGGCTGCGCAATGGCGTGGTGAAAGCGTTTCGAGCGGCGGCGGACGATCGATGCAATCGTCTTCTACCTTGGGACAGCGCGGCGAGAAGTTGCAGCCTTTCGGCAGGTGCTGCAGGTTCGGCGGCCGCCCGGGAATGACGACGAGCTGGTCGACGTCCTGGTCCGGGCGCGGGATCGCTGCGTGCAGCGCCGCCGTATAGGGATGTGCCGGATTTTCAAAGAGCTCATCGACCGGCGCTTCCTCGACGATGCGGCCGGCATACATGACCGCGACGCGATCGGCGAGGCCGGCAACGACGCCAAGATCGTGGGTGATCATCGCGAGCGCCGTATTCATCTCGGCCGTCAGATCGTTGAAGAGATCGAGGATCTGCGCCTGGATGGTGACATCGAGCGCGGTGGTGGGCTCGTCGGCAATCAGCAGCTTCGGCTTGGTGAGCAGTGCCATGGCAATCACGATACGCTGGCGCATGCCGCCCGAGAGCTCGTGCGGATAGAGGTTGAAGCGGCGCGTGGGGTCGGGGATGCCGACCCGCTTCAGCATATCGAGCGCTTCGGCAGGCAGCGCGCGCCGTGAAACCGCGATGAACCTCAAGCTGTTCCGTCAGTTGGCGGGAGACTCGAAGAGTCGCGATTCTAAGGCGGTCATGGGATCCTGGAAGACCATCGCCATGTCCTTGCCGCGCACCTGATCGAGTTCACGTGGCTTCAGCGACAGCACATCCCTGCCTTCGAGCAGCGCCTGGCCGCTGGTCTTACCGTTCTTGGCGAGCAATCCCATGATGCCAAGAAAGGTCTGGCTTTTGCCGGAGCCGGACTCGCCGACGATCGCGATGCGCTCGCCCGCGCTTGATCGTGAGGTTCATGTGGGAGACGGCCTTCACCTGGCCGTCCGGCGTTTCGAAGGTGATCGAGTAGTCTTTGAGTTCGAGAAGGTTGTCGGTCATCGTTAGCTGATCCTTCGGGTCGAACGCGTCGCGCAGGCCGTCGCCGATGAAGAGCAGGCTGAGCAGCAGGGCAACGAGGAAGCCTGCCGGGAAGACCAGCAACCAGGGCATGCTCTCCATTGCATCGGTGCCTTCGGCAATCAGCGCGCCGAGCGAGGTTAGCGGCTCCTGAACGCCGAAGCCGAGATAGGAAAGGAAACTCTCCGTGGCGATGATTTCGGGAACGGTGAGTGCCGCAAAGATGACCACCGGGCCGATCAGGTTCGGAATGACGTGCTTGAGGATGATCTTGAAAGGCCTCTGCCCCGAGGCGCGTGCAGCCTCGATGAATTCGCGCTGCTTGATCGATAGCGTCTGGCCGCGGACGATGCGGGCCATGGTCAGCCACTCCAGCGCGCCGATCGCGGCGAAGAGCAGATAGACGTTACGGCCGAAGATCACCATCAGCAGGATGACGAACAGGATGTAGGGGAGGGCATACATGATATCGACGAAACGCATCATGACCGAATCCAGCCTGCCGCCGATATACCCGGAGACGGCGCCATAGAGCACGCCGATGACGACGGAGACGACGGTTGCCGTCAGCGCGACGGCAAGCGAGACACGGGTGCCGTGGAGCACGCGGGCCAGAAGATCGCGGCCGTTCGGATCGGTGCCGAAGTAATGCCCGCTTGCAAAGTCCGGGGGCGTGCGGAAGGCGGCCCAGTCCGGATCTTCATAGTTGAAGGGAATGAAGTAAGGGCCGAGGAAGGCGAGGAGGACGAGCAGCGCCAGCACCGCGATGGAGATCACCGCGGCCTTGTTGCGTGACAGGCGCCGAAGCGCATCCTTGGTGAGCGAACGGCCTTCGGGGGCTAGGCCTTCGGCCTGCAGCAACTCGGCAGCGAGCAGCTCGCGTTTCGCGGGGTTGAGGATCATCGGTTTCTCACTTTCGGATCGAGCCACGCATAGGCGATGTCGACGAGAAGGTTGAGGAAGACGATCAGGACCATGTAGAAGATGACCGTTCCGAGAACCATGCCGTAGTCGCGGTTCAGCGCTGCAGTGATGAAATAGCGGCCGATGCCGGGCAGTCCGAAGACGCTCTCGACAACCAGCGAGCCGGTGAGAAGATAGCTTGCCGCCGGTCCGAGATAGGAGACGACGGGCATCATGGCGGGTTTCAGCGCGTGGCGCATGACCGTCAGGCGCGGACCGATGCCTTTTGCCTTGGCGGTCCGGATGAAGTTCTGGTTCATGACCTCGATCATCGAGCCGCGGGTGATGCGCGATATGCGGCCGGCATGCGGCAGTGCCAGAACGACGATCGGCATGACAAGGAATTTGAAGGAGCCGTCACCCCAGCCGCCGACTGGAAGCCACCCGAGACGGATACCGAAAACGAGCTGCAGGATCGGGGCGATCAGGAAGTTGGGAAGCACGACGCCGATCAGAATGAGTGCGCCCAGGATAGTCGCCGGGCGTCTTGTTCTGGTTGAGCGCCGCGATGGCAGCCGAACGGTGACGCCGACGAAGCATGGCGATCAGGATCGCGGTCGGTGCCGAGCGTAGAGGTATAGGGGAAGCCGATCATAGATCTGCTTGCCCGACGGCGAATAGTCCTCGCATGGCGAAGGACGGGCCGAAGATCGCCCTGCAGGACAGGTCGCCGACGTAGCGGCCGTATACTGCATGGAGCAGCGGCTCGTCCAGGTTGTAGTGGGCCTTCGCCAGGTTCCGCTTGATGACTCGGCCGGCAGCGGCCGGTCGGCGGCGAAGGGGCCGCCGGGGGCCAGGCGCGGATCACGAAGAACGCGAGCCCGCTGATCACCAGGACGGTCGGTATGGCGCCGAGGACGCGGCGCACGGCGTAGGTCGAGCATCGTTTCATATCCCTGCCCCCGCCCGAACGTCGGACATGTCGTGGGGGTGATCGTGGACGCCGGCCCTACCGGCGCGAGCCGCGGGAGCGGGCATCGTCACGGAACCGCTGTTACCGCTTCGATCGGAGAGCCAGCGCGTACAGGTGGATAGTCCTGCACGTTGTCGTCGCAGCCCTCGATCGGCCGGCGAGACGGCGTGCTTCGGTGGCGTAGATAGTAGATCGGGCTAGGTCGGCAGGAATCGTGGAGCGCCAGCTGCTCGGCCTTCTTGACCAGCAGCTCGGCGCGCTTGGCCGAGATCGGTCGGCGAGGCCGGCCTTCCTTGATCAGCTCGTCGTACTTCAGGGCTGTCGTAACCCGTGGTGCTTTGCTCGCCTGATACAGGCGGTAACGCGCAGGTCCAGGAAGTTGTCCGGCGTCGTTGTAGTCGGCGAGCCAGCCGTGACGCGGCCGATGTCCGGGACCTCGCCTCTTGTCAGCGCGTCTCCTGGAAGGTGCCCCATTGGCCTCGGCATCTGACAGGGTTCGACGTTCGACGCCGAGCGTCTGCTTCCACATGGCGGCGATGGCGACGGCGACGCTGCTTGTGGTTGTCGCTGGTGTTGTACTTGAGCTGTGCCGTTAGTGGATGGTCCGGGCCGTAGCCGCCTTGCGAAGCAGCTCCTTCGCTTCGACGACCTTCTCGCTGTAGGGCAAATCCTTCCAGGAGACGTAGGCCGGCTCGCCGGTAGTTGCGCCGTCCGGCGGCACCCGACGCATAAGCGGGCAGCTTCCCCCGTTCACGAATCTGCCAGGCCGATGACCTCGCGATTGATCGCCATGGAAAGAGCCTGGCGGACGCGCTTGTCGCTGAACGGCGGCTTGCTCGAGTTGATCACGTAGTAATAGAGGCCGGAAAACGGCGCGATGTGCGCCTGACCAGGCAGGTTCTTCTTCATCCATTCGTACTGATCGGTCGGGAAGTCCGTAAGGATGTCGAACTCGCCGGCACGATAGCGCTTCAGCGCGGCTTCCTGGTCTTCAAGCACGAAGAACTTCGCACCGTCGATCTTCAGATCTTTGACGCACCGTAATATTGGTCATTCTTGACGGTTGTAACGTGCGAGCCGGGCACCCACTCGACCGGCTTGTAGGGGCCGTTGGTGACGATGTTGCCGATCTCGACCCAGTCCGCGCCCTTGGCTTCGACGACATGTTTCGGCAACGGATATGCGGTGTAGTGAGTGAGCGCGCCGATGCGATCCGGCGCTGGGGGATTCGAGCGTAATCTTCGAGCGTCTTGATCGTCGATCGCCTTGACGCCGAGCTGGTTGAAATCGGTGATCTCGCCCTTGTTGATCTTTTCGGCATTCTTGATGGTGAACTGCAGATAGGCGTAGTCGGCGGCATTCTTCGGGTCCATGAGGCGCTGGAAGGCGAAGACGAAGTCTCCGGCCGTTACCGGCTGGCCGTCGGACCACTTGATGCCGTCGCGCAGCTTGAAGGTGTAGACTTTGCCGTCGTCCGAAACGGTCCAGCTTTGGGCCTGGCCCGGAATGGGATTGAGCTCAGCATCTTCGGCCAGCGGGGCGCCTTCGAAGATGTCGCCGGCAATGCGATTCTCCCAGTCGCCGGAGAGCTTTTGCGGATCGAGCGATGCCGGATCGCCGCCATTGTGGATATTGAGCGTGGCCGCGTGGGCCGAGAAAGCCAGCAATGTGCCAAGCATTGCTGAGGCTAGAAATTTTTTCGTTGTATGGGTGATCTTGGGCCACCTTTCCAGGCTTTTTTGCCTATTCTTAGTCATTTGTTCCCGGTTTTTGACCTGTTACGTGCAAGTCAATGCGCACCTTATCGCAACGGTTTGGCGTTGCAACCCCCAATGAAAGAGGGTTGCTCAAGGTGTGGACAAGCCCGTAGGCGGCGTTTTCTGTTGCTACGCGCGTCCCGCACCAAAAGAGGTCATCGGCGCAGTTGTTTTTTGTTTTCCGGGCTTTAGTCTGTGCGCGCTTGGAATGGCGCGGAGAATCCGGCGAATGGCGATGCAGGCGGCGGAAGCTGGTGGCGGGGTGCGGTCATCGTGTCTCAGGTCTATCCACGGTCGTTTCAGGATACGAACAGCGACGGTCTCGGCGACCTCAAGGGCATTACCCGCCGCCTCCCGCATATCGCCAATCTCGGCGTCGATGCGATCTGGCTCTCGCCCTTCTTCAAATCGCCCGATGGTCTGTACATGGGCTACGACGTCTCGGACTACTGCGACGTCGATCCGAATCGTCGGGACCGCTTGATGATTTCGACGAGATGATGGGTGTCGCCCATTCGCTCCGGGGGTTAAAAGTCCATCACCATGAGCCAGGTGATCTCGCATACGTCCGACCAGCATCCGTGGTTTGTCGAAAGCCGCTCGAGCCGCACGAATCCCAAGGCGGACTGGTATGTCTGGGCCGACCCGAAGCGCGACGGCACGGCGCCGAACAACTGGCTTTCGATCTTCGGCGGACCGGGCTGGGAACGGGATCACGTGCAGCGCCAGTATCACCAGCACAATTTCCTGACCTCGCAGCCGGACCTCAACTTCCACAACAGGGAAGTCCAGGATGCGGTGCTGGAGACCGTGAAGTTCTGGCTCGACCGCGGCGTCGACGGCTTCCGGCTCGAATACGGTCAACTATTACTTCTGCGCAACAAGCTGCTTCGCGACAATCCGCCCCATGAGCCGGATACGAGCGACGGCGGTCTCGATGCGCCCTGACAGCAATCCCTACGGCATGCAGAACCATCTCCACGACAAGACGCAGCCGGAAAACCTCGATTTCCTGAAGCGATTGCGGACGCTGCTCAATCAATATGAAGCGCGAGCGACGGTCGGCGAGGTCGGTGACGGCGCGCGCTCGCTGAAGACCGTCGCGGCCTATACGAGCGGCGGCGACAAGCTGCACATGTGCTACACCTTCGATCTGCTCGGACCGGATTTCACGGCCGCGCATATCCGTAACTGCGTCGAGACCTTTCAAAAGACGGTTGTCGACGGCTGGGCGCGCCTGGGCCTTCTCCAACCATGACGTCAAGCGCCATGTGAGCCGGTTTGCAAAAGCCGAGGAGGAGCGGCCAATGATCGCCAAGCTGGGAATTCCCGTGCTGGCGGGGCTGCGCGGCTCGATCTGCCTTTTATCAGGGGGAAGAGCTGGGACTTGCCGAAGCAGAACTTGCCTTCGAGGATCTGCGCGATCCTTACGGCATCCGCTTCTGGCCCGCCTTCAAAGGGCGCGACGGATGCCGCACGCCGATGCCCTGGGAGGCCGGAAAGGCGCATGCAGGCTTCACCTCGGGCAGAGAGAAGCCGGCTGCCTGTTCCCGACGAGCAGGCAGCCCTTTCCGTCGATACGCAGGAAGAGGACGTAAAAACTGGGTATTCACTCATTATCGTCAGATGCTGGAATTCCGGAAGCGGCATCCAGCGTTGCTTGACGGCGATATGGAATTCATCGGTACAAATCAGGATCTCTTGGCATTCACGCGCGAGAAAAATGGCGAGAAACTACTCTTCGTCTTCAACCTGACCCGCAAGCCGGCGGAGTTTAGATTGCCCGTGGGAATGACGCTTGGCGAGCACGTCGATATGCCGGGCTCTGGCGGATTGGCTGGCAGGGAATCGATCCAGCTTGAAGCGCTAAGCGCGTTTTGTAGCCGGATTTGACGCAGGCGGTCGCAGGGATCACTTCAACGGCTTATCAAAATGCCTTTCACCCGATCAGCACAAACCGATCCACGTCGACCATGCCCCGGTCCGAAATCTTCAGGTGCGGGATCACGGGCAGCGGCAGGAAGGCGAGCTGAAGGAAGGGCTCTTCCAGCGTGGCGCCGAGCGCGTAGGCTGCCTTTCGGAGATGGTGGAGAGTGTCGCGGACCTTTTCGTAAGGCTCGAGGCTCATCAGGCCGGCGACGGGGAGGGCGATTTCGCCGGTCACCTTGCCGTCCTCGACGACCACGAAGCCGCCTTTGATTACGCCGAGGCGGTTGGCCGCGCACGCCATATCCTCCTCGCTGACGCCGACGACACAGATGTTGTGGCTGTCATGGCCGACGGTGGAGGCGATCGCTCCTTTCTTTAGGCCAAAGCCCTGGACGAAGCCGTTGGCGTGGTTGCCGTTCTTGCCGTGACGTTCGATGACGGCGACCTTGATGATGTCGTTTTCGAGGTCCATGCCCGTCTGGTTTCCCTTTGCCGGAAGGCGGTGCCGGCGAAATTCAGTGATGATCTTGCCGGGGGTGACGCCGATGACCGGCGTCTCGCCTTCGGTGGCCGGGACGCCGAAATCAGCGGCGTTGACGGGTCGCGCCTTCACGCTGTCGAGACCCACTGGCGCGACCGGCTTGCGGGTGGCGAAGAGTTCATCGCTGACGCGGCGGCCGGCAGAAAAGACGATCTCGGCTTTGCAGCGCTCCAGGCTATCGATGACGGCGAGATCGGCGCGCCAGCCAGGCGCGATGAGCCCGCGATCCATCAATCCGAAGGCGCGGGCGGCGGAGATCGAGGCGGCGCGGTAGATCGCAAGCGGCTCGACACCACTCGCGATCGCGGTGCGGATCATGTAGTCGAGATGGCCCTGCTCGGCGATGTCGAGCGGATTGCGGTCGTCGGTGCAGAGCGCGAGATAGGGCGATAGACGCTCGGTGATGATCGGCATCAAGGCCTTCAGATCCTTCGAGACCGAACCTTCGCGGACGAGGATCTGCATGCCCTTGCTGAGATCTTTTCGAGGGCCTCTGCTGCGGTGGTGACATTCATGCTCGATCCCG